>NZ_CP070353.1:2135625-2847500 GCF_016919405.1 Ensifer sp. PDNC004
CGACGAAGGTCGGTATCAGGACAGCCAATCGCCCCAAGAGAAATCGGAACATGTTAAACCCCGCGCCATGTTGCCGCGGCATTGTATCCCGCCGCTGGCACCACCGCATGCTTTCCCACTTAGCGGCCAAGCATACAGCAAGTCGAAATGCCACAGCGACCTTTTGCGCTCCAGCAGGAACTCGGGGTCGCTATAGTGGATGCAAAGAGGGGCGTTTGCCCTTGGCAAACGCCCCCTTAAGGATCAGTTAACTAAATTACTCGGTGATGTCCACGCCGTCGAAGGCAAAATCACCAAGCGGGCTCTGAACGAAGCCCTCGACGTTCTTGCGCATCGGCACGACCGAGAGCGAGTGGTCGATCGTGGCCCACGGCGCTTCGCGCTTGAAGACGACCTGCGCCTCTTCGTAGAGCTTGGTGCGCTCTGCCGGATCCGAGGTTTCCTTCGCCTTCTTCACGAGAGCGTCGAATTCCTGGTTGCACCACTGTGCACGGTTGTTGCCGCCGACAGCGTTGCAGCCGAGAAGCGTGTCGAGGAAGTTGTCCGGATCGCCGTTGTCGCCGGTCCAGCCGAGGATGACGGCACCGTCACGATCCTTCGCCTTGGACTTGTCGAGGTATTCGGCCCACTCGTAGGAGACGATCTCGACCTTGACGCCGATCTTGGCGAAGTCCGACTGCATCAGTTCAGCTGCGCGACGGGCGTTCAGCATGTACGGACGCGAAACCGGCATTGCCCAGAGCTTCATCGACAGGTCCTTGACGCCTGCGTCTTCAAGCATCTTCTTGGCGACTTCCGGCTCGTAGGTGTCGTCTTCGATCTTGTCGTTGTACGACCACATCGTCGGCGGGATCGGGTTGACGGCCGGCTGGGCAGCGCCCTGGAAGACGGCATCGACGATCGCCTGCTTGTTGATCGCCTTGTTCAGCGCCTTGCGGACTTCCGGCTTGTCGAACGGAGCCTGCGTGGTGTTGTAGGCGAGGTAGGAGACGTTGAGGCCGGCCTGTTCCATGACCTTCAGGTTCGGGTCGGCCTTCATCTTCGAAACGTCGGCAGCGTTCGGGAACGGCATCAGGTGGCATTCGCCAGCCTGGAGCTTCTGGAAGCGAACCGAAGCGTCAGAGGTGATCGCGAAGACGAGGTCGTCGATCTTCTGCTTGCCACCCCAGTAGTCCGGGTTTGCCTTGTAGCGGATGACGGCATCCTGCTGGTAGGCAACGAAAGCGAACGGACCGGTGCCGAGCGGCATCTGGTTCATCTGCTCCATCTTGCCGTCAGCCTGCAGCTTGTCGGCGTATTCCTTCGACAGGATCGAAGCAAACGGCATCGCGATGTTGGCGAGGAACGGAGCTTCCTTGCGCGTCAGGGTGAACTTGACGGTCAGGTCGTCGACCTTTTCAACCGACTTGATGACTTCCGGGAAGCCCATGCCGGCTGCGTATTCCCACGAAGCGCCAGCAATGTACTTGTTCCACGGGTTGTCAGCCTTCAGCTGGCGCTCATAGGAGAACACCACGTCGTCGGCAGTGAAGTCACGCGACGGCGTAAAGAACTCGGTGGTCTGGAACTTGACGCCCGGACGCAGCTTGAAGGTGTAGACCAGACCGTCGTCGGAGATCGTCCAGCTTTCCGCGAGGCCCGGCTCAACTTCGGTCGTGCCCTTCTTGAACTCGAGCAGGCGGTTGTAAACGGTGTGCGCAGCCGCGTCGAAGGTCGTGCCGGCGGTGTACAGGCCCGGGTCAAAACCCTCTGGCGAACCTTCCGAGCAATAGACGAACGTCTTCGACCAGGCGGAGCCGGCCATCAGCGTGGCAAGCGCCGTCGCTGCAAACAGAGTAGTGAGCTTTTTCATGAGCTTTGCTTCCCAGATTTGTTTTTGTTCTCGTGTTTTCCTGACGCGGAATGCCGTTGCCCCCCGGTCAAGGCCGGATGGAACGACATTTGGCGTCGCATTGCAATAAGTCGCCGCAGAAATTTGTCTATGCGAAAAATTCGTCCGCAGGTAGAGCCGGGATATTCGTCCACTGTTTTAGAATCGACTGACAAAACAGTGCGCTGCAGCACCGAAACTCCATGGCGTTTTGGCCGCTTTCGCAGGGCCTGCGGCCCGCCCTGCCCGCCCGTCAGCGGCGCGATGCCGACCCGCGGCAGCCGCCTGCGTTCCTCGGCGAATGCGCGATTGAGAAAGCCGTAATCATTGGCCGCACGGACATGCGATTCGGCTTCGACAGCTTTCCGTCAATCCCAAGATACTATGGTAGAAATCCCGAACGGGATTGTGCAATAAAATGTATACAAAACTCGGGGGAGACATTCGACGTGCCCAGACGTCCTTGGGAGGGACCGGCAGCTGCCTTTTACTGCTTTCAGTCGTTCGGCAGGCTTGCCGAGGGACGGGCATGACGCTGCCTGCCCGCAATACCGGCAACGCACTTTGCCGATTGATCGCTGCGGCGCGCGGGATAAACTGCCGCGCGACGATAAGGGGATAGCCAGTCCGTGGCGGCTTTGCTGGAAAATCACAGGCGATACGACCTTCGCGACGAGCTAGAGAAGGCGCTGAACCGCGTCGATTTCTTCCGCATTTTTCATACGATGGCATTGCGCTTCGGCTTCAGCCATTTCGGCGTCCTGCAGCTTGGCAACGAGAACGACGCCTGCATGCTGTCCACCCGCCTGGTGCTGCACGACCTGCCCTCCGGGCTTGCGGAAGAATACGACAAGCGCCATCGCTTCGGCGACTCCGTGTTCTACAAGACACTGCACCGCTCGGCGATCTCGTCGGTCTGGCGGGCGGACGACCCCGGCTGCGACGCTGGGCAGAACCTGCTGGTGCAGCTCGGCTTCGAACTGCTCGTCAGCGTGCCCGTGCACGCAGCCTCGACTGGTGCACGCTACGCCGTGCTCTTTCTCGGAGACGGGGAGGATATCGGCCGGGCCGAGCATGTCGCGCTCGCCTATGACGCGATCGCCGCCTTCGACTATTTCTATCGCATCGCGCTTGCCAACAAGGCCGGGATGGGACTGACGCCGCGCGAAACCGAAATCCTCAAATGGATCTCGCACGGCAAGACGGCAAGCGAGATCGCGCTCATCGTTTCGGTGTCGGAGCACACGGTGAACTCACACACCGCAACGATCCTGAAGAAACTCGACGTCGTCAATCGTACCCAGATGGTGGCGAAGGCAATCCGAGAGCAGATCATCCAGTAGCAGCCGATGCGTGGCCGCGTTTCGCACCGCCACGCCCAACGAACGGGACGCCCGCCATCAGCAAGGGTATTCGGTCATGACGCGAAAAGCACACATCCTGCTCGTTGACGACGACCCGGCAGAAAACCTGATCCTGCGCGCGCTCATCCGCAAGGTGAGCAGCATCGACATCGAGCTGCACTACTGCCAGACGATGGACGATGCGCTTGAATTCCTGCGCTCCGGCAAACCGGTGTCGATGATCCTGCTCGACAACCGCCTGCGGCCGCAGCTCGATTTCCGCGAGACGGTCCCAGCCCTCCGGCACCAGGGCTATATCGGCCCGATCGGTGTGATCTCAGCTTCGCTCGCCGATGCCTATTTTCAGAATCTGGAGGATTACGGCGCCGATTTCCGCATCGACAAGGCTGAAATCGACCCGACTGCGATCGACTTCATATTGCGGGAATATCTACCGCAGGAATAACACCCGGCGGCACGTCAGCCGCCAGGCCATGCCGCTCGATGTGCGCGGCGGTGTTCGGAGATATCAGGCAGCCGAGGTCTGCGGACGCTTGGTTTCTTCCAGGCCAAGCAGGAAGTTGATCTGAGGGCGGGCCTTGACGAGGTCGTCGATCGTGTAGCCCTGCAGCACTTCGAAGAAGGCGTTCAGCGCCTTGCGCAGCGCCGAGTTCAGGCCGCAGCTGTCGACGAGCGGGCATTCGATCTCACCCGCTTCGAAGCATTCCGCCATCGCGAAACTGTCTTCCGTCACCTTGACGACGTCGAACAGCGTGATCGCCGAGGCAGGCTTCGGCAGGCGTACGCCGCCGTTGCGGCCACGCACGGTTTCAACGAGGCCGGCCTTGGTCAGCGGCTGCAAGATCTTGAAGAGAAACAACTCGGAAACGCCATAGGCCCTGGCGATTTCGGGAATGCGGCTGAGCTTTTCCCCGTTGGCGGCGCAGTACATCAACATGCGAACCGCGTAGTTCGTTTGCTTCGTCAGACGCATCATTCACTCCGGCATCGAGAGGTTCACGAACTCATCATATAGGACGGATCGTAGTTTGGAACAATTCCAAAAAGCCAGAAAAGTCACTTCTTGTTGAGCGTTTACGGTTTCCTGATTGACTGATTGCGGCGCCCCGGTCAGAAAGATGAGGAATTTTGTTAACTTAGCTCAAACGAGAAAATGGAGGAAGCGATGTCCGTTTCAAGAGCATCGATGGGCGTCCTGTCCCTGACGGCAACCCTGCTGGCAACGAGCGCCGCCTGGGCCGATGGTGAAGTCAATATCTACTCGTACCGGCAGCCCGACCTGATCAAGCCGCTGCTCGACGCCTTCACCAAGGAAACCGGCATCACCACCAATGTGCTCTTCCTCGACAAGGGTCTCGTCGAGCGCATCCAGGCCGAAGGCGCCAACTCGCCGGCCGACGTGATCCTGACCGTCGACATCAGCCGCCTGACCGAGGCGAAGGATGCGGGCGTCACCCAGCCTGTTGCCAACGAGACGATCAACAAGGACATCCCGGCGCATTTCCGCGATCCTGAGGGCAACTGGTTCGGCCTCACCACCCGCGGCCGCGTCGTCTATGCTTCCAAGGAGCGCGTCGCGCAGGACGACATCACCTATGAAGAGCTTGCCGACCCCAAGTGGAAGGGCAAGATCTGCACCCGCGACGGCCAGCACTCCTACAACATCGGCCTCTTCGCCTCGATGATCGCCCACCATGGCGAAGCCGAGACCGAGAAGTGGCTGACCGGCCTGAAGAACAACCTCGCCAAGAAGCCTGACGGCGGCGACCGCGACCAGGCCAAGGCGATTCTCGCCGGCGAATGCGACCTGGCACTCGGCAACACCTACTATGTCGGTCTGATGATGACCAACGAAAAGGAGCCGGAACAGAAGGATTGGGCAGCGGCCATCAAGGTGCTCTTCCCGAACGCCAAGGACCGCGGCACGCACGTCAACATTTCGGGCATGGCGCTCGCCAAGAACGCCCCGAACAAGGACAACGCGCTGAAGCTGATGGAATTCCTGTCGGAAGGCGAAGCCCAGAAGATCTACGCCGAGCAGGTGTTCGAATATCCGGTTCTGCCGGGCGCCGAGCCGTCTGACGTCGTCAAGTCCTTCGGCACGATCAAGCCGGACGACCTGCCGCTTGCCGACATCGCGGCGAACCGCAAGAAGGCTTCCGAACTGGTCGACAAGGTCGGCTACAACGACGGTCCGCAGGACTGATCACAGACAAGTCGCAAGACAGAAACAGCGGGCCATCGGCCCGCTGTTTTCGTTTCGGGAATAGCGAGACGACACGTCCAGCAGGCTCACTGCGCCTTGGCGCGCAACTCCGCCGCATAGTCGAGGATCGCCTTGCGCCGCTCCGGCGTCCCTGGATGCGTCGACAGGATGCTGGTTTCGCCATGATCGTCGAGCTTTTCCTCGATCAGATCGAAAAAGCGGGCAATCGCCACCGGATCCCTGCCCGCCTTCTGCATCAGCTCCACCGAATGGCTGTCGGCCGCACTTTCCGCCCCGCGCGAATAGGAAAGCGAAAGAAGGCCGGCGCCCTGCACCAGCAAATCTTCAGTTCCAAACCCGATATCGCCGCCGATCATCATGATGAGGCCGGCAACCCCGGCGGCGCGATAGATCTGGCGCAGACTGTGTTCCAGTTCGACGTGGCCGATCTCATGCGCCAGAACCCCGACAGTCACTTCCGTATCGTCGCCGGCAAGCTCGATGAGTTCGTCGGTGACCACCAGCGTGCCGTCCGGGAGCGCAAAGGCGTTCGGTGCTTAGCTTGGTCTTGTCGAATACAGTTCGGTCCATCGCCTCGATGGTTACTCGCTGACATGATCTTCGGCACGACTGGCGGCGTCACCAGCACCGCGATCTCGACGAGCGCCGGCACCGCGTAACGGTAGACTGCCCACCCGGAAAGTATCGTGGCAGCGACGACGGCAATCAGCTGAGGACGAAAGCGTTCGAGGTGATGAATGAAGCCATGGCCAACCTCGCGTGTCGGCGCTGCTTGAAACGACGTCGCTTCAGCCACGACCATGATGGTCCCCTCCGTCCCATCCGTTGTGCATCGGACACGCCGCAAAAGCGCTCCAACAGCACAGGATCAAACAGAATTCGCCTGGTGCGCCCCCGCCCGCCAGGCTGCCGTTGAAGCAGCGGTCCGTTCACGGCCCTTGCCCACGGTTCGCAAATTAGTTGTGTCGTATCGCCGAATGCAACAAAAAAGGGCCTCCCGAAGGAGGCCCCGAGGCGGGAGGATCTTTATCCCGTTGTTACTTCATCGTCGGCATGACGAACTCGGCACCGTCCTTGATGCCCGAGGGCCAACGCTCGGTGATGGTCTTGGTGCGGGTCCAGAACTTGATCGAGTCCGGGCCGTGCTGGTTGAGGTCGCCGAAGGACGAGGACTTCCAGCCGCCGAACGAGTGGTAGGCGAGCGGAACCGGGATCGGAACGTTGACGCCGACCATGCCGATGTTGATGCGCGAGGCGAAATCGCGGGCCGCATCACCATCGCGGGTGTAGATCGCGACGCCGTTGCCGTATTCGTGCTTCATCGGCAGATCGAGGGCTTCCTCGTAGGTCTTGGCGCGGACGACCGAGAGAACCGGGCCGAAGATTTCGGTCTTGTAGATGTCCATGTCCGGGGTGACGTTGTCGAACAGGCAGCCGCCGATGAAGTGGCCTTGCTCGTAGCCCTGGAGCTTGAAGTCGCGGCCGTCGACCACGAGCTTGGCGCCCTGCTCGACACCGCTGTCGATCAGGCTGCGGATACGCTGTTCGGCTTCCTTGGTGACGACAGGGCCCATATCGGCCTTCTCGTCGGTGTAGGGGCCGATGCGCAGGCTTTCGACCATCGGCGTCAGCTTGCTGATCAGGCGGTTGGCGGTTTCCTCACCGACCGGAACGGCAACCGAGATCGCCATGCAGCGCTCGCCGGCCGAGCCGTAGCCGGCGCCCATCAGGGCGTTCGCGGCCTGGTCGAGATCGGCATCCGGCATGATGATCATGTGGTTCTTTGCGCCGCCGAAGCACTGGGCGCGCTTGCCGTTCATGGCCGCCGTGCCATAGACGTAGCGGGCGATCGGGGTCGAGCCGACGAAGGAGACGGCGGCGATATCAGGATGCGTCAGGATCGCGTCGACCGCACCCTTGTCGCCGTTGACGACGTTGAGGATGCCTGCCGGCAGACCGGCCTCGATCATCAGTTCGGCAAGGCGGATCGGAACGGACGGATCACGCTCGGACGGCTTCAGGATGAAGGCGTTGCCGCAGGCGATGGCCGGGGCGAACATCCACATCGGGATCATGGCCGGAAAGTTGAACGGGGTGATGCCGGCGCCGATGCCGACGGCCTGGCGGATCGAGTACATGTCGATGCCGGGGCCGGCGCCTTCGGTGAACTCGCTCTTCTGCAGATGCGGAATGCCGATGACGAATTCGCAGACTTCGAGACCGCGAATGAGGTCACCCTTGGCGTCTTCGATCGTCTTGCCGTGCTCGCGCGACAGGATCTCGGCGAGCTCGTTCATGTTGGCGTTCAGAAGTTCGACGAACTTCATGAAGACGCGGGCGCGGCGCTGCGGGTTGGTGGCCGCCCACTTCGGCTGTGCTGCCTTGGCGCTTTCGACGGCTGCCGAAAGTTCCGCGTCGCTTGCGAGCGCCACGGTGCCCTGCACTTCGCCGGTTGCCGGGTTGAAGATGTTGCTGACGCGACCGCTCTTACCGGCAACGCGCTTGCCATCAATGAAATGACCGAGTTCGTACATGAATGGTTTCCTCCAGATCTTGATTGTGGCGGCATGATCGCACTACGATTTCAACAAATCAATTTCCGATATTCAGCAACCGTTGTGCAAAAACTAAAGCCCAACGACCGCAACCGGGGCTCAACACCATGAACTGGGACGATGTCAGAATGTTTTTGGCCGTGGCGCGGACCGGACAGATCCTGGCCGCATCCAAGCGGTTGGGCGTCAACCATGCCACGCTCAGCCGGAGGGTGACTGCGCTGGAAGAGGCGATGAAAACGCGGCTCCTGGTGCGCCGGCCGAACGGCTGCGAGCTGACCGCCGAGGGTGAAATCTTCCTCAGTGCTGCCGAGCGGATGGAGACAGAGATGCTGGCAGCGCAGTCGCAGATCGGCCGGATCGATACGGCGATCGCCGGCACGGTGCGGATCGGCGCGCCCGACGGCTTCGGCGTCTCTTTCCTCGCCCCTCGGCTCGGCCGGCTGACGGCGCGCTATCCGGAACTGAAGCTGCAGCTGGTGCCGGTGCCTCGGTCCTTCTCGCTGTCGCAGCGCGAGGCCGATATCGCGATCACCATCGAGCGGCCGGAACAGGGCCGGCTCGTGTCTTCGAAACTCACCGACTATACGCTCGGCCTCTACGCCTCGGCCGACTACCTCGAAAGACACGGTACGCCGCAGACGATCGACGACCTGAGGGGACACCGCCGCATCGGCTACGTCGAGGACCTGATCTTCACGCCGTCGCTGAATTTTTCCGCTGAGATCATGCGCAGCTGGGACGCGTCCTTCGAGATCTCCAGCGCCACCGGCCAGACGGAGGCGGTGCGCTCCAGCGCCGGTATCGGCATTCTGCACAACTACATTGCCCGCCATGCGCCGGAGCTGAAACGCATCCTGCCGGAAACGACCATCCGCCGCGCCTACTGGACCACCTATCATGAGAGCGCCCGCGATCTCGTACGCGTGCGCACCGTCGTCGCCTTCCTGCAGGAACTGGTGACCGCGGAGCACCAGATCTTCGTCTGAGACATCAGGCGCCCAGGCACGCTCCTCACGGGCGAACCCGGGCGAGACAGATATTTAAAGGGAAATCCCGGCTTCGCGCAGACCGTCGATCAGCCGCGGAATGACGGCCGGATCCTGGTAGGGCATCGCCCGCTTGAAGTGGTCGATGGAAAAATCCGGATTGACCTCAAAGACTTCGTGCCAGTAGCGCCGCGCTTCCTCATGGCGTCCGGTACGACCGTAGAGGCAGGCGAGATAGAAGCGCGTCATGTCCGAACGCGGCGCCAAGGCCAGGCGCCGCTTGAAGGCGATCTCGGCTTCATCGAAGCGGCCGAGATTGAGCAAGGTCCGGCCAAGGAAATGCAGCGCCAGGTCGAACTGCGGATCGAGCCGGTGGGCGCGGGTGTAGAAGGGCAAGGCCTCCTCGAACTGGCCGAGAAAATCCCTGATCGTGCCAAGCTGAGTGTGGCCGCCGGCGGAGTTCGGGTCGAGTTCGATCGTGCGCTGGGCAGCCCGCTCGGCCTCGTCGAAGCGGCGCTTCCAGCAGAGCGCTATAGCGAGCGCGTGGTGGCCGTGAGGTTCATGCTCGTCGGTCTCGACGGCTTTCTGCGCAAGCTTGAGAGCGCGTTCGATATTGTCGACGGTACCACCGTTCCACCGATTGATGTAGTCCGTCATCGCGATGATCGCGAGCGACGCGTAGGCTGCGGCAAGCTCCGGGTCGATGACGATCGCCCGTTCGAGCATGCTGCGCGCTTCCGCAGATGACACCGCGTCGAACCGCAGGATCGCCTGGCGCGATCGCACGAGCAGATCGTAGGCCTCCGGATCGACCTTGCCGCGCCCCTCGCGCCGCTCCGTCTCGCCAGCCGTCAGCTTCACCTTGAGCGCCGTCACGATGGTGCGCGTCACCTCGTCCTGGACTTCAAAGATATCCTCAATGCCGCGATCGTAGCGCTCGGCCCAGAGATGGCCCCCGGTGGTGCCGTCGATCATCTGGGCGTTGATGCGAATGCGGTTGGCGGCGCGGCGCACGCTGCCTTCGAGCACGTAGCGAACGCCGAGATCGCGGCTGACCTGACGGATATCCGCCGACTTGCCCTTGTAGGCGAAGGAGGAATTGCGGGCGATGACGAAGAGACCGGAGACCTTGGAGAGATCGGTGATGATGTCCTCGGTAATGCCGTCGGCGAAATAGCCCTGCTCCGGATCGCCGGACATGTTGTCGAAGGGCAGCACGGCGATCGACGGCCGGCTCGGAAGTTGCGGCGGGGCCTCGGCGGCGACCCTAATCGGCGCGTCGGCATATTCGTCCGGCGACCAGCTCCAGATATGCACCGGCCGCTCGATATTCTTGACCTCGTGGTGGCCGTTGTCGACGAAATCAAGCTCAATGCGGCCGTGCACATATTCGTGCACTCCATCGGAAATCGCCACGCCGCCGGGCCTGGCGAGCGCTTCGATCCGGGCGGCGACATTGACGCCGTCGCCGTAGAGATCGCTGTCGGCGACCATGATGTCGCCCATGTTGATGCCGACGCGCAGCACGATCTGCTGATCATGAGGCACGTCCGCATTGGCTAAGAACATCGCCCGCTGCAAGGCGGCGGCGCATTCGACCGCGTTCACGGCGCTCGAAAACTCCACGAGCACGCCATCGCCCGTCCGCTTGAACACCCGGCCCTGGTGGGTTTCGACGAGCGGTTCCAGCACTTGGCTCCACCGCGCCATCAATTGTGTGTAGGTGGTCTTCTCGTCTCGCTCCATCAGCCGGCTGTAGCCGACGACATCGGCAGCCAGGATGGCGGCAAGCCGCCGTGTGATGGATTCTTTGGCCATGGATTGCGACGCCTTACTGGGAATCCTCTTGGCTAAATTTTACCGGCGGATGGGTCCCGTGTCTATTCGAACCGGATCCGCCCAGCGCCCAAATACTAGCCCGAATTGGGTATCGCGACGACAGGAACCCGGCGCGCTGGTCCGACGTTGCTTTCACAGGGAAGAGAGCTGCTTGCTCAAGGCGATGGCTCCCACACGCCGGTCGCAGTCGGCACGCGCTCCCGCTTCGACAAAGGAGTATGGAAGGATGCTTGTGTCCATTCCGGGCCGGCCGATCCTGCCGGGTGAACTCACCAAGATCGACGATGTCTTCAAGGAAGCGCTGCGCGAGCGAGAACTTTCGCGCCAGTCGGCAGAGGCAACGGCGCTCGCTGCCCGGCTCATCGAACTTTATCAGAACGGCGTCCAAGATATCGTGGCGCTAAGAGCCCTGGCCAAGCTGTTCTGACCAAGCAAGGCGCCCTGCAAGTCTCTACACCGGTGGAATAGGGAAGAAATGGTACGGTTGGTGGGAATCGAACCTACGACCTCAGGTGCCACAAACCTGCGCTCTAACCAACTGAGCTACAACCGCACATAAAGCGACATCAGTCGCTTGGCGGCTCACATACGGAGACTTCCGTCGCTTTGCAAGCCTTAACTTGAGATTATCCTGGAAAAAATCCGGATGGCAAGCCATCCGGATTCTTGGATTTCGGCGCAGTGGCAGAATTGGGCGACAGCAATCTGTCGCCGTTGTTCAGCCGGCGCGGTAGGCTGAGTTCAGACGTTCTTGAAGGACGACATCGCCTTTTCAGCGGCGTCCTTGCCCGGCTTGGTGACGTTTTCGGCAACCTTCTTGGTCGCTTCCTGCATCGACTTCGCCTGCTCGACGGCGAGCTCGGCCTGCTTGCGGACAAAGCTCGTCTGCAGTTCGACGAATTCCGAGAGCGACTTCACGCCGAGCAGCGCTTCCATGTGCGACAGCGAATTTTCAGCATTGGTGCGCAGCGCGTCGATGGCCTTGAGACCGAGTTCGACGGAGCCGGTCTGGGCGCTTTCGAGCGTTGCTTCGACGGTCTTCGTTGCCTCTTCGGCAGCGGTCTTCATCTTGGCATAGGCTTCCTTCGACTGGACGGCACCCTTTTCCGCGAAGTCGCGGAAGCTGTCGGTGAACTTCGCCGGGTCGAAAGAGGAAAGGGAAAATACGTCGTCGGTCTTCTTGGTAGCCATGAAAGCGCTCCTTGGTGTCTGGCCCTCTTCAGAGGCGCCGTTGATTGATGCGCATTATATAAACTACTTGCTTGTGCATTGCAATAAAATTGTGCAGTGCACAAAATCCGGAGAATTAACCTTTCGCGCCGAAAGCCGTGACGAAGCTCCGGCCCTCGCTGGACCCTTGCGGGCCTGCCGGGTATTAATAGAGTGTTAACCCGCAAGCGATCCGTCAATAGGCCCCCTTTATGCCCGCGAGACAGTATCCCTTCATCGATATCGCCGTGCATGCGCGGGTGCGGGAGCATTTTGCCCGCGGCGACGCGGCGATCCTGTTTTCGCGGGACTTCGCACGCATTCTCTGGGCCAACGACCAGGGCGCGGCCTTTTTCGGAGCTGGGTCGATCTATGATTTCATCGATGCAGGACCGGACCAGGGCGACCTGTCGCTGCGTCAGCTCAAGGCCGCGGGAGCGCAGCTCGTGCGCGCCGGCGACCGGCGCCAGCTTTCGATCCGCAAGTTCTCGGGCTTCCGCGGCACGCCGCTCAACGTGAGCGTGGAGATGATCCGCGTGCGCCCGGACGAGGACGCCGTACTCTTTACCGCACCGCATTCCGGCGCGCCGTTGACGCTTGAGGATCGCGCTGCACGCATGATCGCCGGCCTCGATGGGCCGGACACCCACATGGCCGTCCTCGACGGCAACGGCGGCATCATCGCGCACTCGCCGGGCTTCATCGATCTCGGCATGTCGGACGAGACGCGCAAGCAGCTCGTCGACGCCGTCGGCCGGGACCACGACTGGCTGATCAAGCGCCCGGTCGCAACGCGGAAAGGGCACCTGCCGGCCGCGGTCGGCAAGATCGCCGACGAGCCGTCGCTGCACCTGCTCTTTGCTGTCGAGACCATTCTCGGCACGCTCGATCCGGACGAAGAGACTGAGGCTGCGCAAGCCTTGCCGATCCTGCCGCCGGCCGGGGAACTGGAGCCGACCGCAGAGACACCGGTCCCCATTACAGCGATTCCGGAGGCAACGGTTCCTGAGGAGGCGGCGCCAGAGGCAGCGGACACCGTCGAACCGGCCGAAGCGCTGGATGAAAGCGCTGCACCAGCCGAAGACACTGCCCTGGCCGACGCATTCGAACAGGCGGTGCCTGTCAAAGCGGATGCCGCGCAGGACGATGGCGACCTTGAGAACGCAGACGTCGACGTCGCTGCAGACCAGGTCGTTCTGCCGGAAGAACCGGAGGCGATTGCCGCAACAGATCCGCAGGCGGTTGCGGCCGCGGATGCGGACATTACGGCGCAGGACGTGGAGCCAACGGAAGAGGAAGGCAAGCAGGCTCCTGCGGTCGCGACCGACGTGACCGCGGCCGAGACGCCGGCCGCCGATGAAATCCCGTTGACGGAAGAGGGCGCTCGCGAGGACGAGACGGTCGAGGCAGCCCAGACCGCCCCGTCCGAACAGGCCGACTTTGCGTTCGTGCCCGGCGCCCGTGCGGTGCGCTTCGTCTGGAAGATCGACGCCGAAGGCCGCTTCAGCGAGATCTCCGAGGAATTCGCCACCGCCGTCGGCCCGCGCGCCGCCGATGTGATCGGCACCACCTTTAATGAAGTGGCGGCACGCTACGGCCTCGATCCTGACCAGAAGATCGGCGCGCTGCTGCAGCGCCGCGACACCTGGTCGGGCAAGACGATTTTCTGGCCCGTGCAGGGCACGAGCCTCAAGGTTCCGGTCGACCTGGCGGCGCTGCCCACCTACTCGCGCTCTCGCGAATTCGACGGCTTCCGCGGTTTCGGCATCGTGCGCCTTGCCGATGCCGTGGAAGACGAAGACGCCAACGGCCTCACATTCGACGCCGCAACGGACATGGCGGAGGAACCGGACGCGGAAGCGACGTTGCCGGAAGACTACGCGCATCTTCCAGCTACCGGCTCCGAGATCGAGGAACGGTCCTCGGACGAGGCGCAGGTCGTCGAACAGCCCTCGTCAGAAGCGGAAGCCGAGCCTGCCGCAACGGTGCAGGATCACGACGCGAACGAAGACCAGGCCCTCTCCACCAGTGTGGATGAGGCAGAGCCGGTCCACGCGGCCGAAGTCGCCTCCGATGAACACGACGCGGCACTTGAGGATCCCTTCCAGGGAGAGCGCCCTGCCCTACAGCTGGTCGATACGACCGAGCCTCCAGCCTCCGACAAGATCGTCGAACTCGAGAAACATCGCGCCGCAACCGCACTGACGCGCGGCGAACAGGCCGCGTTCCGCGAAATTGCTCGGCAACTGGGCGAGCATTTCGGCAAGCCGACGGAAGCCGCGCCGGTCGAGGAAAGCGACGCGCCAGCCGATACGAACACCCCCTTGCCGGTGGACGCGCACGAAACCATTTCGTCCTCGACGCCAGAGGCAGAAGAGCAGCCTGGCGCGGAAGAAACCGAAGCGAAGACCGACGACGGCGTCGCCGAGGACAAACAGGCGAACGTGGAACCCCAGCCGCAAGCGGCCGATATCGGCCTAAGCGGCGAGATCCTCGACAGCCTGCCGATCGGCATGCTCGTGCATCGCGGTGAAGAACTGCTGCACGCCAATCCGGAATTCCTGCGGCTCACCGCCTATGGCGACCTCGACGACTTCGTCCAGGAAGGCGGCCTCGACGCGCTTTTTGCCAACGGCGAAGAGGCGACCGACCAGGAACCCGACGGCACGATGATGCTGATCCGCAAGGACGGCCAGATGCGTCCGGTCACCGCACGCCTGCACACGATCCGCTGGGACGGCCGGAGCGCGCTGATGCTGGCGCTGACGCCGGCGGCCGCGAACATGCCATCGAGCAAGCTCGACCAGGCCATCTCCGATGACGACGTCGATCGCCTGAAGACGGAAATCGACGAGCTGAAGTCGATCCTCGAAACCGCGACCGACGGCGTCGTCGTTCTCGGCCATGACGGCGACATCCGCTCGATGAACCGCTCGGCAAGCGCGCTCTTCAACTATGACGAGGGCGAGATCCGCGGCAAACCTTTCGCCGCGCTCTTCGCCCACGAAAGTCAGAAGGCAGTCATCGACTACCTGCACGGGCTTTCCGGCCACGGTGTCGCGAGTGTTCTGAACGACGGGCGCGAGGTGATCGGCCGGGAAGCAAACGGCGGCTTCATTCCGCTGTTCATGACTATCGGGCGGCTTTCAGCCTCAAATGGCTTTTGCGCCGTCATCCGCGACATCACGCAGTGGAAGCGCACGGAAGAGGAACTCCGCAACGCCAAGCGCGCGGCCGAAACGGCCAATGCCCACAAGACCGAGTTCCTCGCCCGCGTCAGCCACGAGATCCGCACGCCGCTCAACGCGATCATCGGCTTTTCCGACATGATGGCGAGCGAGCATTTCGGCCCTGTCGGCCACCCGCGCTACATCGAATATGCCGGCGATATCGGCCGCTCCGGTCGCCATGTGCTCGATATCGTCAACGATCTGCTCGACATCTCGAAGATCGAGGCCGGCGAAATGGAGCTCGACTTCGGCGCCGTGGAGATCAATGACGCCGTATCGGAAGCCGTGTCGCTGGTTCAGCCGCAGGCCAACAGCCAGCGCGTCATCATCCGCACCTCGCTGTCGGCGGCCGTGCCCAACGTCGTTGCCGACGGCCGGTCGATCAAGCAGATCGCGCTCAACATTCTGGCGAACGCCATCCGCTTCACGCCCTCGGGCGGCCAGATCGTGGTATCGACCTCCTACGAGGCCAATGGCAGCGTCATGCTGCGGATCCGCGACACCGGCGTCGGCATGACCCGCGGTGAACTGGACCAGGCGATGAAGCCGTTCCGACAGGTGACGACAGGCGCGCGCAAGCGCGGCGACGGCACCGGGCTCGGCCTGCCTCTGACCAAGGCGATGGCAGAGGCGAACCGCGCCCACTTCTCGATCACCTCGGCGCCGAACGAGGGAACGCTGGTGGAAATTTCCTTCCCGTCACAACGCGTCTTGGCGAACTGAGGCCGGATGCTATAAGGAAATGTTGACTTGTGGTGGCCAGTTTGGCCACCACTGGCCACGTCCTGCCGTTATGCCGCGGAATCGATCGATTGCAGTCCACATCTCAGAGCATCAAGCGCCGCCATGCGCGTGCCGGAACCGGTCTTTCGCATCCCCTGCTGGCGACCTGGGCCGGATTGACATCACTCATCGTGCTGATGCCAATCATCGCGATAGCCTGGCTGGCGATCTCGGGCGGCGGCGGCGACTGGCCGCATCTGATGCAGAACGTCATTCCGCGCGCCACCGGGCGTACGCTGCTCTTGATCTCGCTGACGGGTGCTACGACCGCCTTCGTCGGCATTCTCACCGCCTGGCTCGTCGCAAGCTGCGAGTTTCCGCTGCGACGCTTCCTGTCAGCCGCTCTGGTGTTGCCGCTCGCAATCCCCGCCTATCTCGCGGCCTATGCGTTCGGTGAGCTTTTCACTTTTACCGGGCCAGTGCAGGGGTTGATCCGCCTGGTCTTCGGCTTCAAGACCAGCCGTGACTACTGGTTTCCGGATATCCGCTCGCTCGGCGGCGCCGTGTTGGTGCTGAGCTCGGTTCTCTATCCCTATATCTATCTCGCCTGCCGCTCGATGTTCCTGATGCAGGGGCGCGCCGCCGCCGATGTCGCGCGCACGCTCGGTGCCGGGCCGCTGAAGGTGTTCTTCCGCATCCAGATCCCGATGGCCCGCCCGGCCATCATGATCGGCCTGACGCTGGTGGCGATGGAAACGCTGAACGACATCGGTGCGGTCGAATTCCTCGGCGTGCAGACGCTGACCTTCTCGATCTTCGACACCTGGCTCAACCGCGGCAGCCTCGCGGGCGCTGCACAAATCGCCTGCATCATGCTGGTCTTCGTCATTGGCCTGATGATGATCGAGCGGGCCGCACGGCGGCGCCAGCGCTTCTCCAGCCAGAAGACGACATCCGCCGTCCACGACGCCGCCCGGCTCGTGCTGTCCGGCTGGAAGAAGTGGGCCGCCACGGTCGCCTGCCTGCTGCCGGTGCTTTCAGGCTTTGCCGTTCCCGTGCTGATCCTCGGCAATTTTGCGCTCAAGCGCATCGACCAGTTCATCGAGCCGCGGCTGCTCAACGCGCTCTTTCATAGCATCCTCGTCTCGGGCGCCACCGCAACGGTTACCGTTCTGCTCGGGTTCGTGCTCGCCTATGCGGCGCGCACGGGACATTCGCGGGTGAGCGACATCGCCGGACGCCTCGCCTCCTTCGGCTATGGCGTGCCAGGCACCGTTCTTGCGATCGGCGTGCTCTTCCCGCTGGCCGCTCTCGACAACATCATCGATGCCGGCATGCGCGATACGTTCGGTGTTTCCACCGGGCTGATGATGACCGGCACCGGCTTTGCGATCATCTACGCCTGCAGCGTGCGCTTCCTCACCATGGCCGAGGGTTCGCTCGAAGCCGGTTTCCAGAAGCTTTCGCCGCATCTCGACATGGCAGCGCGCGCGCTCGGCCGCACCGGCGGCCAGACCCTGCGCACCGTCCTTCTGCCGATGATGCGCCCGGCGGTACTGACCGCCGCGCTCCTCGTCTTCATCGAGACGATGAAGGAGCTTTCTGCGACGATCATGCTCAGGCCCTTCAACTTCAACACGCTGGCGACACTCGTCTATGAGGACGCGTCCCGGGCCAAGGTCGAAGATGCTTCAGTCGCCGCGATGATCATCGTCGTCGCCGGCATGATCCCGGTCATCCTCGTGTCGCGGTCGCTTGAGCGCCGCTCCTGAGCCTCGTTCAGCAAGGCCCGGGCAGACGAGAGACACATAAAAAAAAAGGTGGCTGGGAGGCCACCTCGATAGTTGAATGCTAAACCAACAATCGCTCGAGAAGTAACGACGTCATGTCTGCGACGGCATCTCTGCCGAACGCCGATGCAACATCGATCGGCCTCAAGTTGGCATGACCATGCGCCCCCAATCCTTAACAAGACCTTACCCGCCGGATCCGCAATTTTAGGGATTTTTCAGCAAGTCTGAAGCCTTGGTTAATTCCAAAGACGCGAATCCGTTAACGTGCCCTCAATTTTTAAGGGCATCCAGTCCTGCATAAAGATCGAGCGCTTCCGGGTTGGCGAGCGCCTCCTTGTTCTTCACCGGACGGCCATGCACGACATCGCGGACGGCAAGCTCGACGATCTTGCCGGACTTCGTGCGCGGGATATCGGCGACCGCGATCACCTTTGCCGGCACATGGCGCGGCGAGGCGCCGACGCGGATGCGGTTCTTGATCGCCTTGGTCAGGTCGTCGGTCAGGGCAACGCCGGCGGCGAGACGAACGAAGAGAACGACGCGCACGTCGTCTTCCCAGTCCTGCCCGATGCAGAGCGCCTCTGCGACCTCTTCCATCTGCTCGACCTGATTGTAGATCTCCGCCGTGCCGATGCGCACCCCGCCGGGGTTCAAGGTTGCGTCCGAGCGCCCGTGGATGATGATGCCGCCATGCTCTGTCCATTCGGCGAAGTCGCCATGGCACCAGACATTGTCGAAACGCTCGAAATAGGCGGCGCGATACTTGGCACCTTCAGGGTCGTTCCAGAACATCACCGGCATCGACGGGAAGGCCTTGGTGCAGACGAGTTCCCCCTTCTCACCGCGCACCGATTGCCCTGCGTCGTTCCAGACGTCGATCGCGAGACCAAGACCCGGCCCCTGGATTTCGCCGCGCCAGACCGGCTTCAGCGGGTTGCCGAGGACGAAGCAGGAAACGATGTCGGTACCGCCCGAGATCGAGGCAAGCTGAACGTCCGACTTGATGCCCTCGTAGACGAAGGAGAAGCCTTCCGGCGACAGCGGCGAACCGGTCGAGGTCAATAGCCGAAGGGTGGAGAGATTATGCGTGTTGGCCGGGACGAAGCCGCCCTTGCGCACGGCGTCGATGTATTTCGCCGAGGTGCCGAACACCGCGAACTTCTCGGCCGCGGCATAGTCGAAGAGCACGTTGCCGTCGGGATAGAAGGGCGAGCCGTCGAACAGGCAGAGGGTGGCGCCGACGGCCAGGCCCGACACCAGCCAGTTCCACATCATCCAGCCGCAGGTGGTGAAATAGAAGAGCTTTTCGCCGCGACGAAGGCCGCAGTGGAAACGATGCTCCTTAAGGTGCTGCAGAAGCGTGCCGCCTGCCGAATGCACGATGCATTTGGGAACGCCCGTCGTGCCTGAGGAAAACAGCACATAGAGCGGATGGCCGAAAGGCACGCGTTCGAAGGTCAGGGTTGCTGCCGCAAACGGTGCGATGAAATCGTCGAGCGTCGCGCCCCCCTCGATCGAGGCCGCGAGTGCCGCGCTGTCGCCGGCATAGGGAACGATCAGCGCCGGCACGCCAAGGGCCTTGGAGACCGCGCGAACCTTGGCGTCGACGTCCTGGCGCTTGCCATTGTACCAATAGCCGTCGCAGGTGATGAACAGCTTCGGCGTGATCTGGCCGAAACGATCGAGAACGCCCTGCTCGCCGAAATCGGGAGAACAGGACGACCAGATCGCGCCGATCGAGGCGGTCGCCAACATCAAGGCGATGGTCTCGGGCATGTTCGGCATCATCGCTGCAACGCGGTCGCCGGGGCCGATACCTTCAGCCTTCAGCGCCTGCTGCAGGCGCGATACGAGGGCGCGAAGTTCGTCCCACGAGAGGCGATAGTCGATCTTGTCTTCACCGCGGAAGACGAGCGCGTCGCCGTCGCCGGTCTCGCGAAGAAGGTTCTCGGCAAAGTTCAACTTCGCCTCCGGGAAGAAGCGGGCATCGAGCATGCGGTCGCCGTTGACGAGGGCTGTTGCGCCGCGTTCGCCGATGACGCCGCAGTGCTCCCAGACCGCGGTCCAAAAGTCGCCGCGCTCGGCCACCGACCAGGCGTGGAAAGCATCATAATCCGCAAAGGTTCTGCCGAAGCGTTTGCTGCTCCAGGCGATGAATTCGGCCATGGGGCTATGCGCAAGGATTTCCGGACCCGGAACCCACAACGGCTGCTCTGCGTGCATGCTTTCCTCCACTCCTGCTCCATGCCCTCTATACCATGCTGCATCGCAAAATAAACAGCACCGGCAAGCGCCTCGTCATCGCGTGGACGACATTTACCTGTCTGTTGCCTGTCCGTCGCATTTGATTTCTGAAGACCGAAGGCCTATCCAAGCTGACGTGACCCAAGCGACGGCGACCAGGCGGACATGAGACGTAAATTTCTGCATATGATGCGCGACGTACGCCTGTTGTCGCGGCTGCGGCGCCGCCATTTCCTGTGGCCGGCCGCAATCGGCGTCGGGCTTGCAGCCGGCTACAACGCCGTCCTGCCTCTGCTGATTTCGACCACGAACGTGCGTCCGACCGTAGAGCACATGCTGGATGCCTGGTCCGGGGGCAAAAGCCGGATCGCCGGCAATCCCGAGATCAGCTTCTGGCCGGAACCGACGCTGACGCTCCGCTCGGCGACGATCGAAACGACGGACGGATCGTCCCGCAAGCTCGCGCATATCGGCAGCATAACCGCGACGTTCAGCCTATTCTCGGCGATCGACGGCACACCGGCGCTGCACGATGTCCGGCTGGTCGAGCCGGTCGTGACGCTCGAGCGGCGCACGGACGGCACACTCAACTGGCAGCGGCCGCACTGGCTGAATACACCGGACGTGCAGGCCGCCGACAAGGATACGCCGTTCGGCGACATCACGGTCGAAAACGGCCGCCTGCAGATCATCGACCTCGTCACCAACCAGACGCGGGAATTTTCCGGCATATCCGGAACAGTCTCCTGGCCGTCGTTCACCAAGCAGCTCAGCGCCCGGCTCTCCGGTACCCTTGCCGGACAGGTGGTGGCCTGGACGCTCGAATGCAACGAACCGCTGATGCTGCTGACCGGCCGCAACGCGGCGCTGAAGACGTCGCTATCCTCGGCGGCGCTCAATCTCTCGTTCGAAGGTAACGGCAATCTCTCCCAGACGCCGGCCGCGGCGGGACGATTGCAGGTTTCGACGGCCTCGTTGCAGGCCCTTGCCGCCTGGTACAGGGGCAAGGCGGCAGGCACGTTGCCGGACAGCGGCTTCAGCTTGAGTGCCAACGTCACCAGCGGCAAGGCCTCGCTGAAGCTCGACGAACTTCACCTGACGCTCGGCGGCGCCAATGCGACCGGCATCCTCGACATCTCCACGCCGATCGACAATACCCACCGCGTCGAAGGCACGCTCGCCTTCGACCGCATCGATCTCAACGGACTTCAGCCGTTCATCGACCCGCTGGAGCCGGACGAACTCAGGCAACAACTCGGCGATGCGTTCATGCGCAGCTGGCGTGCCGATGTGCGGCTGTCGGCGCAGGAGGCGCTGGTCGGCCCGCTGCGGCTCGAAGATCTCGCCGCCGGGGTCATCTTCGATCACGGGCGCGCCTCCGTGAACGTCGCCGACAGCACCTATGCCAATGGCCGGCTCAGCGGGCGGCTCGCCGCTTCGGAAGAGGGTCTGGCCGGCGGCGGCAGGCTGGAACTGGTGCTGAAAAATGCCGACCTTGCTGCAGCCCTTGCAGACTTCGGCTTCACCGGCCCGATCCCAACCGGCCGGGGCAATGTCAATCTGGATCTTACGACGCAACACCCGTTCTGGCGCACGCAGGTGGCCGAGGCTTCCGGCCGCATCAGGCTTTCGCTTGCCAATGGCAATCTCACAGGCTTCGACGCAAATGCCTTTGCGAACCTTGTGCGGGCCGGCGAATTCTTTTCGCTGTCGCAGGCGAGCGACGGCAACTTCGCCTTCCAGACGGCGGACATCGAAGCCAACTTCGAGGAAGGATCGGCGCGGCTGAACCGGGCGCTCTTTGCCGGCCAGACCGGCAATCTCTCGGTCAACGGCGTCATTCCCTATCGCAGCGGCAGCCTGGCGCTTGCCGGCACCTACATCGACACGCTGAACGCCGGGCAAAGGCTGCGTTTCTTCGTCGGCGGTTCCTGGCCGAATGCGGTGATCTCGCCCCTGTCGGTTCTCGGCGAACCCAACTGAAAACGGCCGGTGTCAGGGACGCCGACCGCTGGTTTCATAAACCGGCCTTGGCGAAGGCTCAGCGGATCAGGACTGGGCGAAGGCGGCCCGCTCGTCCCGCTCGCGTTGCGCCTCGCGCTGCTTGGTAACAATCGAGGCAACCACCACGCCGATCGCGACCACGCCAATGAGGATGGTGCAGATCGCGTTGATTTCCGGCGTCACGCCCAGCCGCACCTGGCTGTAGATCTTCATCGGCAGCGTCGTGGCGCCCGGTCCCGTGGTGAAGCTCGAGATCACCAGATCGTCCAGCGACAGCGTGAAGGCGAGAACCCAGCCGGAAAACACCGCGGGCGCGATGACCGGAAGGGTGATAGAGAAGAATGTCGTCACCGGCGTGGCGCCGAGATCCAGAGCCGCCTCTTCGATCGACCGGTCGAAGCTGAGCAAGCGCGACTGCACCACCACGGCAACGAAGCACATGGTGAAGGTGATGTGCGCCAGCGTGATCGTCCAGAAGCCGCGGTCGAGACCGATGGCAACGAACAGCAACAGCAACGACAGGCCGGTGATCACCTCGGGCATGACGAGCGGCGCATAGACCATGCCGGAAAACAGCATGCGGCCACGGAAGCGGGTGTAGCGGACGAGCGCCAAAGCCGCGAGCGTACCGAGCACGGTGGCGAAGGTCGCCGAGATCAGCGCGACGCGGATCGTCACCCAGGCGGCATCGAGCAGCGCCTGGTTATGCCAGAGCTGCGCGTACCACTTGGTCGAAAAGCCGGCCCAAACGGTGACAAGCTTCGATTCATTGAAGGAGAAGACCACCAGAAGCACGATCGGCAGGTAGAGGAAGCCGAAGCCGAGCACGATCGAGGCGATGTTGAAGCGTGACCAGTTGCCCATGTCCTACCTCCCCTCGCTGTCGGCTTTGGCCTGGGCGTTCTGGAAGTAGACGATCGGTAACACCAGGATCAGAAGCAGGATCGTCGCCACGGCCGAGGAAACCGGCCAGTCGCGGTTGGCGTTGAATTCGTTCCAGAGCGTCTTGCCGATCATCAACGTCTCCGAACCGCCGAGCAGGTCGGGGATAACGAATTCGCCGACGGCGGGGATGAAGACCAGCAGGCAGCCGGCGACGACGCCCGCCAGCGACATCGGGAATGTCACGCGCCAGAAGGCGGTAAACGGCGTGCAGCCGAGGTCGAGTGCCGCCTCCGTCAAGGTGTGATCCATCTTCTCGAGCGACGAATAGATCGGCAGCACCATGAACGGCAGATAGGAATAGACGATGCCGATGTAGATCGCCCAATTGGTGTTGAGGATGATCAGCGGCTGGTCGATGACGTTGATGCTCAGCAGGAACTGGTTGAGCAACCCTTCGGGCTTCAGGATCGCGATCCAGGCGTAGACGCGGATCAGGAAGCTCGTCCAGAACGGCAGGATCACGAGCATCAGCAGCGTCGGGCGAATGGTCTTCGGCGCCTTCGCCATGCCGTAGGCGACCGGATAGGCGATCAGCAGCGTCAGCACGGTCGAAACCGCCGCGATGATGACGCTCGACACATAGGCGTTGAAGTAGAGGACATCCTCCGTCAGCCAGACGTAGTTGTCGAACGAGAACTCTTTCGCCTTTTCAAGGATGCCGGACAAGCCACCGAAGAGATCGAAGACCGGCGTATAGGGCGGCATCGCCACCGCCGTCTGCGACAGCGAGATACGGAAGACGATGAAGAACGGGATCAGGAAGAAAAACAGCAGCCAGGCATAGGGGATGATGATGACGAGGCGGCTGAAGAGGGCGGATGCGACACGGGTCATGGCCTCAATCCTTCAGAACGACGCCGGCGTCTTCGCCGAAGGAAACCCAGACCTCCTGGTCGTAGCCGAGCGGATCCTCGACCGCGCGCACCGCATTCAGCGACGACGCCTTGATCACGCGTCCATCCTTCAGGCGCACGTGGAAGACGGTCATGTCGCCGAGATAGCCGATATCCCAGATCTCGCCCTGAACGGCGTTGACGGGCGCGTGGGCCGGCGCCTGACGGCTGACGCGGATCTTTTCCGGGCGGACGGCGACGGCCGACTTGCCGCCGGCAGCCGGCGTCTCGGGCGATGCCATGCGGATGGGGAAACCGTTGGTGCCTTCAAGGCGCACATAACCGCCCTCGGCCCCGGAGACCGCTCCTTCGAAAATGTTGACGTCGCCGATGAAGTCCGCGACGAAACGCGAGTTCGGCGCCTCGTAGATTTCGGCAGGGGTCGCCACCTGGATGACCTTGCCGTGGCTCATCACCGCGATGCGGTCGGCCATGGTCATCGCCTCTTCCTGGTCGTGGGTGACGACGACGAAGGTTAGGCCGAGTTCCTGCTGCAGATCCATCAGTTCGAACTGGGTTTCCTCGCGCAGCTTCTTGTCGAGCGCGCCGAGCGGTTCGTCGAGGAGCAGCACCTTCGGCCGCTTGGCGAGCGAGCGGGCAAGGGCGACACGCTGGCGCTGACCGCCCGACAACTGGTGCGGCTTGCGCTGGGAGAACTTTTCGAGCTTTACCAGCTTCAGCATCTGGGCGACGCGCTCGGCAATATCCGCCTTCGGCATGCCATCCTGCTTCAGGCCGAAGGCGATGTTCTTCTCCACGTTCATATGCGGGAAGAGCGCGTAGGACTGGAACATCATGTTGACCGGACGCCTGTAGGGCGGAATGCCGGCCAGGCTCTGCCCGTCGAGGATGATCTCGCCCGACGTCGGCTGTTCGAAGCCGGCGAGCATGCGCAGAAGCGTCGACTTTCCGCAGCCGGACGCACCCAGAAGCGCAAAGAACTCGCGCGTGTAGATATCCAGCGAAAGGTCGTCGACGGCGGTGAAATCGCCGAACCGCTTGGTCACGTTCTTGAAGGAAATGAATGGCTTGGAAGCGGGATCCGCCCAAGGGGCAAAGGACCGCCGGATACTGCCGAGAGACTTCATCATCTATCCCCGAATGATACAGCCGATGGGCACTCTCGTTTTCCCCGGTGCCCCCTTAAGAAAATTGCCCGGATTTTGAGGTCCGGGCAATTCGTTTTCCGCTCTTACTGGCCGGTTACGACCTTTGTCCAGAGTCGGGTCAACACCCTCTGTTCTTTCGCCTCGAAGGGCGTCACCGTGAACAGTTTCTGCATCACCTCGTCCGACGGATAGATGGCGCTGTCTTCCAAAACAGCCTTGTCAAGAAACTGCTGCGAGGCCTTGTTGCCGTTGGCGTAGAAGACGTAGTTCGATGCCTTGGCCACGACTTCGGGCTTCATCATGTAGTTGAGGAAGGCGTGCGCCTCCTCCACGTGCGGTGCATCAGCCGGGATCGCAAGCATGTCGAACCACATCTGCGCGCCCTGGGACGGGATCGCGTAGTCGACGGTCACACCGGCCTTGGCTTCGGCAGCACGGTCGCGGGCCTGGAAGACGTCGCCGGAAAAGCCGATTGCAAGGCAGATGTCGCCGTTGGCAAGCGCATTGATGTATTCCGACGAATGGAACTTGCGCACATTGGGACGGATACTCGCCAGCAGCTCAGCCGCCTTTTCCAGATCGGCAGCCTCGTGGCTATCCGGATTGAGGCCGAGATAGGCGAGCGCCGAAGGCATCACGTCGGTCGGGGAATCGAGGATGTGGATGCCGCAATCCTTGAACTTCGCCGCCAGTTCCGGCTTGAAGATGACGTCCCAGTTGGGCTTCTCGTCGGTACCGAGGATCGCCTTCATCTTGTCGACGTTGTAGCCGATGCCGGTCGTGCCCCACATGTAGTCGATGGCATAGTCGTTGCCCGGATCGTACTTTGCCGTACGCTCCATGATCACGTCCCACATGTTGGAAAGGTTCGGCAGCTTCGACTTGTCGAGCTTCTGGAACACGCCCGCGGCGATCTGCCGCTGCAGGAAGGTTGCCGTCGGCACCACCACGTCGTAGCCGGAGCCCCCGGCAAGCAGCTTCGTCTCCAGGATCTCGTTGCTGTCGAAGACGTCGTAGACGACCTTGATGCCGGTCTCCTTGGTGAAATCTTCCAGAATGCTGCTGTCGATATAGTCCGACCAGTTGTAGACGTTGACCACGCGCTCCTGCGCGGAGGCCAGCATGGTCGAGCCGGCCAGAACGGCTGCCGCCAGGGTTGTGACGATGAGCTTGGACATACAACTCCCCTCTTGGTTTTTTCGTATCGGGCCCGGCACACCGGGACACCGTCCAATCCGCTTCGTTCAGGCCGGAGGTTAGGCATCTTTCTCGATAACCTCAAGCGCTTTCGTGCCGATAAGAAGCGCCGCCCTGTGGCCCCGTCAATTTCACAAGTCGAAGAAAAACGGGCACTTATGGCGGCTGGCTTCCAGCCTGCCGTCCTCGACCCGGCCGCGGCGGCACCGTTAACCATAGCTTTGCCGCCTCTGTACGGACCGCCATTTACGATTGATTAACCATGATCGCCATGCGATTTTCCCGACAGTAGCGGTGAAGGATCTCAGGTGTCGTCATGGATGAGCAGGTCGTCGGCGGGAAAAGCCGCAGGATCGATCCGAAGCAGTTGAAGCGCCTGTCGGCGCTCGAGCCGCGAAAGGCCCTTGCGGCAATCGCATTCGACTGGGCGTTGATTGCATCAGCCATCGCCGTCAGCGAGTATTTCGGCAACCTCTTCGTCTACCTCGTTGCCGTGGTGTTGATCGCCGGACGCATGCATGCGCTCGGCTGCATGATCCACGAGGCGGCGCACTACCGCATCATCCGCAACCGGAAAATCAGCGACTGGATGAGCGACCTGCTGCTCGCCTGGCCAGTGCTGGCCACCGTCGACGGCTATCGCCAGAACCACCTCGCCCACCATCAGCATGCCAATACCGATGAGGATCCGGACTGGACGGCGAAGCTCGGCATGCCGCAATTCACCTTTCCGCAAAAGGTCGCGCGCGGCATCACGCAACTGCTCGGCTATCTCGTCGCGGTCAATTCGCTGCGCGACATGCTGCACATGGCCAAGCGCATGGGGAAGAACGATCGCTCGACGCTTCAGTACAAGCTGCTGCGAATCGGCTTCTACGTCGCCGCCGCCGCGATCTTCACGTTCTTCGGCATCTGGCGGGAAGTGGCGCTCTACTGGGTGGTGCCGTTCCTCACCTTCTTCTGTCTGTTCCTTTATATACGCAGCGTCGCCGAGCATTTCGGCAGCATTGATTATAGCGATGAACTGACGAGTTCACGCACGGTCTATCCGCATGCCTGGGAGAAGCTGTTCTTCGCACCCCACAACATCAACTACCACCTGGAGCACCATCTCTATCCGGGCGTGCCGTTCTACAATTTGCCGGAACTGCACGCGATTTTGATGCGCAACAAGGCCTATGCCGACAAGGCGCACATCACCCGCGGCTACACAACGGGACTGCCGGCAGAATGCTTCGCGGCGAATGCGCCGCTTCTGCCGAACCAGCACCCCGTCAGCTACTGAAAATCGAAAACGCTGAGTCCCGTCGCCATCTCGTCGAGCCCGAGCGGGCGGGTGACCGGCGGCTCGGCGCGCGCGAGACAGCCTTGGCGCTCGCAGAGCCGACAGGCGGCACCGATCGCGACTGCCGGCGGCAACGCGGATCCATAGACGGTCTCGTCGGCAACCGACGCCTCGCAGCCAAGAAGAAGCGCCGTACGCCGGACACGCTCATGGAACGCCGCCTGCGGCCCTTCCAGCGTGCGCGCCACCGTTAGGAACTCGGCACTGTCGGGCATTTCGACACAATCGACCAGGACCTGCCCCGGCACCGAGAAGGCGGCGTGGATATTGAGCTTCGGACAGCCACCACCGAATTTCGCCTGCGGAAAGCCCGATGCGCCGGCCCGCCGCAACCGGTGGCCAGCACTGTCGATCTCCATGAGGAAGAACGGCAGCCCTTGGGCACCGGGGCGCTGCAGCATGGTCAGCCGGTTGGCGGCCTGCTCGAACGAGACCTGGAAGCGGGCACGCAGGACATCGATGTCGTACTTCGCCCGCTGTGCGGCGGCAAGGAAAGCGGCATAGGGCATCATCAGGGCGTGCGCGCCGTAGCGCGCCAGCTCGAAGCGAGCGATGCGGCGCGCTTCCGCAGTCGAAAGCCTTAACATCCCAAGCTCCGCCGTTATCGCCTCATGACAGGCAATCGACACGGCCTCCATGGCGATCTCGCGCAACTGGTCGTAGGGCGACAGCCGCTCGGAGACGAAGAGGCGCATGGAGTGCCTGTCGAAGCGACGGCGCAGGTTCGGCATGGCGTGCACCGGCAGGCTGCGCACGACGAGGCCGTGCTCCTTCTTCAGCCAGGTCTTGAGCGCGCCGATCAGATCGTCACCCGGCGACAGCGCCTCGTGGAAGGTTTCCGCCGCCGCCTCGATGCCGGCGAAATAATTCGGCCGCCCCTCGAAGGTCTCGCGCACCTCGTCCATCGGCAGCCGCGTGCCCGAAAGCGCCTCCATGTGCCCCTGCCCCGCCAGAAGGTCCGCCAGATCCTTGAGGCGTGAGGCCTGTTCGCGATAGGCGCGATAGAGCTTGACGACGCCGCCGGCGGCATTGGGGGCAGCTTCCGCCACCTCGATCAGCTCCTGCTCCCCCGGCAACTCCGCCGACAGCAGCGGATCGGCGAAAACCTCGCGCAATTGCGTGAGGCTGCCGCCGGTTTCGCCCTGCAATTCGTCGAGATCGACCTTGTAGACCGAGGCAAGCTTCAAAAGCAGTTGCACCGTCAGCGGTCGCTGGTTTCGCTCGATCAGATTGAGGTAGGACGGCGAGATGCCGAGCGCCTCGGCCATGGCCGTCTGGGTCAGCGACAGGCCATTGCGAATGCGCCTGACCCGCGGACCGGCAAAGATCTTGTTCTCAGCCATTTGTAACTACCTTTACAATCCGTGTGACCCAGGGCGCTTTACATTTTTTACAAATTTACTTCGCCACCCTGTCAAAGGCAAGACAAGATAACCCTTTTGATATCGCCAGTTCATTGTTTCCAATAGCCGAATACTGCAGCGCAATGTAAAAACTGTCACATGAACTCGAAACACAAAGCGCCGTACGACAAAAGTCGAATGGGTGTTTGATTTTGACAGGAGGAAGTAATGACTGATTTTTACAAGCTCGTTCCCAGCGCACCGCAAGGCCGCTTCGATGGCGTCGATCGACCCTATACCGCAGAGACCGTGAAGCGGCTGCGCGGGTCGGTCGAGATCCGCCATTCGCTGGCCGAAATGGGCGCGAACCGCTTGTGGAAACTCATTCACGAGGACGACTTCGTCAACGCACTGGGCGCACTTTCGGGCAACCAGGCCATGCAGATGGTCCGCGCCGGCCTTAAGGCGATCTATCTCTCCGGCTGGCAGGTCGCGGCCGACGCCAACACCGCTTCGGCCATGTATCCCGACCAGTCGCTCTATCCGGCCAATGCCGCGCCTGAGCTTGCCAAGCGCATCAATCGCACGCTGCAGCGTGCCGACCAGATCGAGACCTCCGAGGGCAAGGGCCTTTCGGTCGACACCTGGTTCGCACCGATCGTCGCCGACGCCGAAGCCGGCTTCGGCGGCCCTCTCAACGCCTTCGAGATCATGAAGGCCTTCATCGAGGCAGGGGCTGCCGGCGTCCACTACGAGGACCAGCTTGCATCTGAAAAGAAGTGCGGCCATCTCGGCGGCAAGGTGCTGATCCCGACGGCGGCCCATATCCGCAACCTGAACGCGGCCCGGCTTGCCGCCGACGTCATGGGAACGCCGACGCTGGTCATCGCCCGCACCGATGCGGAGGCCGCCAAGCTCTTGACCTCCGATATCGACGAGCGTGACCGCCCCTTCGTCGATTACGATGCCGGCCGTACGGTCGAAGGCTTCTACCAGGTGAAGAACGGGCTTGAGCCCTGCATCGCCCGCGCGGTCGCCTATGCGCCGCATTGCGATCTCATCTGGTGCGAAACCTCGAAGCCAGACCTCGAGCAGGCCCGCAAGTTCGCCGAGGGCGTGCACAAGGTGCATCCGGGCAAGCTGCTTGCCTACAATTGCTCGCCGTCGTTCAACTGGAAAAAGAACCTCGACGACGCGACGATCGCCAAGTTCCAGCGAGAGCTCGGCGCGATGGGCTACAAGTTCCAGTTCATCACGCTGGCCGGCTTCCACCAGCTGAACTTCGGCATGTTCGAACTGGCGCGCGGCTACAAGGCACGGCAGATGGCCGCCTATTCGGAGCTGCAGGAGGCGGAATTCGCCGCCGAGGTCAACGGCTACACCGCCACCAAGCACCAGCGCGAAGTCGGCACCGGCTATTTCGACGCCGTCTCGATGGCGATCACCGGTGGCCAGTCCTCGACAACAGCCATGAAGGAATCGACCGAGCACGATCAGTTCCGCCCGGCCGCAGAGTGAAAGCCCGGCGGGAGCGTGGCAATCCCTGCCCGCTGCGCTCCTGCCGACCCCTCGTAAGTGAAATGGATGCGGGCGGAAATCCGCAAGCACGCTCCAGCCTCGAACCTCAAGGAGAAGTCCAATGACAGTCCAGACACGCGTCAAGGAACGGGCCGAGGAACAGTCTTCGGCGATGACCCCGGACCAGCAGGCGGCAATCCGCATGGTCGCCAACGACCTGCATCGCCTCAACCAGTCCGTGATGAAGGCCGTCGATGCCGGCGTTTCGGTCGAACTCGTGCGCTCGGCTCGCCACCACGGCGGCGAAGGCAACTGGGGCGACTTGCTGATCCCGGTTATCGTCACCCAGGGCCGGCCATGATGCTCGCCACAACGGTGTTTGGGGCGATTCTACTGTCGCCGCTACCGCTCCGCCACAAAGCTGTCGCCGCAGCGACAAAAGCAACCAAGGGTTGATTTTTTCGAAGACGATTGAAAGTGGGAGAAATTGGAATGGCCGGCGCTTTGCCGGCTATTCTGCGTTGTCAGGATGGTATCGCACGCAAGGAATGCTTGTCTCCGCTATTTCAGGTTGATCGAATCTGCGATGCCTGGCTATATTAGACATACCTGTCTTAGGCAAAGGCACGCATGTATCGTTCGACGAAACCTGCAGATACCGCCGAACTGACGGAGCTGATTTACGGCGCCGCCTTTGGCGATTGCGGCTGGCAGGATTTTCTCGACCGGCTGACGACGACCATGCCCAACGGGCGTTCAGCGCTCCATTACCATGACCTCGCGTCGCCATCGGCCTGCGTGCCCTATGTCTCGGGCTTTACCCCCGATGCCATCGACCAGTTCAACGATCACTTTGCGGCCATCAACCCCTGGATACCGAAATCGGTTCTCGTGCCGGTGGGGCGCGGCCTCTCGGGCGAGCATATCGTCTCGCGCGCGGAGCTGATGAAATCGGAATTCTACAATGACTGGCTGAAGCGCCAGACCGGCAGCGAGACCACCGTCGGCGTGACCATCGTGCGCAGCCCGACGCGGACCTTGCTCCTGTCGACCTGCACCTCTTCGACGGACGAGGACCTCAACCAGCAGGCGGCCGACCAGTACACGCTCCTTGCACCCCACCTGAAGCGCGCCTTCGACTTTCTGCGGCGGCGCGACCTGATGATGGCCGAGCAGCACGAAGGCCGGACCCTGCTCGATACGATCGGCGTCGGCGTGATCTATGTGGGCGACAATCTGCGCATCCGCTCGATGAACCACAACGCCGAACGAATGGCGGCGAACGGCTCGCCGTTCCGGATCGCGGTCAACGGCCGCCTGTTCATGGACGAACCGGAAACCAATGCGGCACTCGAGCTTCTGGCCTCGCCGGTCGGCGCCCCGGCGCAGCCGCAGTTGCGCGTCGTCAGGACCGCCGAACACGGCGCCTTCCGCGTCACCCTGGTCCGGCGAAGCGCCAGCATCTTTACCGAGCTTCTCGACGGGCCGACGGTTGCGGTTCTGATCGAGCCTGCGACGTCGCTCATCGGCGATCTCAGGCACGACCATCTGAAGGACCATTACGGTCTGACCCCGGCTGAGATCCGCATTGCCTGCGGCATCGCCGCCGGCCTGACGCTGAAGGAAATGTCGCAGGCCCACGGAGTCAGTTACGAGACGACCCGGACACAGCTCAAAAGCATCTATGCCAAGACCCGGGTCAATTCGCAGGCCGCACTCGTCAAGCTGCTGATGCGCTGATCCGTACCCACGAAGCACCTGGCAGCGGCGTTCCCTGCAACCGGAGCCAACAGTGGCTTGCCCGTCTCAGCTGCGGCGTGGTCGCTTTCCGGCAAAGATATCTACGTGACTGCGCAAGAGCTTCGTCATGCGATCGACCACTGTTCGTATCTCCTTGCGGTGCCTGTCCTCGTTGTTCATGACGATCCATTGCCGGTGCCGGAGCGCCGGGATCTCCTCGCCGGCGCGCTCCAGCATCGGATCGAGATCGCCGACAAAGCAGGGAAGCACCGCACAGCCGGCGCCGGCGCGTGCGAGATCAAGCAGCGAGCGCGGCCGCGTGACCGTGGCGACGATCCGTCCCTCCCAGCCCCCCTTCACCTGCTCGTGCGGCCAGCGCAGATAGGCGGAGATCGCCTCCTCCTCGCCGACGGCCACCCATCGCGCGCTCGCGCCCGGCGGCGCGTTCTTCTGACGATAGGCGGCATAGGCGACGTCGCCGACCGGACTTGCCGCCAGATAGGCCTCTTCCGGCTCGAAGGCGCGGATGCCGATGTCGGTCTCGCGATAAGCGAGGCTGGCGCGTGTCTCGCCGACGGTTATCGCCAGGCTGAAGCCGTCCCTTTCGGTGCAGAGCGCCGGAAAGTTTTCCGCCAGCAGCCAGGCGATCCAGGTGCCGACGGTGATGCGGACTGTCGCGCCCTCGCCTTCCTGGCGCCAGCTCTCGACCCGGCGCGCCGCCGATTCCATTTCCTGAAGCTGCTCGAACAGAAGTTCGCCATCGCCGGTGAGCTGGTAGCCGGTCTGGCTGCGCAGAAACAGCGTGCGGCCGGTGCGCTCCTCGAGCTCCAGCATCCGCCGGCCGACGGTCGCCGGGCTCGACCCGAGCGCCTGCGCTGCTCCAGTGAGCCCGCCGGCGCGCGCCACGCTCATGAAACAGCGATAGATATCCCAATCCATGTCTTTCATTTCTGAAAAACATAGAGCGATATCCGATGTATGTAAAACTGGTTTTGCTGCATAAAAGAAGTGATGCCCATCAACTGAGGAGCATCACGATGGAAATGATGGCAATGGTCTACATCGCCGACATGGCCCTGAAAACGCGCCGCTGGGACGAGGATTTCGATCCGAAACCGCCTGGCCTTCTACGTCGGGCGTTCACAACACTCGCGGCCGCAGTCACCAAGCGACGCAAGAGCAGCCTCCACGCCGATAAAAAAAGCACCGCGAAGCCCTGCGGCCACGCGGTGCAATGTTAGCCCCTGCCCTTGTTATGTCGCACGGTATCGGGTGCCGTGCTTTCGGCTGGCGACGTTGCCTGCCGCCAGCGAAACCCTTTGCCGGACGCCTCAGGCTGCCCGGTAGGTGTCGTAGTCTTCCGCCTCCGGCTCCAGCCGGAACTGCTCGACCAGCATCATCAGCGTGTCGGCCTGGTTGGCGAGTGCGCGGCTCGTCGCCGTCGCCTCTTCCACCATCGAGGCGTTCTGCTGCGTCATCTGGTCCATCTGGTTGACCGATCCATTGACCTCGTTGAGCGCTACGGCCTGATCCCGGCTTGCGGTCGCAATCATCTCGACATGCTGGCTGACGGTGACGATCTGGGCGCTGATCGAGGCCAGCACTTCGCCGGTTTCCTTGACCAGGTGCGAACCGGCATTGACCTCGTTGGTCGACTTGTTGATGAGCCCCTTGATCTCACGCGCGGCCTCCGCCGAGCGCTGCGCCAGTTCGCGCACCTCCTGGGCGACGACGGCAAACCCCTTGCCGGCCTCTCCAGCACGCGCCGCCTCGATACCGGCGTTGAGCGCCAGAAGGTTAGTCTGGAAGGCGATGTCGTCGATCACCTCGATGATCTGCTCGATCTGGCGCGAAGCCTCCTCGATGCGTCCCATGGCGGCGATCGCGTTAGTGACGACGGTCGCCGAACTGTCGGCGCTGCGCTTCGTCTGGATCACCGCATGGTTGGCCTCGCCGGCACGCTCGGCCGAGGAACGGACGGTGACGGTGATCTGATCGACGGCGGCCGCGGTTTCTTCAAGCGAGGCGGCCTGGGCCTCCGTGCGCTTCGACAACGAATCTGCCGCATGATGCATGCTGGAGCCGCTCTCCTGGATCGCCTGCGCATTGGCGCGGATCTGGGCGAGCGTGTCCTGCAGGCGGATCAGCGAACCGTTGAAGTCCTGGCGCAGCTGCTCGAGGCGACCATGGAACGGCACGTCGATCTGGCGCGACAGGTCACCCTGGGCCAGGCGGCCAAGGCCAGCGGCAAGCTCGCTGACGGCGAGATCAATCTGGCGATCGAGCTCGCGCTTTTCCTGGTCGTTGCGGCTGCGCTCCATATCGGCGCGCGTCCGCTGCTCTTCGCTTTCGGCCTCGATGCGGACCTTGGAGAGCGCGTTCTCCTTGAACACGCCAAGGGCACGCGCCATGTCGCCGATTTCGTCGCGGCGGCCGTCGCCGTCGATCGTCGTGTCGAGGCGGCCATCGGCGAGACGACGCATTGCCGCGGTGATCTGGCCGATCGGCTTCTTCAGCGTCAGCGTCAGGGCGATGCCGGCCAAAAGCGCGATGACGACACCGGCAACGGTCGCGGCGACCGAGATCTGGTTCGCCTCGTTACGCTCGGTTCCGGCGGCAACCTTCTGCTGTTCGGCAAATTCGGTGAGGTCGGTCCAGATCTGGTTGATCGATTGTCCGGCGGCGTCGAAGTCTGCGGTGCGCTTGACGGTGATCTCGACGAGCGCCGCGGCATCCTTCTTCATCGCCGTCAGGATCGGCATCAGCGTGTCGGCGATCTTGTCGAAGGAGGCGCCGTCGCTCGCGACACCGCGAAGCGTCGCCATGTTCTGCTGAACGGCGAGCGACTTGTCGAGCAGCTTCTGGCGATTGCTCTCGTTCGTCAGGCCCATGAAGGTGGCTGCGGAAATCTGGATATCGGTGATCGACGACGAAAGCCTGCGGGTGGCGGTCAGAACCGATTCCGTCGTGACGATCTGCTCGTCGAGTTCGGCGAAAATCCGCGTCGCGTCGCGCATCTTGCCGACGGACGCCGCTTCCAGGCGGAAGCTCGCCGTGCGGAAGCGGTCGACATATTTGGAGATCCCGGCAAGCGTTTCCGGTCCGGCCGGCGCCTTCAGGATGGCGCCGATCTCGCTCGAAGCCGAGGTGATGGTCTCGGTGAGCGACTTTTCGTCCTTCGGCAGCAGGCGGAAAATATCACGCTCGGTGCGGCCGATCATCGGGAAGCGTTCCTTGACCGCCTTCAGCTTGTCGTCGACGGTGATCGCCTTGCTCACTTCGGTGCCGAACTCGTTGAAGAAGCGGCTTGCGCGCATCAGCTTTTCGGCTTCGCGCAGCATGGTCTTGGCGGCGTTCTCGCTCTTGCGAACGGCGTATTGCAGGCGGTTCGATTCTTCGTTGATCTTGGCACGCTCGATCAGCAGGGCGTCGAGGTTCGAGTTCATTGCCGTGCGCAGGTCCTGCTCGCCAACGTGCAGCGTCCAAAGGCCGCCGATGCGGGCCTCGATGTCGCTCGTCGCCGCGATCGCCGCCTTCAGTTCGTCCTGGCCGTTCTGGCCGGCGACCTGTGCAGCGGTATCGGCGAGCACGTCCTTCTGCGCCGAAATCGTCGACTGCACGGCATCACGGGTTTCTTCGGTAGTCGAATGCAGGAAGGCGTTCATGCCCGCATAGACATCCTTGAAGCCACTCAAGGTCTGCAACACGCTGTTGGAAATCTCCATGCGTCCCTGAAGCAGGCCGGACGCATAGAGGCCGGTGATACCGACGGCACAGATGCTGACGACGAAGGGCAGGATGAAAAACAGCACCTTCGTCTGGATCTTGAAACGGGCAAGAATTCTATCGATGAACATGGAAAACACCTTGGCTCGCAGCTCGCATTCGCCTCCCCCGACGGCTCGCTAGGTCTCCGCACTCAACGACAGGGCGTGAATGTGCGAACGATCGAGAGCCACCCGATGCGCAAACAGGCTGATGTTTTTCGAAAAATCATGCGGCGCACACCGCCAGTCCGTCGGCAATCATTGCGGATCCACGGCGCCACTCCTCGGCAACGTGAACCTGACGAAACTCACATCGTCGCACTATCTGTTTTGAACGATTAAAATTTGTATAAGCGCATTCAACCCGCGGCAGAAAATCCGTAGGCATGCGCGGACGCGTCAATTGCGCCCGAGAGGCGGCCGCTTAAGGCCGATCCCCTGAACTCAGAACCAGAGAGCCGGAAGGGCTGCGAGGGCGGCAACGGCAAAGAATGCAATCAAGGCGAGGCGCGTGAGTGCGGCCTTCTGCTGACGGCTTTCATCGGTGCGGGCGATCGCGATGGCGCGGGGACGGCGGCGGATTTGGTTCATGGCATCCTGTCCTTGTCACATTGACCGGCAACGCTGGGTCCGCATGACCCGTATTGCCCGTCACAGTTATATTGCAGCCATGCCGTGGCGGAAGAAAGTCAAAAAATCAGAAACAGTGTTATTTCCGTTTACGCGACAATCCGATCCCACCAACTGCCGGCTGTGCCGACAAGGATAAAGGTTCGGCGAGATATATTAACAATCACTGAAGCTCTACCCGCCAAAACCGGGGAAATCAGGCGTCCTGGCCAGCCGCAAAGCCCGACGCCCAGGCCCATTGGAAATTGTAGCCGCCGAGCCAGCCGGTCACGTCGACGCACTCGCCAATAAAATAGAGTCCCGGCACCGCCTTTGCCTGCATCGTCTTGGAGTCGAGCCCGTTGGTATCGACGCCGCCAAGCGTGACTTCTGCAGTGCGGTAGCCTTCCGAACCGGCTGGCTTGATGGTCCAGGCCTGGATCGAGGTGGCAAGCTGATTGATGGTCTTGTCCGAGAGGTCGGCAAGCTGGCGCCCGGTCAGCTTTGCGCCGTCGGCGAAAAACTGTGCCAGCCGCCGCGGCAGGATATCGCCGAGTGCCGTCTGCACCGCCTGCTTACCGTGGGTGCGGCGGATTTCTTTCAGGATCGCGGCGATGTCGATGTCGGGCATCAACCTGAGTACGATCTCCTGCCCCTCGCGCCAATAGGAGGAAATCTGCAGGATGGCCGGACCGCTCAGGCCGCGATGGGTGATCAGCACCGCCTCGCGAAACGCCGTCTTGCCGGACCGCGCTTCCGCATCGGCGGCGACGCCGGCCAGGTCCCCGATCGCTTCGAGCTGCGCCGGATCGAGCGTCAGCGGCACGAGACCGGGACGCGTTTCGATGAGCCGGAGGCCGAACTGCTCGGCGATCCGGTAGGCAAGCCCGGTGGCCCCCATCTTCGGGATCGACTTGCCGCCGCTGGCAACAACCAGTGACTGTGCATCGATCGGTCCCTCGCCCGTCATCACGCGAAATCCGGCGCCGTGGCGCTCAACGCTCTCGATCGTCGTTTCGAGGCGAAGATCGGCATGCACGTCGCGCATTTCGGACAGCAGCATCTTGATGATGTCTTTCGCCGAATGGTCGCAGAAGAGTTGGCCGAGAGTCTTTTCGTGCCAGGCGATGCCATGCTTTTCGACAAAAGCGAGGAAATCGCGCGGCGTGTAGCGTGCCAGCGCCGACTTTGCGAAATGCGGATTGGCGGACAGAAAGTTCTTCGGCCCCGCTTGGATATTGGTGAAGTTGCAGCGGCCACCGCCGGAGATGCGGATCTTTTCACCCGGCGCCTTGGCATGGTCGAGCACGGCCACGCGGCGGCCGCGCTTGCCCGCCTCGATGGCGCACATCATGCCGGCGGCACCGGCGCCAATGATCACCACATCTGTCTTTTCAGCCACGAAACACTCCGCTCGTTTGTCCTTCCATTCCGGGGGCAAAGCAGAAAGTCAATGATCAAGCCCATCTAGCCAATTGCCAATCTGTGGTTATGATGCGCTATCCGAAGCCAAAACCGGTGATTTATGCCCTCCAAGAGAAGTGCTGCCCAACAAACAACGAAAATCAGCAAGACTTCGAAAATACCCCCCGCCCTCCACTCCCTCCGCGGTGTGAAGACCTGGAAGGAAGCCACGGACTGGCTCAAGATCCGCGGCATCGAAGACGTCGAATGCATCACGCCCGACCTCGCCGGCGTTCCGCGCGGCAAGATGATGCCGACCTCGAAGTTTACCTCCAACACCTCGCTGGCGCTGCCCTCGGCGGTCTACCGCCACACGATCTCGGGCGAATATCCGGACGAAACCGGCCAGTTCCGCTACGATTCCCGCGACAGCGACATCAAGCTCGTGCCCGATCTTTCGACCCTTTCGGTCGTTCCCTGGGAGACCGACCCGACGGCGCAGGTGATCTGCGACATCGTCGGCTCGCAGGGCGAGCAGATCAGCTACACGCCGCGCAACGTCCTGAAGCGCGTGGTCGATCTCTACAAGCAGAAGGGCTGGAAGCCGGTCGTCGCACCCGAGATCGAATTCTACCTCGTCGCCACCAATGACGATCCCGACTATCCCCTGCATCCGCCGAAAGGCCGCTCCGGTCGCTCGATCCTCGGCGGCCAGGGCTATTCGATCGCCGGCATCAACGAATTCGACGAACTGATCGACGACATCTATCACTTCTCCGAGAAACAGGGTCTCGAGATCGATACGCTGATCCACGAAGAAGGACCGGCGCAGCTCGAAATCAACCTGCGCCATGGCGATCCGATCGAGCTGGCCGACCAGGTCTTCCTGTTCAAGCGGACGATCCGCGAGGCGGCGCTGAAACACGGCATCTACGCCACCTTCATGGCCAAGCCGATGCAGGGCCAGCCGGGCTCGGCGATGCACATTCACCAGTCGGTGGTCGAGACCAACACCGGCCGCAACCTGTTCTCCAACCCGGACGGTTCCGCATCGAAGGAATTCTTCCACTTCATCGGCGGCATGCAGCACTATGTGCCGCGCACGCTGGTGATGATGGCGCCCTATGTGAACTCCTTCCGCCGACTGACGCCCGACATGTCCGCGCCGGTCAACACCGCCTGGGGCTACGACAACCGCACCACCGCCTTCCGCATCCCGGTGTCGGAGCCGGTCGCCCGGCGTATCGAGAACCGGCTGCCGAGTTCGGATGCCAATCCCTATCTGGCGCTCGCGGCCTCGCTCGCCTGCGGCTATCTCGGCATCATAGAACAGCGCGATCCGACGGCGCCGACCGAGGACACGGCGAACGAGGGCGAGATCGACCTGCCCCGCGGCCTGCTCGAAGCCGTTGCGCTGCTGGAATCGGCACCCTCGCTTGCAGATGTGCTCAGCCCCGAGTTCATCGCCATCTATGCCGGCGTCAAGCGTGGCGAGTTCGAGACCTTCATGCAGGTCATCAGTCCCTGGGAGCGCGAATTCCTGCTTCTCAACGTCTGACCTCAGAGGTTCTCCATGTCCTGGCAAAGCCCGATCTCGCCCGGTTACTCCTGGTATGAGGCGACTGTTCCGGACCGACCGGACTATCCGCCCATGCCGGGATCGCGGAAAGCCAATGTCGCGATCGTTGGCGGCGGCTATACGGGACTTCAGGCGGCTTACAACCTTGCCAGGCAAGGCGTCGACGTCACCCTGATCGACGCCTGCCGCTTCGGCGACGGTGCCTCTGGCCGCAATGGCGGCCAGTTCGGCACAGGTCAGCGCGCCTGGGCGGACGAGACGGAAGAGAGCCTCGGCCACGAACGGGCGCAGGCGCTGTTCGACATGGCCGAGAACGCCAAGCGATATGTGCTCGACTTTGCGAACGCGCACGAGATCGACATCGAATTCGTTCCCGGCCAACTCTCGGTCGGGCACAAGCAAAGCCTCCAAAAAGACTATCGCGACCATGCCGAGGCGATGGCGACACGCTTCGGCTATCCGCACCTGACCTTCATGGAGCGCGAGGAAACCGCAAGCCGGCTCGGATCCGACCACTACCACTTCGGCATTCGCGATGCCGGCACCGGCCACATCCACCCGATGAAGCTGCTGGTCGGCCTTGCGAAACAGGCAGCGCTTGCCGGTGCCAACCTCTTCGAGCAGACCAAGGCCCTGAAGATCGATCGCCAGGGCGGCGCGATCGTCATCACCACCGACCGCGGCACGATCACCGCCGACCGTGTGCTCGTCGCCTGCAATGCCTATATCGGCAACCTGGAGCCGGTGAGCGCCAGCCATGTCATGCCGATCCGTTCCTTCATCGGCGCAACGACAGTGCTTTCGGACCACCCTGACGTCATTCCCGGTGGAGAGTCGGTCGACGATTCGCGCTTCGTCGTGCGCTACTTCCGCAAGTCGCGGGATGGACGGCTGCTGTTCGGCGGCCGCGAAGCCTATACCGCCGACAATCCGCGCGACATCTCCACCCATATCCGCCGGCAGATCAGCGAGATCTATCCGCAGCTCGCCAATGTCGAGATCACCCATGCCTGGGGCGGCTCCGTCGGCATCACCATGCCACGCACGCCCTTCTGTCGCGAGGTCATGCCCGGCGTCACCTCGATCGGCGGCTATTCCGGCCACGGTGTGATGCTCTCCAACTATTGCGGCAAGCTCTATGCGGATCTCGTGCTCGGCAAGGACACCGAGCTCGACCTCTTGAAGGCGCTGAAAATCCCTGCTTTTCCGGGCGGAACCCGGTTCCGCTCCGCCCTTCTCTTCTTCGCGCTTAGCTGGTACGCATTACGCGACAGGTTCTGAAGAAGGCTTGCGGCGGCATTTTATTGCGCCGCGCTTGAGATCACGATGATTTTGGGTCGGCTCGACCCAAAATCATAAACGTGTTCGATAGTTAGAAGATAATGCGGGATGCGGGCGGAAAACCGCACGCACTTTTCCTCATCCCGCACTAGCGCCTTTAAATCGATTAGATTATATGTGCCCCTGACCTGAACAGATCGAGATATCCCATGAGCAGCCAGATCATTCCCGTCGAACCATTTGATTATGTGGTGTTCGGGGGCACCGGCGATCTTGCGGAGCGCAAGCTGTTGCCGGCGCTCTATCACCGGCAACTGGAAGGCCAGATCACTGAGCCGACGCGCATCATCGGCGCCTCGCGCGCGGCACTCAGCCATGAGGATTATCGCAAGTTTGCCGTCGACGCGCTGAAGGAACATCTGAAGCCGGAAGAGTACAAGGAAGAGGAGGTCGCGAAGTTCGCTGCACGCCTGTTCTACGTCTCCGTCGACGCCAAGTCCGACCAGGGTTGGGACGCGCTGAAGAAGATCCTCGAAGAGGGCAAGGAGCGCATTCGCGCCTTCTATCTTGCCGTCGGTCCGGCGATCTTCGGCGACATCTCCGAGCGCATCCGCGACCACAAGCTGATCACCAAGAACACCCGCATCGTCGTCGAAAAGCCGATCGGCCGCGACCTTGCGTCTGCGACCGAACTCAACGACACGATCGGCAAGGTCTTCCGCGAAGAGCAGATCTTCCGTATCGACCATTATCTCGGCAAGGAGACGGTGCAGAACCTGATGGCGCTGCGCTTTGCCAACGCGCTCTATGAGCCGCTGTGGAACTCCGCCCATATCGACCACGTGCAGATCACCGTGTCGGAAGCCGTTGGCCTGGAAAACCGCGCCGGCTACTACGACAAGGCCGGCGCGCTACGCGACATGGTGCAGAACCACATCTTGCAGCTCGTCTGCTTCGTCGCCATGGAAGCGCCGACCTCGATGGACGCAGAAGCGGTGCGCGACGAGAAGCTCAAGGTTCTGCGCGCGCTGAAGCCGATCACGTCTTCGAATGTCGAGCAGGTGACGGTGCGCGGCCAGTACCGCGCCGGCGCTTCGGCTGGCGGCCCGGTCAAGGGGTACCTCGAAGAGCTCGAAGGCGGCGTCTCGAACACCGAAACCTTCGTGGCGATCAAGGCCGAGGTCAGCAACTGGCGGTGGGCCGGAGTGCCCTTCTACATTCGCACCGGCAAGCGCCTTGCCGGCCGCATGTCGGAGATCGTCATAACCTTCAAGCAGATCCCGCACTCGATCTTCGACAACAATGCCGGCCGTATCTCGGCCAACCAGTTGGTCATCCGCCTGCAGCCGAACGAAGGCGTGAAGCAGTCGCTGATGATCAAGGACCCGGGCCCGGGCGGAATGCGCCTGCGCAGCGTCTCGCTCGACATGAGCTTCGCCGAGGCCTTTGCGGTGCGCAATGCGGACGCCTATGAGCGGCTGCTCTTCGACGTCATCCGCAACAACCAGACGCTGTTCGTGCGCCGCGACGAAGTCGAGGCCGCATGGAAGTGGGTCGATCCGATCCTGAAGGCCTGGGAAGAGACCGGACAGCAGGTCCAGGGCTACACGGCCGGCACCTGGGGCCCGAGCCAGTCGATCGCGCTGATCGAGCGTGACGGCCGGACCTGGAACGATGCGATATAGGTGCGCCGATGACGTCTAAGCTACATACATTCGAAAACGGCGCAGCACTGGCGCAAGGCCTTGCCGATGCCGTTAGCAGCACTCTTTCTGCCGGTATCGCGGCACGCGGCTCCGCAAGCATCGCCGTCTCCGGCGGCTCCACGCCCAAGGCATTCTTCCAGGCGCTTTCGAAGAAAGACATCGCCTGGGACAAGGTGACGGTGACACTGGTCGACGAACGCTTCGTGCCGCCGGAAAGCGACCGCTCCAACCACGGCCTCGTGGCGGCCAACCTGCTTCAGGACAAGGCCGCTGCAGCAACTTTCCTGCCGCTCTACCAGGCGGCCCCGACAGCGGAGGCCGCGGCTGATCTCGCAAGCCGGGAAACGGCGAAGATCGGTGCACCGTTCGACGTCGCGATCCTCGGCATGGGAACGGACGGGCACACCGCATCGTTCTTCCCGGGCGGATCGCAACTCGCGCGCGCCATCGATCCGGCAACGCCGCGCGGCGTGATCACGATGGAAGCCGAGGGTGCCGGTGAAACCCGCCTGACCTTTACCTTTGCCAGCCTCCAGGATGCACGGCTTCTGGTGCTGCACATCGAAGGCGAAGGCAAGAAGACGGTTCTCGCCAAGGCCGAAGAAGCCGGTGACGAAAAGGACATGCCGATCCGCGCGATGCTGCGCCGCGCCGCGTCGCCGGTGCAGATCTACTGGGCGCCGTAGATCGGAATGATGTTGGGCCGAACCGGCCCGATAGGAACTTTGGAGACACGTTCAGCCGGTGGCGCGCCCCCGTCGGATTGGACAGGTGTTTCTGAGAAACGCCGGGACGCGGCTTGCGCTCTCCCAAGCTCGCCGCGCTCCGGACGATGACTGGATGAAGATGAGGAGTCCGAAGACTCCGGAACAGGATTTGCCATGTCCGCCGATTCCCGCATTGCCTCGATCACGGCTCGCATCGTCGAGCGCTCGAAACCCCACCGCGAGCCCTATCTCGATCGCGTCCGCCGGGCGGCATCGAGCGGTCCGCATCGCAGCGTGCTCGGCTGCGGCAACCTCGCGCATGGATTTGCCGTCTGTTCCCCCGCCGAGAAGGCGGCGCTTGCGGGCGACCGCGTGGCCAATCTCGGCATCATCACCTCCTACAATGACATGCTGTCGGCGCACCAACCGTTCGAGACTTATCCAGCGCTGATCCGTCAGGCCGCGCACGAGGCAGGCGGCGTCGCGCAGGTTGCCGGCGGCGTGCCCGCGATGTGCGACGGCGTCACCCAGGGGCAGCCGGGCATGGAGCTTTCGCTGTTTTCCCGCGACCTGATCGCGATGGCGGCCGGCGTCGGGCTGTCGCACAACATGTTCGATTCCACCGTCTATCTCGGCGTCTGTGACAAGATCGTGCCGGGCCTCGTGATTGCGGCCCTGACCTTCGGCCACCTGCCGGCGATCTTCGTGCCTGCCGGGCCGATGACCTCGGGCCTGCCGAACGACGAGAAGGCGCGGGTTCGCCAGCTCTTCGCCGAAGGCAAGGTCGGCCGCGACGAACTGCTGGAAGCGGAATCGAAGTCCTACCACGGACCGGGCACCTGCACCTTCTACGGCACCGCCAACTCCAACCAGATGCTGATGGAGATCATGGGCTTCCACCTGCCGGGCGCCTCCTTCATCAATCCGGGCACGCCGCTGCGCGACGCGCTGACCAAGGAAGCCGCCAAGCGGGCGCTGGCGATCACCGCCATGGGCAACGAGTTCACGCCGGCCGGCGAAATGATCGACGAACGCTCGATCGTCAACGGCGTCGTCGGCCTGCATGCGACCGGCGGCTCGACGAACCACACGATGCACCTCGTCGCCATGGCGCGGGCAGCCGGCATCGTGCTGACCTGGCAGGACATCTCCGAGCTCTCGGACATCGTGCCGCTGCTGGCGCGCGTCTATCCGAACGGGCTTGCCGACGTGAACCACTTCCACGCCGCCGGCGGCATGGGCTTCCTGATCAGCCAGCTGCTTCGCGCCGGCCTGCTGCACGACGACGTGCGCACCGTCGTCGGCCAGGGTCTCGACGCCTACAAGATCGACGTACGCCTCGGCGCCGACGGTAATGTCGAGCGCGTGCCGACGCCGAAGGAAAGCGCCGACCCGAAGGTGCTTGCGACCATCGACCAGCCGTTCCAGCACTCGGGTGGCCTCAAGATGCTGACCGGCAATCTCGGCAAGGCCGTCATCAAGATCTCTGCCGTCAAGCCGGATCGCCACATCATCGAGGCGCCTGCCAAGATCTTCCACGACCAGGCCGAACTCAACGCCGCCTTCAAGGCCGGCAAGCTCGAGGGCGACTTCGTCGCCGTCGTGCGCTTCCAGGGCCCGAAGGCCAACGGCATGCCGGAACTGCACAAGCTGACGACTGTGCTCGGCATTCTGCAGGACCGCGGCCAGCGCGTCGCCATCCTGACGGACGGCCGGATGTCCGGCGCCTCCGGCAAGGTGCCGGCGGCAATCCACGTGACGCCGGAGGCCAAGGACGGCGGCCCGATCGCTCGCATCCAGGAAGGCGACATCGTCCGCATCGACGCTGTTGCAGGCACGATCGAGGTGCTGGTCGAGGACATCGCGCTGAAGACGCGGGTGCCGGCGCATGCGGATCTGTCGGACAATGACTTCGGCATGGGCCGCGAGCTCTTCGCACCCTTCCGCGCGATCGCCGGTGCGGCCGATCAGGGCGCCAGCGTGCTCTTCCACTGACTTACAAAGGCGCCGCCCCATCGGGGCGGCGCCTTGGCCTCCAGACGATCGGAAAGCTCAGGGCAGCGGCCCGGGGAACATGTCGTTGCGCCCGTCATAGCGCTCGATCTCCAGCGTGAAGACATCGACGCCGTCGATGCAGCGGGCATTGATCGAGATCTTGTTGTTCGGGTAGCCGCTGCGCATGATCGGCGTCGAACAAGTCGGGCAAAAATGGTGCCCCTCGTTAAGGCCGCGCCAGATGTAGCTCGACAGGCGGCGCTTCTCGGTCAAGAGCTTCACCTTGGCGGCGTCCACCTTCCAATGCAGGAAGCCGGAGCGCCGGCAGGTCGAGCAATTGCAGTCGACGAGACCGGTAAGCTCTTCGTCGACTTCGACGGCGATATCGCCGCAATGGCAGGAAAGCCGATACGGTCGCTGCATGGTTCAGGTCCGATCCCGTTGATTGAGACCACAACCATCCATCGAGCGCGGCAGGGCCGTCAAGCGCGGCGCGGCACCTCAGCGATAGATGTCGAGCGTCCGGTTGCGATGGTTCGGATGAGTGCTGTAGACGAAGATGCGATTGAGGTCGCGGTCCGTCAGCATACGCAGGAACCGCGCCTCGATGACGTTGTTGGCATGCACCCGCTTCAAGAGGCAGCCGACCATCTGGATGCGCGCGCTCGGAATATCCAAGTAGAAGTTCTCCGGCAGCTGGTACTGCGTGAGGATGCCGATCAACGCGCCGCTTTTCGACAGCTTGATGATCTCGCAACGGCGCGAGCTCAGCTGGGTCATGCCCTTCTCGGTGTATTCGATGCGGGCTTCGTTCCGCGTGTCCTCCATCGGGAAGTTGGTTTCCCGATCGTACATGAAGGACTCTTCCTTGTTCAAGAAGTGCTGGTACATCACCGGCGCCGCGCCTCTCATCGAAATGCCTTTCCATATCCCCTTTTGAAACAGACTAACGGCAGAGATTTAACAGAGGGTTTGATCCGCAGGGTGCATTGAAAAAACCCGCCCGATTTTACGGGCGGGTTCGACGGGAGAGCCTGTTCGTATCAGCGGCGATAGGTGCGACCGTCGGCGTCGAAAAGGTGCAGCTTGGCCTTGTCGGCTGTGAAGCGCACCTTGTCGCCGCGCTGAACCGGCAGGATGCCGGGGATCTTGGCGATGATCGGCTCCTTGTCGACGAGGCCTTCGATGTAGAGCAGCGTCACTTCGCCGAGCGCTTCAACGATCGAGATCGTGCCTTCGAACAGGAAGTTGTCGCTGGTACTGACCTGAAGGTCTTCGGGGCGAACGCCGAAACTCGCAGTCTTGCCGTTCTGCGACGAGTCGGTCGGGATATCGAGCGTCACGCTCTTGCCGCCGGTCAGCTTCACCGTCGTCTGCGCGCCGGTCGCGGTCACCGTCGATGGGATGATGTTCATCGCCGGCGAGCCGATGAAGCGGGCGACGAAAAGATTGGCCGGACGCTCATAGAGTTCGAGTGGCGCGCCCACCTGTTCGATGTGGCCCTGCGACAACACCACGATGCGGTCGGCGAGCGTCATTGCCTCCACCTGGTCGTGGGTGACGTAGATCATCGTCGTGTCCGCCATCTGCTCACTGAGCTTGGCGATCTCGATGCGGGTGGCGACACGCAAAGCCGCATCCAGGTTCGACAGCGGCTCGTCGAACAGGAATACCTTGGGGTCGCGGCAGATCGCGCGGCCGATGGCAACACGCTGTCTCTGGCCGCCGGAGAGCGCCTTCGGCAGGCGGTCGAGATATTTGGTCAGCTGCAGGATATCGGCGGCGTTGCGCACGCGACGGTCGATCTCCTCCTTGCTTTCCTTGGCGATACGCATGCCGAAGGCCATGTTGTCGTAGACGGTCATGTGCGGATAGAGCGCATAGGACTGGAACACCATGGCGATGCCGCGCTTCGACGGCGGCACGGTGTTGACCCGTTCGCCGTCGATGAACATGTCGCCGCCGGTGATCTCCTCGAGACCCGCGATCATGCGCAGAAGCGTCGACTTTCCGCAGCCAGACGGGCCGACGAAGACGATGAACTCGCCCTGCTTGATGTCGAGATTGATGCCGTGAATGACATCGACCGCGCCGTAGGACTTGCGGATATCTTTAAGCAGCAGACCCGTCATTGCACGCTCCCCTTCGGTTTTTCCCGTCTATCCCTGTTGTCATCCGCCGTCACACCAGCCGCGCGAAATAGGCGCTCCAGGCCGGCAGATGAACCGTTCCGTTTTTGACCTCGGACACGAAGCCATGGCCTTCCAAGGCAGCCACCGGCTCATTCGGCAGCGTGGCTGCAGCCGGTGCGCCGCTCATGTTGAACAGGCAGAAGAGCTTTTCGTTGCCGTGGCTGCGCACGAAAGCAAGCACCGAGCCATCCGTGTTCAGGAATTCGATCTCGCCCTTGGCAAAGGCCGGGTGCGCCTTGCGGAACTGCAGGAAGCGGCGGTAGTGCTCGAGCACCGACGCGTCGTTGCCCTGCTGCACCGACACGGCGCGCGTCAAGTGTTCTGCCGGCACCGGCAGCCAGGGTTTTGCGCTGCCGAAGCCGCCGTTGACAGCAGCACCGTCCCAGACCATCGGCGTGCGGCAACCGTCGCGCCCCTTGAAGTCCGGCCAGAACTGGATGCCATACGGATCCTTCAGATCCTCATAGGCAAGCTCGGCTTCGCTCAGCGCCAGCTCCTCTCCCTGATAGATGCAGACCGAGCCGCGCAGCGACATCAGAAGGCTCGCAAGCAGCTTTGCATGGGCGTCGCGATCGGTAACGCCCGCTCCCCAGCGGCTGACGTGGCGCACGACGTCATGGTTGGAGAAGGCCCAGCAGGCCCAGCCTTCAGGTGCCGCCTTCTGGAAGTTCCGGAGAACCTCGGCGACGGTCGCCGGTGTTAGCGGATCCGGTGCCAGGAACTCGAAGGCGTAGCACATCTGCATCTTGTCGCCGCCGGAGGTATATTCGCCGGCGATCTCCAGGCCACGCTGGCTGTCGCCGACTTCACCGACCGCGGCGATCGCCGGGAACTCGTCCATGACCGCGCGGAAGCGCTTCAGGAATTCGAGGTTCTCGGGCTGGTTCTTGTCGTAGAGATGTTCCTGGTAGTTGTAGGGGTTCACCGCCGGCGCGGTCTGGGAGTTGCGGCGCTCCGGCGCCAGCGCCGGGTTGTCGCGCAGCTGCTTGTCGTGGAAGTAGAAGTTGATGGTGTCGAGGCGGAAGCCGTCGACGCCGCGTTCCAGCCAGAAACGCTCGACGGCCAGCAGCGCGTTCTGAACCTCGGGATTGTGCAGGTTGAGGTCCGGCTGCGAGGTCAGGAAGTTGTGCATGTAGTACTGCAGGCGCGTCGGATCCCAGGCCCAGGCCGAGCCGCCGAAGATCGACAGCCAGTTGTTGGGCGGGGTGCCGTCCGGCCTGGAATCCGCCCAGACGTACCAATCCGCCTTGGCGCTCTTCCGGCTCGATCGGCTTTCGACGAACCAGGGGTGCTGGTCCGACGTATGGGAGAGAACGAGGTCGATCATCACCCGGATGCCGAGGCGGTGCGCCTCGGCGATGACCGCGTCGAAATCGGCGAGACTGCCGAAGATCTGATCGACATCGGTGTAGTTGGAGACGTCGTAACCGAAGTCCTTCATCGGCGAGGTGAAGAACGGCGAAATCCAGATTGCGTCGGCACCCAGCGCGGCGATATGCGGCAACCGAGCAACGATGCCCTTGAGGTCGCCGATGCCGTCGCCGTTGGAGTCCTGGTAAGAGCGCGGATAGATCTGGTAGATCACCGCGCCGCGCCACCAGTCCTTGTCAGGCTGCATCGTGGATTGGCTCATTTCGGTCATGCTCATTGTCGCAAAAAGTCCTTGATTGTCAGCCGCCCTTGACCGAACCCGCCAGCAGGCCGCGCACGAGATAGCGCTGCAGGCTGAAGAAGACGATCAGCGGAACGATGATGGTAATGAAAGCGGAGGCCGTCAGGATCTCCCAGTTGCCGCCGCGTGAACCGAGCAGGTTGACGAGTCGGCCGGTCAGAACCAGTTCGTCCGGACCGGCGCCCAGGAACACGATGGCGACCAAGAGGTCGTTCCAGGTCCAGAGGAACTGGAAGATCGCGAAGGAAGCGAGCGCCGGGAAGGACAGCGGCAGAATGATCTTGACGAAGATATCGAAATCGCTGGCGCCATCGACGCGGGCGGATTCCATGATTTCGCGCGGCAGGCCGGCCATGTAGTTGCGAAGCAGGTAGATCGCCAGCGGCAGGCCGAAGCCGGTATGCGCCAGCCAGATGCCGACATAGGTCTTGGCCGGTACGCCGAAGAAGGCGCCGACGCCGTTATAGAGCTTCAAGAGCGGGATCAGCGACATCTGCAGCGGGACGACGAGAAGGCCGACGACGACGGCAATCAGGATTGCCCGCCCCGGGAACGGCATCCAGGCAAGCGCATAGGCTGCGAAGGCGGCGATCATGATCGGGATGATGGTCGCTGGCACGGCGACCGTCAGCGAATTGATGAAGGAGCGGCCGATGCCTTCGGCACTCAAGACTTCGCCGTAGTTTTCGAAAGTGAACCGTGGCGGCGAGGACGCGGTTATGAAGACGCGCTGGCCGCGCGACCCTTCCATCTTCTTGTCGGAGACGATCTCGAAATTGCCGTCGGCCTGCACGGTCAGCTTTTCGCCGTCGTTGAGTTCGGCGGTTTCGCCGGCCTTGAAGGCGGTCGGCTCACGGCTGTTAAAGCCGAAGGCGGAGATCTGCCCCGCCTGCCCGTCGAGCAGGTTGCCGGAAATGACGAACTTGCCGTCGCGCTCGACCTGAGCGTCCGGGCCGGGTGCGCGAACGACGATATTCTGCGACGAGGTCGAAAGCGCCGTCCACCAGCCGGAGACGGCGAGCTGATCCTTGTCGCGCAGGGACGAGATCAAGAGGCCGGCGGTCGGCAGCGTCCAGAGTGCGACGATCAAGAAGACCGAGAGGTGGACGACCCACATGAGGGGAGAGCGTGTCGCTGGATTCATCTCAGTGCCCCTTCATTTCCTTGGCCGCATTGCGGATGTTCCAGACCATGATCGGAATGACGAGGATCATGATGACGACGGCGATCGCCGCCCCTCGACCGAAGTCGCCGCCGCCGCGGAACATCCAGTCGAACATGAGGTTGGCAAGCACCTGGCTCTGCCACTGGCCGTTGGTCATCGCGAGTACGATATCGAAGACCTTCAGCACCAGGATGGTGATGGTCGTCCAGACCACGGCGATCGTGCCCCAGATCTGTGGCACCATGATCTTGAAGAAGATCTGCCAGCCATTGGCGCCGTCGATGACGGCCGCCTCGATCGTTTCCTCCGGGATGCCGCGAAGGGCGGCCGACAGGATGACCATGGCAAAACCGGTCTGGATCCAGACGAGGATCGCCATCAGGAAGAAGTTGTTCCAGAAGGGCAGCGTGATCCAGGCCTGCGGGTCGCCGCCGAAGGCAACGACGATGCCGTTCAGCAGACCGATCTGTTCGGCACCCTCGGGGCGAAAATCGTAGATGAACTTCCAGATGACCGCGGCGCCGACAAACGAGATCGCCATCGGCATGAAGACCAAGGTCTTGGCGATATTGCCCCACCAGATGCGATCGGTGAGCGCGGCAATGATCAGGCCGAAGAACGTCGCCAGCGCCGGGACCACCAACAGCCAGAGGAAGTTGTTGTAGATCGACTGGCGGAACTCGCCGTCGTTGACCATCCAGACATAATTGCTGAAGCCGACGAAGTTCTGGCCGGCGCGATCATGAACGCTGTACCAGAGCGACATGAAGACCGGATAGATAAGGTAGATCGTCAGCGCGAACAGCGCCGGGCCCAGGAACAGCCATGGTCGGATGGCGTTGGTGATGCGCAGGTTTCTCGAGGCGACGGCGCCGGATTTCCCTTTCGACGGGAAGATCAGGTCGAGAATGAAGCTGGTTCCCCAGAAGTAGGCGGCGCAGCCAATCACCCCGCCCAACATGAACCCTGCAGCTATTAGAAGCTGAAACAACATGACATGTCCCTCCCACTCGGTGCACGGTCGCGTGCAGGGCTGGCGATTGTCGCCGTTCTCATTGGGGTGCCCCACCTCTCCCGGGAACGGAAAGCTGATTTCGCATCTCCGTCCTCTCCTGGCAGCGAACCCGCATCGGCAACGGGCGGCATCTCTGCCGCCCGTCATCCGGTGTTACTTGATGGCGTCCCAGGCCTTCTGAACGCCGTCGGCAACGTCAGCCGACGACTTGCCGCCAACGAAATCGACCATGCCGGTCCAGAACGCGCCTGCACCGATCTTGCCCGGCATCAGGTCGGAACCGTCAAAGCGGAAGGTGGTGGCGTTCAGCAGGATCTCGCCCTGCTTCTTCAGCGGCGGGTTGCCGTAGGTGTCGACGTTGACGCTCTTGTAAGGCGTCAGGAAGCTCGTCTGCGCCATCCAGACTTCATGCGCGATCGGCGTCTTCAGGAATTCGATGAAGGCGCGGGCGGCCGGCGAATCCTTGGTGATCATCGCCAGCGTGCCGGCGCCGAGCACCGGATTGCCGAGTTCCTTCTTGCTCTCGTAGGGCGGCATGTAGAAGAAGTCGGCATCTTCGCCGATCTTGGTGCCCTCAGGGAAGAAGGACGGGATGAACGACGCCTGGTGGTGCAGGTAGCACTTCGGCGGCGAGGCGAAGAGGCCCTTCGGGCTGTCGCGGAAGTCGGTGGAAGCAACGGCTGCAGCGCCGCCATCGACGAACTTGTCGTTCTTCGCAAACCAGCCGAACTCGTCGATCGCGCCGACGACGGCCGGATCGGTGAACGGGATCTCGTTCTTGACCCACTTGTCGTAGACATCGGCCGGCTGGGTGCGCAGCATCATGTCCTCGACCCAGTCGGTCGCCGGCCAGCCGGTCGCGCCGCCCGAGCCGAGGCCGATGCACCACGGCTTGCCGCCGTCAGCGGCGATCTTCTCAGTCAGCGCCTTCAGTTCTTCCATGGTCTTCGGCACTTCGTAGCCGGCGTCTTCGAAGTTCTCGGGCGAGTACCAGACGAGCGACTTTACGTCGATCTTGTAGGGAAACGCATAGAGCGCGGCATTGCCGTCCTTGCCCTTGTAGGTCGACAGATCGACCCAGGACTGGCCGGCGGCGTAATTGTCGAGCAGCCACTTCTGGGTGTCGTCGCCCAGCGGCGTCAAATAGCCCTTGGAGGCGAGATCGGCGATCAGACCCGGCTGCGGCAGGATGGAGACTTCGGAGGGGCTTCCGGCCTGGGTATCGATGACGATCTGTTGTTCGTAGTTTTCGGACGAGGAGTACTTGATCTCGGCGCCCGTCGCTTCGGTGAAGTAGGCATAGACGCTCTTGAACAGCGCCTCGTCCTCACCGCGCCAGGGGCCGAAGATCGTCAGCGTCTGGCCCTTGAGGTCGTGGCCCTTCTTGAATTCCTCAAAGCTCGCCCAGTTGAACTTGCTATCTTCGCCCGGCTTGAACTTGAGGTCGGCGGCGCCGGCTGCACCCGCAATCAGGGCAAAGGCGGCCACGCCCAACAGCAATGATCTCTTCACGTCTTTCTCCTCCCAAGATGAACCCGGATCCCCCCGGGCAGACGTCAATGCGCAAAAATTCAAAGCGCTTTGAGTTCGCTAACAAACCATTGCGACACTGAAGGAGTCAAGAGCTTTCCCGGAACCTGCTCTAGCGGCGACATTTTTGTGCTCTGCGGTATCGTTTTGCACCGCGCCATGGTTGAATTCCGCTTTGTTGCTCGAAAAACGGATGCTACACCAACCTTGGGCGCTGGGACCAAATACTAAAAATCATAGGGATATCCAAAGCGCTTTGGGAGGATTCCTGACCATGGCGGTCAATCTCAAGCAACTTGCGGAACTGCTCGGCCTGTCACAGACGACGGTCAGTCGGGCTTTGAACGGCTATCCGGAAGTCAATGCCGAGACCCGCCAGCGCGTGCTTGAGGCCGTACGCGAAACCGGCTACCGGCCGAACCGCGCCGCCCAGCGGCTTGCCACGGGCAAGGCCTATTCGATCGGCATGGTCATGCCGATCGCGCCCGGCATCGATTCCGACGTGCATTTCGGCGAGTTCCTGGCGGGGCTGGCGGAAGAGGCGGTCAAGCACGACTTCCACTTCGTGCTCAATCCGAGCGCGCCGGAGGACGAGGAAGTAACCTTCCGGCGCCTGGCGGCAAGCGGCAATGTCGATGCGCTGTTCCTCGCCTATATGCGTGCCAACGATCCACGCATCGCCATGCTGAAATCGCTGTCGATCCCGTTCGTGGTCCATGGCCGGTCGATCGGCGAAAGCCGCGACTACCCATTCCTCGACATCGACAATACGAGCGCCTTCTACGACGCGACGCGGCTGCTCATACAGCTCGGACACCAGCGGATCGCGCTGATCAACGGCCCGGAATATCTGGCTTTTTCCATTCGCCGGAAAAAGGGCATGCTGCGGGCGCTTGCCGAACACGGCCTTTCGCTCGACGAGGCGCTTGTCCAGCATTCGCTGATGACCGACGAGCACGGCTATCGCAGCATGCAGCCCTTCCTGCAGAATGCGCAGCCGCCGACGGCGGTGCTCTGTTCCAGTACGGTGTTGGCGCTTGGCGCAGTCCGGGCGATCAACCAGGCGGGATTGAAAATCGGCGAAGACATTTCGCTGATCGCCCATGACGACGTGCTCCCGATGCTGAAGCCCGAGAATTTCAGCATCCCGCTGACGACGACGCGCTCGTCGCTCCGGGCCGCCGGCGCCCGAATCGCCACACGACTGATCGGCGGCATCCTGAAGCGCGGCGACTATCCGGATCAGGAACTTTGGCGCGCCGAACTAATCGTGCGCGCCTCGACGGGACCGGCCCCGCAAAAATGAAAACGCGCCGCAATCGCGACGCGTCTCGTCATCCCATGTGACCCGGGATCAGAAGCGCGGCGGCTTGCGGCCGGCCTTGCGATAGGCGGCAATCACGGTGTTGGCCATCAGCATGGCGATGGTCATCGGCCCGACGCCACCCGGCACCGGCGTGATCACGCCTGCAACCTCGGCGGCTTCCGCAAAGGCGACGTCGCCGACGAGCTTGGACTTGCCCTCGCCCTTCTCGGGCGCCGGTACGCGGTTGATGCCGACGTCGATGACCGTCGCGCCCGGTTTTACCCAATCGGCTTTCACCATCTCCGGGCGGCCGACGGCGGCAACGAGAATATCGGCGTTGCGGCAGACGGCGGCCAAGTCCTTGGTGCGCGAGTGTGCGGTCGTGACCGTCGCGTTGGCGGCGAGCAGCAGCGCCGACATCGGCTTGCCGAACAGGTTCGAACGGCCGATGACAACGGCATTCAGGCCGGAGAGATCGTCGCCATGGATCTGGCGCACGAAGACCATGGCGCCGGCCGGCGTGCAGGAGACGAGACCGCCTTCGAGATCGCCGGTCGCGAGCTTGCCGGCATTGACGACGTGCAGGCCGTCGACGTCCTTTTCCGGCAGGATCGACTGGATGATCGGCTCGGAATTCAGATGTTTCGGCAGCGGCAGTTGCACGAGAATGCCGTGGATGGAGGGATCGGCGTTGAGCTTAGCGACGAGTGCCGCGAGCTCTTCCTGGGTGGTTGCCTCGGCCAAGGTGTGCTGGACCGACAGGAAGCCGCACTCCTTGGCCATCTTGCTCTTGGAAGAAACATAGGCGTGGCTGGCCGGATCGTCGCCGACGATCACGACGGCGAGACCTGCACGAACGCCGGCATCCGTTTCGAGCGCACGGGTCGCGGCCTTCACGCTTTCGATCACCGAAGCGGCGACCTTCTTGCCATCAATCACAGTCGTCACGGCATGTTCCTCCTGGCTTCCTGTTCACGCGGCATACTCTAGTTCGCCTCAGAAAAGGCGATGGCCTCAACGCGCCCTATGCTGTCCCAAACGCATAAATGCAAGAGGCGGCGGCGCGGTTGGCTGCCGTTTCGGGTGCCCCGACGATATTTCCTCTCAAGACTGAGAGGTGGACGTGGTTTCGTCGAAAGACTTCAGGTCTCAGCCTCACAAGATGCAAGGCGAGCGGAGCATACTCTCCGCCTTCCCGTCGTATCAACGGCGCGCGAGCTTCTGGCGGGAATACTGCTCGACCCGGGACCTGAGCGCGCGAAGGCCTTCCTGGACCTTGGTGATGTCGGCGTCATCCTCGTCTACGGTCTGCGGCATCGGTTCGGCCGCAGCCGGACCTGCCGTCGCGCTGCGGCGAGCGACGGCATAGGCAGCGTTCAGCGACTGCGCGTGGTGCGCGGCCGGGCTGAACTGCGGCGGCAGTTCGAGCTTGGCCGAAGCCGGATCGGGCTGCGGGTGCGAGCGCCGTGTGGGCTCGGGGCCGCCATCGGGTTCCGGCGGCTCGGGCGCCTGATCGTCCTCGACCCTTCGCGGTGCGGGGAACAATCCGTTCAGGCTCCGATAGATGCCGAGCAGCACACCGAGGCCGAGGCCGGCAAAGAAACCCGCCATGGTGGCGGCAATCACGATGATCTTGCGGGAGGGCCCCTTTGCCTGCAGCGCCGGCTCGGCCTTGGAGATCACCCGGATGTTCTTTGCGGTCAGCTTTTCCTCTTCGCGCGTTTCGCCGGCGCGCTTCAGGAAGGATTCGTAGATTTCGCGGGTTGCCGCCGCCTTCCGCTGCAGTTCGCGCAGTTCGACGAATTCGGCCGAGGAATCGATCTGCCGCGCCTTCTGCACGGCAAGCTGCTGCACCAGATCCTGTTCCGTCCGCTGGGCGCGGTCGAGCTCGGTCCCGGCCGCGGCCGCGATGCGGCGCAACTCGTTGGCGATCTCGGAGCGCGACGCCTCGAGCGCCTGCTGAACGGCAATGCGTTGCGGGTGGCGCGGACCGAGGCTCGCGTCAAGCGCGCTCAGCTGCGCCTTGGTCGCCGCATATTGCTTGCGCAGTTCGGAGAGCGCCAGCGAGCTGATTTCCTCCGGGTAGGCGCCGGTCAGGACATCGTTGAGCAGAACCTTGCCGGAGGCATCGGCCTTGGCTTTCGCTTCGGCGATGCGGTTGCGCGCCGCAGCGACCTGGTCGCTGAGGCTGAGGAGCTGCTTGTCGGCGATCAGCTCACCGCCGGCGCCGACGATATCGTTCGCCGCCTTGTAGTCCTCGACCGCCTTTTCGGCTGCATCGAGCTCGGCCTTCAGTTCCTTGATGCGCGCGTCGAGTGCAACGGTGGTCTTCTGGAAGAAGCCCGACTGCGCAGCCGTCTCCTCACCGAGGAAGGTCTCCACCAGCCGGTTGGCGATCAGGGCCGACTTCTCGGGGTCCCTGGTCTTTGCCTCGACAGTGACGATGAAGGTTTTCGGATCGCGCCAGACCTGAATGGCCTCTCCCAAATTCTTCAGGACGCGCGCGGACGCATCGCCACCGGCCATCCTGCCGGCGAACTCTGCATCCTTTTCCAGTTCGAGACTGGCTGCGACCTTTTCCATGACCGTTCGCGAGCGCAACACTTCGAGCTGGCTGTCGACGATGGCGAGAATGCCTTCGGTTGCCAGCGATTGTTTCGACAGATCGGAATCCGTCAGCCGCACTTCGCGCGGATCGACATAGAGCTTGCTTTCGGAGACGAAGGTGCTCGGCGTTGACAGCGCCAGCAGAACGCCACCGACGGCGCCAAGCGCCGTGGTCGCGAGTATGATCTTGCGAAGCTGCCAGACCGCGCGAACCACGGTCTTGATATCAACGAGCGGGCGGTCGCCTGCCGTTTGCCCGTCGGCCGCCACCGTCGGCACAGCACCCTCGGGCGGACGATCGACCAGCCAGCGCGCAAACTTGTCACGCATGCCGCCGAGGCGTCCCTGGCTGCGGGCAACCGGGGCCTTGCCTGAAGCCCGTGCCGTTTCGCCGCGCGCCTGCCGACCTTTCGCGCGGTTTTTATCCGGCGCCGCTGCGTGATTGGTTGATCCACCGGAGCCGGACGGGCGACCAAGCAAGGACGAACCCTCACCCGACGCGTCGTCGGTGCGCCTGTCGCGCACACGCGCGGGATCGCGCGTGTGCTCTGCTGCAAAATCGAGCAACGATGCACGCGGAACCGGGCGTTTCTCGTCGTCGATGTTGAACATGACTGATCCCGCGGCTGCCGAAACGGCGAATTCCGAATAGTGAAGCCAACCTAAGGAAACATGGAAAACAAATCGTTAACTTTAGCGGAAACGAGGATGCGAACGGCGTGATCTCACGCCTTATTAAGCTTTCCCGTCTATGACGGAAGGACGAGCGCAATTCCAGGCGGCGCTTTGCAAGCCTTGCCCTTGGAACTGCGAGATATCAAGGAGATAGAGCGCTTCCATCGGCATCGAACCGGAGACGCGCTACTGGAATGTCGGCCGTGCCTCATCGCGTCAAAGCGCTTTATCTCCGCCACCGGGCGCTCATCCACGCTTACCTCTCGATGACCGGAGGTTCGGCGGGCCGGCTCGTGCTGTCGCTCGTCTATTTCATCGCCGTTGCCAACACGCTCGCCATCGCCGACTTCGGGTTGTTCGCAACCGCGTCCGCCGCCGGCATCATGATATCGCGCGTGCTCGCCTTCGGCTTCATGTCGCCGCTCTATCGGGTCGCGACCGTAAAGCCGCTGCTTGTCGGCACCTATAGCGCCGGCTTCCTGGTCGGCGCCCTCCTGTCGCTGCCGTTGATCGCAATCATCTGCGCGGTCACCTTCCTCGCCCTCTTTTCCCGCGACATGGCGGCCGGCACTTTTGCTGCCTTCATGCTGGCCGAGATCCTCTGCTGGCGCGGACTGGAGACCGCCGTCATCGTGCTGAACGGTCTCGGTCGCTTCGGGCGCGGCGCCCTCCTCGTGGTGATCGGAACGGCGATCCGCACCGCCGCTGCCCTGCTCCTTGCGTTGCTCCCCTGGAAAACGCTCGAGGCCTGGTCCTACCTCTATCTGCTTGCGAATGCGCTCGGCCTGCTGGTGGCTCTTTTCTGGTTCTATCCGCGTGTGCGGATGCGCTGGCAGCCCCGGCTCTACTTCCGGCGCTGGGCGGATTCCGTGTCGGTTGCCGGCGCCGAGGTGCTCTTCTACATCCAGTCGGAGTTTGACAAGATCGCCGTGCTTGCGATCGGCGGTCCGGCAGTCTCCGGTCTCTATGCCATCCTGATGCGGCTGGCGGACCTGACGGCGCTGCCGGTGCGGTCGTTCAACACCTTGCTCGTTCAGCGTATCATGCGAACACCCGAGGCGATTGCCCGCTGGGGTGTCCGGCTGTCGATCGAACTCCTGGTGGCGCTTGCGTCCTTTGCCGCCATCGCGGCCATGGCATTCTATCTGTGGGTCTTTCCCGATGGCCTCGGACGCAATGTGTCGGCGGCCGCGCCGATCGTCGCGATGATCTTGCTCGTGCCCTCGTTCCGCAACCTGATCGAGTATCATTCCGAACTGCTCTACGCGACCGGCCGCACGGTGCGGCGCATGCTGAACCTGTTGATTGCCGGCATCGTCAAGGTGGGATTGCTGGTGCTGTTGCTGCAGACGACGACCGATGTCGCGACCTGGGCGCCGGCGCTCAACGGGATCTTCCTGGTCCTCTACGCGCTGTCGTTCGGACTGACCTATTCGGCGCTCAGAAAGCCGACTGATCGGGTCATCTGAAACAAGACAAATGCCTCAGGCCGCGAGTTCGAACACCGCCCGGCGAATATCGTCGAGATCGTGGCCGACGAAGGACTGAACGCCGATGCCGATCTGATGCGGCGCCATATCCTTCAGGAACGCCCTGAGACCGGTGAGATCCTGGCGATAGCTGTCTTCGAACCAGAGCACATGGCAGAGCGCGGCATCGGAGGGAACGTGCCCTTCCCCGCCGAGCACCTCGTCGACGAAGCGGCCATAGATCGTGCATTCGGAGAAGGCGCGGGTACGGGTCATCGCCCTCGCCCAGTTCCGGCCGTGCAGCGTCTCGATATGTTCGAGCAGCTTGCGGCTGGTATCGGTGCGCCACGCGATCAGCGTGTTGATATAGTCGTTGGCCGGCAGCGTGTAGGGGCCGATCCCGAGAAGCCGATCGGAATGGGCGAGCCATTCAAGGTGGTTGGAGCGCATATGCGCGTTGATCGCCCCGTCCTTGCGGTAGAGCGTCAGCCGTTCTTTCTGCCAGAGGCTGGCGGGATCGAAGGCACGCAGGAAGACGACATCGGAATCGACGGCAAACATGGCCGCCTCGTCGATATGGCGCGCGAGCGCCAGGCGGCGAAGCTGCTGGGCATGCCAGCCACGCAGCGGCAGGCCGAACGGGCTGAGCCACAGCTTCCGGCGGCCGCCCGACAGCGGGTCGGTGACGGGATGCAACCACCAGGGCAGGAGATCGCGTTCGCTGATCACCTGGCGCCTGGAGCCCTCCAGTTGCCGGAAGAGCTTCACGTCGAAATCGGCAACCAGCAGATAGTGCCTCCAATCGCCCTGAAGCTTGCGGTCCATGCTTTCGCACATCAGCCGGCAGCGCTCGAAGTCATTGGCGTAGGACGCTGAGACAATGGCTGTGCGCATGGTCTGACCGTTCACGATGTTCCCGTCCGAAGGCTGGTGTCGGCGACGCTGTCCCGCGCACGCCCCGACAGCTTGTGCCAGACGACGTGAAACAGGAAAAGCGGGTTTCCGAGAATGTAGCGACGCCACATGCGCCGCGGCTCGACCGCCAGGCGGAAGAACCATTCCAGCCGCATCCGGCGCAGGAACTTCGGCGCCCGCGGAAACGCCTCGGCGACGAAATCGAAGAGCGCGCCGACGGTGATGACCAGTCGGGCGTCCTGCGGCCCCACATGGGCATCGACCCATTTCTCCTGGCCGGGGCTTCCCATCGCCACCAGCAGGATATCGGCATTCAGCGCCCGGACATCGGCAAGCACCTCTTCGGAGCGGTCACGATCGAAGAACCCGTCGGAAACGGGAATGAACTCGTGCCATGGCGCATGCCTGCGAAAGTTCTCGGCCGCGCGCGTCAGCACTTTCCCGCGGGCGCCGATCATCGCGACGCGCAGCGGCCGGTCGATGAAGGTCAGCAGCGCCGGCACGAAATCCGTGCCGTTGAGATTGGCGGGGAACATGCTGCCGTAGAAGAGATAGGAAGCGATATCGACGCCGTGACCGTCGGGAAGCACGACCTGGCGGCCGAGGACCTCGCGGTACGCGCCGTCGCGCATCATCAGATTGGCATTGTTGGCATTGAGGAAGGCGAGCGTCGTTTGCCCGCCTGGGCGCGACAGCGCGTCGGCCGCAAAGGCAAAGGCACTCTCCCAGTCGAAATCGATCACCGGCATGCCCAGAATGAGGCGCCTGGACAGGGCGGCGTTCGCGCCGGCGGTCGTCTTGGTCACGACCGCCCCCCGTCATGGACCTTCAGGTCGGGCGGTACCGAAGGCGTTTCGGCCGCGGCACTGGGGGTAAGGCCGGCCAGCACGTTGCGCATGACCCGCATCAGCTTCGCCTTCTGGGCGCGATGGAAGACCGAACCGTCAAGGCGCTGGCGGTCGCCGCCGCGCGCCCGGGTGACCTTGTCGACCAACAGGCGTGCAAACTCAGCCGGATCTTCGGCCGCGGCGCAATTCTCAGGGAGCGCCTCGATGCCGCGCAGCGACGCCTGTGTTGCCACGGATGGCATGCCGAGTTCGAAGGTCTCGATGCTCTTCAGCTGGACGCCTGTACCGCCCCGGCTGACGAGCGGTATGACCGCACTTTCCGTGACGAAGGCGCGTGCATCCGGCACCCGTCCGACGAAGCGGACGCCGGGATGGGAAACCGCCGGGATGCCATCCATCTGGCCGGCAATAGCAATCGAAAGATCCTGCGGCAGATGCGGTACGACCTCGGCGAGAAACCAGTCGAGCCCCAATCGGTTCGGCCGCCAGCTCCAGGTCCCGATCAAGCCAAGGTCCTGTTGGAGTTCGGCTGTTCCTTCCGATGCCGCGGCCGCGTCCCACCCGGTGACCAGCGGCAGCACGAAGGCCCGGTCGCTGACGGCGCGGCCGAAGCCGAAGCGGTCGGCCTCCGCAAACGTCCAGACGGCCACGGCATTTTGCGCCAGTTGCTGCTCGTAGCGTTCGAGATACTGCGCCTCGCGCCGGAAAAGAAAGCGTTCGACCGTACCCTTGGCCCGCTCGGCATTCTCGAAAGCAGAATCCGCCTCGACATTGTGCGCGACATAGATCGACGGGTGGGGGCGGAAAACCTGCTGGAAAGCGGCCGGCAGTTGCACCGAGTTGAGCACGAGACCGTCGAACGGAGCGAGGCTCTCGAGGATCGACTGAATCCGGCTCGACGACACCACCATCATCTTGCCGGATGAGACGGTCGTGCGGTTGAGAAAGGCCGTCGCGAGCCAGCTCAACTTCTGCCACGTGCCAACCTTGGCATTGGTGACTTCCAGCTCGCCGAGAAGATGCATATCGCAATCGGGTGCCGGCACGCGTCCCGGCTGGAGAAAACCGATGACGCTGACGCGGTGACCGAGCGCGCGCAGACCGTCGAGCACAGCCCGGTTGGCAATGTCGAAACCGGACGCCGGATTGGCGACGGGAACGAGCGAAGAGACCAGGACCAGATGCATTTTGCCACGCGTCATGAATGGAACTGCGGCCTTCATTAGCAGCATGGGGTGAAGGAGCGCTTAAAGACCCCTTTCAAAATCTGCCGCCAGGGTTCAGCATCTGTTTAGGAAGATTTGCTGTATTGCGACACAATTTTGCTTTTACAGGTTTCGCCATGACGACGACCGGCCAGGACATTTCCGTCTACTTCCGGACAGAGCTGGAAGACGCCGGCGACATCGAACTCGTCGTCGTGCTGCCGACGTTCCGTCGGCCGGACCATGTCGTCAAGACGCTGAAAACCATTGTTTCCCAAAGGCCTGACATCTCCTACGCCACGGTCGTCGTCGAAAACGATGCCGACGGGCTGGCCGGGGCTGCGGCGGCCAAGGACTTCTTCCTGGGACATCCTTCGGATTCTGTCGTGATCGTCGCGCACCAGCGCGGAAACTGCCACGCCTACAATGCCGGTTGGGCGACGGCGCTCCAAACCTACCCGAACCTCAAGGCGATCGCGATCATCGACGACGACGAAGTGGCGGCGCCCGAATGGCTCGATTGCCTCATCGCGGCACAGGAAACGACCGGTGCCGATATGGTCGGCGGCCCGCAGCTTCCGGTTTTCGAAGGCGATGGCGGGCAGAAGTGGAAACGCCATCCGGTCTTCATGCCCCATTATGATGCGACCGGGCCGGTTCCCATTCTCTATTCCTCCGGCAACGTGCTCGTCACGCGCGGGGTGCTGGACGCGATGCCGCAACCTTTCCTGGATCCCGCCTTCAACTTCATCGGCGGCGGCGATGCGGATTTCTACAGCCGCTGCAAGGCGAAGGGATTTTCGTTTGCCTGGGCGGCCGATGCCTGGGTTGCCGAGACGGTGCCGGCCCGCCGCACCAGCGCATCCTGGATCAGGGCGCGCAGCCTCAGGAACGGCGCGATCTCGACGATGCTCGAACATCGGCGAGACCCGAGCTTCAGGGGCCGCCTCAGGACCTTCGGCAAATCGCTGGCGCTGCTTGGCGCATCGATCCCGCGTGGGCTGGAACTGTGGAACAAGAGCGGGTTGGCGGCGGCCGGGTCATACCATTTCTATGTGGCAATCGGCCGGCTGATGGCGGAGCTCGGCCTCGTCAACGAGCAGTACCGCACCCCGGAAAAGAACTGACGACCGACACCGTCTTGCCGATAGCAAGCGGCCGAGCGGAACCCGGCCGGACGTTCTTTGCTCTCGTCAGTGCGAGCTGCTTGCCTTGACGGCGCCTTCCGGCAACTTGTCATCGGCGACATTGCCGTTCTTGTCGACGATCGGGACCGGCTTTTGCAGCGGTACGTTCTGGCTGTTGGCGACGCGCTTGACGTCTTCCTTGGTCAGATATTCGAGCTGCTCGACGAGCACCTCGGTAATCACCTCTCCGCCGAGCTTCTTGTTCAGGCCGTCCTTGACCGTCGTCTTGAACGTCGGCAGGTCGAACGTACCGGTGTCGGCGATGTCGATGAATTTCGAGCCGACGAGCAAATCGTAAAGCTCATCGGTAACCATCTGACGCAGCGGCGCGCGAAGGTTGTTGATCCCCTCCTTGGTGGCGGAGAAGGAAAGCTTGGTCAGGAAATAGCCCTGAACCGAACCATCCCGGATGACCGGGATGGTGATCATCTCACCGGGAACATATTGCTCCGCTGCGCGCCGGGCGGCCTCGCCGTCAGCGACGACGGGCGCGGAGGCGCTTTGCATCGAGAAATAGACCGATCCGAGCGTGACCGCGCAGACCCAGATCCCGGTGAAAACGAGCTTCAGCATCAGAAATCGCTATAGCGGAACTGCGCTTCGGAATAGATGCCGTCCGCATCGGCATCCTGGGCGGCGGTCTTCAGGAGGTCGACGACGGCGCGAACTGCTTCGAGATGCGCCTCGACCTTCTGCGAATTGACCGACAGCTTCTCGCGCAGGTGCAGTGCATGCGAGGAGAAAGCCGAAGAGTTTTCGCCCGGCAGCATGTCACGATGCAGCATCGTCAGTTCGTAGAGGCAACGGCTCTTGTGGGCGTTCGATGTCTTGATATCGAATTCCGGGTCGACGCCGATCCGGCTGTTCTCGTTGTCGAGGATCATTTCCAGGCGGCCGAGCACGTTCTGGATCCGGACGTCATTGGATGCCATGGCTTCCATGAATCAACTCCCAATTGGATCACGATGATTTCTGGTCGGATCGACCGGATTCTCAAGCGATCTATTCCTATGAATTAGAGCGGAATGCGGATGGAAAACTGCAAGCAGTTCCCCGACCCCGCCCTAGGCTTGCTTGTTCTTGTCGTTGTCGGTCGAGAAGCCGGTCAGCGTCTTGCGCTCGTATTCCTGCACGAGGCTTGCGGCGAGGTTTCGGCTGTTGCCGTCGAGCGATGCCTGAACCCGATCGGTGCCTTCGGCACCTGCGAGCTGTTCGGCAATGCCGATGCCACCGCTCTTGGAGATCACGTCGCCGATCTGCTCGGCCATCATGCTCTTCCAGATGTCACCTGCGTTGCCCTTGCCGAAGACGTTCTCGCTTTCGGTCGGCAGCATCGACTTCACGAAGTTCTGCAGCACCATGGCCTCGAACTTGCGATAGGTTTCCGGAATCTTCTTCTGTTCAACGCGGTTGTTGAGGTCGCCGAGGCCGCTCGAACCATCGGGCGACAGGTTCAGAACGTTGACGGCAGCGGCGAAGCCGTTGCCGTTTTCCGCGAGACTCGTCGCCTTGAACGCGGCACGGTTGGCCTTCAACCGCGCCTGTGCTTCCTGCACTTCGGCGGGGTCGGCGGCGCGCACGACATCCATCACCAGATCGCTGGGCGGAGAGATGGCCATGACGAATCCTCTCAAAATCGAGCCTGGGCATTGGTCGGCCCGGGTCCGCTCCGCCATCGGAGCAAACCGGGAATGACGCACTATCGCCCGTCAAGCTTACCGGAAGCTGGCGCGTTGCCCGTAACGTGTTGATCGATCAGGTCGTAGATGGAATTGTCGGCCTCTTCACGGTCCTCGGACTGGCGGGCCTCCTTCATGTTTTCCTCGAGCCGGTCGGCTTTCGCGCGCTCTCTCAGCATGCGCGCCTCGTGCGTTTGCTGGATGCCGTGCAGCATCTGGTCCTTCTGCACGAGCCTTCCGATCTGCGAGGAATAGTGGCCGGAGAACATGCGGTGCATCGGATGCGCCGAGCCCATGGCGTCCACGACGACATCGATCGTCTCGGCCAGGACCTCGCGCTGCCGCACCATCTCGACGAAATCCGCCTCCGCCATCTGTTCGAGATGGCGCTGGACGGCGACCAGCCGCTTGAGTTTCTGCGAGCGGGTTTTCATCCGGCTATCCTCCCTGCATGACCAGCGCGAAACCGTCGCCGAACAGGCGCAGCATCGCGGCGATACCGAGATAGAGCAGGAACAAGCCGCCCATGATCAAATAGGGCTGTGAGATGAAGTAGATCGGGATCTGTGGCGCCAGCTTGTTCACCATGCCGATCGCCACGTTGAACAGCAGGCCATAGATGATGAAGGGACTCGCGAGCCTCAGCATGATCATGAAGATCTGCGACAGCGAATCGGTGAGCGTGATCAGAACGCCTTGCGGATCGAATGGCGTGCCGATCGGCATGGCGCGATAGGATTGAACGATCGCCTCGATCATCACATGATGGAAGTCCAGCATGAACAGCACCATCAGGCCGGTGAAGCTGATCAAGCTGGTCACCTGATTTTCGGGCGTATCTTCGATCACGTCCGACGATGGCGGCGAGGCAAAGCCCATCAGCATGGTGATCGCCGTTCCGGTGAACTGCAGTCCCAGGACATAGTAGCGGGCGACAAGGCCCATGACCGCGCCGACCGCCGTCTCGGCAGCGATCAGGTAGATGTAGCTGTGCCCCTTGCCGGTCACCTGCGGATAGATGTCCGTCCACATGACAGGCAGGATCGCCATGGAAACCGCGACTGCAATGAACAGCCGCACCTGCATCGGAACGCGTGCGCTGGAGAACCCGGGCATGATCATGATGCAGCCGCCGATCCGGCAGAAAGCCGCAAACAGCGCCAACACCGTGCCCTCCGGGTCGGTGATCATGAGATGGAGCCGATGATCTTGATCTCAAGGCCCTTGGCAAGCTCGACATGCGAGAGCACGGGCAAGGTGGCAAAGAGGCGCTCGATGATCATGCGCACATAAGAACGAGATTCGGGCGAACTTACCAGTACGAAGGGCATGCCGCGATCGAGATGTTCACGGATAACTTTCGTCGCCTGCTCGCTGAACTCTTCGAGGTGACGCGGATCGATGTCGAACTCGACAACCTCGCCCTTGGCGTCACGCTTGAGCGCCTGGTGGAAGACCATGTCCCACTTGTTGCCGAGGCGCAGCACGCGCAGGATGCCGTTGTCGGCAAGGTCGCCGCACAGCTGCTGCGACATGCGTACGCGCACGTGTTCGACGATCTGCTCGGTCTTGCGCACATGTGGCGCGAGTTCGGCGACCGCTTCCAGGATCAGGTGCAGGTTGCGGATCGAGACCCGCTCCGCCAGCAGCAGCTTCAGCACCGCCTGCAGGCCCGAATAGGACATGTGCGAGGTGCAGATCTCGTCGGCGAGCTTGCGGTATTCCGGATCGAGCCGCTCGATCAGCACCTTGACGTCCTTATAGGAAAGCAGGTGCGGCAGGTTGTTGCGGATCACTTCGCTCAAATGCGTCAGCACCACCGATACGTTGTCGATCGGATGGAAGCCTTCGCGCTTCAGGTCCTCGGTGAAGGTTTCGAGGATCGAGACCGCCGGCATCCCGAAGGCGGGTTCGCGGATCTCGTCGCCCGGAACACTCGGCCGGCGGCCGCCGCCGGTGACCACCAGGACTTCGCCGACGCGCACCGTGTTGGACGCGATCGTCGTGCCGTGAATGCGGATATGGTAGGCCTTGTCCGGAATGCTGATGTCGTCGGAAACCTTGATTTCCGGGATGACGAGGCCGTACTGACCGGCGAACTTGCGGCGCATCTTGCCGACACGGAAGGCGAGTTCCTGGTGCGCACCGAGGAGGCGGGTCGAGACCTGCTTGCCGAGCAGGAGCTCGATCTCGGCGGTCTTCAGCACCGACTTGACGGAGTCCTGCTCGCCTTCCTTGGTCTGCTGGACCTTGGCGGCCTCTTCGGCGCGACGCGCGGCATTGGCAGCCTCGATCTGGCGCGGCACGAGCCAGCTCAGGAACGCCATGCCGCCGCCGAGCACGGCGAAGGGCAGGAACGGCAGACCGGGAACCACGGCCAAAAGAATGATCAGACCGGAGGCGACCATCAGCGCCTTCGGGTAGCCGCCGAGCTGGCCGACGACGGCCTGGTCAGTGGAGCCGGATGTGCCGCCGCGCGATACCAGAAGGCCGGCAGCGAGCGAGACGATGAGGGCGGGGATCTGCGAGACGAGGCCGTCACCGACCGACAGCTTGACGAAAACGTCGGCCGCTTCGCTGATCTGCATGCCATGACGCAGGTAACCGATGATGATGCCGCCGAAGATGTTGATTGCGGTGATGATCAGGCCGGCGATCGCGTCGCCGCGCACGAACTTCGACGCACCGTCCATGGCGCCGTAGAAGGAGCTTTCCTCTTCGAGTTCACGCCGGCGGCGCTGCGCTTCCTTCTCGTCGATCAGGCCGGCCGACAGGTCGGCGTCGATCGACATCTGCTTGCCGGGAATCGCATCGAGGGTGAAGCGCGCGCCGACTTCGGCGATACGCGTCGCACCCTTGGTGATGACGATGAAGTTTACGGTGATCAAGATCAGGAAGACGATCAAACCGATGACGAAGTCGCCGGACATGACGAGGCTGGCGAAACCGGAGATAACGCCGCCGGCAGCGCCGTGGCCTTCATGACCATGCGAAAGAATGACGCGGGTGGTGGCGATGTTCAGCGCCAGGCGCACCATCGTCGAGATCAGCAGGATGGTCGGGAACGAGGAGAACTCGAGCGGGCGCTGGATCCACAGCGAGACCATCAGGATCAGCACCGAAAAAGCGATCGAGAAGGCCAGTCCCATGTCGATCAGAAATGGCGGGATCGGCAGGAAGAGAATCGACAGGATCGCCACGATCCCGAGCGCGAAGCCGATGTCCCGGCCCTTCGGAGCTACTTTCGGGATGATCAGCGCTGCTTGTTGTGCCATGTCTCTTCCGTCTCATCATGAGATCAAGGCAGCATTCACACGCGCTGCCCCACTATAGAGATGGAGATACCCGTCCAAGCTTGCGCGAGGGTTTCATGGCGTCGCTGGCCGCTGGCCGATGGCCGGCGGTGCGGGATCAGAATCCGGACTGAATGCGCGAGAAGATGATGTCGGTAAAGATGGAAATCTGAGCGCCGATGAAGGGCGCGGACACGGCAACCGTGATCATGACGGCGAGGATCTTCGGGACGAAGGTCAACGTCATTTCCTGGACCTGGGTCAGCGCCTGAATGAAGGCGATGACAACGCCGACGATCATCGCGGCGAGAACGGCGGGCCCCGAGGCCACGATCACGGTCCAGATCGCGGCCTGTACGATATCGAGGGCATCCGCCTCATTCATGGAGTTATCACTTCACCTTGACGCCCGGGCCGATAACAAGCTCCTTGCCGTTATCCAGCACCGCAATGATTCCGTCAGAGTATAGTTTCACTTCCTTAACCACGCCAGTGGTCTTGCCGTCTTCGCTGGTGACAGTGCGCCCGATGACGGCGTCCGCTTCGCTCAGCGACGTGCGCTGCAGCAGGCTTTCAAGGTTCTTGTTGGTCTTGATCGTCTGTTCGACCTGCGAGAAGGTCGCAAGCTGCGCGATCTGCTGCGTCGCATCCATCGGCTGCGTCGGATCCTGATTCTTCATCTGGGCGACGAGCAGCTTCAGGAAGCTCTCGTAGTTGAGCGATGCCTTGGCGGCGTCGCCGCCCGAATCCTGAGCCGAAACGTTCGGGGTGTAGCCGTTGTTGCTGACGCCGCTTACCGCCATGGTGCGATCTCCTTGCGAATCTGCTCGACCGTTGCCGGCGTGATTTCCTGCGTGTTGAGGATGCGGTCTTCGATGGCGTAGAGGCCGCGGATCGCCTTGAGCGCTTCGAAGGCGCGACCGTTGGTCACCAGGCCGTCAACACGCTTCAGCTCGGCAAGGATCTCTTCGTTCTTGAAGCAGTTCAAGAGCATGACGATCGACTTGCGGAACATGGCGGTCGATTGCTCGGCGCCTTCCGGATTGATGAGGATCATCTGCGCGATGAAATAGAGCTGCTTCAGCGGCGTCGTTGCGTCTTCCGGCTGCAGCACGTGGTTTTCGAGCAGGAACGTCACATCGTTCAGGAACTCGACCGCGACCTTCCGGTCCACGCGCAGCACCGCGCCGTTTACAAAAATCCGTTCGCCCGACTTCAGCGAGATACGCAGTGTGCTCTTCATTTCAGTCCATCCCTGATGATGGTGGTAATGTCAATTATGCCCTGGAAGTTGGAGGATTCGCGTTTGCGGATCTTTTCCGTCTCGTTGAGTATCCAGATGGCGATCGAAATCAGATTGGCGCGCAGCTCTTCGTTCAGCTGGTTCTCCGGAGCACGCAGATCTTCGATGAAACGGATCCACAGGCGCCGGGTAAAGTAGATGGCCTCGATGGCCTCTCTCGAATACCCTTTCTGCTGTTTCGCTGCTTCCATGAGCGCGATCGAGCGATCGAGTACCTGCCGTTCCCGATTCTTGGAGTCGGCGACGCCGTCCTCCATGATCTCGGCATAGGAAAATTGGTACATTCAGACATCCTTCATGTTTGTCCGGTTCCTCACACTAGAGGAAATTGAGCAAGCTCATCTGCTGTAGTCGCGACGTTAGTGTATAGGACGTTTCCAACTGCACCTTGAGCGTGTTGATCCGGGTCGATGTCTCGATCGGATCGATGCCTTCGAGATCGGCGACATGCGTGTTGACCAGCTTGAGCTGCGCGTCGATCGAGGTGTTCGCCTTCTTCACGCGCGATTCCGAGATACCGAGCTGGCTGCGTTCGCCGTTGAGCGCGGCGATGCCCTGCTCTGCATAGTCCAGAGCCGCGGTGCCTACGGCGGCACGCGCGTCAGGCGTAATGTTCTTGTCCATCAGCTCAGCCGAGATCACGCTTGCCAGCGCGAACATCCGGAAGCCCTTGGTATTGGCGTTGGTCGAGCTTTCGATCACCTCGCTGGCGCTGATCCGGCTCGTCATGTTCTGGCTGGATGCGTCCGACCAGTTGGTGTCCCAATACCCCCCGGGGGTGGTATCCATGAAGCTCGTTTCCAGACCGGTGATGAACGTCTTCATCTGCGCGGCGGTGATCTGGTCGTCGGACGTGATGCCATTGGCGGACTTGAACGCCGTAAACGCAGTGTCGAAGGCCGTCTTTGCCGCAGACGTAGCGGTGTAGTCGGCGACAGGCTTGGCGTCGGTATTGATGCCCGAAAACAGGAACTCGCCGTTGAAGGACGTGTTGGCAGCCGCAGTGAAGGTCTGCAGCGCGCCCATGATCTCGGTCTTCTGGATCTTCAGCTGGCTCGCGGCATCGTTACCCTTGTAGGTAACGAGCGTGTCGCGCACCTTTTCGGCCGCTTTCGCCATCGTTTCCAGCGCGCCCTGCGAGCCGGAGAGGCGCTGGGTTACGACCGAGTTGGTGCTCTTCATCGAGTTCAGACGGTCGATCTCGCGCTGAAGGTTGAGCGAGCGCGAAGCCGTCGCGCCAAGCGTCAGGCCAACGTCGTAGTGCCGACCGGTCGTCTGTTCCTGGGTTGCCTTCAGCAGATCCATCTGGTTCTGCTGAATCGTCATGCGCATGGCGGTCTGGATCGCCAGATTAGAAACGTAGGACGTCTTCATGATTACCTCACAGCTTCCATCAGGGCCGCCATCATGGCGTCCACGGTGCTCACCAGCTTGGCCGATGCTTTGTAGGATTGTTCGAGATCGAGCAGCAGCGACAGTTCCTCGTCGATGCTGACGCCGGTCTGCTTGCTGAGCGCTTCCTGAGTGCGTGAGAGCATCGCGCGCTTGTTGTCGTCAGCGGCCGAGGCGGTCTTGCGTGTCTCCTCGAGCCAGCCGACCGAACCGGTCGCAAAATTCAGCAGGCTGCTGGTTCCATCGAGACCGGTCGACGGGTCGAACGACATGTTCTCACCCATCTTGTTGATGAAGCCGTCGAGCAGGCCCGTGTAGCCGGGGCTCGGATTGCCGGCACCGCCGGGGTTCGAAACCACGCCGTTGAAACCGCCATCACGCAGAAGAAGCGGGTTGGCCTTCGCCAGAGCATTGACCGTGATCTTCGACGCCAGGCCTGGGACGACAGTTCCTGCCGGAGGCATCGTCGCCAAAGCCGGATCCGTGGTGAACAGGCCGGGTTTATAGGGGATCGGCGTCGGCGTTGCGCTCGGATTGCCTTCCTTGAACAGCTCGATCAGGCCGCGCGCGATTTCGTCGAGCTGCGACTGGAACTTCGGCGCGATGTCGTCGCGCAACTGCACCAGGCTCGCGAGCTTGCCCTTGGCCGTGGTGTCGGCGCCGCTTCCAGGCGCGATCGGCACGCCGTCGACGAAAATCTTGTTGCCGACCGTCGACGCGTCATAGGCCGTGGTCGGAGCGAAGGTGACCTTGCGCGGGCTGTTCTCGAAGAGAACCGTGCCGTCGGTGGTGAAGATCACCGTATCGTTGTCACCGCGGGTCACGGTGGAGATACCGATGATCTCGGAGACCTGCTTCAGGATCTTGTCGCGCTGGTCGAGCGCGTCGCTTGCGTCGCCTCCCGTCGCAGACGCCGATTTGACGGCATTGTTTGCCTTCTCGAATTCCGCTAGCAAGCCGTTGAGCTTATCGACCTCGAGGGCGATTTCCTTGTCGGCATCCTCACGCAGGTTCTGCACCGTGTCCGAGGTCTTGTTGAGCGAGTTGGCAAGATCCTGCGCGCTGGTAACCGCAGATGCGGCAATCGTCTTGTTACCGGGGGTCGAGGCCAGCGTCTGCAGGCTGTTGCGGAACTCCGACAGCATCTTCGACGGCGCAGTCTCGTAGTTGTTGCCGCCGAGAGCCGATTTCAGGAGCTCCAGGCCATCGCGAAGCCGCGCCTGGCCGGAGGCTTCGCCAATGCTGGCGATGCTCTGCTTGAGCAGCGCCTCGTTCTGCGCCCGGTAGATGGATACGACCTGCGCGCCGCCGTTGCCGGTGCTGCCCAAGAGGGCGAGGCGACGCGAATAATCCGCATTGCCCGCGTTCGCGATGTTCTTCGACACGATCGCGGTCTGCTGCGCCGTGTTGCTGAAGGCTTGCTGAGCGATGGATATTGCGGAGGACAGCGACATGACGCGGACCGTATCTCTTTCAATTACCGTTTCAGGTTGACCAGCACGTCAAGCAGGTCCGAGGCGGTCTGGAACACCTTGGAGTTTGCCGTGTAGTTGCGCTGCGCCTCGATCATCGAGGTGAGTTCGTTGGCGATATCGACGTTGGAGTTTTCAAGCGCCTTGGATTTGATTTCGCCGAAGGCGCCGTTTCCGGCAAAACCCGTGACAATGACGCCCGAGTCCGCGCCCTGGGTGTAGACGTTGCCCGATTCCGGCTGCAGCTTGTCCGGGCTCTGCACGTTGGCGAGCGCAATGCGGAACTTCGGCACGAGGTTGTCGCCGTACTTGGCGTAGACGATGCCTTCCTTATCGATCTCGAAACCCGACATCTTGCTTGGTTTGTTGCCGTCGATGGTGCCGCCATCGCCTTCGAATTTGTCGCCAACCTGGGTCGTCTTGGAGAAGTCGATGCTCAGGGAGGCGAGCGAGGCGTTGCTGCCGGTGAAGGGGCCTAGCGGAAGCGTCGTCAGCGGTGCCGGGTTCGCCGGGTTGAGCTTGCCGGCGGCATCGAACTGCAACGCCTGCGTGGCAAGGGCGGTGCCGGACGTGCGGTCGACGATCTTCAACTCCCACGCGCCGTTACCGGCCTGCTTCGTGTAGGTGAAATCGAGCAGGCGAGAGTTGCCCTGGCTGTCGTAGACGGAAAGCGACGTTTTGTATTGGTCGCCGGTCGCCGCGTTGCCCGGAAGGGTTGCCCCCATCGCGCCCTTGCTGGAGCCGTTGGCCACCACGCCGTCATCCGCGAGCTTGACCGGTACCAGGCCGTCGAAGCCGTTGACGACAACCGTCGGGTCGACGCCCTGCTTGTACTCGTAGCCCATCAGCGTGTAGCCGGCGGTGTTGACGAGGTTACCGTTCTTGTCGGGCACGAAGGAGCCGGCGCGCGTCAGGAAGTTCTGGCCGCCATTGCCCGATACGATGAAGAAGCCGCCGCCGTTGATCATCAGATCGCTTGCCGACGTGGTGTAGCTCGAGCCGCCCTGCTGGGAAATGCTGTAGCGCACCTGCGTCTCGACGCCGCCGGAATTGTAGTTGCCGCCGCCCGAAGGCAGGATCATCGACGAAAACTCAGTGGAGGCGCGCTTGTAGCCCGTCGTGTTCGAATTCGCGATGTTTTCGGCGACGGTGCCCAGACGGTTCGACTGGGCGTTCATACCGGACACACCCGTTCTCATGCTGCCATAGAGACTCATATCGGATCCTCATTTCCTTGTTACGGCGACACTAGGAAGCGGGCCTTGCGTGAACCTGTCTTGGTTCAGCGCCCGCCCATCGGCGTGGCGCTCAGTTCCAATCGATGCAGTAGCCAAGGAAACGCTTCGAATCGATCGGGTCGAAACCGAGTTTCTTGCGCAGTTTCTTGCGCAGCTTGCTGATGTGGCTTTCGACGACGTTTTCCTCGACGTCCTCGTCGAAGATCCCGTAGATCGCGTTGAAGATCTGCGACTTGGAGACGCGACGGCCGCGGTTTGCGACCAAATATTCGAGAATGCGGCGCTCGCGGCGCGGCAGGGCGAAGACATCGCCGTTGATTTCCGGATCACGGCCGTCGGCAAAAACGCGGATCGGACCGATGTCGGTAAAGTTCGCGATCGCCTTCAGGCGCCGGCGGATCGCAGCGACCCGGGCGAGGATTTCGCGGGGGTGAATCGGCTTGCGCACGACGTCGTCAACACCGCAATCAAAGAGTGCAAGCGTATTTTCGAGGGACGGTGTGTCGCTCATCGCGATGACCGGCGCCATCGAGCGATCGCGGATGGCCCGCGGCAGCGTGAAGGTGGTATCGCCCTGACCGATCAGGAAGGCTTCCACGGCATCGATATCCGAATCGGCAGCCGCATTTACCCACTCTCCAAATTCCTTGGGATCGAATCCCGTCGAGGGAATACCTTCACGTCCGAAGAGGGACGCATACCCGTCCTTCACCAGCTCTCTTTCATCAACCACTACGATCATTCGCCCGCCTCCGAATCAGTATGGCTCCGCACTGATTGAGAGGTACGAATCGAGGGATTCATGAACAACTAGAGGAAGTTACTGGGTGGAATTAATAATTGATTAACCATGTTTCGCCGATTTGATCTACATTTAGTGGCACCCACTCCGAAGCGACACTAAAATAATGTGGAAAAGTTAACGGACTACGACAAATCGCTTGCGGTCACATTGTCCGCGCATTGTCGCCACAATGCGGCAAACCGGATGCTAATACAATTTTTGGTTGCTTATTGGCAAAACTGCGTGGCGTTCGGCGTCCACTTGCCGTAGCCGGTCGCGACGAGATTCGCGATCACCCGGCAGACATATTTCTTCTGCGCCGGGTCGTTGTTCGGGCCCGCGTGATAGCGCGCGACGGCCATCGTCCAGGTCTCGTGCCTCGCATGGAGATTGGCCAGGAAGCGTGCGGCATATTCGACATTCTTCTGCGGGTCAAGCATCTCCTGCGGCGAGCTGAAATGCTCGCCATGGAAGTAATAGTTGATCTGCATGCAGCCGAGATCGATGAGCTTGGCGCCCTGCGCCCGCGCGTTGCCGAACTGGGTCAGAACGTCCTGTTCGCTGCTGCCGAAATAGGCCTTGCCCTCGATGTTCATCGCGTAGGGTTGAAGCGATCCCTTGCGGCCGGTTTCGGTCAGCCCGACCGAATAGAGGATCCCGGCCGGGATATCGTACTTCGCCGCCGCGCTGATGATCTCGCGCTCGCAGACGCCGGCGTCTGCGCTCGCAAAAGCACTACATGTAGACGTGACCAGTACGAGAGCGCTCAGTGCCGGCAGCCGCATCTTCCGTCCCGCCATTGCCAACCCACCTTTCCGCCGCCGAAGACTGGCTGTCGTCCTGTCGCTGCTGTCGTCCCTGGCCGTTGCCATCGGCGCGATCTCGGCCTTGTTGCCCGGCTTGTGCCTGGGGCTGGGCTTGCGAGCCGCCGCCCGACGACGTGTCGCCACTGGAGTTGAACACGATGTTCACCTGGTCGACCGCAAAGCCCTGAGCGCGCAACGCCTTGACCAGATCGTTCTGGTCGTCGCGCAGCTGCCGGAAGGCGTCGCCGGTCTCGACCTTGAGTTCGACCTGCAGTTCGTCGTCCTTCAGGCGCAGCGTGGCCGTGACGAGGCCAAGCTCGATCGGGTGAAGCTGGATCTTCAGGGTGTTGAGCGTCTTTCCGGCCTGCGTCCACGCACCCGGCTGAGCGAGTGCAGCACTTGGCTGCAGGGAACTGGTGGCCTCTCCAGCAATGGCGTCCGCCACGGCGCTGGTGTTCGGGCTCATCGAGATGCCGAGATAACGCCGTGCCTCGAGCACGGTGACGTTTTCGACCTTGGCGGAGCCTTGCGAACGGGCGGCGTCGAACGCCGCGTCACCGTCCTTCGAAAGGCTCATGGAAACGGCCTGTCCCTTGCCGTCGGCCCGGGCGAAACGGAAGAGCCGATCGGGATCGCTCTCGCCTGCCTGTGCCTCGGCTTTCGCGCTATGCTCGCTGCCACCGGCAACCGGCACTGCAGCTTCAATCTGGCTGTCCGCTGCCTGACGCGCGGCCGCCGTCTGTCCCTGAGGCTGTGCCGTCTGGGCGCCGCCGAGCAGCGTCAGCAGATCGTCCATCGCCGTCTTTGTCTGCTTGGCTTCTGCGCCCTCGCCGCGAGCGTTGGCGTCGGTATCGACCGCGGTGCGATCTGCCGGCGCCTTGCCAGTGCCCTTCGTCAGCGCAGCGATCCGCTCGGCGAGTTCGTCATCGGCCGCCACTTGCGCCAGATCGTCGGACACGGCAGCCGTCTTGGCCGGATCGGCCTTGTCGACGGCACGTTTGCCGCCGACGCCGCGCTCGGCCATCTGGAAATGGTCGCGCAGCGCGTGCTCGTCGAACTGTTCGTTGCGACCGAGGCTGATGCTGCGTGACGCGGCCCTGCCTGCGGCCTTGGCAATATTGTCCTTGTCGATCAAGGCTCCCGCCTCCGCGTCGCTGCCCGCAGCGGCGTCGTTGCCACCCTTGCCTGAACCCGGCTGGTCGTTGTTTTTCTGTCGCCCGGCACTGGCCACGGCATCTTCAAACGCGCCGGCCGATGCACCACCGGCCTGTTCCTTGCCGCCCGTTCGTCCGTTTCCCGTGCCGACAGGCGCCGGAGGCATGCGCAGAGTGTCCTCAGCCCTCATTTGTCATCTCCCTTGAGGAGAGCGTCGATCTCTTCGATCTTCGATCGTCCTTTCGCCACGAAGCCATCGTGCTCCGGGTCCGCAACCTCGTCAGCGCCGGATGCAGCCACGGTCGTCGGCGCTACCGCCGGGGTCTGCGCGCTACCAAAGGGGCTCATACCGCTGCCAGTTTCCTCGCTTGCGGCCGACGCACTCGCTTCGACCGGTCTATCGGGTTTAGACGCAAACACTTGCGTGAGGCTTTCACCGGCAGGTGGCCGAACGACGGCGTCCGCAACCGCCTTTGCAGCGTCGCGCAGGGCGCGGTCGCGCGGCGAAAGCTCCGCGTCTGAAATCGCAGCCAGGCTCGCCGTCGCGGCGAAGACGTCGTTGGAGGGCACCGAAGCCAATCCGGCATAGAAGCTGGCGAGCAGCTTCGGCTGCGCCGCACCGTCGGCGCCGAGCGCCTCGGCGCGCTCAGAGGCGAGCTTCGCAAGCTCCTGCTTGCCGGCGATCGCCGCGCGGCGAGCGACGCGAAGGAAGACTTCGCGTTGGCGCGGCGCGTCCATGAAGCCGAGGATCTCCGAGATCCGCCCCTGCGCTTCGCCATCGAAATGGGCGACGGCTAGTTCGACGAAGACATCCGCGAACTGACTGGCATAGGGAGACGTCAGGTAGCGGCGGGCATAGGCCAGCGCGTAGCGGAAGCCCTTGTCCGCGTCGCCGGCCTGAACCGCGAGGAAGACCGAGCGGCGCAGGGCAGCCTCTTCGATGATCGTACCCGGGGCCGCGAGACGGGCCCAATCGTAGTACTTCATCGCGCCCACCGGATCCTGCTGCGACGTCGCATTGCCGAGGATGAGGTAGAGATAGGGGCCGATGCGGGCGCTGCGGTATTCAGGCGCGGCCTTGGACAGGTTCTCGACGATCAGGCCGCCCTTGCCGTTCAGATATTGCGTCAGAGCATCGGTGACGCGGGAATCGAAGTTCCCCGCCACGTCGTGATCCGCTAGGTACTTCAACGTCTCCGGATTGCCGCCGCTCATCGCATAGACCAGCGCCGCATCGACGTTGCGCGGATCACGGAAGACAGTCGCGTCGGCCGCACGCAGGCGCTTGTCGATCGCGCCCAGCATGAAACGCTGCATTTCGATCGCCGAATGGTCGCCAAGGACGACCGAGTCCTGCACATATTGCAGCGACCGGATCATCTTGAAGGGTGCGAGCTCCTCGATATCGTTCGCCCTGGCAGCCGCTGTTGCAAACGGGGTCGCCAGCACGCAGCAGGCCATCAGAGCGGTTCGCAGGCGTCTCAGCATGGCGCTTAACCCGGAGCCGATTGCAGGAGGATCTCGATGCGCCGGTTGCCCGGGGCGTAGGGATCACCGGGGATCTGCAGCCGCCGGTCGGCGAAGCCGCTGATCTGGCTGACGCGATCTTCCTTCAGGCCGCCACGGACGAGCATGTAATAGGCGCTCTGGGCGCGGGCGGCAGACAGCCGCCAGTTGTCATAGGTGCCATCCTTGAAGGGGCGGCCGTCGGTATGGCCTCGGATCGCAACGGCACCTGGACGCTCGGCCAGCAGATGGCCGATCTTTTCCATCGCCAGCACCAGCTCCTTTTGCGGCACGGCCGAACCGATGGAAAACATCTGCGCGTCGGTGCGCTCGCTGATCGTCACCATCAGGCCGCCTTCAGCGGGCGTCACGACAAGTCCCTCAGCCAGCTGGCCCGCCTCGCCGGCAAGCTGCTTCTTCAGCTCGGCCTGGAGTTCGGCCGCCTGCGCCTTGGCGTCGGCCTCGGCAGTTTCGGCCTTCGGCTTTTCACCGGCCGCGGCATCCGCCGTGTCCTTGCCAGCGCCCGTGTTCGTGTCCTTGCCGTCACCGGCCTGTTTGTCGGCCGCGTCGGGCGTCTGTTCCGACGCGTCCGCCTCGGACTTCTTGACAGTCGGCGTCGCACCTGCGGGCTCCGTCGACTTGTCGGCAAGGGCAGCGACGGTTTCGGCCGTGTTGCCGGCGTCCTTGACTTCAACCTGCTTGGTCCAGAAGTCCGGGTCGAACGGGTCACGATAGGCCTCGCCGCCATCGGCGCCGGTGGCCGGGCCGGACTGGGCCGCACCGCCCTCACCCTTGACGCTGATGTTGGCCTGCTGGCCGACCTCGCGCGCGATTTCGGAAAGCACCGAATAGGGGTTTTCGAAGAAATCCGCGTCGGAATACTTCGTCTCTTCGCCCGACGTCGCCGTCAGCTGATCGCCGGTCTTGGCCGAGCCACCGGACTTGTCCTGCTCGCCATCGACCTTCGAACGCTGCTGCGTTTCTTCGCCCTGCGCATCCTTGGCCGGGTCCTTCAAGCCACGTTCGGCCGGCTTCTGGTCGGTCAATTGCACCGGGTTGAAATAGGAAGCGATCGCCGCCTTCGTCTCTTCGTTGGCGGCATTGATCAGCCACATTACGAGAAAGAAGGCCATCATTGCGGTCATGAAGTCGGCATAGGCGATCTTCCAGGAGCCGCCATGGTGGCCGTCATGGCTGCCGCTGTGGCGCTTGACGATGATGATCTCGTGCTTGCCGTTGTGGTGGTTTTCGTCGCTCATGCGAGAACTTTCCGAACTGTATCGGCCCAGGCGGCCATGCGCGTCACGAGGATGGTGCCATCCATCTCGACGGCGAGATCGACATCGTCGGATTCGACGTGCCGCAAGGACGGCAAGTCTTCTCCGAGCTGGCGCTTCAGCGCCTCGAAGAGAGACGCCGGGCCCTTGACGACGATGGTGCTGCCTTCGCCGGCCACAAGGCCCTGGCGCAGCATCTGCGCCATATCGGCAACGGCGCGCTGCATGAGGGCATCGCCCATGACCGGTGCAAGCACGCGAGCGGCCTGATCGCCGAGTGCGACGGCAAGCCCTTCGGTCATTTCGTCGATGCGCTGCGCCAGACGGTTCGCGGTTTCCTCCTCGAAGCGCCGCGTCAGCGCCTCGAGTTCGGCCGCGTGCGCCGCCTGGAGTTCGGCAATCTGCTTTTCGTGTTCAAACACGAGTTCCGCGGTCGCCTCGGCCCGCCCTTCGGCAAAGGCTCTCCGGCGCTCCGCATCGATATCGATTTCCGGCATGGCGGGTCTCGAGCCGAGGCGCTCGCCATCGGCATAGTCGGCATCCAGATCAGGGAAATATTTCGGCGGCATCAGCGACAGCTCGACTTTCGGCGCGCTGAAGTCCTTGAGATAGCGGGAGAGCATTGCACTCATGGCCGGCCCCCTGCAGCGGACCTGCGGCAATGCGGCGATCCCCATCTGCTTGAGAGGCGGCGCTCCCTGGCGCGGACTTCCATTGCTCCTGGCACTGCTGACATGTCTCCCTCGGGCCCGACCGTCGGATACGGCGAACCCAGCATTCTTGACGTACATCGGCGCGATCCGGGGTCGGTTGGTCCCGGAACGATCCGATGCAGGCGACGGCGCAAAGGTCATTTTGGCCGGCAGTCATCCGACAGGACTGCGAGGGAAGGCTATTCGGTCAAACTTGTGCGAAAATGAATGTGTTGGACCGCGCCAGGGCAATTAGCGCGGTCCAACAGTTTCTACCGGGTGCCGTGACCGACGACGTGGCAGAACTCAAAGTGCCGTCACCCACATCGGGGCGATGGGCTCAGTTTGGCAGATCGGCGGCCGTTTGCAGCCGCTGTCCGCCTTCGCGCCTTACTGCTGGAAGAGGCGCAGGATGTTTTCGGAATTGGTGTTGGCGATCGAGAGCGCCTGGATGCCCAGTTGCTGCTGCGTCTGCAGCGCCTTCAGCCGCGTCGATTCCTCGTTCATGTCGGCATCGACCAGACGACCGACGCCCTTGTCGATCGTATCCATCAGGTTGGCGATGAAGCCCTCCTGCAGCTCGATGCGCTTGGTGATGGCGCCGAGCGTGGAGCCGGCATCCGTCAACTGGTTGAGGATACGTTCGACGACGCTGATCATGTCGGACATTTCGGCAGGCGTCGTCGATGCGGTCAGCTTGATTTCCGCCGTCGTGCCGATCGGCGTCGTCGCCGGCGCGCCGATCAGGTGGTACAGGCGTGCGCCCGCCGTGCCGGGAGGAGAGGTGAGCTGGGAGGCGTCGTAGTTCCGGGTCAGGATGCCGCGGCTCGCATTCTGCTTGTCGATCAGCATTGACTGCGAGGTGTCGAAGTCGAGCGTGGTGACCGACACGTTGCCGTTGGCGTCACGGTTGAACGAGGCGACAACCGACTTGGTGCCGACGGGGGCCGTCGCGGCGTTGTAGAGCCAGTTTTCACTGGAGAACGATGCAGACTGTGCGGCCGAGATGAGCTGGTTCTTAAGCTCGGAGATTTCCTTGTCGATCTTCAGCTTGTCGACGCCCGGCTCGCTCGCCGCGACGAGCTTGCTCTTGATCGCGCTGACGACCTCGATCGAGGAATTCATCGCCGCATAGGCCGTGTCGATCTTGGCGGCGCCGAGGCCGAGGGCGTCCTGAACGGTGGAGAGCGCCGCGTTGTCGGAGCGCATGGTGGTTGCGATCGACCAATAGGCGGCGTTGTCCGCGGCTGTCTGCACGCGATAGCCCGAGGAGATGCGGTCCTGGACTTCGGCCATGTCGGAGTTGATCGAACGCAAAGTCTGGAGAGCCGCCATGGCGGCGGTGTTGGTCATGATGCTGGTCATTGGTCACCTGTCCCGATTGAATTCATAAGGACATTCCGGAGTGCTACCGGCAGCGATGGGACTGGCATCATGCGAATCGCCCCTGTTTTGCCCTGGAGGCGACCCTTCGCTCTTAACGAATATGTAACGATCTCATAGTTAACAAACGGTTAACACCGTTAGGAAGTCAGTAACAAAGGTGAACAAAAATAAGGGAAGATGGACGAAACGTTAAGGTGGGCGCGGTTCGCTTGGAACGGACGCCGGCGACGCCTGGTGGCCATGGAATACCGGAGCGCAAAAGGAAAAAGCCGCACGATCCACGGGGGATGTGCGGCTTCTTTTCGAAGTGACGGGCGAAGATCGCCCGTCATGTTCGGCCGATCGATTAACGGAACAGCGACAGGATGTTCTGCGAGTTCGAGTTGGCGATCGTGAGCGCCTGGATGCCGAGCTGCTGCTGCGTCTGCAGAGCCTTCAGGCGGGTCGATTCCTCGTTCATGTCGGCGTCTACGAGGCGGCCAACGCCCTTCTCGATCGAGTCCGAGAGGTTATCGACGAAGCCCTTCTGCAGTTCGACGCGGCTGTTAAGCGCACCGAGGTCAGCGGCAGCGTCGGTCATCTGCGTCAGGATCGAGTCAACACCCGACAGAGCCTGCGACAGAGCGCCGGTCGTCATGTTGGTGATGTCGAGCGACAGAACGCTGAAGGAGAGCGATACGGTCGAGCCGGTGCCGCCGCCGCTGGTGTCGGTGTAGGAGATGTTGCTGGAGAGCAGGCCCGTGCCGTTGGTGACGTTGTTGCCAGCCGTGTCGACTTCGATGAGCGAGCTCTTGTTGGTGTCGAACTGCAACGTCGTCAGGCTGACATTGCCCTTGGCGTCGCGGTTGAACGAACCGACGACCGACTTGGTGCCGGCAGCGTTATTGGCGTCGGTGTAGACCCAGTTTTCGCCCGAGAAGGAAGCCGACTTGGCAATGCTCAGAAGCTGGTTCTGCAGCTCCTTGATTTCCTTCTGGATCTTGCTCTTGTCAACGCCCGGCTCGCTGGCGGCAACCAGCTTCTTCTTGATTTCGTCGACGACGTCCTTGGAGCTTTCCATGGCCGTGTAGGCAACGTCGGTCTTGGCAGCGCCGAGGCCGAGGGCGTCCTGAACGGCCGAGAGGGCCTTGTTGTCCGAACGCATGGTGGTCGCGATCGACCAGTAAGCAGCGTTGTCAGCCGCGGAACCGACGCGCAGGCCCGACGAAATGCGCTCCTGGGTGGTTTCCATCGAGGAGTTGATCGAACGCAGGGTGGCGAGTGCGCCCATGGCGGAAGAATTGGTGATGATGCTCGTCATTGGCTGAGTGCCCCTTGTTGGCAAAGATGAAATGGAAAGGGACATTCCGGGATTACCGGGAAACGACGGTCAGCCTCATGCCTGCTGACGCTCTAATCTGTTCGGGTCAACCCGTCGTTTCGATGGTTACAACAAACACCATCGTGGTTAACGAACCCTAAAACCCGGAGAAACTTTTCGAAGTTTTATCAGTGCATTGGCGACAAAGAAAAACCGCGCCTCTTGCGAGGCGCGGTTTCGTATCTTGCTTCGGGTGCGGGCCGTGGCCCGCCCCCTTCAGCCCGTCGATTAACGGAACAGCGACAGAACGTTCTGCGAGTTCGAGTTCGCGATCGACAGTGCCTGGATGCCGAGCTGCTGCTGCGTCTGCAGAGCCTTCAGGCGGGTCGATTCCTCGTTCATGTCGGCGTCTACGAGGCGGCCAACGCCCTTCTCGATCGAGTCCGAGAGGTTATCGACGAAGCCCTTCTGCAGTTCGACGCGGCTGTTAAGCGCACCGAGGTCAGCGGCAGCGTCGGTCATCTGCGTCAGGATCGAGTCAACACCCGACAGAGCCTGCGACAGAGCGCCGGTCGTCATGTTGGTGATGTCGAGCGACAGAACGCTGAAGGAGAGCGATACGGTCGAGCCGGTGCCGCCGCCGCTGGTGTCGGTGTAGGAGATGTTGCTGGAGAGCAGGCCCGTGCCGTTGGTGACGTTGTTGCCAGCCGTGTCGACTTCGATGAGCGAGCTCTTGTTGGTGTCGAACTGCAACGTCGTCAGGCTGACATTGCCCTTGGCGTCGCGGTTGAACGAACCGACGACCGACTTGGTGCCGGCAGCGTTATTGGCGTCGGTGTAGACCCAGTTTTCGCCGGAGAAGGAGGCCGACTTGGCGATGCTCACCAACTGGTTCTGCAGCTCCTTGACTTCCTTCTGGATCTTGCTCTTGTCAACGCCCGGCTCGCTGGCGGCAACCAGCTTCTTCTTGATTTCGTCGACGACGTCCTTGGAGCTTTCCATGGCCGTGTAGGCAACGTCGGTCTTGGCAGCGCCGAGGCCGAGGGCGTCCTGAACGGCCGAGAGGGCCTTGTTGTCCGAACGCATGGTGGTCGCGATCGACCAGTAAGCAGCGTTGTCAGCCGCGGAACCGACGCGCAGGCCCGACGAAATGCGCTCCTGGGTGGTTTCCATCGAGGAGTTGATCGAACGCAGGGTGGCGAGTGCGCCCATGGCGGAAGAATTGGTGATGATGCTCGTCATTAGAGTGTCCCTTGATTACTTTAGACGATTTAGGGGACATACCGGACTTCCCGGTGATGGCGGATCGGCTTCATGCCACTCGGTTCCAACTATCTCGGAAGAAACCAAACCCGTCATGTGAAAGGGACTATCGCGTGCAAAGCTTGCGAATTGATTAAATGCCCAAGGCAACTTTGGTCGAGATAATTTATACTTAACAAGACTTTAATGGCGTCCCCGATGCAGGGGACACAGACCCGCCACTGGCGGCCTAGATGTGTCGGTCCTGCGCTCCTGTCTGAGGCAAGCTCCGCCAAGTAAACTCGGCTTCGAACAAGGACTAGCAAGCCGGCGCCGGTCGCCGCGCCTCTTCGACGGAGCTCTTAGTGAACGCCCAAGCCATCTTTTCGACCGCCTCCCGGCAATACCAGAAGGGGCGGTACACGGACGCGCTCAACCAGCTGAATGTGCTGATGGAGATCAACCGCGACACCAAGACCTATGTGCTTCTGGCGAAGGTGCTTGTGAAACTCGGCTTCAAGGCTGAGGCGGCCCGCGCCTACCAGCTCGCCGGTGAAGCCGGCGGCTCGCGGGCGGAGGATTACCTCACCGACGCCATGAAGCTCTACTTCGCAAACGGACAGGAGGACGAGGCGCTGAGCATCGGACTGCCGCTGCTGGAGAAGGCCAAGACCGATCCCGAAATTGCCTTCATCATTTCTTCGATCTTCCTGAAGCGCGGCGAGAAGCAGATCCTTGGCCTGTTCAAGGCTCCGCTGACCTTGAGCACCAACCGCCTGCACAATGCGCTTGCGTTCAAACTGTTGACCGCCGAGATCAACGACCTGCAAGATCGTGACGCGCTGGCCAACCTCTTCCGCAACAACCCGAAGAATGCCACGTTGCGGTCGGCCCATCTCGTCTATGCCCGTGAGGCCAACGACTATGCCGAGGTAGAGAAGCACGAACGCGACATCCAGAACGCGTTGAAGACGGGGCAGACTGAAATCCTCGCATCCGAGGCACCCTACTATCATGCGACCTGGTGTGGCGACGAACGCCTCAATCAGATCGCCGGTGCGATGCACAACGCGTTCCCACCCGAACTCACCAATGTGCGCCGCAGTGCTCCTCATCGCTGGGGCGACCGCATCAGGATTGGCTACGTCTCAGCCGACTTCTGGGACGATCACGCCACGATGAAGCTTCTGAAATCGGTGCTAATGGCCCACGACAAGTCCCGCTTCGACGTGACGCTCTTCTGCCACACGAAAGCCATGCACACTGCGCGCGACATGGGAGCGCGGGAAAAATGGGGGCGGATCATCGAGATTGGCGATCTGCCCGACCAGCAGGTGGCGGAGGTCATCCGCCAGGAAAACATCGATATACTCGTCGACTTGAAGGGGCATACGCTGGAAAGCCGCAGCCCGATTTTCAATCAGGCCGCAGCGCCGGTTCAGGTCGGGTGGCTCGGCTTTCCGGGCACGACCGTCAACGTCGATCTCGACTACATCATCGGCGACCCCTATGTCCTGCCCGAGTCCAGCAAGGCGTTCTACTACGAAAAATACTGCCGACTGCCGGAAAGCTACCAGCCGAACGACCCTTATGAGCGGCCGCGGCCGCAGCCAGTCTGCCGATCGCAGGTCGGGCTGCCGCAAGACGCGTTCGTCTTTGCGTCCTTCAATGCCAACCGAAAGATTTCGCTCCAGACGGTGAACCTCTGGATCGACATCCTCAAGCAGACCCCTAACAGCATGATGTGGATCTTGTGCGAACGCGCGGATGCTCGGGCAAACCTGCTCGCCAAGTTCAAGAGCGCCGGCATCGACACGAAACGCATCGTCGTCTGCCCCAAACTGACGTACCAGCACCATATCAACCGCATTCCGCTCGCCGATATCGGTCTCGACACCTATCCCTATAACGGCCATACGACAACGTCGGAACAGCTTTGGACCGGGCTTCCGGTGCTCACGTTCAAAGGCACGAACTTCGCTTCGCGCGTGAGCGAGAGCCTGCTGAACGCCATCGGCGTGCCGGAGCTCGTGGCCGCCGGACCGGAGGACTACGTCAAGGAAGCTGTCGCGCTCTACAACAACCGTGAGAAGATCGCCGACTATCGGAAGAGGCTGGACGAGAACCGGTTCCGGATGCCGCTGTTCGACGCGGAACGTTTCTGCCAGCACCTGGAAACGGGCTACGAAATGATGGCCGATCGCGCCAAGCGCGGACTTGCGCCCGATCACATCGACGTTCCGGCGTTGCCGCCGCGCAGCGGGTCGTTCGAACGCTGAACGGCGACAATTCCTAAAAAGACAAAAGGCAGCGCCGCGGCGCTGCCTTTTTTGTTGTCCCGTTTCGAAGATCGCGACGCCCGATGACGCGAATGATCCGGAGCGCCATGCGTCAAAGGTGAGCCCATCGCGGTCTGTCGGGCACGCCTTTCCTCTTTGAACTTTTGATCTATCGTTGCCGCGCCGCGCTGGTTTGCGCGGCAGGCTCAACTGAAGGAGCGCACCAGGCTGCCGACGAGCAGGTTCCAGCCGTCGATCAAGACGAAGAAGAGAATCTTGAACGGCAGCGAGATCGCCGTCGGCGGCAGCATCATCATGCCCATGGCCATGGTGATGGTGGCGACGATCAGGTCGATCACCAGGAACGGCAGCATGATCAGGAAGCCGATTTCGAAGCCGCGGCGAATTTCCGAGATCATGAAGGCCGGCACGACGGCGCGCAGGTCGACTTTATCGTCGACGACGACCGTCTGGCCCTTTTCCTTGGCGATGTCGATGAAGAGCTGCAGGTCCTTGTCGCGCGTATTGGCGAGCATGAAGTCGCGGAACGGCTCGGTGATCCGGGGGATCGCCTCCGTCTCGGTGATCTGGTTCTTCATCAGCGGGTCGATGCCGTCCCGCCAGGCGCGATCGAAGGTCGGCCCCATGACATAGAAGGTCATGAACAGCGCCAGCGAAACCATGATCATGTTGGACGGCGTCGTTGCCAGGCCCATGCCGGTGCGCAGGATCGCAAAGGCGATCACGAAGCGCGGAAAGCTGGTGACCATGATCAGGATGCCGGGGGCCACCGACAACACGGTCAGAAGACCGAAAGTGCGGATGATCCACGAAGCGGCAGAGCCGTCGACAGGCGTATTCAGGATATCAGAGGGGAAGCTCTGGGCGCCGGCAATACCGGACATCGCCATCATGGCAACTATAAAGGCGACTAGCCGGACCATTTATCGAATCATTGGATGACGAAGGTTCTGAACATCACATTGGTTACGCGCCCATCGGAGCGGAGGTCAACCCGCTCCTGGATGTCATCCCGGAGATATTGAAAGCCGCGCGGTCCCTGGATCTGCTGCAGGGAGACGGTTTTCAGGTAGGCGGCGATATCCTGGTGGATCTGCTCGGCCAGTTTCGGGTCGGGCACGCCGTCGAACTGCAGCGCCACTTCCAAGCGGATCCAGTTTTCCGAGGGATAGGCAAGGTTCGTGGTGATCGGGTCGAGCTGGACAACGCCGTTCGCTTCGATCGCGACCTTCGGCAACCCCTCTTCGCCGGTCGCATTGGCGGCCGGCTCCTTGGCTGCTTCCACCTGCTCCTTTGGGGGCGGTGGCGCGAGCAGGCCGCCGACCAGCCAGCCGCCACCACCGGCAACCAGCGTCAGCACGGCGATGGCCGCAATGGTCAGCACCTTCGACGGCGGCTTCGGAGCGTTGGAATCGAGTTCTTCCATCTTGCCGTTCCCTGCCGATCAGATCGGCGAAAATAGATCCATTAACTGCTGGCCGTAGGGCGGCTGCTGCACTTCAGTCAGGCGGCCACGGCCACCGTAGGAGATGCGTGCCTCGGCGATGCGGTCGTAGGAAATAACGTTGTCGGCATCGACGTCCCGCGGCCGGACGATGCCGGCGACGTTCAGGATGCGCAGTTCATGGTTGACGCGCACTTCCTGCGAACCGCTGATCAACAGGTTGCCGTTTTCGAGCACGCCGGTCACGACGGCCGCAACGAGCAGGCGCAGCTTTTCCGAGCGCTCGGTCTTGCCATCGCCTTCGGTCTTGGTGTTCGAGCCGTATTTCAGTTCGCCCGACCAATCGAAATCGCTCGTCTGCGACTTGCCGTTGGCGCCGATGTTGAAGCCGCTCGCATTCTTGCGGCTGCGGTCGGTCTTGTTGTCGAAGGTGGCGCCTTCGTTGATCTTGATGTCGACCGTCAGGATGTCGCCGACATTGATCGCGCGCGCGTCCTTGAAGAGGGCTGCCTGCTGGTCGTTCCACAACGAATAGCCGTTCGTCATCTGGCGTGGCTGCTTCGGGTACATAGCCAGCTGCGGGGTCTGCGAATATTGCAGGCCGCTGCCGATCGGGCTCATCGAAGGCGCGCGGCCGATTTCGTTGAGCGCCTGGTTCTGACATCCCGCAAGGAGGGCGGCCCCGGTCAGTATAGCCGTTAGACGCGTTTTCATGATGGTTCCTTCGAGGTGTTCGGGTCGCTGGCGCTCGAGATGATGTTGGTGAGAACCGCCGCCTTCTCGTCGCTCATTTCGCTCAGGATCAACGACGACTGGCGCGCCGGCAGCTGCATGACGATGGCGGCGGCAATTTCGGGCCTCACCATCTCAAGCTTGCCGGCAGCTGCGTCCGGCTTCATCGTCTTGTAGATGCCGACGAGGTTGAGTTCCGCCTGTTTCAGGAAATCGTTGCGGCGCTTCAGCCAGTCTTCGTATTCGTCGCGGCGCTTTTCCAGCGTTGCGATACGCTCGTCGATGCTGGCCTGCAGCGTTTCGAGATCCTTGCGCTGCAGCACATAGCGCTGGTCGCGCGCGGCATCGGCGATGTTGGTGCAGAACTGCTGGATCTCGTTCTGGGTCGCGTCGCTGGCCGGCGGCGCCGTGACGTCCTGGGCGAAGGCGCCGGGCATCGAGAGCATGGACGCGACAGCCGCTGCGGCGAGCAGCAGCTTGGGCATCAGGCCGAAAGAATGATTGTCGTTTGCCGTCATTGCAGCACGAGCTCCGCCTGGAGGGCACCGGCCGTCTTGATACTCTGCAGGATAGCGATGATGCCGTCCGGCTTGACGCCGATGTTGTTGAGGCCGGCGACGAGCGAGCGAAGGCTCGACCCGTTGAGGATCGCCACCGTGCCGCCGTCGGACTGCGCGTTGATGGTCGTGTTCGGTTCCATCGCCGTCTGTCCGCGCGAGAAGGGCAGCGGCTGCACCACCGTCGGCGTCTCGCTGACTTCCACGGTCAAGGTTCCGTAACTGACGGCCACCTCGTTGACCCGAACATCCTGGCCGATGACGATCGTGCCGGTGCGTTCGTTGATGACGACGCGCGCGGGCACATCGGTCTCGATGACGATGTTTTCGATGTCGGCCATCAGCCGCGCCAGATCCGCCATCTTCGGCTTCTCGACGAGAACGGCCTGGCTATCGCGGGCTTCCGCAATGCGACCGCCATATTGCTGGGCCGCATATTTGTTGATCGCTGCGGCCATGCCAACGGCCGTCGAGAAATCAGGATTGCGCAGCTGCAGCACAAGGTTGAAGCCATCCTTGAACTTCGACGGCAGCTCGCGCTCGATGATGGCGCCGTTCGGCACGCGACCAGACGTCGTGACACCCTGGTTGAGCGTCGCGGCATCGCCCTGTGCGTTGAAGCCGGTGACGACGACGGAGCCTTGCGCGACCGCATAGATCTGGCCGTCGGCGCCTGAAAGCGAGGTCATGACCAGTGTGCCGCCGCGCAGCGACGTGCTGTCGCCGAGCGAGCCGACGGTCACGTCGACGCGGCTGCCGGGGCTGGCGAACGGTGGCAGGTTCGCCGTCACCAGCACGGCCGCGACGTTGCGCGTCCGGGACTCGCCGCCCTGGGTGGAGATGCCGAGATTCTGCAGCATCGCGCGGATCGACTGGTCGGTGAACGGCGACGAGCGCAGGCTGTCTCCCGTGCCCTGGAGGCCGACGACGAGGCCGTATCCGATGAGCTGGTTGTCACGGCCCGCCTGAAGCGAGGCGACATCCTTGATCCGGGATGCGCCGAAGGCGGGTGTCAGCGCCATGGAAAACGCGACGGCCAGCGACAGGAACCATTTGCATGCAAGCATTTTCATTTCGCCACCACATGGACAGTGCCGTCGGCCATCACCGTTCCGGAAACGATGACGCCGGTATCGATGTTGCGCGCCCGGATCAGTTCGCCGACGGCGGCGTCCTGGAGCGGCGATCCGGCAGCGCTGATGGTCAGGCCGCCATTGCTGAAGACGAGGCGCACGGTCGAACCGCGCTCGACGGCGTACTGCTCGCGCAGCGCGCTCGCGAGGATCACCCGGCCGGGAAGAAGCGTGCGCTTGGTGACCTTGCCGTCGATCTCGCCCAGGGTTCTGATGTAACCGTCGGCGAGATCGGGGTTGGTGACGTCGACGACTTCGACGCGGCTCGCGTCGACGGTTTCGCCCGGATAGATGGTCTGCGTGGGGATTACCGCCGTCAGCCGCTCCGCATAACCTGTCGAAGGCAACAGGAAAGCGGTGGCAAGGAGCGCGCCAGCCGCCAGCCGCCGCGCGCTGGCGCGGCCGGCCTTCGAAGCCTTGATGTCTGCGGATCGGCGAAACGTCATGTTTGCCCCCTCTTTCGTTACCTGAGGTTCTTGCTCACCGTGGCCGCCATTTCGTCGGCGGCCTGAATGATCTTGGAGTTCATCTCGTAGGCGCGCTGCGCCGAGATCAGGTCGGTGATTTCCTTGACCGGATCGACGTTGGACGCTTCGAGATACTTCTGCTTGATCTGCGCGAAGCCCGGATCGGCCGGCGTGCCGACGATCGCGTCGCCGGAGGCCGGCGTCTGCTTGAAGAGGTTTTCGCCCTGCGGCTCGAGGCCCGCCTCGTTGACGAAGTTGGCGATCGTCAGCTGGCCGATTTCCTGCATCGCCGGGTTGTTGCCGATGCGCACCATCACCTGGCCGGAGCTGGTGAAGACGATGTCGGTCGCGTCCTGCGGAACGGTGATACCCGGAACAACGGTGTAGCCGTCGATCGTCACGAGCTGGCCTTGGGCATTCTTGTTGAAGGCGCCGGCGCGGGTATAAACGGTCTCGCCATCGGGCGTTTCGACCTGGAACCAGCCGCGGCCGATCAGCGCCAGGTCGTACTCGTTGCCGGTCGAGACCATGCTGCCCTGGATGTGAAGATTGCGCACGGCTGCCGTCTGCACGCCGAGGCCGATGATCGCGCCTTCCGGAACGATCGCCTGGTTGGAGCGGTTCGGCACGCCCTGGGCGCGTTCGGTCTGGTACAGCAGATCGGAAAACTCGGCACGCGCGCGCTTGTAACCCGTCGTGTTGATGTTCGCGATGTTGTTCGCGATGACTTCGAGGTTCAGCTGCTGGGCGTTCATGCCGGTGGCGGCAATGGAAAGGGCCTTCATGTCTCGTTCCTTCAGATCTGCATGCGCGCAATTTCGAGGTAGGCGGTGACCACCTTGTCGCGGATCGCGATCGCGGTCTGCAGCGACTGTTCGGCGCTCATCACCGCATCGACCACCTCACGGGTGTTTGCCTGGCCGCGAATGCCGTCGAGTGACATGCCTTCCGCCTTCTTCATCGCGCCGATGGCGTCGGTCGCCATGTCGCCGAGAACCGAAGCGAAGCTCTGCCCCTGCGGCACGCCCTGGGTGGCGGCCGGCATGCCGAAGATCGACGACGAGGATGACGTAGAGTGGGTGCCATCGGTCTCTTTGGTGACCGAGAACGCGCCGAGGGATTTAACTGCATCGATCATTATTGCGAGGCTCTCAACAGGTCGATTGTCTGGGAAATCAGGTCGCGGGACTGCTTGATGGTCTGCAGGTTCGCCTCATAGGCGCGGTTGGCTTCGCGCATATCGGCCATCTCGACCAGGATGTTGACGTTCGGCAGCTTGACCATGCCCTTTTCGTTGGCGGCCGGATTGCCCGGATCGAACTCGATGTTGAAGTCCGAATCGTCCGTGCCCTGGCGCTCGATCTCAACCAGCGAGGCGCCGCTTGCGCGGTCCACTTCGGCGGCAAAGCTGATGGTCTTGCGCCGATAGGGATCCGCGCCCGGCGTATCGCCGGTGGAGCGGGCGTTGGCGATGTTTTCGGAGACGATGCGCAGGCGGGTCGATTCCGCCTGCAGGCCGGAGGCCGATACCTTGAGGGCCGAGGTCAATGGATCCATGGTTCTTACTTCCGTACCGCCATTAGCATCATTCGGTGAAAGGCCTTTACGAGGCCCGCGGAGAGCTCGTAGTCGCGCTTGATTTCGCCGGTCTTCATCATTTCCTGCTCGATCGCGACGCTGTTGCCCGATTGCTGGATCTGCACGCCGTCGACCATGCCGACTTCAGCCACCTGAGAGGCTGCGAGGCCGTCCGTGAAATGCATCTTGTTGGTCGCCGCCATCTGGATGCCGGCGTCCTGCAGAACGCTTTCGAACGGCTTGACGTCCTTGGCCTTGTAGTGCGGCGTGTTCGCATTGGCGATGTTGCCGGCCACCACGTTCTGACGAACGGTCAGCCACTGGGCCTGCCGGGACGCGAGGTCGAAAAGCTGAATCGGTTGCATCAAAAGCTCCATGCTTGCTGATGCGAACCTAGGCCGGTAATCTTGCGTGGGACTTTCGTCGGAAAGCGATGCCCGCGGGATCGGGACCGCGGCCGCCGGAGATTACCTGCAAAAGGCAGAAAAGCCGCGTCATCCGTCAGAGATGGCGCGGCGGTCACGGGAAAGGAATACGGATCTGCGTCAGTTGGCCTGGTACATTTCGCCGGAGGAGGTGATCATCACCCAGTGGCCATCCCGCTGCTCGAGCGTGGCAAGACGCGTGTTGTCGGGCAGAACCGAACCGACGCGCACGATGTACATGCCGCTCGCATCCTCGATCAGTGCGCGACCGTTGGCGACATGCATCAGCTTGAAGCCGGACTTGCCGGGAAAGGGCTGCGACAGCCCCTCTTCCGCGGCTGTCCCTTCCGGTCCCGGACCGGCGCCGATGCCCGGCACCGTCGCCGTCGTCAGCTGGTCGATGGCGGCCAAGGTCTCGCCGTCCGCGTCGGGCATGGCGAGCGGGGAGACAGAGACGACGTTGCGCGCGGCGCGCTCCGGCAGCTCGCGGGTCGAACCCTGCCACAAAGGCGGCATGGTGAACTGGTCCTGGTGGAAGAAGGCATACCAGGGAAAGAAGGTCGCGAACGCGGCAAGCGCCACGCCGGTCGCAGCCAGGAACTTGTCGGTCATCGGCATGCGGCTTCGCTTGCGCTGGTGAACCATCTCGTCCGCATCATAATCGGTCATGGTCATCACCTCGTTCTCGCACCCGGCTGATTGCCCATCGCCGCCGCCTTCAGCGCGTTGGCGAGATCGGAAAAGGCATCCTGCGCCGGGCGCTCACCGGCGGTCTGCGTCAATACCTCGTAGATGACCGGCACCTGCTTGATCGCCATGTCGAGATCCGGATCGCCACCTGGGCGATAGCCACCGATCAGGCGAAGGTCGCGGGTCTCTTCGAAGCGGTGGATCAGCGCCTTCAGGCGCGAGACCAGCTTTTCCTGGTCGGGGGTCCAGGCCTTGCGCGCGAGACGCGAGATCGAGGCGAGCGGATTGATCGGCGGGTACCGCCCCTCCTCCGCAAGGCTGCGCTCGAGCACGATGTGGCCGTCGAGGATGCCGCGAGTCGAGTCGGCGACCGGATCGTTGTGATTGTCGCCGTCGACGAGAATGGAGATGATCGCCGTGATCGTGCCGGCGCCTTCGGTTCCCGGGCCGGCGCGCTCCAGCAGGCGCGGCAGTTCGGTGAAGACCGAGGCCGGATAGCCGCGCGCGATCGGCGGCTCGCCGGACGCGGTTGCGACCTCGCGGATCGCGTGGGCGAAGCGGGTGACACTGTCGACGATCAACAGAACGTTGTCGCCGTTGTCGCGATAATGCTCAGCGATGGTGACGGCGGTCAGCGGCGCCATCTTGCGCAGCATCGGGCTCTCGTCGCTGGTCGCGACGACTGCGACGGACTTCGCCAGATTGTCGCCCAGCGTATCCTCGATGAATTCGCGCACTTCACGGCCGCGTTCGCCGACCAGCGCGATCACCACCTTGTCGAAGGCATCGGCCCGCGCCAGCATGGAGAGCAGCGTCGATTTGCCGACGCCGGAGCCGGCGAAAATGCCGAGACGCTGGCCAAGGCAGAGCGGAGAAAAGATGTCGATCGCACGCACGCCGGTCAGGAAGCCCTTCTCGACCCTTTTGCGGGTCATCGACGGCGGCGCGGTGTTGGTGATCGAGCGGCGCACGTCGCCCTGCTGCAGAGGACCGAGACCATCGATCGGTTCGCCGAGCGCATTGATCGCACGACCGCACCATTGGTCGGTCGGCGCGACGCGGAAGGCGCCCTTGCGGATGACCGTGTCGTGGATGCCGATCGGGTCGCCGGGCTCGATCGGGCAGACGACCACCCGCTCCGGCTCGACCCGAACGACCTCACCGAGATGGGTTCCGGTGACGCTCTTGTGGGCGACGAAATCGCCGAGCCGGACATGCCGCGACAGGCCGGTCACCGTGTAGTGGCCGGGCGAGATCGTCTGGACGTGACCGCCGGGTGCGATCGAGAATTCGGGTTTGGCATAGCGCTCGACCAGGCCGGCAAGTGCCGCCAGAGATGTCGATCCCGCGCTCGGTTTCAGGCCTTCGCTTTGCATGCCGATGTCCGTCACAGATTAACGACTGCCGCCAAGCGTCTTGACCGCTTCTTCGAGCGATCCTTCGCTGTCACGCAAGAGGGCGGTGATTTGGTCGAAGGCGCGGGTGACCATGATCAGCTGCGACATTTCCTGGATGGCATTGACGTTGGACTCCTCGACGAAACCCTGCATGACGCCCACATCGAACCGGTCGACCACCGGCTCGACCTGCGCTGCCGGTTGAACGGCGCTGTTGTCGAGACGGATGAAGCCCTGGCTGAAATCGGCCTCGTAAAGGCCGAGCGAGGCGACGGCGACGCCGTTCTGATGAAGCGCACCATCGGCGCCGACGGTGATTTCACCGCCATTGCCGTTCAACTGGATCGGCGCGCCGCCGGCGTCGAGCACCGGATAGCCGCGGATGGTGACGAGTTCGCCGGTGTCCGTCAGCGTGAAACGACCGTCGCGCGTCAGCGCCTGACCGGATGGCGTCTCGATCTGGAACCAGGCGTCGCCCTTGATGGCAAAGTCGAGCGAGGAACCGGTGCGCGAGAGCGAGCCGTTGCTAGTGTTCAGGAACTCCTCGCCCTTGCTGACATAGGAAACCTTCACCGGCTTGGTGTCGCCGAGCATCTGGTTGAACTTCACCTCGGTTCCACGGAAGCCGACGGTGTTAGAGTTCGCGATGTTGTCGGCAAGTGTGTTGAGGCGCTTTTCAAGCGCCATCTGCGACGAGATTGCGACGTAAAGACCGGTTTGCACGCTCAGTTTCCCCCGAGTTTCAGGCTGTTGATGGACAGGAGAAGATCGGAAGAAATGCCGTAGCCGCTCGACGAGCCGAAGACCGCGAGCGGATCATAACCGTCCGTTGAATTTTTGGTTTCCCAGAGCGCGGTGAACCGGTCGAGAAACTCGGCTACCTTGGTCGGGTCCTGGAAGTCCTTGAAATCGAGCGCCTGTTCATAGGTCTCGGCCTGGCGATCAACATTGGTCGCAGCGAATTCGTTGGGCAGCTGCAGGGCCGTGCGCACCACCTGGGCGATCGCCTCGTCGGCGATGATGGCGTAACCGCTGTTGATTGTCGGCGCCATGCGGGAAAAATAGAGCGCAAGCCTGACGCCGGCATTCTCTTCGCCTGCGTCCTGTTCCAGGGTCTGGCGGGTGTATTTTTCTGCGACGCCCTTCTGCGCACGATCGAAAGACGTGGCGGCCGCGCCGTGGGCTGCAAAATTCAGCGATTCGACGAGCTGCTTGTAGCGGTTGTCGGTCAGCTTGTTGGCGAAGGCATCTTCGTTGTCGACGCCTTCCGTCAGCACCTTGCGCATGAAGGCCTTGGCATAGGCCATGTCTTCGAGGCCGTGCGCCTTCATCGCGTAATTGTAGAGGCGGGTATCGGCAAAGAAGTCGTCGATCGTTTTGACGTCGCCGATCTTCGACAGATAGTACGCGGTCTCGCGCGCCACATCGGGCTGCTCGGCAACACGGGCCAGCGACTTCGTCAAGTCGGCCGTAATCAACTTGTAGCTCGTATAGGTCGTGGTCACGATCGCTCCGCCCCTGCCGGAATGAGACAGGCAGCCCTGAGCCTGTTCTGACAAATCCTGACCGGACAGCCTTGCGCGAACCTGTTCCGCCAGGTGGCCCTGTCGCCAGGACCGGCCAGCCTCACGCAAGGATGAAACCGTATCCCGTTAGCGGAAAATAAGATCGCGACAGGTATCGAATATGAACATCATCATCGGACTTCTTGTGACGTTCGGCTGTATCCTCGGCGGCTATCTGGCGATGGGCGGCCACATGGAAGTCCTCAACCAGCCGTTCGAACTGCTGATCATCGGCGGCGCCGGCGTCGGCGGCTTCATCATGGCCAACTCGATGAAGGTGGTGAAGGATACCGGCAAGGCGCTTGGCGAAGCCTTTCGCCACAAGGTGCCGAAAGAGCGCGAGTATCTCGACACGCTCGGCGTTCTCTATTCGCTGATGCGCGACCTGCGCACCAAGTCGCGCAACGAGATCGAAAGCCACATCGACAACCCCGAGGAATCCACGATCTTCCAGTCGGCGCCGACGGTTCTGAAGAACAAGGAACTGACCGCCTTCATCTGCGACTACGTGCGTCTGATCATCATTGGAAACGCCCGCTCGCACGAGATCGAAGCGCTGATGGACGAGGAAATCCAGACCATCACCCACGACAAGATGAAGTGCTACCACGCGCTGAACACGATGGGCGACGCCTTCCCGGCGATCGGTATCGTCGCGGCCGTTCTCGGCGTCATCAAGGCGATGGGCGCGATCAGCGAGGCGCCCGAAGTTCTCGGCGCCAAGATCGCGGCCGCTCTCGTCGGCACACTGCTCGGCGTGTTTCTCTCCTATTCGATCGTCGCGCCGCTCGTGGCCAACGTCAAATCGGTGCGCGAGAAGCAGAACCGGCTCTACATCATCGTCAAGCAGACACTACTTGCCTACATGAACGGCTCGGTTCCGCAGGTCGCTCTCGAATATGGCCGCAAGACCATTTCGGCCTACGAGCGTCCGTCGATCGACGCGGTCGAGCAGGAAATGATGAACCCCGGCGGCGGCGGCGAAAGCAAGGCGGCTTGATCTGATGACCTCCAATGTTCACGCATTCGACCGCAAGCTCCTCGCGCGTATGACCGGCGCGCTCGGCGACGACCGGGTGATCGGCCGGCTGGCCCTCGAACTCGGCCAGGTCTTCGGCGAATTCCTGCCGGACATGTGCCGGGCGGAGACGGGTCTCGACATCACCATCGGCTATGCCGGCCACCGGACCGGGATGCGCCGCGACTTGATCTCGTCGATGGGCACGGGCGTGCTGATCAGCGAGGTTTCGCTGCGCAACTGGTGCACGGACTTTCAGATCGGCTGCGACAGCCCGATCATCATCGCTCTGGTGGAGGCGCTGCTCGGCGCCGAGCCCGCCGGCATCGAGGAGCCGCAGCCGCGCGCTCTTTCCCAGATCGAAATCGACGTGGCCGTGCCGCTGTTCGAGAAGATCGCCGACGTGCTCAGGACCGCCGTCAATGCGCCTGGCAGCTTCGAGCCGATCGTCGAACGCCCGATCAACAGCGTCGCGCGCCCCAAGCCCGATCCGATGATCGAGGACGTTCACGCCGGCGCGATCGACATGACGATCGGCTTCGGCCCCGTGCTTTCCACCTTCTCGATCATCGTTCCGCAAAGCGTGCTTCTGAAGACGACGATCGTCTTCCCCAAGGGAAGCGGACAGCAGCGCAAGGCGAAGGCCGAGTGGACGGAACAGCTGGAGGAGCAGGTTCGCCGTTCGGCGGTGACGATCGAGGCACGTATCCGGCTCGAAAGCCTGACGCTCGACACGATCAGCCGTCTGCAACCGGGCGACGTCATTCCCTTCCTCGACGCCCAGGACGTTCGCGTCGACGTCAACGCCAATGGCCGCGACCTCTATGTCTGCGAATTCGGGCGCGCCGGATCGAAATACACGGTTCGGGTCAAGGATACGCACGGATCCGAACAGGACATCCTTCGCCACATCATGAGTTAAATCGGCCTGCCGCGCGCTCGCAGCATGCCTGAGGCAAGCTTCAACTGGAATAGTTCTCACATGGCACCCAAAAAAGCACCCATCAACGAACAGGCCGAAGTCGCTGTCGGAGATATGGAACTCGACCAGGCGATTAACGATCTGCGCGGTGTCCTGAAGCAGGATTCCGACACGCCTGATGCTTTCGGCTCCGAATTCGGCGGCGAAGCGCTTGGCACCACCGATTTCGGCAGTGATTTTGGCGCACCGGCCGCTGGCGGCCTCGACGCATTCGGCGGCGATTTCGGCTCCAGCGACTTCGGCGCCGATCTCGGCGGCGCGGCCGCGACGAGCGATTTCGGCGGCACGGATTTTGCCGCGACGTCCTTCGACAGCGCTGATGCGGCCGTCGATACGCCGCCCGGCAGCGGCATGAACGCCAATCTCGATCTGATCATGGACATTCCGATCGACGTGCAGATCGTGCTCGGCTCGAGCCGGATGCAGGTCTCGGGCCTCATGAACCTCAGCGAAGGCGCAACGATCGCGCTGGATCGCCGCATCGGCGAGCCGGTGGAGATCATGGTCAACGGTCGCGTGATCGGCCGTGGCGAAATTACCGTTCTCGAAGGCGACGATACCCGCTTCGGCGTCAAACTCATCGAGATCAAGGGCAATAAGAAGTCATAGGGCCCAATGATTGGGCGAAGGATGAATCCATGATGGATTTCGAAAGTTTCGAGGCTCAGGCGCTATCAAGGCCGCTCAGCCAGACGGACAAGGCGGCGGCCGTTCTGCTTGCGATGGGCAAGGGCGTCGCCAGCAAGCTGTTGAAGTTCTTCACCCAGAGCGAACTGCAGTCGATCATCGCCTCGGCGCAGTCGCTACGCGCCATTCCGCCGCATGAGCTCGAAGCCCTCGTCAATGAGTTCGAAGACCTCTTCACCGAGGGCGCTGGCCTCATGGACAACGCCAAGGCGATTGAGAGCATTCTCGAGGAAGGCCTGACGCCGGACGAAGTCGACGGCCTTCTCGGCCGACGCGCCACGTTCCAGTCTTACGAAGCCAACATCTGGGATCGCCTGCAGGAATGCGACCCGGTCGCCGTTTCCGTCCAGCTTGCCAAGGAACATGCACAGACGATCGCTTACGTGCTGTCGATGATGCCTTCGAGCTTCGGTGCCAAGGTGCTGCTGCAGCTGTCGGAAGAACAGCGCCCGGACATCCTGAAGCGCGCCGTCAACATGAAGGACGTCAACCCGAAGGCCGCCGCAATCATCGAAAACCGCGTCATGGAAATGATCGGCGAGATGGAAGCGGAGCGCAATTCGGCAGGCCCGGCGAAGATCGCCGAGGTGATGAACGAACTCGACAAGCCGCAGGTCGATACGCTGCTTGCCTCGCTCGAATCGCTCAGCACCGCGTCGGCCAACAAGGTTCGTCCGAAGATCTTTCTCTTCGACGACGTGCTCTACATGCCGCAGCGCAGCCGCGTTCAGCTCTTCAACGACGTGTCGACCGACATCATCACGATGGCGCTGCGCGGCTCGACGTCGGAACTGCGCGAATCGGTGCTTGCTTCCATCGGCGCGCGCCAGCGCCGCATGATCGAGTCCGATCTCGCCATGGGCGATGCCGGCATCAACCCGCGCGATATCGCCATCGCACGGCGTTCGATCACGCAGGAAGCCATCAGGCTGGCTGCGAACGGGCAGCTCGAGCTCAAGGAAAAGGATGTGCAGGCCGCCTGAGGCGTGCCTCCGTCCAACGGGCCGCGCAACGCGGCCAACGGACCGCTCCCCGAAGGGTAATTTCTGTTGAGCCCCGGCGAATGCCGGGGCTCAACTCTTGCCTGGTTCCCGCGCTGGGTCCACTACAGGAGGCGCAATGCAGGGCGTATGTCCGTCGGACGCGCGTCACTGTAGAGGAACTGGGAGCCGTCCTGTCTCATGTCGGACGATCAGGATAAAGACAGCAAAACAGAAGCCCCGTCAGAGAAGAAGATCTCGGACGCCGCCGAGAAGGGTAATGTGCCCTTTTCACGCGAAGCCACGATGTTCGCATCGACGCTCGCGATCTACATTTTCTTCGTCTTCTTCCTGACAGACGGCGTCGCCACCCTCACCGAGGCGCTCAAGGATATCTTCGAGCAACCCGAGGCCTGGCGGCTGGAAAACGCCACCGACGTCGTGGCCCTGATCACCCATCTGATCTGGAAATCGACGGCTCTGGTTGTCCCGGTTTTCGTCCTGCTGATCGTCTTCGGCGTCGGCGCCTCCATCTTCCAGAACTTGCCCCTGCCGGTTCTCGACCGCATCCAGCCCAAGCTCAATCGGGTTTCACCGATGGCGGGGCTCAAGCGGATCTTCGGCATCCAGGGCCTGGTCGAATTCGGCAAGTCGCTGTTCAAGATCATCATCGTGTCGGTCGTCGTCGTTCTGGTGCTTTGGAACGACTATTTCGCCACGCTCGACCTGATGTTTTCCGATCCGGTCACGATGTTCTCGACGATGGCGAGCGACCTCAACCAGATCATGATCGTCATTCTGCTGTCGACCGCAGTGCTGGCGATCGCCGACCTCTTTTGGTCGCGGCACCATTGGTACACCGAACTGATGATGACCAAGCAGGAAGTGAAGGAAGAAATGAAGCAGGCGCAGGGCGACCCGATCGTCAAGTCGCGCCTGCGCTCGATGCAGCGTGATCGGGCGCGCAAGCGCATGATCTCGTCGGTGCCGCGCGCCACGCTGGTCATCGCCAACCCGACCCACTATGCCGTCGCCTTGCGTTATGTCCGCGAGGAGAGCGACGCGCCTATCGTCGTGGCAATGGGCCAGGACCTGGTTGCCCTCAAGATCCGTGAAATCGCAGAGAAAAACGGCATTCCCGTCTTCGAGGACCCGCCGCTTGCACGCTCCATGTTTGCACAAGTCTCGGTCGATAGTGTGATTCCACCGGTGTTTTACAAGGCTGTTGCCGAACTCATTCACCGCGTGCATGCGTCGCAACCAAAACGGATGACATAACTCCGATGAAAAAGTGCGAATTCTCCGAGAAACGAGAACAGATCGTAGCTGAAGCAATTCGCCCTGTGGCGACCGAACTGCGCCTCATCGACGCCGCCGATTTCATCGCGCTATTGCGGTTCGAGTCCTATGCCAGCCTCGCTGACCTCGTCGAATCGGCAGCGGAGCTCTATTTTCTGCCCGGCACGGTCAATTTCGGCCTCGGCGGTAACTACAATCTGGATTGGGACAGCGAGCCGGAAATCGTGCTCGACCTCGAACTGAAGCCCCGCGGCGTGACCATCTATGTCCGCCTGTCGCTCGGCAACGAGACGGCCGGGATCGAAATCAGCCACATCAATTTCCAGAACCCGTCGTCCGACCCGGACGAGAACACGGCCTTCCTGGCGCGGAGCCTCGCAGAGGCGAAATTCATCAAGTCCTATGAGTTGCCGCTGGCGAGTTGAAAGCGCCGCTCGGACGGATCTCGTCTTGGCGTGCGATTGACGCTGGCAAGTTAAATTCCCTCGGCTCCGCCGCTCAAAAGGCCGGCGCGGTCCGTCGTGTCCGGAGCTAGCTGATGTAGCCGAGGCGGATCGCCTTGGCGATCGCCTGGATGCGGTTGACCGAATCGAGCTTGGTGGTCGCAGCCCCCAGATAGGCGTTGACCGTGTGGACCGAAAGTCCCATGCGCTCCGCGATCTCTTCGCTGATGTGACCGTCGCCCGCCATCTGCAGGCAGGCGATCTCGCGGTCGCTCAAGGTTTCCGCCGGGGCGACGCGCTTCTCGTCGGCCGCCAGAAGATCGGTCATGATCATGCAGCTGCGGCCGTGCAGATCGACCACCTGTTCCGTGGAGGCGTCGACGTAGCTGCCGGCGAAGACGACGTAACCGTTGCCCTGGGCGCCGAGCCTGACGGGGAAAGCAATGCCAGAATAGGGAAGCTTGCGGCCCTTCAGGCGATGCGCGAAAGGCGCAAGCTCGGAAAGCTCGGCCGCCTGGTGCTCGCCGGCTCCATCCCAAAGGATCGGCAGCAGCGACTGGTCGAGATGCGCGACCAGTTCTTCGCCATAAGCGTTGACGAGATCATGGGCGTTGGCTTCCGCGGCTACGCCCCAGTTGTCGAGGACGCAGGTGAGCTTTCGGGCGCTGCCGGTTCCCTTGCTGTTGAGGCGCAAGACTGCGAAGTGCTTGGCGTTGATCTGACGCTGCATGGCCTGCAGGCGCGTGACCAAGGTGGCCGCTCGCGCGGCGCGGTTGCCGTTTCTTGCGAGCTTCTGCTCGTCCTCGATCCGCCCGCCGCCAAGAAAATGCGTCATCGCGCCCGTTCCTTACACAAGATTATTGCGCACCGCGTAGGCAATCGCTTCGGACCGTGTCCGGGTCGCGGTCTTGCGCATGACGCTGGTGATGTAGTTGTTGATGGTGTTGCGCGAGATGCCGAGGATCACAGCGATCTCTTCGCTCGTCTTGCCTTCGGCAATCCAGAACAGGCACTCCAGTTCGCGCTCGGTCAGCTCGAAGTCGCGGTCATGGCGGACTTCGGCGCGCGTGGTGAAGCTTGCCAGATAGCCCGCCAGAAGCGTGACGTCACGCAGGCTCTCCTGCGACAGGATCACGTCGTCCGGGACCAGCAGCATCAGGGAGAAACGCAGGCGCCCGACATTGAAGGTGATCGCGCAGTATTCGCGGCTGATGCCGCGCGGCAACTCGGCATTGTCGGGCAGCGCATGAAAACACGGCTGCAGCACCGCGAGGCACTTTTCCAGTTCCGTCGTCTTGGCATGAAGCGCAGTGATCACGCCGGAAAGCCGCCGGACGACGTCGAACGGCCAATCAGAGCAGACCACGTGGTCGAGTCCGCTGTCCTGCGACAGATCATAACGCGCCAACAGATAATGGCTCGCTCCGACATATTCCGTCAGAGCCGAAAGGCCGCTTCCGAGACCGCCGCGCCCGGCGACTTCGCCCAGTCGTCGCAAAAGCTGCTCGCGCGAAAACCCGCCGCCGCGTGCGCGTGTCGGTGCCGTCGGCAAAGGCCAGACAGCAATGTCTGCTTGCGAAATGTCCATGAGTTCAGCCCCTGTGCCGGATCCACATCCCGGAACTGCATTTGCGCTGCCGCCGCCAACAGCCGGCCGAAGCCGAATATTACCACCAGTCGCAGATCAGGACGCGAATCAACTGCTAAAAATGTACATCGACGCGAGAAAAAAAACATCGCCCTCTTCTGGCTATTTACTTCGTATCGCCGGCATGTCGCGATTCGCAATCGCACGCCCCCTGCCAACACCCATCTGTTGCGGACAGGACCGACAAAGAGCCGCAATACCTTGAAAGAAAAAGCCTTTTCTCTTGAAAATCGGCGATTTTCGCGCGGCGAACGAGAAGGAGGGCGGCGTTGCGAGTGGAAAACGATGGGATCTCATCCCAAAAAAGGACGGTTTTTCGCGCACAGAGAATTTCGAATGCGCGCGATATTATACTTTGTTTTCATAGCTGTTGCTCAAATGCACCAGCCTATTTTCAGACCTCCCTCATTTTACCGATATATAAATTGTGAAACTCAAAGAATAAATTTCGAGAGCAATAATGTTATATTTGCAATGAACTCTGTATAGCCCGAATCCGGAATAGTAGATAGCAACGCGGAATGCACGCCATGCGGGCGGGCCGAATCTATAAATTAAGATATCGTTAAAATATTACCATCTGGGTAACCGCCGGGACTCCGCCGGACTCCCTTGGAAACTTGAAGCAATTTCGGCGCCAGATGAAATATGACGGCCGAACTCCGACAATATTTGACCTGAACACCAAAACCCACCGCAGGCCCGATGAGGCGTGGCGGCGACAAGAAAAATCCCGCCACAAGGGCGGGATTTGCAAGAAGTTCCAGGGCCGTTTTCTGTCCGTCAGGCCGCCTTGTCGAGAGCCCACTTGCGCAGGATCTTCGCCGCGCGCTCTTCGCTGATCTCGACCATGCGGGCCAGGCGCCGCTCCGGCCCTTCCTTAACGCGGCGATTGAAGCTGCCGCTGTCGTCGCCCATGCTGAGCAGGTCGTCGGTGCTGTCGAAGCCGAAGTCCGAGCCGAAGCCTTCCATGAGCGCGCCGCCGGCGCCGGCAGTGGCCGGAGAGAAGTCGGGCAGTTCGAGGCCAGCGGCTTCGCCCTGGATCTGGCCGGCGCCGCCGCCGAGACCGAGCTGGCGTGCCAGCGGTCGCATGCCCATCCAGACCACCAGGAAGGCGACCACGATGAAGGCGAGCGCGTTGATGATGCCGCCGAGGTTGCGGGTAAGCGTTTCCATGACACCCGGGCCGGCAACCGCCTGGTCGAGCAGCTGCGTCTCGACGAAGTCCATGGCGGTCAAGGTCACGATATCGCCGCGGCTGGTGTCGAGGCCTGCAGCCGAGGCGACGATCTTCTGCATGTCGGCGAGATAGGCGTCGATCTTGGCCTGGTCGGCAGGCTCGCCCACCATCGCTGCCAGGCGACCACGGTTGACGACGACGGCAACGGAGAGCCGCTCGACGGTGTAGCTGTTCTTGACGGTGGCGATCGTCTTGCTGTTGATTTCGTAGTTGGTCTGCTCTTCCTTCTTCTCGGCCTGGTCGCTCGACTGCGGGCCGGCACCGCCCTTCGGGGCGGCCTGAGGAATGTTCTGCTGTACCGTCGCGGCATTGTCCGGCTGCTGCTGGCTGGACTTCTGCTCTTCCTTGGTCACACGGGTCGAGCGCTCGACGCGCGATTCCGGATCGAAGACCGTTTCCTGGATCTGCTGCGTGTCGGTGTTCAGACGTGCCGTGACGCTCGAGCGGAAGTTGTCCATGCCGAGGAACGGAGCAAGCGCATTGTCGATCTTCTTCTCAAGCTCGGTCTGCACGTTCTGGACAACGCCGAGCGACTGGTTGAGGGCGCTGTTGGCCGGGTCGTCGCCGGAGGCGAGAAGCTGCCCGGTCGAATCGAGCACGGTCACGTCATCGACGTCGAGCCCCGGTACGGACGAGGCGACGAGATGACGGATCGAAGCGGCGGCGCTGCGGCCGACCGTGGCGCTGGCGCGGATCATGACCGAGGCGGTGGGGTTCTGGTCTGCCTTGCGGAAGCTGCCGCGCTCCGGCATCACGATGTGGACGCGGGCGGCGGCGATACCGGAAATCTGCTGGATGGTGCGGCCGATTTCACCTTCGAGGGCACGCACGCGGGTCACTTCCTGCATGAAGGAGGTGAGGCCGAGCGAACCGACATTGTCGAAGAGTTCATAGCCGGCATTTGCGCTGCTCGGCAGGCCACGCTCTGCGAGCAGCAGGCGCGCCTTGCTGGTCATGCCGACCGGAACCTGCAAACTGGCACCGTCAGCCCCGACATTGAAATCGATGTTGGCCTCAGCCAGCGCGATGCTGATCTGGGTGACATCGCTGCGTTCGAGCCCGACATAGAGCGTCTCGAACGAGGGTCTGTTGACGTAAATTCCAGCCCCGAGCACCATGCCGACCGCAACAATGCCAGCCGCCGCCAACGCGATCAGCTTGCCTTGCCCGAGACTGCTCAGGTTCTTCGTGAACGTCGAGAGTTGATCCAACAGACTCATTCTGTTTCCGCACCCAGTATCGCAAGGTCATCGGGCCGATCATCGGCCGAGCGCCCTGCGCAGTTCCAACATTCGGGTTTTCTGGGTATCGACATGCCGAGTATCGACTTCCAATGCAGGCGAATCCACCAGTCCCGATCCGGACCGTAGGAAACGAAACTTGCGCGAACTTGGCTTGATGAGCCCAATCGAAGCGGCGGAAGCCTCGCCAAAAAACTTATCCACCGGCGCGAAGCGGGCCGTCGGGCGCAGCCAAGCCTCGCCGCAGAACTGCGGCGGCATCGGGACACGCTGCAGCAAGCTGCTGAATATAAAAGGATATTCTCAGACGCGCGCCCTGAAGCGCGCTTCGCAAGCGTCAGAACGCTTCGAAATCGCCGGCCGCCTTCGTCAGCGGCTGGGAGTGGCCGCGGCGCAACATGCCGTTGCCAAGTGCCTTTTTCATATCGGCAAGCTTCACCAGATTGACGGCCGTGGTGACGTCGACCATCCAGGCGTCCGGGATCGATGCGGTAATCGTGTCGATGAATTCGGCCAGCCCGCGGGTCTTCTGCACGGCAAGGTCGATGCCCTGCAGCACCATCATCTTGTCGGGATTGGCAAGCGCATCGGCGCCATGGTCACCGGCAAGCTGCGGCTCGATCCGCTCGATCAGATAGGCGACGTCGTGCAATTCGGTGACGATGCGCATCAGCACTTCGGGGAGCGCTTCTTCCACGTGCGGCATGTGGGCCTGGTAGTCGGTCTGCATGTGTATGTCTCACGTGGCTCGGGGCTGCGGTAGAAGTCGTATTTCGGGCCTGCGAGGCGCCTGCCTCGCAGTATCAGAAGAATTCGATGGAGCTTTCGGCCGGCTTCGGCGCGACGATCGGGCGTTCCTCCAGTTGCACCGTGCGTTGCGTTTCGACGCCGGTCAGGGCATATTGCCGGGCGCGGCCGGACGACGGCCAGTATTCGAGCTTGCGACCGTGCTCGCCGCCGGTGCTCTCGCCGACGATGCGGATGCCCTCGTCGAGCAGGAACTGGCGCGCGAAGGCGGCGTTCTGTTCTCCGACATTGGAAAACCGCGCGATCGTCTTGGCGCCCCCGAAGATCTTGGCTTCGAGACGATCTCGCCGGGCGCCCTGTTTCAGGAGGCCGTTGATGAGCAACTCCATGAGGTGGACCCCGTAGCGGGTCGCGTCGCCGCCGGATGTGGGCGACGTCGCGGAACCTGGCAGCAGGAAGTGATTCATGCCGCCGACGCCGACCACGGGATCGCGCATGCAGGCTGCCACACAGGAGCCGAGAATGGTCGACAGAACGATGTTCGGATCGTTGAAGACCTTGTACTCGCCCTGAATGACATGCACGCGCTTGCCGGCGGCTTCCATGTTCATTTGAGCGCCCCGAATACGGCTTCGATCGCAGCCTTCATCTTTTCGATGGTGAAGGGCTTGGCCAGAACGTTGTTGGCACCGAGGGCCGCTGCCTTCTGAACCAGGGCACGGTCGCCCTGGGCCGTCAGGATGATGAAGGCCGCCTTCTTGGTCGCCGGGTTCGAACGGACAGCCTGCAGCAGGCCGAGCCCGTCCATCTTCGGCATGTTGAAGTCGGAGATCACCAGGTGGTGCGGGTTCTGAGCCATGATCTTCATGCCCTGCTCCCCGTCACCGGCGGCGGTGATCTGCTTGAAGCCGAGCTGCTGCAGGGCGTCACCCAGGAGCAGGCGGCTCGTCACCTGATCGTCAACGATCAGAACTTTGATTTTTTCGGCGATGGACATTATTCGCTTCCTTCCTTGCGGAGCGCCGCTGCTTTCAGGACCTCCTCCCCGATGGATCCGAGGGGGAGCTGGGTTTCAACGGCGCCCAATTCATAGGCGACTCTCGGCATGCCGTAGACGACACATGTCTTTTCGTTCTGGCCGAAGGTCTTTGCTCCGGCATGCCGCATTTTCAGGAGACCGGAGGCGCCGTCGCGCCCCATGCCGGTCAGAATGACACCGATCGCATTGCGTCCGGCAAGCTCGGCGACCGAATCGAACAGCACGTCGACCGAAGGCCGATGTCCGTTGACCGGGTCGCGGTCCACCAGGCGGCAGCAGGGTGCCGTCGGGTTGGCGACCTGCAGATGGCGCTCGCCACCGGGCGCCAGGTAGACCTTGCCGATTTCGAGCCGCGCGCCGTCCGTCGCCTCCTGCACCGCCGGCGCGCAGAGACGGTTCAGCCGCTCCGCGAAGCTCTTGGTGAAGGTGTGCGGCATGTGCTGCGTGATGACCGTCGGCGGGCAATTGGCCGGGAACTTCTGCAGGACCGTGATCAGGGCTTCGACACCACCGGTCGAGGCGCCGATGGCGATGATCTTGCGGCCGGCCCGGTACTCGGACGCCATATTCGCATTGGCCGGAGCCGGCGCCGCGACCTTATTGCCGGTGATGATGAACTTGCGCTGCGAGCGAGCCGCAGCCTTCACCTTGTCGACGAGGCCGGCAAAGGGATGCGGGTCGCCGGGATGCGGCTTGCCGACGCAATCGAAGGCGCCGATCTCGAGTGCTGCGATCGTGGCTTCAGCGCCCTTGTGGGTAAGCGTCGAGACCATGATGACCGGCATTGGCCGCAGCCGCATGATCTTGTCGAGGAATTCGAGGCCGTTCATGTTCGGCATTTCGATGTCGAGGGTGACGACATCGGGATCGAGCTGCTTAATCGCCTGGCGCGCTTCCATGGCGTCGGCCGCCTGGCCGACGACGGTCACGTCTGGATCCGCGTTGAGCACGGCTGTAATCAGGCCACGCATTGTGGCGGAGTCGTCAACGACGAGAACGCGAGCGGGAGTGGTCATGCCCGTCCTCCATGAAATTTGCCGGTGTGGCGGTAGGTGGTGATGCCGATGTTGTCGAAGTGCGCCTTTGCGTCACCGGACACACGTTCGGAATGGCCGATATAAAGGTGACCGTCGGTGTTCAGCATGCCGGCGAAGCGCGACCAGATCTTCATCTGCGTCGGCTCGTCGAAATAGATGACGACGTTGCGGCAGAAGATGACATCGAAAGGGCCCTTGAACGGCCACTGCGCCATCAGGTTCAGTTCGTTGAAGGTGATCAGCCGCTTGACGCGATCATCGACCTGCCACTTGAAGCGGCCACCGCTGTTGACCTCGGAGAAATATTGCTTGCGCATGGCCGGATTGACGGTTTCGAGCGCGGTCGCGTCGTAGGCACCGGCGCGAGCGAGCGCCAGGATCTTCGGGTCGATGTCGGTCGCAAGGATCCGGAAATCGTAGTCGGCCGCGTTCGGCAGCAGCGACAGGACCGTCAGTGCGATCGAATAGGGCTCCTGCCCGTCCGAGCAGGCGGCCGACCAGATGCGCACCCGGCCACCGGCCTTGGCCCGTGCGATCAGGTCCGGCAGCACGTCGGTCTTCAGGTGCTCGAAGTGATGGTTCTCGCGGAAGAAGCGCGTGAAGTTCGTCGTCAGGTGCGAAAGCATGTCGCGCCGTGCGGCCGCACCGGCGGGCGAAGCGACCAGCTGGCAATACTCGCGGAAGCCTTTGAGCCCGAGATTGCGAATGTGCTTCGACAGCCGCGAATAGACGAGCGACGCCTTGGTCTCGTTGAGGTAGATGCCGGCATCCGCATAGATCATCGCGGCGATCTCGGTAAGATCGCGACGGGTCAACGGATACTCGCCGCTCGCCAGGCACTCGTCCGGCGACAGTTTCTGTTCGGCGATGATCTGGCTTCTCATGCGGCTTCCCTTTCTTCCTGCGGGAAGATCGCTTCCAGTTCAATAAGACAGATCATCCGGCCTTCGATCGCGAGCACGCCGCGCGCAAAGCTCTTTTCGAACTCCGACGAGATGACATCCGGCGTCGGCTGGATCTTGTCGTCTGTGATCGTCAGGATGTCGGAGACAGCGTCGACCAGAAGGCCGACGACCTGGCTCTTGACCTGTGCGACGATGATGACGTGGCGCACGTTCGGTTCGGCCGGTTTCATGCCGAGCCGGGCCGAGAGATCGACGATCGGCAGCACCGCGCCGCGAAGGTTGATGACACCCAGCACATAGGATGGCGCATGCGGCATGGATGTCGCAGGCGTCCAGCCACGGATCTCGCGCACCTGCATGATGTTTACGCAGAATTCCTGATCACCGACGCGGAAAGCGATCAGCTCCCGTCCGTCCGTCGTCAGATTTTTTGCGGCATAGGTCATTGTCATTATCCGACTGCAGCAAGTGACATTTCAGGTTTCAGCGAATGCCCGCGCGAGGCGGCGACGATCGCGTCGACATCGAGGATGAGCGCCACGCGGCCGTCACCGAGAATGGTCGCGGCGGCGATGCCCGGCACGTGGGTGTAGTTGGCTTCCAGGCTCTTGATCACCACCTGGCGCTGCCCCTGGATCGCATCGACCATCAAAGCGCGCTGGCCGCCACCTTCCGATTCCACCAAGAGCGCGACGCCCTCGACCGGGTTCGCCTGGATGGCGCGGAAGTTGAGGATGCGACCGACGTCGACGAGCGGGCAGAACGAGTTGCGGATCGAGATAAGCCGCTGGTTGGAGCCGAAGGAGTGGATCGCCGAGGCTTCCGGCTGCAGCGTTTCGACGATCGCTGTCAGCGGCACAACCAGCGTCTGGTTGGCAACGGTGACCACCATGCCGTCGAGGACGGCGAGCGTCAGCGGCAGGCTCATGGTGAAGACCGAACCGTGGCCCGGTTTCGACGAAATGTTGATGCGACCGCCGAGCGCCTGGATCGAGCGTTTGACCACGTCCATGCCGACGCCGCGGCCGGAAATGTCGGAGATCTTGTCAGCCGTCGAGAAGCCGGCGTGGAAGATCAGGTTGTCGATCTCTTCGTCCGACAGGTTGGCATCGGCGGCGATCAGGTCGTTGTCGATCGCCTTCTGGCGCACCTTCTCGCGGTTGATGCCCGCGCCGTCGTCGGCAAGCTCGATGACGATGCGGCCGGAACGGTGCTTCGCCGTCAGGCGCACGGTGCCTTCGGCGCTCTTGCCAGCGGCGAGGCGCTTTTCCGGCGTTTCGAGGCCGTGGTCGACCGCGTTGCGGATCATGTGGGTCAGCGGCTCGGCGAGCTTGTCGATGACCGTCTTGTCGACTTCGGTGTTCTCGCCTTCGGTGATGAGGCGGACCGACTTGCCGGTCATGTCGGCGATTTCGCGAACGATACGCGACATGCGCTGGAAGACCGGCTTCACCGGCTGGGCGCGGATCGCCATCACCGAATCCTGGATCTCGCGGGTGAGCTGCTGCAGCTCTTCGAGGCCCATGTTGATCGAGGACGTACCGTTGGTGTCGTTCTCGACGACGCTCTGCGAGAGCATCGCCTGGTTGATCACGAGTTCGCCGACAAGGTTGATCAGGCGGTCGACGCGATCGAGATCGACGCGGATGGTCGGCGTTGCAGCCGATGCGGCAGCCTGTTGCGCGGCAGCGCTCTGGGCAGCGGCACTGGCAGCCGGTGCCGCCTTTTCGGCCGGTCCGCGGGCGGCGGACTGCGCCATCTGCAAGACGTTGCTTGCCGTGCCGGCAGCAGAAACCGCGGCGTCGCGATCCTGCTGCTGGGAGGCAAGCTGTTCTTCTTCCTCGACGACACCGACCGATACCGCCGGTTCGTCATCAAGGATCGACAGGTCGAAGGGAACCGGCTGCATCGGCAGCTCTTCGCCCGACTGCGTAGCCTCGTCTTCGATCCGCGAAATCTCCAGGTCGCAATCCCACTCGGCGAATTCGAAGACGGTGCGGATCGCTTCCTCGCCCTTGTCGGTCTTGAGCGAGATCTTCCAGAAGAAGTAAGCGCTTTCCGGGCTCAGCCGATCGAGCGTCGGCAGTGCGCCCATGTCGCAATGGATGCTCATCTCGCCGAGGCGCGAGAGGTCGCGCAGAAGCAGCGTTGCCTCGTTGCCCTTGGCGTAGAGATCGGACTTCGGCTTGAAGACGATCTCGTAGGTGGGCATTTCCATCAGCGGCGGCTCTTCGGCCGCGTCGAAGTCATCGAAGGAGAAGGCGACAGGCTGGAAGCCTTCGTCGTTGACCGGCGGCGGCGCCACGGCGGCGACGGGCTTGGCAACCGCTTCGGCCGGTGCTGCCGACGCCTGCGGCACTTCGCCGTTTGCGAGTGCCTCGAGTTCCTTGATCAGCTGGCGGCTGCGCGCCTCGTCGACGCTGCCGCCATCGCGCGCAGCGTTGGTGAGGTCGGCGAGCACGTCGGCCGACTTCAGCATCACCTTCAGAACTTCCGGACCGGGATCGAGCCTGTTGGAACGAACGCAATCAAGGGTCGTCTCGAACACGTGCGCGAAGGAGACCAGGTCGTCCAGCCCGAAGGCGCCGGCGCCACCCTTGATGGAGTGCACCGCACGGAAAACGGCATTGACCGTTTCCGGGTCGCGGTCGCCATCATTGAGCTTCAGCAGACCCGATTCCAGTTCGGCGAGTTGTTCCTCGCATTCCTGGAAGAAGATCTCTTTGATTTCGTTCATATCCATTGGAGGCTATCCCCGGACTTCAGGCCGTTACGCGCTCGATTGCATCGATGAGTTTGGTCGGGTCGAACGGCTTGACGATCCAGCCGGTTGCACCCGCCTGACGCGCGCGGTTCTTCTTCTCCGCGTCGCTTTCAGTGGTCAGTACCAGGATCGGAATGGCGCGGTAGCGATCGTTCTTGCGCACGCCCTCGATGAAGCCGAAACCGTCGAGACGCGGCATGTTGATGTCGGTGACGATCACGTCCGGATTGGCTTCCTCCAGGACCTCAAGGCCCTCCACGCCGTCCTCGGCCTGGATCGTTTCGAAACCGGCATTGTTCAACGTGACCAGCAGCATGTTTCGGATCGTCCGTGAGTCGTCGACCGTCAGAACTCGCTTCTTCATTTCTCAAATCTCCTTTGCCATCAGGTGGTCGATCTCGACCCCGATGAGCTGTGTCGTTTTGTCGAAAGCGTCCGACACCTTGCTGAAGGTGAAAGACAAATGATCCTCTTCCCAGGTCTTGGCGCCGGCCATCAGCACCTGGACACAAAGCGTCCCGACCCGCTCGACCGCGGAAGCGTCGATCACGATGTGGCTGCCCTTGAGCGCGAGCAGCTTCTCGTGCAGTGCCGTCGCCTCGTTCAGGTCCAAAACCGGAGCGAGGCTAAGCGTCTTCTGAGCGGTCTTCTTGCTGGCCATTCCTGTCTTCCTCGACTGCTAACTCTTTACTGCCCTAAAAATCAGCGCTGCCAACCGGCGAGCTGCCGCTGCGGCCCCTCGTCAAACAGCGGTGCGGCCGGCTCGTCGGCAACGGCGGCCGATGCGTGACGGAAGGGCTCGCGACCGGTGCGTGCCGATGCGGCCGGATGGCGGCGCTCCAGGCGGAACTGACGGATGGTCTCGCCGAGTTCGACGATGACTGTGTGAAGATCGTCCGACGAGCGGACGGTATCGCCGGCGAGCGCGGCACTTGCCTCGACGCCCCTGGAGATCGTGCCGATCTCGGTCGCGACGCCGCGGAGGTCGCCGACCTGCTGCTCCGCCTCGCGGGCGATGCCGGAGACGGCGGAATTGATCGACGTGACCTGCTCGACGATGCTGCTGATCGCGTCCTGGGTGCGGCCGACAATCTCGACGCCGGTCTCGACCTGCGCCTTGGTGCCGGAAACGAGTTGCTTGATTTCGCGCGCCGCTTCGCCGGAGCGCTGTGCCAGCGCGCGCACTTCCTGGGCAACGACGGCAAAACCGCGACCGCTGTCGCCGGCGCGCGCCGCTTCGATGCCGGCGTTGAGCGCCAGGAGATTGGTCTGGAAGGCGATCTCGTCGATGACGCCGATGATCTGGCCGATCTTTTCGGCCGACGCCTCGATGTCGGCCATGGCGGAAATCGCCTGGCCGGCGATCTCGCCGCTGCGCTCGACGGCAATGCGGGTCTCGTTGGCCTTCGTTTCCGTGGCGCTGATCCGGCCGGAACCGGTCGCCATGCGTCCGGCCATGTCGGAGAGCACGGCAAGCTGCCCGGAAAGCGCGTCGGCTTCAGCGCTCGCCTTGTCCGTGAAGGCTGTCGCGCCGTCGCGCATGCGGTCGACCAGTACCCCGGCGGCCTGGTTGCGCTGATCGGAGGCCTGAAGACTTTGCTGGATCTGTTCGAGTGCCGCGTTCAGGCTCGCCACGATCGGCTGATAGGCTTCGACCGCCGTTTCCGGCAACCGCGCGCCGAGATCACCCTGGCTCACGCCTTCGGCAAAGTCGCCGAAGAGCGCCTTGACCTCCAGCTCGTCGGCGCTGCGCTGCTCGGCGAGCTGCCGCTGGTGCTGCTGGCGAAGGGCGTTGAAGCGAAGCGAAACGCCGATCTCGCTGTCGACGAAGGTCGTGCGCACCAGAGCGGCGACGAGGTCGCAAAGTTCGCGGCGGCGCGCCTTGCCCATCGGCAGGAAAGATCGCGGCCAGGCGTCTTCGATGAGCCCGACGATGAGATGTTCGAGTACGACAGCATGGCTTGCCATCTGCCAGCGCGGGTCGAGGCCCATGCGGCTTGCGGTGTCTGCGAGCACCTTGATGCGCTCGGCATAGAGCCCGTCAAAGCGTGCGTCGGTCAGCACGTTCCAGTGCGACGACTGAAGATCCTGGAGGCGATCGATCTGTCGGTCGCTGTCGAAATGGCGGGCGGCGTCGGGATAGGTCTGGAGGCGCTGGAAGAGGTCGCGAAGCGCCTGATCGATCCGGGGAGAAAGCTTTTGCCTGTGATCGCGGACGCGGTTGCAGCTCTCGTCATCGAGCCCGGCAAAGCGCAGGCGCTCCAGCAGGCTGCCTGCCTGGCCCTTTTTTGCCTGTTCTGACGATGCTTCCTGCCTCAACGCTGATCCCCGGTGTGCACGTTCGGAACTTGCCTGGGGAGCATCAGGGAGGGCCACGGTCCACCGGACGTGCACGCCACATCGATGAGATCAGCCTCCGCCGAAAAGCGTCTGCTGTCGTTCATCCCGCAAGTAAATTCGGTGAAGAATGGATACCGGACCGGAACCGGTACGGCGGGGCGGCATCATGCCTTGAGGAGACTTGTGAATTATCCCATTCCGACGTGTGGGACCATGTTTATGGTTAATTCCTTGCTTGAAGGTTAACGGTCCCTCACCTCTAATCGGAATCACTAAAATTCACAGGGTGTTTTCACGCGCCATTTTTGCGCTGCAACAAAACTGTAATAAACGCCCCTGAAACCAACAGGTTCTCAATCACAAGAGTTTAGAATTGTACTTCGACTTGCGCTCGCGTATCGAAGCGAAAGTGAAGTGGGCGCTGCATGCGCGAAGAAACCTTCGCATCACGCAAAGCGACATCATGACGATGCGCTTACAGGAAACGAACAATGATTGTTCTTGGCATTGGCGCCGCACTCACAGCAATCCTGACAATGATGGCAGTATCGATCGTTCTCAACATCGAGCACAACCGGTCGGCAAAGCGCAGTTCTGTGTTTTGATAGGGCTTTAGCCCGTCTCTTACTGACACAACCAGGCATCTCTGCGGCCGGGGACGGATGTTCTACGGCCGCTTTTCTTTGCCCACATGGTCCTGCGTCGCCTTTTGCCATGCCTGCGCATAGGCGGCGAAGCTCTTCTTGATCTCACCCGCAAGCGGCGTGACCCCGGACCGGACCGCGGATCCCTTAACGAGGCACGCAGCACCGAGGCTCGTACCCGTTATATTGTTGGGATCGGCAAAGACCGGCCGGCCGGTCGCTGCCGCAAGCATGCGCAGATAGGTCCCGTTGGAAGCAAAGGGCCCTTCGACGACGATGTCGCCGCGGGCTCCGATCAGGTCGAGACAGGTGGCCGTCATCAGCGCCAGGTGGAACGAGACGACGACGAAACGTTCGGCGGGGTCAAGCTCCTCCTCGTCCGTCGTCCAGATCGCCTTTGCGGCCGGAAAGGGACCGGATCCCTCGGGAATGGACGGCAGCAGCATGTGGCCGGTGGTGGCCACGGCCTCTTCCGTTTCCGGCGACACAGGGACCGCCCCCTCCCCCAACAGAAGCTGGAAGGCGCGGCCACCCATGAAGCGGGCGGAGGGTACGGGATCGCCAAGCGCGTTGACGTTTACAAGCGTGTCGCGGTGTTCGTCGAGCGCCTTCGCCTCGGCGCCGACCGCGAGCATCACCACCCAGGTGCCGGTGGAGACCACCGAGAAGGGCGCGGCCCGCGTCAGCAGATGCGGCAGCAGCGAGGCATTGGAATCATGAATGCCGCAATAGACCGGGGTCCCTGATGCGATGCCCGTTGCAGCACAGAGCTCCGGCCGCAGAGCACCGGCGATATCGCTCGCCTTCAACACCGGTGCGAAAAGGGGCGCCCACCCCTGGCGTTCGACCAGGGTCGAGAACGCGCCGGCCCGCGGATTCCAGAGATCGGTGTGGCAACCGAGCGAGGTCAGCTCGTTGCAAAGCGTGCCGGTCAGCCGATAGGTCCAGTATTGCGCATAGGTGAGGATCGAGGCGACCCTGTCGAAGGCGTCGGGAAATGTCTTCTGCTGCCAATGGAGTTGGGCGCCGACATTGAGCCCCATCGGCAGCCGCGCGGAACCGGTCTCGGAAAAGGGCGGCCTCACTTCATCATACTCGGCGGCGAGGCTGTCGGGGCCGGCATGTTCATAGTCAAGCACCGGAAGCGCCAGATTGCCTGATGCATCGAGCACGACGGCGGTCGCGCCATGGGTGGTGATCGAGATCGCCTCGAAGGCGTGTTCGGCATGGAGTGCTGCGAGGCTTTCGAGCAGGAAGGCCCAGAGACGTTCGACATCGAAATGCGGATAAGGACCATCGGTCAGCACCGCATTCGCCGTCTTACGGACGGCGATCTCCTCGAAACGGTCGAGATCGACTGCCGCAACCTTGGCATTGGTCTTGCCGATATCGATAACGCCAACAACCCGCATGCGATCATTCCATATGAAAGACGGTCTTGAGCGGCACCGCGACCGGTTCGTTATCGGCCTTGGTTTCCATGATATCAGCCATATGCGCCCACCATCTCTGCATGATGGGATGGGATGGCAGCTCGGCCATGCGATGGTCGTCCGTTCGCCAGAGCACGCCGAAGAGCAGATCGCTCTCCTCGTCCAGATGGATGGAGTAGTCGGAGACGCCGGCCTCCTTCAGCAGGGTGGCCAGTTCCGGCCAGATGGCATCGTGCCGCGCCTTGTATTCGGCGGCCATGCCCGGGTTCAAGCGCATGCGGAAGGCGTATTTTTCCATCAGATCCTCAATGTGCGAGACGCTGGCGGGCGCGCCGCCAGACAATGGGGAGCGCGATCACCGAGATCAGCAGCAGGCCGATGAAGATCGACATGACGATGCCCGGCACGTTGAGCAGGCCGAAACCGAAGGTCACCATACCCATGATCAGGGCGGCCAGCACGACGCCCGGGATGGTGCCGGAGCCACCGAGAATGTTGACGCCGCCAAGCACCACCATCGTTACCACCTCCAGCTCCCAGCCGAGCGCGATCGACGGGCGCGTCGAGCCGAGGCGCGAGGTCAGGCAGATCGAGGCGAGCCCGGCCATCAACCCGGTGAAAAGAAACAGGATGAACTTGATGCGCGCAACGCGGATGCCGGAGAAGAGCGCTGCCGTCTGGTTGTTGCCGATGGCATAGACCGCACGGCCGAAATTGGTCTTGTGCAGGACGACGCCATAGACGACCGCAAGGGCAACGAAGAGCGTGAACTCGAAGGAGAACACCCACCAGACATAACCCTGGCCGAACCAGGAGAAGCTGTCGGGATAACCGGTGAAAGCCTGGTCGCCGAGAATGATGAAGGAGAGCCCGCGGAAAAGGCTCATGGTGCCGATCGTCACCACGATCGACGGCAGCCCGAGACCGGTAATCAACAAGCCGTTGATCGCCCCGCAAATGAGCCCGACGGAGAGGCCGATCAGCACCAGCGCCGGCGTGTCGAAGCCGAGTTGCACGGCATAGCCCATCGCCGTCGAGGCGAGCGCGATGATCGAGGCCACCGACAGATCGATCTCGCCGGAAATGATCACCAGCGCCATGGCGAAGGCGATCATCGCCTTTTCGGTGAAGTTGAAGGTCGCGTCCGAAAGGTTCCACGGGTCGAGGAAGTAGGGCGAGGCCAGCGAGTTGCCGAGAAAGATGAGGCAGGCAACGACGAGCAGCAGGCTTTCCCAGCTCTTCAGCAACCGCGCGCCTCGGCCTTCCAGCCGGTCGGGAATATGGCGTGGGGTAAGGTGGGTCTCGGCCATCAGACAGCCTCCGCCTTTCTCAAGATGACGCGGCCCTTGCGCCGCTCGGCGCGGGCGTTGACGGCAACAGCGACAATGATAACCAAGCCCGAAATCGCCAATTGGGCGAAGGGCGAGATATTGACGACCGGCAAGGCGTTCTTGATCACGCCAAGGAACAGCGCACCGAGCACCGCGCCTGCTACCGTGCCGATGCCGCCGGCGATCGATATGCCGCCGATGACGCAGGCTGCGATGATGTCGAGTTCGAAGCCGGCGGCGATGTCGACATAGGCGACGGCATAACGCGACACCCAAAGATAACCCGAGAGCCCGGCGAGCGCGCCCGAAAGGCAATAGGCGAAGAAGCGGGTGCGGCCGACATCGATGCCGGTGTAGACCGCCGCATGCGGATTGCCGCCGACCGCATAGAAGGCGCGTCCGAGGGCCGTGCGGCTCATCAACAGGAAGACGAGCGCGATCATCACCAGCGAGAGCCAGGAGAGAACCGGGAAACCAAGGAGTTCGTCGCGCGGCAAGGCCTTGAAGGCGTCGCTCATCTGGTGGGCGTTGATCCACTTGCCGCCGCTCAGGAGAAAGATCATGCCGCGATAGATGGTGAGTGTGCCGAGGGTTACGACGATCGGCGGAATGTCGAGCTTCCAGACGAGTGCGCCGTTGATCATGCCGAGCAGCGTGCCGAGCGCGACCGCCGCAAGGATGATCAGCGGGATCGGCAGGCCCGGAAAGGCGGCGTTCAGCATTGCCGCCACCATGCCCGAGAGCGCGAGGTTGGCGGCCATCGAAAGATCGATGCAGCGTGTCAGGATCACCGCCATCTGGCCAAGCGCCAGAATGATCAGGATCGACGTGTCGTTATAGACGCGTGCGAGGTTCGCCGGCACGACGAAGGGCGGGAAACGCCAGGTGATCAGCGCCAGCAGCACGGCGATCGCGCCGACCAGCAACAGTTCGCGGTTCCTGAGGATGTTTGCCATCACGCGGCCTCCTGAATGCCGGCAGCGGCACGCACCAGCTTTTCCGCCGTCAGATCCGCGCGCTCGAAGCGCCCGGCGATCCGCCCCTCGCGCATGACGATGACCCGATCAGACATGCCCATGATCTCCGGGATTTCCGAGGAGACCATGATGACGCTGAGGCCCTGCGCCGCCAGTTCGCTCATGAAGGCGTGGACCGCTGCCTTGGAGCCGATGTCGATGCCCTTGGTCGGCTCGTCGAGGATGATCACCTTCGGCTTCGTCGCCAGCCACTTGGCGATGACGACCTTCTGCTGGTTACCGCCCGAAAGCGTGCCGACGTCCTGATCGAGCGAGGCGGCGCGAAGGTCGAGGCGCGCGGTGTATTCGCGGGCGAGCGCGAACTCGTTGGCGAGTTGCAGAAAGCCTGAGCGCGAGGTGCGCGACAGCGAGGGCAAGGTGACGTTCTGGAAGATCGGCAGGCCGATGATCGCACCCTGGCGGCCGCGCTCTTCCGGCACATAGACGATACCAGCCCGGATCGCTTCAGACGGGCTGCGGATCACCAGCACCTCGCCATCGAGCCGGACGGCGCCGGCCGATGGCCGGGTGACGCCGATCAGCGACTGCATGAATTCGGAACGGCCAGCGCCGACGAGGCCGTAGAAGCCAAGGATCTCGCCACGACGCAGCTCGAAATTGATGTCCTCGAACTCGGTCGGATGGCGATAGCCCGAAACGGTAAGCACCGGTTCGCCGATCGCTACGTCCTTCTTCGGGTAGACCGAGCCGACGGCGCGGCCGACCATGAGGCGCACCAGTTCGTCCTGGCTGACATCGGCGATCAGCCCTTCATCGACCATCGTTCCGTCGCGAAACACCGTGTAGCGGTCGGCGATGCGGAAGATCTCATCGAACTTGTGGCTGATGAACAGGATCGCCTTGCCGTCTGCCTTCAGCCGTTCGACGAGGGCATAGAGTTCGTGGATTTCCTTGTGCGACAGGGCGGCCGTCGGCTCGTCCATGATCACCACCTGCGCATCGATCGACAGCGCGCGGGCGATCGCGACCAGATGTTTCTTGGCGATGCCGAGATCGCGTAGGCGGATGGTCGGATCGAGATCGGCGCCGGCGCGCGCAAGCAGCGCGCGTGCATCGGCATTGAGCTTCTTCCAGTCGATCAGCCCGAAGCGATTGCGCGGAGCGTGGCCGAGAAAGATGTTCTCGGCGACCGAGAGCTCGTCGAAGAGGACGGTTTCCTGGTGGATCGCGGTGACGCCGGCGCGGGCGGCCGCAAGCGCCGTCGGGAAATGAACCTCCTGGTCACTGACGGAGATCGTGCCCTCGTCCGGCTGGTAGATTCCGGTCAGGATCTTCACCAGCGTCGACTTTCCGGCACCGTTTTCGCCGATCAGCGCGGTCACCGATCCCGGATAGAGCGCCAGCGAAACATCGGAGAGCGCCTTCACGCCGGGAAAGGACTTCGAAATCCCCTCGAGCGCAATGGCGGGCTTCATCCGCGATGTGAGCGTATCCTGCAGCAAGAGACAGTCCACCATTCAGTCGTTTCGATTATGCAAAGCTTGTCGAGGCGACGGTTACGCCGCGCGAGGTTGCCCCTCACCCTGCCCTCTCTCCGCGAACGGAGACAGGGAACGAGTATGCCGCACGCCTCCCACGTCGTCGGGAAGGGGGCAAACCGTTGCCGCTTGTCCCTTCTCCCCGTCGAACGGGGAGAAGGTGCCGGCAGCTGGATGAGGGGCTTTCGCCGGATCAGAAGATCTTGGCGAATTCCTCGACATTCTTGGCATCGTAGACGAACGGGTCGGCCATCGCGCCTTCGTTGTTGTCGTCGAGCTTGACGGCCCCCATGCGGCCCATCTTCAGTTCAGCACCGGGCTTCGCTTCGGCACCGTTGATCAGGTCGTAGGCAATCATCGTTGCGGAGTAGCCGAGATCGATCGGGTTCCAGATCGCGAAGGACTTGGAGGCGCCCGACTTCACGTGGCCTGCCATTTCCGAGGGAAGGCCGAGACCGGTGACGTTGATCTGGCCGATCTTGCCGGCGTCGGTGACGGCCTGGGCGGCTGCGACAATGCCGACAGAGGTCGGCGCGATGATCGCCTTCAGGTTCGGATAGGACTGAATGAGGCCTTGCGTTTCGCGGTAGGACTTGTCGGCGAGGTCGTCGCCGTAGACGGTCGCGACGACATTGATGCCCTTGTAGTTGCCCTCAACCTTCTTCATCTCGGCGATCCAGGTGTTCTGGTTGGTCGAGGTCGCCGTTGCCGACAGCACCGCAACGTCGCCGCCTTCAGGCAGGTTGTCGGCGGCGAGCTTGATAATCATGTTGCCGATCAGCGGGCTCGACGACGGGTTGAGGTGCATCAGGCGGCCATCCTTGGCGACGCCCGAGTCCCAGGAGATGACCTTGATGCCGCGATCCATCGCCTTCTTCAGCGCCGGAACGAGGGCGTCGGTGTCGTTGGCGGAAACGGCGATGGCATCAACCTTTTGAGCGATCAGCGAGTTGATCACCTCGATCTGGCCTTCGGCGGTCGTCGTCGTCGGGCCGGTATAGATCACCTCGACGTCGCCCAGCTCCTTGGCGGCTTCCTGCGCGCCCTTGTTGGCGGCTTCGAAGAAGCCGATGCCGAGCGCCTTGACCACGAGCGCGATCTTCTTGTTTTCCGCATGCGCGGCATTGGCCATCAGCGCCAGCGAAACGGCGGCCGTGACCATCAGTGACTTCAGGATCTTCATGCTCATTTCCTCCCAATGACCGGCACGCGACAAGCGTCACCGGCGCGATTTCCTCCATTGGCGATGCCCCGGCCCCTCCGGTCGTGAGCGTCACCTTCCCCTCTCCTCGCCTGCCTCAGGCGGACGAGGACATGTTCTCCGCATCTGCGCCGGCTCTCGAGCTGGCAACGACCAGCCGCACGCCGGCATTCTCGAGCATCGCGGCATGCCTGTCCTCGATGCCCGAATCCGTGATGACAGTGGCGATCCGCTTCAATCCGCACAGGATCAGGCTGGAACGCTTGTGAAATTTCGAGGAGTCGACCAGCACGACGAGTTCGTCGGCCTGGTCGATCAGTTTCTGCTCCGCCTGGATCAACAGCGGATCCGCCTCCATCAGGCCGAGCGGGCCGAGGCCCTGCGCGCCCATGAACATGCGGCGCGCATAGAAATTGCGCGTCACGTCATTGTCGAAGGGGCTGAGGATGATGTTCTGCTCGCGGTAGATCGTGCCGCCCGACAGCATTACCGTGTTCTTCGAGTGCTTCAGAAGATGCTCGGCGATCGGAAACGAATTGGTGAAAACCTGCATCCGGCGATTGCTGAGGAAATGCACCATCTGAAAGGTGGTGGTGCCACCATTGATGATGATCGGTTCGCCGTCCTCGCAAAGCGCCACTGCTTCCTTGGCGATCGCCTGCTTCTCACGGGCATGCAGGCCTTCGTTGACCTTGAACGGCCGGCCGGCGAGCCCGACGAATTGCGGCGGGTTGATCGCCTCGGCGCCGCCGCGCACCCGGCGCAGCTTCTTCTGCACGTGGAGGGCTGCAATATCGCGCCGGATCGTCGCCTCGGAACTGTCGGTCAGATCGACCAGTTCCTGGACGGTGACGACGGGTTTTTCCTGAACCGCCGACTGAATGATCCGGTGTCTTTCTTTCTCGTGCATGCGTTCCTCCGATGGCGTTCATGCTTCCATCACGATCGACCATTGTCAATCACAAACAATCATATTTTTTCATTGTGCAGCGCAATATGCGCGAACTTGATCGTTTTTGATTGACTTTAACGCTCAAGTCCTGTGATCTGATGCCAACCACATCTCTGCGCGGTCGCCAAGCCGCGCGACATCAGACCGGGAGGAAATCGAGATGCTCGACAAGCAGCAGGGTGCGCGACTTGCAAACCTTTGGGACGAGGCAAAGGCTGCCGGCATGAGCGAATCCGAGCGCTTGCTCTATCGCTCCAACCTGCTCGGCTCCGACAAGCGCATCACCAATTACGGCGGCGGCAACACCTCGGCCAAGGTGATGGAGAAGGACCCGCTTGGGGGCGGCACGGTCGAGGTTCTCTGGGTCAAAGGTTCGGGCGGCGACGTCGGAACGATCAAGCTCGACGGCTTTGCCACGCTCTATATGGACAAGCTCAACGCGCTGAAGTCGATCTATCGCGGCGTCGCGTTCGAAGACGAGATGGTCGGCTACCTGCCGCACTGCACCTTCAACCTCAATCCGCGCGCCGCCTCGATCGACACGCCCCTGCATGCCTATGTGCCGAAGAAGCATGTCGACCACATGCACCCCGACGCGATCATCGCGATTGCCGCAGCCAAGAACAGCCGTGAACTGACGGCAAAGATTTTTGGCGACGACATCGGCTGGCTGCCGTGGAAGCGCCCGGGCTACGAGCTCGGCCTGTGGCTCGAAAAATTCTGCCTGGAAAATCCCCGGGCGCGCGGTGTCGTGCTTGAAAGCCATGGCCTCTTCACCTGGGGCGACACGGCGAAAGAAGCCTACGGGACCACGGTCGAGATCATCAACAAGGCAATCGCCTGGTTCGAGGCCGAGAACGCCAAGCCGGCCTTTGGCGGTGCGGTTAGGCCGGCGCTCGACGCGGCGGCCCGCGCCGACGTCGCGCGCAAGCTGATGCCGGTCATCCGCGGCCTGATCAGCGCCGACGAGAAGAAGGTCGGCCATTTCGACGACAGCCAGGCCGTGCTCGATTTCGTCACGTCGATGGATCTGAAGCCGCTGGCCGCCCTCGGCACGAGCTGCCCCGACCACTTCCTGCGCACCAAGATCCGGCCGCTGGTGGTCGATTTCGACGCGGCCAGCCCCGATGTCGACAAGACGTTGGCGGCACTTCCCGACGCGATCGCGGCTTACCGCGCCGACTACGCCGCCTATTACGAGCGCTGCAAACATGCCGACAGCCCGGCGATGCGCGATCCGAATGCAGTGGTCTATCTCGTGCCCGGCGTCGGCATGATCACCTTTGCCAAGGACAAGGCGACCGCCCGCATCTCCGGCGAGTTCTATGTCAACGCCATCAACGTCATGCGCGGCGCCTCCGGCGTCTCAACCTATGTCGGCCTGCCGGAACAGGAAGCCTTCGACATCGAATACTGGCTGCTTGAGGAAGCAAAGCTCCAGCGCATGCCGAAGCCGAAGAGCCTCGCCGGCCGGATCGCGCTCGTCACCGGCGGCGCCGGCGGTATCGGCAAGGCGACGGCCAACCGGCTGATGCAGGAGGGCGCCTGCGTCGTGCTCGCCGATATCGACGAGACCGCGCTTGCGGCGGCCGAAGGCGAACTCTCCAAGCGCTACGGCAAGGATTTCGTCCGCTCCGTCAGCATGAACGTCACCAGAGAGACGGCGGTCGAGGGCGGCTTTGCCGACGCGCTGCTCGCCTTCGGCGGCCTCGATATCCTCGTTTCCAATGCCGGCCTCGCCTCGTCTGCCGCGATCGAAGACACGACGCTGGCGCTCTGGACCAAGAACATCGACATCCTGACGACAGGCTATTTCCTCGTCTCGCGAGAAGCCTTCCGCATCTTCCGCCAGCAGAAGGCCGGCGGCAACGTCGTCTTCGTCGCCTCCAAGAACGGTCTTGCCGCCTCCCCCGGCGCATCGGCCTATTGCACCGCCAAGGCGGCGGAGATCCACCTCGCCCGCTGCCTGGCGCTCGAAGGCGCTTCCGCCCAGATCCGCGTCAACGTCGTCAATCCGGACGCGGTGCTGCGCGGCTCGAAGATTTGGACCGGCGAGTGGAAGGAACAGCGCGCCGCCGCCTACAAGATGGATGTCGACGACCTCGAGGCGCATTATCGCGAGCGCTCGATGCTGAAGCTCAGCGTCTTTCCCGAGGATATCGCCGAGGCGATCTACTTCCTTTCATCCGACATGTCGGCGAAATCGACCGGCAACATCATCAATGTCGACGCGGGCAACGCCCAGTCGTTTACCCGCTGATCAAGGAGAGTTTCATGACGACCACCATGATCAGCCAGGCGACGGTCGAGGCCGAGAATGAAAGCCGGCTCAGCGCACTTCGCCGGGACTATGAAAGCCTCGGCGAGAGGCTTGGCCGGCGCGGCATCGCGATCGACGAGATCAAGCGCAAGGTCGCCGCCTACGGCGTTGCCGTTCCTTCCTGGGGTGTCGGCACCGGCGGCACGCGCTTTGCTCGCTTCCCCGGCAAGGGCGAGCCGCGCAACATCTTCGACAAGCTCGAAGATTGCGCCGTCATCCAGCAACTGACGCGGGCGACGCCGACCGTGTCGCTGCATATCCCCTGGGACAAGGTGAACGACATTTCCGAACTGAAAGAGAAGGGCACGTCGCTCGGCCTCGGTTTCGATGCGATGAACTCCAATACCTTCTCCGATGCGCCGGGCCAGGAACATTCCTACAAGTTCGGCTCGCTGTCGCATGCCGACGCCGCCACGCGCGCCCAAGCGGTAGAGCACAATCTCGAATGCATCGAGATCGGCCGGCAGCTCGGCTCCAAGGCGCTGACGGTCTGGGTCGGCGACGGCTCCAACTTCCCCGGCCAGAGCAACTTCACCCGCGCTTTCGAGCGTTATCTCGATGCGATGAAATCGGTCTATGCGGCGCTGCCGGATGACTGGCGCGTTTACACCGAACACAAGATGTTCGAGCCGGCCTTCTACTCGACCGTCGTCCAGGACTGGGGCAGCAACTACCTGATCGCCCAGGAACTCGGCCCCAAGGCCTTCTGCCTCGTCGATCTTGGCCACCATGCGCCGAACGTCAACATCGAGATGATCGTCGCCCGCCTCATCCAGTTCCGCAAGCTCGGCGGCTTCCACTTCAACGATTCGAAGTACGGTGACGACGATCTCGACACCGGCTCGATCGATCCCTACCGGCTGTTCCTCGTCTTCAACGAACTCGTCGATGCGGAGACCCGCAAGGCCAAGGGGTTCCAGCCGGCGCACATGCTCGACCAGAGCCACAACGTCACCGACTCGATCGAAAGCCTGGTGACGAGCGCCACCGAGGTCTGCCGCGCCTATGCCCAGGCGCTGATCGTCGACCGCCAGGCGCTCGCAGGCTACCAGGACGACAATGATGCGCTGATGGCAAGCGAGACGCTGAAGGTAGCCTTCCGCACTGATGTCGAGCCGATCCTCGCAATGGCGCGGCTCGACGGCGGCGGCGCAATCGCACCTGTTGCAACCTACCGCAAGAGCGGTTACCGCGCAAAAGTCGCGGCTGAGCGCCCGGCCGTTGCCGGCGGCGGGGGCGGTATCGTCTAACCCTGAACCAAGCGGCACCGGGCTGCCATTTGAGGCCCGGCGCCGCATCCCACCCTCGACAGCTCAAAAAATCGCTGCGCGATGAAATTGCCCCCTATCTGATTTCAATTCCTGATCTATCTTTCCCTTGGAGATCCAACGGAAAGGGACCCGTTCATGGGCATTGAAAGCATTCTTGTCTTCCTGATCGTCGGCGCGGTCGCCGGCTGGCTCGCCGGGCTCATCGTCAAGGGCGGCGGTTTCGGCCTCATCGGCAATATGGTCGTCGGCATCATCGGCGCCTTCATCGCCGGTTTCCTCTTCCCGGCGATCGGCATCAGTCTCGGAACCGGCATCCTCTCGGCGATCCTGCACGCGACGATCGGCGCCGTCATCCTTCTGGTGCTGATCCGCATCGTCAAACAAGCCTGACCCATCGCCGGCGGCGGTACCCTTCGCGCCCGGGATGTCCCCGGTCGTTCCATCTGGACGCGCGAAGGGCGCTGTAGCACTGTGATCTGCCGGACGGGACATCGCATTTAGCCAGACGGAGGCGAGCATGAACGCGCTTTACACCGACAAGATCGAAACGGCGCTCAAGTCGTTCATTGCCGATCACCCGGGAATGCAGACACGGGATCAGGCGATTATCGCGATCCTCGAAAACTGGTTCACCAATCACGGCTACCTGCCACCGCAGCAGGAAGGTCTGCGTCCGGAAGACCTTGACGCTTCCAACGACGATTGAGAGATTTGCGCGCCCGGCAACAAGATCATCGCGCTCTTCGCGCCGCGGCCGACCGCCATTGCCTTTCAATAACGTGAACTGTTCGCCATGAGCCTGACCTCCGTCAAAGACTTTTTCTCAGAGCATGCCCCCGACATCGACGTCATCGAGCTTCAGCAAAGCACCGCAACGGTCGCGCTCGCGGCCGAGGGCCATGGTGTCGAGCCGGCGCAAATTGCCAAGACGCTGGCGCTTCGCGTCGGCGACGACGTGATCCTGATCGTCACGCGCGGCGACGCCCGCCTCGACAACAAGAAATACAAGGCCCGCTTCGGCACAAAGGCGCGCATGCTCGGCTTCGACGAGGTGGAGGCCGAAACCGGCCATCCAGTCGGCGGCGTCTGCCCCTTCGGTCTTGCCAAGCCGCACAGCATCTATTGCGACATGTCGCTGAAGGCCTACGACATCGTCGTGCCGGCCGCCGGCGCCACCAATGCGGCTGTGCACATCAGCCCGACCCGCATCGCCGAACTGACCGGCGCCGAGTGGATCGACGTATCCGAAACGTAGTTTGCCGTTTCGGAAACGCGGCCTGCCTTGGAATGGCCACAAAGCTTAACTGAAACCGCTGGCGCGTCCCGGCAGTGATTTGCTGGGTCCGTCCTTCCGTTGCCAGGAGTCCGTCAAGCATGAAGCTACTCGCGTACCCGCTCATCTTCGCCGCCACGTTTTCCCCGGCGCTGGCGATGGATCAGTCCCTGGTACGCCAGTTCGAGAAGCTCGATCCGCAGACCCGTCTGGAGCAGCGCTGTGACACCGAAGCGATGGAGCGCATCAACGCCGACAAGTCGAGCTTCAAACCGGACAAAGTGATTGCCTATACTTTCGCCGAACCGGTCGTGAAGGAAGACAAGATGAAGGCGCCGGGCGCCGTGTTCCGCAGCAAGGGGGAATGGTACAAGCTGAAGTTCAAGTGCCTCACCGACGCCGAGCACCTGGATGTCCTGTCTTTCGAATACAAGATCGGCGAGTTGGTGCCGCACGAGAGCTGGGACGAATTCTACCTCTACCCCTGACGGACGTCGAAGGACGCGGCGGCGTTAAAGGTGGCAGCCCTAAAGGATGGCCACGAGAAAGAGCAGCGAGCCGAACGACAACGCCGCCATGATGCTCATCAGCATTTTCATCATGTGCTCTGCCATATCACCCTTACCTCGCCACCATCGGAACGACCGCGACAGTGTATCCCGTCCGCCGCTTAGATCCGTCGGACAAAGAGCGGCGTGAGCCTGATCCGAGAGTGCGCCCGCATGGTTAACAAAGCGTTAATTCGAGCGATGCCGAGAGAGGTCGGGCATACCCTATCCAAGACAAGGCTCACACAAGATCGACGCGGAATAACGAATGGGCAGGGGGAGTTCCCTGCATGCGCGGTTTCCCCGCGTCTTGCGGCAGCCCCAGGGCTGGCAATGCGGGCAACGGGCAACGTCCGAGCGACGAGAAATCGCGCGAAATGAGCACCATGGAGAGGCGCGTGAGCCAGGTTAAGCTGAGCATTTGCATTCCAACCTACAATCGCGCGGCGTTTCTCGAAAAGGCGCTCGCCTATTTCGTCGACCTTTACCAATTCTCGTATAAGTACGAGATCATCATCTCCGACAACGCGTCGACGGACGACACGCGCGACGTGGCCGAGTGCTTCATCGCCAAGGGCTTGCCGATTCGTTATCTCCGGCAGGCGGAAAACTACGGTTCGGGCGCAAACGTCGTCAGCGCCTTCAGCCGCGCGACCGGCGAATATGTGCTCTACCTTGCCGACGACGACATCCTGATCAACGACGGCTTGCGCGAGGCGATCCGCTACCTGGATCTCAATCCGGAAGTCACCGCTTGCTACGCGCCCTGGTACACGCATGACGAAGTCGAGGAGCGCGATGATCCGCCGTTCTACATCGTCGACAAGGACACGAAGTTCAAGAAGCGCGCTTCCGAGGAAGTGTTCGACTTCCTCTGCGAGCGACACGTGTTTCCGGAAATCGGCATCTACCGGGCGTCGGCGCTACGGTCGGCCTGGGTGCCCAGGAACTTCGCCTACTGGGCCTTCGCCTATCTCGCCCATTTTCTGGAGCAGGGCGCCGTCGCCTTCCTGAGAAAGCCGTTCTACCGACAGGTCACCCGTTCGAAGATTGCCCGCGACCGGCCGCAAGCCGGCCATGCCGACGTGCTCACCGCCTGGGACAGCTACCGCGGCGGCCTTGAATATTTCCTCTATTCCGGCGCCAAGCGCGGCGCCGTGCGGCTGACGCCCGACCGCCGGGCCTATCTCGATGCGCAGGTGCGGGATTTCACCATGCTGCGCATGACGGTCGCGCTGCGCATGTGGATCGCGAAGAAGGACTACATCCGAGCCTATGAGCTTTATACCCGTCTGATGCTCGGCGGCTTCGAACACCATCCCGAACTGCAGCGGTCAAAGGGCGTTCTGCCGCTCATGGTCGCCCTGCAGACGGTGATGTGGCATACGAACGCGGTCGCCGAGATCGATCGCCTGGTGCTGCACGGCGTCGAAGACCATGGTGCGATCGAAGAGCTGTTGCGTGACCTTGGCCTGCGCTCCCATATCGCCGTCGTTCCCGGTACAACGGAACTCACGCCGGACGAAATTGCCCGCACCGCCGTCTTCGTCACGGCAGACAGCGACCGCAAGCACTATCTTCGCAAGGGGCATCTGCCGAACCTGGTGGTCAGCGAAAGCGACATCCTCAACCACGTTCTGCTTTAAAATATAAAAGGGCGCCGCTGGCGCCCTCGTTTGTTTCGCAGGTTATGCCGGGTAGCGCGACGGGCAAAAAGGCCGCTTGACCACGCACGCCCCACGGATACCGCATTACTTGCGCATGATGCCCTTGTAATAGGCGCCGTTGCGCGGCGGTGGGCGGTTCACGACCTTGGCCTCAGGGTTGTACTTCTCGCTCTTGTGGCCTTCGTTGATGGGCGTTGTCGATACGCCCTTGTAGTAGCTTCCGCCGGCAAATGCCGGAGCAACGCCGACCACGGCGACCGTCGCAGTCACCAAAGCTGCCAGAGAGAGTGTCGCAAGTTTACGCATGTCTAATCCTCGTTGACCCGGCCGCGCCCCCGTTTTTTCCGGATGTCGCGGCCTAAATTGTGCGGCGACGAACTGCGCCGCTCAGGTCCTCCCGCGCGCCAGAATAGGCAGAAGCTGCGACACGCCTGTAACGCAGGTGACAGCCGGGGAATCTTGGCTGGGTTAAGCCTCGGGGTCAGTCGAAGCCGGATCCGCACGGGGGACGGATTTCTCCCCTCCCTGAATCAACCCCTCCAGATCGGCCGCTGCGACTTGTCTCAGCGGAAAAGCTGCAGAATGTTCTGAGCGTCGGAATTGGCGATCTGCAAAGCCTGGATGCCGAGCTGCTCCTGCGACTGCAGGGCCTTCAGCCGTGTCGACGCTTCATTCATTTCGGCATCCACCAGACGACCGACACCCTTGTCGATCGTCGCCATCAGCGTCTGTGCGAAGGTTGTCTGCATGTCGATGCGCGACAGCATCGAGCCAAGTGCTGCGGCGCCATCGATGGTCCGCTGCAGGACGACCTCGATGTATTGGAGATAGGAATCGACCGATTGCGGGTTCGCCGCGATATCGACGTCAAGGAAGTTTCTGCGGGCGATCGGTTCGATGTTCACATCGATGTTGGTGAAGCCGATAAAGGTTCCGGCACCGGATTTCCGATCGGCGGCCGGATCGGACTTTATCAGGATCCCGCCTGACCCGTTGTTCTGGATGATCGTGTCGGGCCGGGTGATGAGCGACTGAAGCACCATCACCATTTCGTCCACCGTCTCGATCTTGCCCGTATCCTTGCCAAGCAGTGCATTGACCTGGTTGCGATCGAAGGCGTGGGTGCTCGGCGCCTCGCCGTTCACCGAAAAATTGAACGACACGACAACGTCCTTGTAGACCTCGAACTGCTCGAAGGTCAGCGTCATCTCCGATCCGCGCGTTCCGAAACCGGCATTGGGCGAAAGCCCTCCGGCACCTCCGGTCGTCGTGTTGATGACCAAGTTGGAGACCTCGACATAGGATCCGTTAAGCCCGGAATTCTGCAGCGTCTTGAAGCCGATCTGATCGATGATCGGCGGATAGGGCTCATAATCGTGCCGGTACGTCTGCACCGTGGCGCCGGTTCCGGCCTGCTCGACCGCATGTTTCAGGACGGCGGCATACTGCGTGTAGTCCGATATCACGCCGTTGGCGCCGGCTCCGAGCACGGTATCGACCGTCGCCCGATCCACGGTGACGCCGATCGTCTTGCCCGTATGCAGCGGCAGGGACAGGCCCTGGGAGGGGCTATCCTTGTCGACGGTGGCGTCGAAGGTGATTGTGTCGCCGGGGCTCGCAAAGCTGATCGGTCCGGCAAAATGGAACACGAATTCGCCGGCCTGGCCCGCCCGGTTGTTGTAGTTGCTGTTGGTCGTGTAACCATCGACATCGACCGAGGTCACGAAGCGGATGCCGCCGACCGTTCTCAGATCCCGCGTATCGGCCTGCAGGATGCCGCCGCCGGTGCTGTTGAACAGCGAGGAGTCCCGCAGGAAAAAGTCGGCCGTGTTCAGCGACACGCCGTTTTGGGCGTCTCTCGAAAACGAGGAGGCGACGGAAGTGCGGTTCAGGTCGCTGTCATTGATGTCGGAGACGCTGGTTCTCAGCCAGTTCTGTCCGCTGAAGCTCGCCGAATCCGCGATGCTCAGGATCTGTTGCTTGAGCTGGTCAAGTTCCTTCTGGAGCTTGCCCTTGTCGACGCCGGGCTCCCTCGCCGTCACCAGCCTGGCCTTGAACTCGCTGAGAATATCGGTAACGGCATCCATCGCCGCATAGGCCGTTTCGACCTTGGCCGCTCCAAGCCCGAGCGCGTCCTGAACCGCGGACACGGCCTTGGCGTCGGAGCGCATGGTTGTCGAAATCGACCAATAGGCGGCGTTGTCCGCCGCTGTCTGAATTCTGAGGCCGGAGTTCAGTTGCCCGCGTACCTCGGCCATGCCGGAATTGATCGTACGCAGAGTCTGGAGCGCAGAAATCGCCCCAGCGTTCGTGAGAATGCTGACCATATTAGTGACATCTTAAAATTGAAAAATTCCCATCATGGGCCGCTGTGATTGTGGCGATACAATCAAATACGTGGTTAACACGGACTTAAGAAACCCGCCTCGACGCGCAAATATTGCGTCGGCGCTTCTGGTCGTTCGCAAAAATTGCGCCCCCTGCTCCGGCCCGTCCCATAGCCGGGGTCAGGCACGCTCGGCGGCAAGCGGCACCGGCTGGGTTACCGGGAACAGGGCTTTCAGGGCGTCGAAGTGCTTTTCCACCAGATGCCAGGAAATCGTCGCGACGATCACGGTGATGGTGCTCATGACGAGGAATGTCATCGGCCCTGCCTTGTAGAGCGCCGGCCACTGCTCCGCGACCAGCCACCAGAGCGCCATATGGTACACATAGGTGGCGTAGCTGACCCGGCTGAGGAAGCGCGTGACGGGGTTTGCCAGGAGATAGGCGGACACGCCCTTGTATCCGATGTAGGAGCTCAGAACGATTGACGCCAGCGCGTAGATGCAAAGCAACTTATAGGTTTCCGAGTGGCCGAACTTGATACCGACGAAGAGGGGCGACGCGATGATGGCGACCGACGCGAGGTTGTTGAGTTTGCTCGTCAGGACCGCCCGCACGTCGGCATTGTCCTTGACCAGCGCCAGGATGGCCCCGGCCGCCACGGGGTCGAAGGCAAGAACGATGTTTGACCAGGCGAGAAGACCGAGCTCGTCGCTATAGGTCCGCGCGATCACCGACATCGTGAAGATGAGGACATAGGCCACGAATATATGCCGCCGGCTCAGGAAGATGATGATCAGCGGAGCGGTCAGGTAGAACTGCTCGACGATGTTGAGGCTCCAGAGATGCGCGGCAACCCAGGGCTCCCAGTCCTGGGTGATGGCGAAATACAGGCTCGACATCTGAAACGTGTGCCACACAAGGCTGTTGCGTATGCCGTCCATGTTGAACAACGCCGCCACGAACAGCATCAGGAACAGGGCCGGAAGCAGGCGGAGCGATCGGCGAATGTAGAAGTTGGTGACGTTGATCGTTGCCTGGGTGTCTTTTGCCGACAGCAGGATCACCCCGATCAGGAAGCCGCTGATGATGAAGAAGAGTGAAACTCGAACCGATTCAAGTGTGGGATGCTCGTTCCAGTAATGAACGTACAATACCCCCGTCATGGCGATCACGCGAAGCCCGTCAATTTGCTCCCGCCTGTCGCCGCGCGCTCCCGTCGCAGCCATTCCTTTGTCCCCGCAGGATATAATACTTAAATTATTTCTACTTAAGAATATCCTTGGAGATTACGCCGCTTCCGCGCACTTGTGAAGAGGAGCGATGTTCTTGATCGACCAGAGGCGATACCTCTTCCGCCGACCCGAAAACAAAAAAGGCCACGGGCGCGGCACGCCCATGGCCTTTACCAAGGTTTCAAACCAAGCCCTAGGCTTCCTTGAAGACCTCGTCGCGGTTTCGCCGCATCGACGGCGAGATGGCGACCACGAGCGCCATAACGGCGATCGCAAGCAGAATGGCCGACAGTGGCGATTGCAGGAAGGTCAGCGGGCTGCCGCCGGAGATGATCAGTGACTGGCGCAGCTTCTCCTCGAGCAAGCGGCCGAGCACGAAGCCGAGCGCCAGCGGCGCAGGCTCGAATTCGAGCTTGTAGAGAGCGTAACCGATGATCCCGAACAGGGCGGCCATCATCACCTGGGCGGCATCGTTGGCGATCGAATAGAGGCCGATGCAGCAGAAGCAGACGATCGCCGGAAACAGCAGGCGATAGGGCACGCGCAGCAGCTTCACCCAGAGCCCGATCAGCGGCAGGTTGATGATGACCAGCATGAGGTTGCCGATCCACATCGAGGCGATGAGCCCCCAGAACAGTTCCGGATTGCGCTCGATCACCTGTGGCCCAGGCACGATGCCCTGGATCATCATCGCGCCGACCATCAGCGCCATCACCGCATTCGGCGGCAGGCCGAGGGTGAGAAGCGGGATGAAGGAGGTCTGCGCGCCGGCATTGTTGGCGCTTTCCGGGCCGGCGACCGCCGCCGGCGCGCCATGGCCGAAGTCCCGCGGCCGCTTCGACATGCGCTTTTCCACCGCATAGCTGGCAAAGGGGCCGAGGATCGCGCCGTTGCCCGGCAGAACGCCAAGGACCGAGCCGAGGAAGGTGCCGCACAGGATCGGCGGGAAGTTTTCCTTCAGCTCCCTTGGCGTTGACCACAGGCGGCCGATGCGGCTGCGCACGACATCTTGGGATTCCGGGTCGGCAAGGTTCTTGAAGATCTCGCCGAAGCCAAAGATACCCATGGCCAGCACGACGAATTCGATGCCGTCCTGAAGCATCTCAATGCCGAAGGTCATGCGCCCACGGCCCGTCTCCATGTCGGCGCCGACGCAGGAAAGAAGCACGCCGACGAGGATCATCGACACCGCCTTCAGGAGCGAGCCGTGCGCCAGCACGACGGCGAAGACGAGACCCATGATCATCAGCGAGAAATACTCGGTCGGGCCGAAGAGAAGGCCCATGCGCGTCATCGGAACGCCGAGGGTGGCAATCACGATGTGGCAACCGTGCCGGCAAAGAACGAACCGATCGCCGCCAGGCCGAGCACAAGCCCTGCCTGGCCCTTCTGCGCCATCTTGTGACCGTCGATGGCGGTGACGACCGATGTCGCTTCGCCGGGAATGTTGACGAGGATGGCCGTGGTCGAGCCGCCGTACTGGGCGCCGTAATAGATGCCGGCGAGCATGATCAGCGAGCCGGTCGGATCGAGCGAGAGGGTGACCGGCAGGAGGATTGCGATGGTGGAGACCGGGCCGACGCCGGGCAACACGCCCACCAGCGTGCCGATGAGACAGCCGATAAAGCAGAGCGCGATGTTCTGCAGGGTAAACGCCACGGTCATGCCGAGGCCGAGGTCGCCCAATTTAAGACACGCCATCCGATCGGCACCAAGGCAAGACTTGCGCTCGCGCTGATGATCTACACGACGCAGAGGCGTAGCGACATCGTGCTCTTTGGCAAGCAGCACATATCCAACGGCTGGTTCAATTTCACCCAGTTCAAGAACCGCCGGCACAAACCCGTAAAACTCGCCATCCCAATCCACCCCACCCTCGCCGACATCATCGAAAAGAGCCCGTGCGGAGACCTGACGTTGTTGGTGACCGAGTTTAACAAGCCCTTCACGTCGAACGGTTTCGGCAACTGGTTCCGCAAACGCTGCAACGAAGCGGGGCTGCTTCATTGCTCTGCGCACGGCTTGCGCAAGGCGGCCGCAGCTCGCCTCGCCGATCGCGGCGCAAGTGAACATCAGATCATGTCGATGACCGGTCACACGACCTCGAAAGAGGTCACGCGACACACGAAAGCCGCCCGCCAGAAATTGCTGGCAAAGGCGGCTGTGGCTATCTTCGACAATGATGCAATCGACGACTGACACGCGCTCAAAGCGGGAACAAAAGTGTCCACCTTTTTAAGGTGATGTAGATTTTCTGGACGTTTAGGGCGAGAAACCACAATAAAATCAAAGGTTGATTTTAGTGATGGTGCCCGGAGGCGGATTTGAACCACCGACACGCGGATTTTCAATCCAGTGTCATTCAGGCCATTTCAGTACCTTGCAGCGAAAAATCTGTCAAACCTGACACCGAAGATCAATCACTTAAGACCGATTTGTCAAACGTCAGCAGCGCTGTTGTCGATGCTGCTCGATGGCTTTCCTTGCACCGAGATGAGTGCGTCGGGCGCATCGTTCCCACGCTGAAAGAACACTTCGGCTTGCGTGCGATTGAGGCCGTACAGGCCATGGTGATGGCACGCGAGGGCGGCCACGCGTAGCATGGCGATCCTCGAGGAGAATGACATCCTGTTCGCGCACAAGGCGCTGAACATCATGACCGGATTGACCGAGGCAACGAAGCGTGTCGCTGCCGCGATCATCGACCATTTCAACAAACGCACGGGTCAATGCGATCCCGGCATTGATCGCCTGGCTACGATGCTGGGCATTGATCGTGCGACGGTTATCCGTGCCACAGAGAAGCTTCACGATCTCGAATTGATCGATAAGGCCAGCCATGGCGGCAAGTCCCATCGCGCAGCATACCGGCCGAACTGGGACCGTTTCCGTGCTGTCGTCGAGGACTGGGATGCTCGAATGAAGACCGGTGCAAGCCCGGATGAACAGCCTGCAAAGGTCGCAAGCGTGCGACGTTCAAGGTCGCAAGCGTGCGACGTTAAACGTCGCAGCCCTGCGACCCAAACCCTTCGAAGTAACCCATCGAATAAACCCATCGAACCGGAGCGAGTGGAAACGCGGCCGGATAAGCCGCAGCCACAGGCGCCGCAGCGAGCGCAGCAGGGGCTTGGGAGAGGGAGAGAGCGGCCCGCGCAGAGACCCTTGCTGTTGCCGATCAGCGGAGGCAGGAGCGTGAGCCATGCGGATGCAGCACGCGCAGCAGCCGAACGGCGCTGGTATGCGCAGCTCCACCGACTTGGCGAAGCGGCCGAGGTCGAGGTGTTGAACTGGATCACGGCAGATCGGCAGGATGCCGCAACCGAGGCGGAGATGGCGCGGAAAGGTGGTGGACTGGCCTTCATCGTGGCCGCCATGCACCAAGACCGAAGGCAGGCCGCCGGCTGAGGGTGCGGCGGGGGGTGGTCTCCGTCTTTCGGCCCTTGGGCGGGACCGGCGGGGGAAGGTTCGCTCTATATTTTTTCTAATTAGGAGCAATTTTCTGTTTTATACCAATGAGTTAGGTTGATTTTGAGTGTCCGCAGTTGGCTAATTTCGGAAAAATCTACCCTCTGGCATAAAATCGGAATGCTGAATTGGTTCCGAAAATCACCCGCCCTTGAGACCCGCGACAGCTCGTTCGCGTCTCCCGATGAAATGATGCTCGCGCTTTGGACCGGAACGGCCCCCGGCGCGCTCTCGGTCTCCGGTGTCGCAGCCTTGAAAGTGCCGGCCGTGTCGGCCGCTGTCCGGGTAATTTCGGAGGCCGCCGCTACGCTCGATGTCTGTGTCGTCGAGGTCATGGACGGCGGCGCCGAAGTGGCCCGCCCGGATCATCCGGTTTCCAGTCTTCTGCGCGGAGAGGCAAATCCTTGGACTTCGGGTTTTGAGCTGATCCGCGACCTGGTTGCCGATGCGCTGACGCGTAACGAAGGCGGGCTGGCGTGGGTCAACCGCGTGGGTGATGAAGTCCGTGAGGTCATCCGCTACCAGCACAGCGCCATGAGCGTCGCCTATGACACCATGACGCGCGAGCCGACCTATCGGCTGAACGGCAGCGTTATCAGCGCTCGCAACGTGGTCCACGTCCGGAGCCCCTTCGACGGCTCCCCGGTATCCCTGGCCGCCAAGGCGATCGGTGTGCTCGCGATCATGGAAACCTATGCGGGCAAGCTCTTCCAGAACGGCGCCAAGCCTTCGGGCGTGATCGAGATGGAAAAGGATCTCGGGGACGAAGGCAACAAGCGGATGCGCAAGGGCTGGCGGGAGAGCCATGAAGGCTCTGACAACGCCGGCAAGACGGCCATTCTTTGGGGAGGCGCTACGTTCCGCCCGCTCACGATGGCCTCGACCGACGCGCAGTTTCATGAGCTGCGCACCTTCCAAATCCTCGAAGTCGCGCGCGCCTTCCGGGTGCCGCCGTCGATGCTCTTCGAACTGGAGCGGGCCACCTGGTCGAACTCCGAACAGATGGGCCGTGAGTTCCTGACCTACACGCTGGAGCCGTGGTTGCGGACGCTCGAAGGCTCGCTCGGAAGGGCGCTGCTGACGCGCGAAGAGCGCAAGCGGTTCCGCATCGTCTTCGACCGCGACGACCTTACGCGCGCGGATCTGGGCGAGCGCGCGTCGGCCTATTCGAGCCTGATTTCGGCGCGCGTCATCAACCCGAACCAAGCCCGCAAGTGGGAAGGCCTGCCGCCCTACGAGGGCGGCAACGAGTACGTGAACCCGAACATCAGCGCCGCTACGGGCGACGAAACCACCGGAGAAACCGAGGAATGAAAGATCTCGATGACATCCTCGCCAATGTCGAGGATCAGGATCGCGGCGCCGAAATGCAGCTCCGCAATCCGGCGACCGGAGAACTGACAGGCCTGATGCTGACGCTTGCAGGTCCGGATTCTCTGACGCAGCGCCGCTCGCGGCTTCAGATGGCCGACGATCTGGCTGACCTGGCGCAAGCCGATGGCACCATTACCGCCGAGGTCCGCGAGCGCGTCGCGATCGCATCTCTGGCGCGCTGTGTCCTGCGGTGGAAGGTCATGCAGGGCGGCGTCGAGTTGCCTTGCAGCCACACCCACATCATCCGCGTTTTGTCGGTTCCGTGGGTGCGCGAACAGGTCGATGCCTTTGCCGGTGACCGCACCAAGTTCATGGCGGCGGCGCGATGAACCACCTCGGCCTTTCCACCCGCTATGAGCCGCCGAGCGATGCCGGCGAGTTTTCCGGCTATGCCGTCATCTGGGGCCAGCGCAACGGCCACAATGAGGTTGTCCAGCGCGGCGCGTTCGCCCGGTCTCTCGCGGTTCACCAGCGAGCCGGCACCAAGCCGTTGATGCTCTGGGCGCATGATCCGTCCGAAATCATCGGCGTTTGGTCCGAGATCCGCGAAGACGACACCGGCCTTTTCGTGCGCGGCAATCTGATCCTCGACATCGACGAGGGCCGTAAGGCGCATGTCCGCCTGAAGGCCGGCGCCGTCAACGGCCTCTCGATCGGGTTCCGTGTATCGCCTGGCGGCGAGAAGCGGGGAGCCGGCGGCGTCCGCCTCCTGTCCGCGATTGATATCGCCGAAATCTCCATCGTCGGTCTGCCGAGCGCCAGCGGCGCGCGGATCACTGACATTCGCAGCTCTGGCCGCTTGAACGAGAGCGCAGCGGCCTTCGTCAAAGCTTGCCGTGAGGCAACGCGCTCTCTTCAGCCAAGGAAGTGACCATGAAAAACACAGTGCTCGAAACCCGTTCCGAACCGAATGATGCCGATGCGCTCGCCGCTGCATCGGCCGCCGTAGCTGCAATGCAAGCCGGCTGGACGGATTTTCAGACCCGCGCCGAACAGCAGCTCGGCGGCATCGCGGCTCTTACGACGCGCCTCGATGACATCGAGACCCGCATGAACCGCCCTGGCGGCTCCGGTGGCGCAACCAGCGACGACGAACGGCCGATTGAACAGCGCGCGTTTTCCAACTTCCTGCGCATGGGCCGTGAGCCGATGGAAGCCGAAGAGATCCGCGCTCTCATCGTCGGCGATGACACCAAGGGCGGTTATCTCGCGCCGACCGAGTTCGTTGCGGAAGTGGTCAAGGGCCTCGTCGAGCTTTCGCCGGTTCGTCAGGCCGCCCGCGTCGGCAGCACTTCTTCCGGCGGCGTCATCCTGCCGAAACGCACGGGCCGTCCGACCGCCCATTGGGTCGGTGAGGATGAGGAGCGCAAGGAAACCGGCTCCAGCTACGGCCAGCTCGAAATCCCGGTCCATGAGGCCGCCTGCTATGTCGACGTGAGCCTGCGTCTCCTCGAAGACAGCGCCATCAACGTCGATGCTGAAGTGGCTTCGGACCTGTCGGAAGAGTTCGGTCGCATCGAAGGGCCGGCCTTCATCAGCGGCGACGGCGTGAAGAAGCCGGAAGGCTTCATGCAGGCGGCCGGCATTAAGGAGTTCAAGAACGGCCACGTCGCGAACATCCAGCCCGATGCCCTGGTCAAGATGATGTATTCGCTGCCGGAAGCCTACCGCAACAGCGCGTCCTGGATGCTCAACGGCACCTCACTCGGCATCATCCGCACGCTGAAAGACGGACAGGGCAACTATCTCTGGCAGCCTTCCTACCAGGCCGGCCAGCCGTCCACGCTTCTCGGTCGCCCTGTCATCGACGCCGTGGACATGCCCGATATCGCCGAGAACGCTTTCCCGATCGTCTTTGGCGATTTCAACCGCGCCTATCGGATCTACGACCGCGTGCAGCTCAGCGTCCTGCGCGATCCCTACACCATGGCTCACAAGGGCCTTGTCCGCTTCCATGCCCGCCGTCGTGTTGGTGGCGGCACGGTGCTCGGTGAGGCTCTGCGCAAGCTCAAGATGGCGGCTTGAGCCCGTCGCCCTTTCCAACGGAGATCAACGACATGCGGGACATCGTCCACAACCTCAAGATCGTGCAGGCCATCGCGCCGGCCGTACTTGCCGCTACCACCGAAGGCGCGGCCATCGACCTCAAGGGCGTCGAGAGTATCGCCCTGGTCATCAATTCCGGCGCGATCGTCGGGGCTGGCGACTTCACGGCCAAGCTTCAGGAAAGCGATACGACCACGCCGGCGGATTTCACCGACGTTCCGGACGACTACGTTCTCGGCGAGCTGCCGGAAGATCTTGCGGCCAACAGCGTCGCCAAGGTCGGCTATCGCGGCCACAAACGTTACGTGCGCCTGGTGCTGACCAAGAACGGCGGCACCTCGATCGCAGCCGGCGCCGTCGCTGTCATGGGCGGCGTTCACGATCGGCCGGTGGCCTGATGCCGGTTAAGGGGTCTCGCATATGCGGTTGTGGGCGTCTGGTGCCGTCCGGAACCGCCTGCGCATGCGAGATCCGACGCGCTCGCGAGCGGAAAGCTCGGCATGACGCCAAGCGTCCGACCGCTCGCGAGCGTGGTTATACGGCGGAATGGGAGCGCGAGAGCAAGGCGTTTCTGAGGGAATGCCCCGCCTGCCGGCGCTGCGGCGCCCCTGCCACCCTCGTCGACCATATCCAGCCTCACAAGGGCAACCAGCGGCTCTTTTGGAACCGCGCCAATTGGCAGCCTCTCTGCCGTCCCTGCCACAACAGCGCCAAGCAATCGGAAGAGCGGCGCAACCAGCAAAAGGATTACTGACATGCCTATTGTCGCGACTGCCGGAAGCAAGGTGTTCATCGGCGAGGCGCTTGCCGCCAAGAACGTCGATTTTGTCGCTGCTGACTTTACCGACATCGACTGGACCGAGATCGGCTCGATGGAGAACATCGGTTCGCTCGGCGACACCAGCGCAGAGATCACCTTTGACGACATCGGCAAGAACCGGACGCAGAAGCTCAAGGGCACGCGCAACGCCGGAAACTGCGAACTGGTGATGGGTATCGACTATGCCGACGCCGGTCAGGTCGCATTGCTTGCCGCCGAAAAGACGCCGCACGATTACGCCTTCAAGATCGAGTTCAACGATAAGCCGGCCACTGGCGCCAGCCCGAAGAACTCGCAGCGCCTGTTCATTGCCAAGGTGATGAGCGCGGCCGAAGCGCTCGACCAGGCGAACAACGTCATGAAGCTGAACGCGACGCTGGGCATCAACTCCAACGTCGTTCGCGTCAACGCATCGGCCGCCTAAAATGATCGTCGATCTCGCGCACGTGAAAGAAAACCTCAACATCGTCAGCAATGACGATGACGCCCTGCTCAGGCGGCAGATCGAGGCGGCGGAAGCGCACATCAACCGGTTGCTCGGCTTCAAAATGGACGTCGAGTTTCCGGGCGATACCGTTCCGGCCGATCTCAAACAGGCCATCTTCCAGCTCGTCGGGCATTGGTACGAAAACCGCGAAACGTCTCTGGTCGGCGTGAGCATCGTCGAGGTGCCTTTCAGCGTGCGCGAGATCGTTCGCGAACATCGTAATTGGACCTTCTGATGGCGAACGACGGCGGCCTTTCCCGCATCCAGCAGCGGCTGAATGCCATTCCGAAGAAGATCAAGGAAGCGGTCTATCCGGAGGTTGTGAAGGCCGCCGAGGATATCGCTGACGACATGCGCCATATCGCGCTCCAGTCGAAAGATACGGGCGACCTGATCGAGAGCATCACCGTCACGCCGGCCGGTCAGACGACGCCGCCCTACTCGCAGCCGGGCGGCTCGACGATGGTGCCTGAAGGTGCCGCGAAGGTGACGGTCGGCAATGACGGCGTGCGCTATCCGCACCTGGTCGAATACGGGACCGCCGAGACTGACGCGCAGCCGTTCTTCTGGCCCGCCGTTCGGATCAACAAAAAGAAGACCAGCGGGCGCATCAATCGCGCCATCCGCAAAGCCATCCGCCAGAACTGGGGAAGCAAATGAGCATTGAGACCGCCGTGCAGGTCGGCATCCGGTCGCGTCTCGCTGGCACGGCCGGCGTTACCGCTTTGGTGCCGGCCGGCAAGATCCTCGACCGCAGCCAACGTCCGATCATCGACCCCTCCATTATTCTCGGCGAGGGCCACTCGATCGAAGACGAAGACGCTTTGGCACGCGATCGTTGGCGCGTCGTGTTCACGGTGCACGTCTGGAAAAAAGAACCCGGCTTAGCCGGCGTGCGCTCGATCACCTGGGCGATCCGAACGGCCATTCGGCCGGCTCGTATTGAGCTTGGGGCAGACTTTCATTGCGTCGATTGCCACGTGACCGACGTTCGGCATTTGCGAGATCCAGACGGCGAAACCGCCCATGGCGTCGTGACGATCGAAACGCTGGTGGAGATCGTCGAATGAGAGCCGGCCGCCTCGATCGCACGATTGCCATCCAGCGCTCTACCTACGAAGTCGATCCCGCCGGCACGCCGCAATACACCTGGACAACGATCGCCACGGTGCGGGCCGAGATCGTGCAGGCGAGCACGGAGGAATTCATGCGCAGTTACGGCGCCAGCGATGAAACGCTGGTCATTTTTCGCCTGCGCTACATCGACGGCATCAGCAACGCCGATCGCGTCGTGTTCGAGGATCAGAACCACAACATCAAGGAAGTGAAGGAAATCCGGCGCCGCCGGGGTCTGGAGCTTCGAACCGTGGCGGTGGCAGGCACATGAGCACGCGCGGACGAAAGGCGGATCTCGTAGTGATCGAAGGCGGGCTGGAGGAAATACCGGACGTGCCGGCGCATATCCCGGCAGGGATGCATCAGGAATGGCTCGATGTCGTTGACGATCTGCGCAAGCGAAAGCTGCTGACGGACGCGATGCTTGGCAGCGTCGAGGCCTACGTGATGGCCCTGCACAACATGCGCCTCGCGCAGAAGGCGATCGATGATTTCGGCGCGGTCATCGCCAGCCCGAAGGGCGTCCCTGTGAAAAACCCCGCCGTCACACTGCACGGCAAAGCGCAATCGACCGTTTCCCGCCTCGCGGCCGAACTCGGCCTGACGCCGGCCGCCCGCTCGCGTCCGAAGATGCGCGGCGACGGCGGTGGCGAAGCAGGGGGCGGCGAACGTCAGCAGATGGAGGATCTCTTTGGACAACTCGTGGATATTTGACGACAGCCCGATCGATGATCCGATGGGCTACGGCGAGCGAGCTGTGCAGTTCCTGCGCGTTCTCAAGCACCCGAAATCGACGCTGCCAAATAAGGCGTTTCAGCTCGATCGCTGGCAAGAGCGTATTGTGCGCCGGATCTATGGTCCCCGTCATCCAGACGGTCGCCGCGTCATCCGCACCGTTGCGATGATGCTGCCGCGCGGCAATCGCAAAACCTCGCTCGGCGCCGCTCTGTCGCTGTTGCACACCATCGGGCCTGAGAGCACGCCTCGCGCCGAGAACATGGTCGCAGCCTCCGACAGGTCGCAGGCGCGCATCGCCTATGAAGAGGCCTATAGCATCCTGAAGGCCGAAGAGCGGTTCGACGGCAAGCTGCGGATGACGGACAGTAAGAACCGCATCCAGAACCCGAAAACAGGTGCATGGTTCGAGGCGATCTCGGCCGACGCGCGCGTTGCTCATGGCCATACGCCCGCTTTCGCTCTCTGCGATGAGATCCACGCGTGGCCGAAACGCGACCTATGGGAGGCGATCGAAAGCGGCCTGATCAAAGTTCCGAACTCCCTCGTGATGGTCATCAGCACGGCCGGCCGAGGCACGGAAAACGTCGCTTGGGAGTTCTTTGACTACGCGCGCAAGGTGGCGCGCGGTGAGAAGATTGACGAGACGGTATTGCCGATTCTCTTCGAAACGTCGCGCGATGCCGATTGGGAAGATGAGGCGGTGTGGTTCGCAGCCAATCCGGGTATGTCTTGCGGTTATCCCGACATTGCCGGCATGCGGGTTCTTGCGCGCAAGGCAAAGGAAGTGCCGGCGGCCCGAACCTCGTTCCAGCAGCTCAACCTTAATGTCTGGCTGGACGGCTCGGCAGATCCTTTCGTTGACATGCTGGTTTATGACGAGGGCAAATTCCCGGTCGACATCGACGATTTGGAAGGCGAACCTTGTTGGCTTGCAGTTGACCTTTCATCGGTCAACGATCTCTCGGTTATCGTTGCTTGCTGGCGCGACGGTGCGGACGGCTACATCGTCCATCCATGGTTTTTCTGCCCGGAAGACAATCTGCGCGGCCGCGCCGATCGCGATGGCGTCCCTTATCCGACCTGGGCGGAAGAAGAATTGATCACGGCGACGCCTGGCAACGTTGTCGATTATCGTATCGTCGAAGATCAGATCCGGGAGCTTTGCGCTCGCTTCGAGGTGCGCGAGATCGCCTTCGATCCGCATATGGCGCGGAACATCATGAACAACCTGCTGGAGGACAACTTGCCGGTCGTAGAGATGCGACAAGGCTGGGTGACGATGGCGCCGGCCATCAAGGAGTTGGAGCGCGCCATTCTCGGCCGGCGCTTCCGTCACGGCGGCCACCCAATTCTCCGCTGGAACTTCGAAAACATTCACGTGCACGTCGATAGCGCCGGCAACAAGGCGTTCCACAAGGGCAAGAGCAAGGATCGCATCGACGGCGCTGTTGCGGCCGCCATGGCGGTAGCGCGCTGCGCTGCCGGGGAAACCGGCCTGTCCATCTACGATTCGGACGATTGGTCCGACGACATGGCGTATTTCTAGGAGATCACGATGGCCGAAGGCGGCGAAGAGCAACTGGCGATCGAGGTTATCGCCAAACTGAACGCGCTGGAAAAGCAGATGGCGAAGGCCTCGGGCATCACGGCCAAGGCCTACCGCGAAATGTCGCAAGGATCTCGGCGCGCGACGCGCCAGATGGAAGACGACGCCATTCGCTCGACGGCACGGATCAACCAGGCGCTGGCATCAACCTCGGCGCGGATCGGCGTCTATAGTAAGGCGGCCATGGCGTCGGTCGGGGGTCTGACGGCGGCGCTTGGTGTTGGTGAGGTCGCGGCCTACGCCGATGCTTGGACCGAAGCCGGCAACAAGATCCGGGCGGCGGCGGCATCGACCGGCGTGCAGGTTCGTTCGCTCGATCAGTTGAAGGACGGCGCGAACGCGGCGCGGGCCAGCCTGGAGGATTATGTTGATCTCTACGCCCGCCTGGTGCGCTCGGCCTCTGGTGTTGCCAAGAGCGAGCAGGAGATTGCCCTTGCGACCGATATCGTCGCCAAGGCCTTCAAGGCGGGCGGCGCATCGGCGAGCGAACAGGCCGCCGGCATCCTGCAGCTCGGGCAAGCGCTCGGCTCTGGCGTGCTGCAGGGGGACGAACTGCGGTCGCTACGCGAGAACGCGCCTATCCTCGCACAAGCGATTGCCGATGAGTTCGGGGTGACGATCGCGCAGCTCAAGGATCTCGGCGCGGAAGGCAAGCTGACGTCTGACCGTGTCTTCCGGGCGATCATCAACGCACAGAAGCCGATCGAGGCGCAGTTCCGGGCGAAGAACTCGACGATCAAGGATGCGATGACGCGCATCAACAACGAGTTCACGGCCTACATCGGGCACGCCGACAGCTCGGCCGGTGCCAGCGCCAAGCTCGTCGAGGCCCTGCAATTCCTTGCCGACAACTTCAAGGATACGGCGGATGCCATCGTGCAGTTCGCGACGATCATCATCAGCGCGCTTGCCGGCCGCGCTATCCTCGGTTTCGTCGCCGGCATCGGGAATGCCGTTATAGCGCTCGGCACGTTGCTGACGGCTTTTCGCGCTGGCACGCTCGCGGCCGGCGCCTTTACTACGGCGCTGGGGCCGATCGGGCTGCTGGTTGGCGCAGCGTCGGCCGCGATCTTCCTCTTGAGCGACAGCGCATCGGCGGCCGAAAAGGCCATGATCGACGCCGAAGGTGCGATCCACCAGCACGCCGCGGCACTCGATGTGGCCCGCAAATCGTCCGAGGGTTACACGGCTTCGCTGCGCAACCAGATCGCCATGCAGATGGAGGCGGTCAAAGCAGCGTCGATCGCCCATGATGCGGAAATAACGCTGGCCTTCGACCGTGCCATGGCTTTCCGCAAGATGACGAAGGACATGACCGGCACGGAAATGCGCTTTGCGCCGCTCGAATACGATGCGGATGTGAAGCTTGCGCAGGGCAAGGCGCTCTATCGGCAATACCAACTGTTGGCGGCGCAGCTCGCCGAAGTGGACAAGAACCAAAAGCCCACGTCTGGCGGCGGCAGTGGTGGCGGCGTGTCGGTGGGCTCCAAAGGCGGCGGGTCCGATAGTGACGTGTTCGCGCGTGAGGTCGAGCAAATCGAGCGACGCACCACGGCAGTTCTGGCGGAAGCCGACGCGCAACGTGCCGTCAATCCGTTGGTCGATGACTACGGCTTTGCCGTCGAAAAGGCAGCGGCGCAACAGGATCTGCTGAACGCCGCGCAAGAGGCCGGTTTGATCAAGACCGCCGATATGAAGTCGGCGACGCCGGAGCTGCGCAATCAGATCGATGCCCTTTCGACAGCCTATGCGCAGGCCTCGGCCGAGGCGCAGCAGCTCGCCGAGGAACAGGACAAGGCGCGGGACGCATTCCAGTTCAGCAAAGACACGCAGCGCAGCGCCCTGGGCGATCTCAAGGATGCGCTCTCTGATGGCAAGCTCGATTGGCAGGAAATGGGCGACGTCGCCATCAACACGCTCGATCGCATCACCGACAAGATCCTCGACGACCTCGTTGACGCCTTCAACCAGGTCGGCGGCAAAGGCGGCGGCGGTTTCCTCTCGATGCTCTTCGGCGGAGGGGGATTTCTGCCGATCGGGCGGCAGGCCAACATAGCGGCAAGCGGCAGTATCGGACTGTTTGCCAAGGGTGGCATCTCCGACGAGCCGGCGATTTTTGCCGAGGCGGGTCCGGAAGCCGCCGTTCCCTTGCCCGATGGCCGGCGCATTCCTGTCGATCTGCGCGGTGCAGCTCCGGAAGGAAGTGAGCCCCGCGAGATCCTGCTGCGTGTCATCACCGAGGAAGGGCCGATGTTTCGCACCACGATCCGCAGCGAGAGCGAGAATGTCTCGACCAGCATGCTCAACCAGTATCAACGCAACCGCCGGGAACTGAACCGCATTGGAGGCAATCCGGATGATTAACCCGCTCTCCCTTCCTGACCTGCCTTGGCGTGAGTGTGAGTTCAACCCCAACGATCCGGTCTCAACCGAGCGCATGCAGGGTCGTCGAACAGAAATGGTCACGTTCGGAACGCCCTGGTGGACAGCAACCTTCTCGACGAACTTCCTCGAGCCGCAACAGTACGGCGCGGCCGATGCGTTCACGATGAAGGCCGGCGCTCGAGGCGCGTTCCTTGGTTACGATGTCTTTCGGCCGAGACCGATTGCCTACGACAACGGCCGGCCTCTTGCCTTGGTCAAGGCGGCCGGCGGCCCGTTCACCGGCGATGCGTCCCTGTCTCAGATCATCGACAGTCGAACGGTTATGGTCTCGGGTCTGCCTGCCGGCTTCACCCTGATCGAGGGCGACTATGTGGCTTTCAGCATGACGGCGCTTAAACGCTCGCTTCATCGCGTCATGCAGGTAGCCGTTGCGAACAGTGCAGGGGTCGCCACGCTCAGCATCCTTTTCCCGCTGGACCTGCAACATTTCACGCTCGCCTCGGCGGTGCATTTCGAGAAGCCGTCCACGGTCATGATGATCGATCCCGGAAGCCTCTCGGCGCCGAAGGGTTGGAACAACCGCTCTGTGACCTTTTCTGCAACGGAGATGTTTTTCTCATGATCACTAATCCCGACCTTTTGAATGCTCTTGAAGGTGGCCGCCTGGCGGCGCTGGAGCTGGTGCGTTTCGACCTGCCCGGTCGGTCGGTCGGCTACCATCGCGGTGGCCGACCCTACACCTACAACGGCCTGGTCTATCTTCCCAATCGTTGGCTCCAGTCCGGAGGCATGAACTCTTCGGTTGGGACTGCCGTAGGGACGCGAACACTTGTTTTCTCGAACATTCCGACGAGCAATCCGGAGGATGCGATGGCGGCGATCGAACTGCTGGAATACCAGAACTCGACCGTTATCGTCTCAGTTCTGGCCGGCGTTCCGGAATCGGATGAGGTGCTGGGCGTCCTCGTTTCACACATCTACGAAATTGATCAGATCCGCTACGAAGATGGTCCGCTCAATGGTGCCGAGCGATCCATGACGATGATGATCGACCTTCAGCCTCCCGGTCGGTCTGCGCGTGGACAGACGTTGGTTAAGCGGTCGACTGCGGAACAACAGTTTGACAATGACGAAACAGACACGGGCCTCGAATACGTTGCCACGGTCGGTTCCGTCCCTGAAGAGTGGGGGCAGATCAGCCGATGAGGTTCGACCCCTACTTGAAGCGGCTGTCCAAGGCTATGCGCCGCTCGCTGGCAACGGGCAAGAAGCCCGATCTGCCGGCTGGCGCCGGTCTCTATTGGTCCTGGTTTCGCGAGTTGTCGGCCGCAAGAACGTGGCATGCCTCGGGGCCAAATCCCATTAGCCATTCCGAGATCCTGTCTTGGGCGACGGCGTTCGGTTGGCCGATTGGCCCACGGCACGTTGCCATCATCCGCGCCCTCGACGATGCGTGGATCGAGCATTTCCACACGAAGCGCCGCCCGACAAAGGACACATCAAAGTCCTTGCCGGATGGAACCAAGACCTTACCGCCGCGCTCGAAACATCCAGTTTCGCCAGCGCTATTCGACGCTATGTTTGGGTGATTTCATGAAGGGCAATGCGCTTTGGGCTATCTATCGACATGGAAAGCCAACGGCTCCGAAAACCGAGGCCATCTTCAAGGGCGCGGCGCGCAAGCCCGTCATTTCGCGAGTGATGGACGTGATGCGCGATTGGCGCTCGACCCCGTTCGAAAATGAAGGCTCCACCATCGCCGGCCTACGGAGCGGATTGTGCTCTCAGGGTTATGGCTGGGCCAGTGCCGATCGAGAGGCGCGCTCGATCGTGGCGGATTGCTTGCGCTATCTCGGGGCAGTTCGTCCGAACTGGGACCAGGGCCAGCCGGAATTCACGGTGTCCGATGAGAACTGCAAATGGTGTTCAGCGGAGCTGCCACCAGAAGCCTCGGAAGGGCTGCGCCAGTTCCGGTTCTGCTCGACCGAGTGCGCCAAGGCCGCGATTGCACAGCGATCGGCCGACAACTGGCTGCGCAACAGCAACATCGCCTGGTCCGCCTATCGTATGGTGCTCAAGTCCCGCATGCCTCAGCGGGTATGTGAGGCGTGCGGTATCAGATACTCGACGGTGCGGGAGAAGTCGGAATCCAAGTATTGTTCGAAGGCATGCTACAACAAGGGGCGACTGAAGTACGTTCCGAAGACCTGCCCGACGTGCAAGCAGGGCTTCCAGCCCATCCGCGCCACGTCAGTCTACTGCTCTGTTGCCTGCAAACACCCCAAAGCGACAATCGTTTTGACGCCCCGCCTTTTCGATCGCATGTTTAAGCAATCAATGAGCAACGGGGCTCAAAGCTCCGAACACATTCGCGGCACTGGCTAAAAGTGCCCAGAGTGCAAGAACTCCGGCGAACGCTGCCAGCAGGCGCGTAGCACCAACGGCGTCAGTCTTCCGGGGTTGGGGGTTCTGATCGGTGCGGTAAACCATGAGAGGGTTGGCCCAGTCGTCATAAACGTCTGCCGCCGACTGAAAGTTAATCCACGCCATGAGGCCGGCGAAGAGAACGAACGCGATGCCTGCAATATTCCATTTTGCAGCCAGTAGCAGCGCCATCATCAGCTCGGGACGCGCCGGATCCTTGAGTGAATTTATCGCGTAGATTGCGCCACCGTGGACGGCCAGACCTGAAGCGAGAAGCCATTTTCCGTAATCGATATTGGCCTTGAAACTCATCTCCCGAGCCGACTTGTAAAATTCGTACTTTTCGCGAGCGTAGTATTGATATCGCTCCCGCCTGGCCGGGTCCGACCATTCCTCTACCAACACTGATTCATCATCGAACTGTCGTGATGCTGGAGGATTGCTTTCGTTGTTGTTCATGCTCCCCCCAACGCGTCAGGATGAAATAAATGTCCGCGTTGCGGACATTTATTCGTTGTCTTTGGTATCGTTACGAGGCCTGTCGGTAGTGTCTTCTACCGCCCATATTTCTTTGGCGTCTGCGATGATCTTTTTCAGGTCTTCGTCACTTTTGAAGTTGTTCGCGACCCCGACCAGCGAACGCACCAAAAGCACCATCCGGGTAAGTTCCGTCAGCGCCTTTGCACTGGCTGACGTCAGTTGACGTTCAAGACTTGTGGCTTCTCCGCTTTGCACTCTCGCGATCACTTCATGCGACAAGGGAAGAGTCTTGGTCGCTGCGTCGTACGCGCTCTTGAACTTTTCGTTCAACTCGGCCCGATGCTCGTCGAACATCAGGCCAATCTGGCAAAGCCGTCTAATGGCCTCGCCTCTGGATCTGATGCGATGCTGAAATGACCAATCATCTATGGCGCTGACCTCGCTCGGGGTCATCATGATCGGAACCCGCTGGTCTTTCAGCTCTCTGCTTTCGGTGTCGTCAGTCATGTTTTGGCCGCCCGTTTGGGAATATGGACAAGTTGCACAACTTTTCAGTTGACGCAAGCACGGACTCACTCATATTAACTTGTGCAACTTGCACAAACATGGAGGTGAGAGACGTGCGTGAAAAGCCACGCGTGCCAAAAACGGAACGCATTCCGATCATGTTCGAGAAGGAACTGATTGAGCAGGTCGACGAATTCAGTTTCCAGCGGCGCATCCGAACCCGCGCTGCCACCCTGCGTCTCCTGGTCAAAATTGGACTAGCAGCGGCAAGCATTGAAACAGAAAAAGGCTCCGTCTCGGCCTAGAGAACCGACGGAGCCTTTCTTGCACCAGAAAGGAAATCTGAATGCCCCAACAGACTACACTACTGGCGAAGTCCTGCGCAAGAAGCGCAACGGATGCAGCAATCCGCGCAGACGACGCCATTGCCATTCTCCGGGTTGTGCTCCTCGCAATGCGCGGTGAAGCCGCGCCACTCTCTGAATTCAACTGGGATGGGCTCCGAGGCTCCATAGGCCTTGCGCTGGACAACGTTCTGGAAACCCGCGATTTCGCGCTAGAAATTGTGGCGGAGGCCGAGCAGCATGGGTAACGCTCTTTCCCGCCGCGCCTTACTGGCGGCTCCACTATTGGTAACGGCATGTGCCGCTGCGCCGGCTGTTGCAGCACCCGTGTCAATCAGCGACGAACTCAAGTGGCTCATCGGCACCTATGATGACATCGCGGCACAGCGCGACACTATACGTGCTGAAATCGTGCGGATTATCGATTTGCCCGACCAGCCATGCCCGGCGGAACTCGTCTTGAGCGAGATCGCCACACGTGAGATGGACTATTCTCCGGACTGGCGGGACAAGCCGCTTTACTCCGAGGCGGGGATCCAGAAGTACTTTACCTGGGCGACCAGCATGGTTTGGCTTCCGGAGCGGTCGAGATACTTGGACCGGATGGCTGCTGACCGAGATAAAGCGCTCTCACTCTACCGCATGCGTCGGCAGGCACGAGCCCAATGGCTTGCCGAAACCGGCATGGAAGCGCTCGAAGATCAGCACAGCGCCCTCGACGGTAAACTTCATGAAATCGAGAAGTGGTTGCGGGCTTACACCTGCCGATCTCTCGGCGACGTGATCGCCATCGCCGCATTTGCAGACCGATGGCTTCCCGACGACGAACTAGACATCGACGCCCGCAGTGACCTGTTGCGGGCCATCTCAGCTTACGCAACGGCGGCGGCTTGAGCGGACAAGGGTCGGCAAATCTGCCGACCCTTCACCAGTTTTCAACGAGGATGGATATGGCGACGGACGGAAAGCGGCCACTGGGCATCAAGGAAATCGCGCACGAACTCGGGTGCAGCACGCGGACAATCCGCCGCTATCACGCCGAGGGCAAAATCGGCACGTACAAGATCGGGGCCAATACCAGCCCGATCAAAATGCGGCGTGCGGATCTCTCCAAGTTCATCCGGAAAAGAGGAAGTGAGGAACGCTGATGGCGACCGCCACGCTCAATCTCAAGGTATCACCTCGGCGGATGCTCTCCCTGAAGGAGGCTGCCGATTATTGCGGTTTGACCGCAAAGCGTTTCCCAGCCGAGTGCCGGGTTTCGCCGGTCGCTATGCCATCAGGCACCCGCCTGTATGACATGCGCGACCTCGATGGCTGGTTGGATGCGCTCAAGGATGGCGTGGCCGATAGCGACGATGAAATCCTCGGGAAGCTCGGCTGATGGCAGATCGCGAGAAACGGCAGAACAAGTACAAGGGCTGGCAGATATTTCGGGACAAAAAGCCGCCCTTTGAGTGGCGCGCATATCACCGCAAGAGCCGCGAGAAGATCGACTGCACGAAGTTCGAGCCTTACACGCTCGCCTTCGATGTCGAAGTGCATCGGATCAACGAGCTGCATAAGGTCAAGGAAGCAAAGCCGGGAACCCTCGGCATGCTCATCAAGAAGTATCGCGCCAGCCCCAAATTTCAGAAACGCGCCAAGCGGACGCAGAGCGACTACCAGAAGGTGTTCGATTGGCTGAAGCCGATTGAGGACACACCGCTGGAGCGGTTCACACGAAGCTTTGTCGCGAAGATCCGCGACAAGGCCGAACTCCAGCACAAATTCCGGTTTGCCAACCATGTCCGCTCGGTCCTGTCGATTATCTTCAACTGGGGCCTTGAGTACGACTATGTGAAGGAGAACCCGGTCGAAGCTGTGAGCGTTGCCGAGCGCCCGCGAAGCCTGGGGGACGCAAACAGGCCGTGGACCGATGCCGAGCGCGATACCGTGCTTGCCGCCCTGCCCGCGCATATGAGCCTGCCGATCGGCCTCATGATGTTCTACGGCCTCGATCCTCAAGATGCGTTGGCGCTGCCGAAGACGGCCGTAGTATCGGCCGGGATCGACACGCGCCGGCACAAGACAGGCCAGCCCGTTTATCTCCCGATCTTCGAGCCGGTAGCGGATGCCTTGGCGAAGGGGCCGAAGCATGACGCGATTACGCTCTGCGCCAACAGCCGAGGCCAGCCGTGGACCTACAACGGCTTCAGCACGAACTGGGACAAGCTGAAGAAGAAGCTGGAGAAGGCCGGGACGGTTCAGCCGGGGCTGACGCTCAAGGGGCTTCGTCACACGGTAGGGACGATCCTTGCCGAGATGGGCAAGGACAACGGCACCATCGCTCTCGTGCTCGGCCACGCGACCGAAGCCATGGCAAAGCACTACTCAAGGCGGGCCGATCGCACGCGTCAGACCACTGCCGCTGTCGCCGATTTTGAGGCCGAACTGAACAAACGAAAAACGAAGGTTGTCAAACCAGCTTCGTAACTCTGTCAAACCGGATTACATGAGAAGGAATGCAGATATGGGAAAATCTAGGCGCAACAAGGGCTTAGAATGGTGCCCGGAGGCGGATTTGAACCACCGACACGCGGATTTTCAATCCGCTGCTCTACCAACTGAGCTATCCGGGCATCCTGCCGTTTTGGGCATCGGCTCCTTTCGGAACCATCGGGGCGCTTGTGTGTGCCCCGGGAACGAGCGGGGTTATAGCATCTTGTTCGGCGGTGTCCAGCGCCAAATGAAAGTTTTTTGACCGAAATCCTGTGGACAATCGAATGACCGAAAAAGCCAGGAGTTTCAGAGAGATCGCATCCTCTGCCTCGTCCATTTTTCGTGGAAAGCGATCGTTGGAAGCCGAAAAAGATGATCGCACGCACGCGGTGGCGCGAGGATCTTCAAGGCGTCGTCCGTGGCAAGAGGATGTGGCGAAGGAAAGCCGGACCGGCGGGTCCGGCCGTAGCGGCACGCTTAGCGGTCGTCGCCGTCGTCGGCCTTCGCCTCGTCGTCAGCGACCGGAATAGCGTAGGAGCCGGAGAGCCAACGGTTGAGGTCGACATTGCGGCAGCGATCGGAGCAGAAGGGGTAGTGTTCGCGGTGCGACGGCCGGCCACATTCCGGGCACGGGCGCGGTGCGCGCAGGGGCGCGACGTTCGAAGCGCTTTTCTTCGTTTCGTCGGTCACTCGTTCAGCCTTCCAGCCAACGATTGTGCACGTCATAGCCTTCGCCGACAAGCAGGCTGACGGTTTCGTAGAGCGGCAGGCCGACGACGTTGCTGTAGGAGCCGACGAGCTTGACGACGAAGCTGCCGGCGATGCCCTGGATGCCGTAGCCGCCCGCCTTGCCACGCCATTGGCCCGACGCGAGGTAGCTCTCGATATCGAAGCCGGACAGGCGCTTGAAGCGCACCTTGGTGTCGACGACCTTCTGGCGCACGGTCTTGTCCGGAGTGATCAGGCAGACGCCGGTATAGACGCGATGGCTGCGGCCGGAAAGAAGATGCAGCGCGCTCGAGGCCTCGCTGACAAGTTCCGGCTTCGGCAGGATACGGCGGCCAACACAGACGACCGTATCGGCCGCCAGGATGTAGCTTCCGTCCCAGCCGGCCTCGCCTTTGACCGCAGCAAGCGCCGCCCGCGCCTTTTCGGCCGACAGGCGCCGTGCGAGCGAACGTGGATGTTCGGCACGCTTCGGCGTCTCATCAAGATCCATCGGCATCAGGCGCGCGGGCTCGATGCCGGCTTGCGCCAGAAGCTCGACGCGACGCGGCGAACCGGACGCAAGTATCAGTTTCTTGGCCACTGTCATCGGAACGAGCCGTCACTCCAAAGCAATTCCAGCAAAATGCGATAGGCGGTTTACGGAATTGCAATCCAACCAAAGGTTAGAGCGTTTTCGCGATTCGAAGAAGAAGCGGAAATGCTCCAGGAATTGCTAAGAGCCGGAGCGGCTTACTTGAAGCGGTAGGTGATACGGCCCTTGGTAAGGTCGTACGGGGTCATTTCAACGAGAACCTTGTCGCCGGCAAGCACGCGGATGCGGTTCTTGCGCATACGGCCAGCCGTGTGAGCGATAATCTCATGCTCGTTTTCGAGCTTCACGCGGAAGGTCGCATTCGGAAGCAATTCGGTGACCACGCCCGGAAATTCAAGGACTTCTTCTTTCGCCATGTAGGACTGTTCTTTCTATCTTTGTTTAGGGAACCGTCAGGTATCCCGAAAAATTCGCCGGAAACTACACAATCGACGAGGATTTGTGAACCATCTAAGACCGGCTTTTGCGCTTTTGTGACGGGCTACTGTGCCGCGCGTCGGATCAGAAGTGCGAAGCCGCTATAGCACTTCGTACCGCTCCATGTCTCTAGTCTTAAATCGATCGGGATTTAAGCGGGCATGGAAACGTCTTGGGCTGGAACCGCCCGCGGATTTTCGGCAAAGCCTCAGATGTCTTCCGACTTCTTCGAGCCGACCAACCGATGATTGATAAGCGTCGACAGGTGATCGCGCACGGCGCGATAGGCATCGACGATCTGCTCGCGCGTGCCGGCGGCCACCGTCGGATCCGGCGTCGGCCAGTAGACAACGTCGACGGCCATGGAACGCGTCAATTCGAGCGCCTTGTGATGGGCTTCCGGCGCCAGCGTGACGATGAGGTCGAAGTAGTCGTCCTCCAATTCGTCCAGCGTATGTGGCTGATGGCGACCGAGGCCCAGGCCCACTTCGGCCATGACCACGTCGACAAAGGGATCGCGCTCCCCATGCCGCACACCCGCTGAGGCAACATAGGTTCCGGCCGGCAGCGCCGCCTTGGCAAGCGCCTCGGCCATCGGCGAGCGGATGGCGTTCATGCCGCACATGAAGAGGACCGAGCGGGGCATTTTCAAGCGCTGAGCCTCGGTTCCCGCCATGCCGGTCGCCGCCCTCACCCGCGCCAGTAGAGCACGCAGACGAGCGTGAACAGGCGGCGGGCGGTGTCGAAATCCAGCCGGATCTTGCCGGAGAGGCGATCCATCAGCGTCTGCGAACCTTCATTATGGATGCCACGGCGCCCCATGTCGATCGCCTCGATCTGGCTCGGCGTCGCCGAGCGGATCGCTTCGTAGTAGCTCTCGCAGATCATGAAGTAGTCCTTCACGATCCGGCGGAACGGGGTCAACGACAGGATATGGGTGGCGACATCGTCGCCGTTCTCGGTCGAGATCGCGAAAACCAGCTTCGCATCGACGAGCGAGAGATTGAGCTTGTAGGGGCCGCCAGGATGGCCGGCGGGCTCGAACAGGTTTTCTTCGAGCAAGTCGAAGATCGCAACCGCGCGCTCATGCTCCACATCAGGGGTCGAGCGGCCGATGGTCTCGTCCAGAACGACATCGCAGAGACGCTGGTTGCGGTCCGCCTTCATCCAGCATCACCGAGATTGAGGCGAATAGCGACGGAGCGCGCATGGGCCTCAAGGCCCTCGGATTTTGCCAGCACGATCGCCGCCGGCCCGAGGATCCGCAACTGTTCGGCGTCAAGCCGCAGGATCGACGTCCGCTTCATATAATCGAGCACGCCGAGGCCGGAGGAGAAGCGCGCCGAGCGGGCGGTCGGCAGCACGTGGTTGGAGCCGCCGACATAGTCGCCGATGACCTCGGGCGTATGGCGGCCAACGAAAATCGCGCCGGCATTGCGGATCTTGGCGACCATCGGTTCGGGGTCGGTAAGCGCCAGCTCGAGATGCTCGGCGGCAATACGGTTCGCGAGCGGCACGGCCTCTGCAAGATCGGGCACGAGGATGACGGCGCCAAAATCGCGCCAGCTTGCCGACGCCGTTTCGGCGCGCGGCAGCGTCTTCAATTGCCGCTCGACCGCGTTCTCGACCGCCTGGCCGAATTCCGCATCGTCGGTGATCAGGATCGACTGGGCGCCGACATCGTGCTCGGCCTGGGCGAGCAAATCAGCGGCGATCCAGTCCGGATCGTTGTGCTTGTCGGCAATAACAAGCACTTCGGAGGGTCCGGCGATCATGTCGATACCGACCGTGCCGAAAACCTGGCGCTTGGCCGCAGCCACATAGGCATTGCCTGGGCCGACGATCTTGGCGACCGGCGCAATCGTCTCGGTGCCATAGGCAAGGGCGGCCACAGCCTGCGCGCCGCCGATGCGATAGATTTCCTCGACGCCGGCAAGCCGTGCCGCAGCCAATACTGCCGGATTGATCACACCGCCCATTGCCGGCACCACCATGACGATGCGGGGAACGCCCGCCACTTTCGCTGGCAGCGCGTTCATCAGCACCGAGCTTGGATAGCTCGCGGTCCCGCCGGGCACATAGAGGCCAACGGCATCGACCGCCGTCCAGCGCGAACCGAGGCCGACGCCCATGGAGTCCTCGTAAATATCGTCCTTCGGGCGCTGGCGGGCATGGTGCGCCTCGATACGGGTGGCGGCGACCTTAAGCGCGCCGAGAACCTCCGGCTCGACTTCCTGGATCGCCGCATCGATCTCGGCGGCGCTGACGGCCATCGGCGTCACCAAGAAATCGACGCCATCAAAACGCTTGGAGTATTCGGCAAGCGCCGCATCGCCGCGCAGCCGCACGTCGTCGATGATCGCCTTGACCACCGCATTGACGTCCTCGGACACCTCACGCTTGGTCGTCAGGAATGACGCGAACTTTTGTTCGAAGTCACCGTCGAGAAAATTGAGCCTGATTGCCAAAGGGGACGTCCTCGTATGCCAGTGTCACATGCCGGTGTGGGCGGGTCGATCAGCGTCAAGCGCCTTCGGGGTGCTTGGGCTTGAAAGCGGTTTCCCACGCCCCGCCAGTATCCGCAAGCTGCGTTTCGATGCATTCGACGTCAAGCGCGATCGAGGCGTCGCCAGCCAGAACCAGCTCCAGCGTGCCTTCCGGCCCCTCGCCCTCCACCGTGAACTTCAGCGTCAGCAGATCGAGCACCGCTTCGCTGTCGCGCCGGTCGAAGCCGACGGAACGCACCGCATTCACCCGCTTGAAGAGGAGCAGCGCCCGCCGGCGCTCGAAGGAGCGGCGCTTGCCATCGGCCGTTTCCCAGACGAAGCGGTTGACGATGAGCGAAAACTGCTTGCGGCGCGCGTCGTATTCCAGGCCCGAAACCTTGAACACGGCATCCTGGACGTGGGCGGAGACGACAGCGAGATCCTCCTCGTCAAGCGCCAGCAGCTTCAATCCGGTCATGCCATCCATTCCTTTCGTTTCGCCGCACATCTTGCCGTGCCACAATTGAAATGGACATAGGATGTTGCGCCTGAAACCGCAACGGTATCAGGCGCAACCGAAGAAATCAGTCGCTGACGCGCTCCACGTGCGCGCCGCAACGGGTGAGCTTCTCTTCGAGCCGTTCGAAGCCGCGGTCGAGGTGGTAGACGCGCGAGACCATGGTTTCGCCTTCGGCGGCAAGGCCGGCGATGACGAGCGAGACCGAGGCGCGAAGGTCGGTCGCCATAACAGGCGCACCCTTCAGGCGGCTGACACCCTCGATCTTGGCCGTCTGGCCCGAGAGCGAGATCTTCGCGCCAAGGCGGGCGAGCTCCTGCACGTGCATGAAGCGGTTCTCGAAGATCGTCTCGGTGATGTGCGAGGTGCCCTTCGCCATCGTCATCAGGCCCATGAACTGCGCCTGCAGGTCGGTCGGGAAGCCGGGGAAGGGATCGGTGACGATATCCACCGGCTTGATGCCGGCGCCATTGCGCACGATGCGGATGCCGCTGTTGGTCTCGGTGATCTCGGCGCCAGCGCGGCGGATCGCTTCGAGAGCCGTGTCGAGCAGGGCCATGTCGGTGTCTTCGAGGATGACGTCGCCGCCGGTCATGGCAACGGCCATGGCATAGGTGCCGGTCTCGATGCGATCCGGCAAGACGCGGTGGCGCGCGCCGGAAAGCGAACGTACGCCTTCAATCGTGATCGTCGGCGTGCCCTGGCCGGTGACCTTGGCGCCCATGGCGTTGAGGCAGTTGGCGAGATCGACGACCTCGGGCTCGCGGGCGGCGTTGCCGAGCACCGTGGTGCCGTTGGCAAGGGTCGCAGCCATCATCAGAACGTGGGTGGCGCCGACCGACACTTTCGGGAAGGTGTAACGCGCGCCGATCAAGCCGCCGGCGGGCGCCGTCGCGTTGACGTAGCCGCCATCGATCTCGATGTTGGCGGAAAGCGCCTTGAGGCCCTCGATGAAAAGATCGACCGGACGCGTGCCGATGGCGCAGCCGCCCGGTAGCGAAACCCGCGCCTTGCCTTCACGGGCGAGCAGCGGGCCGATGACCCAGAAGCTGGCACGCATCTTCGAAACCAGCTCGTAAGGGGCGGTCGTATCGACGATGTTGCGGCAGGTGAAGTGGATGGTGCGGGCGTAGCTCTCGCCCTGGCGCTCGCGGCGGCCGTTGACGGAGATATCCGCGCCATGATTGCCGAGGATGCGGATCAGCTGCTCGACGTCGGCCAGATGCGGCACGTTTTCGAGCGTCAGCGTGTCGTCGGTCAGAAGCGACGCAATCATCAGCGGCAGGGCCGCATTCTTGGCGCCCGAAATCGGGATGACGCCATTGAGCTTGTTGCCGCCTACAATCCTGATGCGATCCATGAGGCCTCTCGAACGGGCTTGGCCCGCCTTTCCAAAATAATCCGATGTTGTCTGAAGGCGCCTCTTTAGTGGAGACGCCGCGAAATTAGAAGTACCTTGAACGCCGCGCATCCGTTCAGACGCCTGGCGCTGTAATATTTAGGTCGCTGCACAGCTTTCCCCCGCGATCGGTCCCGATTTACGGACCTGTGCATTCGTACGGCCGATGGCCATGCCGCCGGCAAATTGAAAACGAAGCGGCGGATACCGCTTCCCGCCCGTACTAATCTTGGGATTCGTCCGTTTTTGCGGCAGGAAGACCGCTGACTTCATCAGCAGCGCCGGATCGGCGCGCCCGCATCTGCTGCTTGCGGCGCATGAGGTTGTCGCGCAAGTTCCTGGCAAGGCGCGCCTTTTTCAGGTCCGCCTCGGTCGTATCCTTTATCTTTTTCTGGCGCACCTTGCCGTCCGCCTGCCGCTCGTCAGGCGTGGACACGGCCTTGCCGCTTTCTTCGTCGTCTGTTTGCATGCCCATGCCATAGCGCAAAACCAGGGTCTTCGGAAGCGCCAGCGACTTTTCTCACAGCTCTTCACGAAAAACTTCGAAAACCTGCTTGCACTCCCCGCTCAGCTATGGCAATAGCCCCCTCGCTTGATGCGGCTGACACACGAACCGGCCGCCAGATGCTGCTATAGCTCAGGGGTAGAGCACTCCCTTGGTAAGGGAGAGGCCGAGAGTTCAAATCTCTCTAGCAGCACCAGTTTTCTCTCAAGAGATACAATCGGTTATTCGCGTGCGAAGCGCTTCGCAATGCTCCGTCGGTTGCCATCTGCAAGCCGCCTCATCCGAACATTTGACCGCATCATCCGTGGCGGGTCAGTAGCTCACGCCTTACCCTTTTCGGTCCACCGACAGCCGTTCACCTGGTACGTCCTCTGCGCTACACTTCGATTCGGGCGCGCCCACGCCTCCCCCCTCCTATCGGGAAAGCAGATTTCATGCGGGGCCATCCATCATCGAACCGACTGTTCGAGCATTGCGCATAAGGAGGGATTGCGAAGGTTGCTCGCATCAGGAGGTTACGGATGAAACTGACTGCGCCGATCTACCATCTGAAACGCAAGGCGAAACGCCTATGCCGCGGCGAAGCCATTTCCTTGCATGAGGCGCTCGATCGCATTGCCGTTCAGGAGGGCTACTCAACTTGGAGCCTGCTTGCGGCACGACAAACGACTGCCGGCACCGCGGCGAGTATGCTTGCCCCGCTCGCTCCCGGAGATCTCGTGGTCCTCGGCGCACGGCCCCGGCCAGGGCAAGACGCTGAAGAGCCTCGAGCTTGCCGTAGAGGCGATGAGGGCCGGCCATCGCGCCTACTTCTTCACACTGGAATATACCGTGACGGACGTCATAGAGCGTTTTGCGACCATCAGGGCCGACTATGGCCGGTTTGCCCCGCTGTTCGAGATCGATTGCTCCGACACGATCAGCGCCGACCATATCGTCGGTAAGCTGTCCAAGGGCGATCCCGGCACGCTGGTGGTCGTCGATTACCTCCAGCTTCTCGATCAGCGACGTGACAATCCCGCTCTTGGCGATCAGGTGCGCAAATTGAGGGCATTCGCGCGGCAACGCGGGTTGATCATCATCTTCATCTCGCAGATCGATCGATCCTTCGAAGCCGCCGTGAAACAACTTCCGGACCTGGACGATATCCGGATGCCGAACCCCGTTGATCTCCGGCTTTTCGACAAGGCCTACTTCTTGAACAAGGGCGAAGCGAGGCTACTGGCGATAAACTGTAACAAGAGCCTGCCTCGCTGACACCCGGAACGTATTTCCCGATGCTGCGTTATCGTTTCAAAAGCAGCAACGCGGAGGCTTCTCAATGAAAGGTATTGTTCTCTGGCTTATGGGCGTGCCGCTCATCGTCATCATCCTTCTCTACATGTTCGTATTCTAGAGAAGCAAAATGCAATGGCAGGTTGTCGCCTTAACGCAACCTTAAGATTCCACTGCCAGATTTGATATTGCGATGATGGACAATCGCAACATCTTTGATCCCCTTTTGAAACCGGCTTCTGCCGGTTTCTTTTTTTTGCAAGTTCGCTCAGCACGCGGCGTCGTTTGACTTAGGCGTTACTTGGCGGTCAGACCTTAACCGCCTGCTCAACGAAATCCTGCGAGCCAAAAAACTTGAGGTAGCGCTCGACCTCGGCCGGGTCACCGGTCGCCTTGCGCGGATTGTCGGAGAGTTTTACAGCCGGCCGGCCATCCGCCTCGCTGACCTTGCAAACGATCGAAATCGGACTGAGGCCGCTGATTTCCGTCGGCGCGCAACCGGCAAAATCATTGGTAAGGTTGGTGCCCCAGCCGAAGCTCATGCGCACGCGCCCCTCGAAGTGGCGGTACGTCTCGATGATGGTGTCGACGTCGAGACCATCGGAGAAGATCAGCAGCTTTTCCCGAGGATCCCGTCCCATCTTCTTCCACCAGGCGACGATTTTTTCGCCACCTTCGATCGGCGGCGCGCTGTCCGGCCGAAAGCCCGTCCAGTCCGCCACCCATTTCGGCGCGTCACGCAGGAACGCCGCTGTGCCGAAGGCATCAGGCAGCACGATCAGGAGATTGCCGCCATAGAGTTGGTTCCAGTCCTGCAGCACCTTGTAGGGGGCGGCGGCCAGTTCCTTGTCGTTGCGGGCAAGGGCTGCGGCCACCATCGGCAATTCGTGTGCGTTGGTGCCAAGCGCTTCCAGATCGTTGTCCATGGCGAGCAACACGTTGCTGGTACCGGAGAACGAGCTTCCGATTCCTTCCTTCAGCGCCTCGACGCACCAGCGCTGCCAAAGGAAGCTGTGGCGGCGGCGCGTGCCGAAATCGGAGATCCTGAGGTTAGGATACTGCCGCAGCCGCTCGACTTTGGACCACATCTTGGCCTTGGCGCGGGCATAGAGCACATCGAGGGTAAAGGGACCGAGGCCCTTCATCGCCGAGCGCGAGCGCAGCTCGTTGATGATCGCCAGCGCCGGGATCTCCCACATGGTGGTCTCCGCCCAGCGGCCGCGGAAGGTCAGCTCGAACTGGCCGTCGCTGCGTTTCAGCTCATAATCCGGCAGGCGGAACTTGGCTAGCCAGGCGAGAAACTCCGGCGAGAAGATCTGCTTGCGGCCATAGAAGGTATTACCCGCAAGCCAGATCATTTCCTTCTTGGAAAAACGCAACTCGCGTGCGTGATCGAGCTGCTCGCGCAGTTCCTGCTCGTCGATCTCGTCGGCGAGCCGCACCGTCTTCGTGCGGTTGATCAGCGAGAAGGTCGCATCGACATCCGGATAGAGCTGCCAGATCATCTGCAGCATCAGGAGCTTGTAAAAATCCGTGTCCAGCAGGCTGCGTACGATCGGGTCGAGTTTCCAGGCATGATTGTAGACGCGCCTGGCGATATCGGTCTTCGTCATCGGTGAAATTGCTCCTTCCTCTTAGGCGAGGCTAGATCATCTCGGCTAGTTCAGCTCGACACCGGCATCACGCATACGCGTCACCATGGCATGAAGCGAGCCGTTGAGGTCGATGCCCCGACAGGCATCGAGAACGACCGTGGTCGAGAATCCCTGCGCCACCGCGTCGAGCGCGGAGAAAGCAACGCAGAAGTCGGTCGCGAGCCCGCAGAGCGTCACCTTTTTGATGCCGCGATCCCTGAGATAGCCGGAAAGACCGGTCGGCGTCCGGCGGTCGTTCTCGAAGAAGGCGGAATAGCTGTCAATCTGGGGGCGGAAACCCTTGCGGATCAAAAGCTCGGCGCGGGTCCATTCGAGCGCCGGATGGAATTCGGCGCCAGCGCTGCCCTGCACGCAATGATCCGGCCAGAGCGTCTGCGCGCCATAGGGCATGGCGATCATTTCGAAGGGGTTTTTGCCAGGATGGCTGGAAGCGAAGCTCGAGTGGCCGGACGGATGCCAGTCCTGGGTCAGAACCACATGCTCGAAGCGACCGATCAGGCCGTTGATCATCGGCACGATCTCGTCGCCACCCGCCACACCTAGCGCGCCGCCCGGGCAGAAATCGTTCTGCACATCCACGACGATCAACGCTTTATCCGCCATCATTCACCTCTTGGCCGATCAACTGGTTATCGATCACCAAAATCGATTTAAGTCCAAGATCAATCACAGAATTTGAGCGACGACAAGCCAGTTCCGCAGGCTTCGAGGACCAGGAGGATAGATAAGCAAAAAGGGCGCCGGCATGGCCGACGCCCTTGAACAAATGAAATTGAAAACAATCAGTTTCCGAGATTGTTGATGTTGTCCGCGATCGAGAAGCCGGAATTGGCAATGCCGACCGGCTGGGCGACGAAGTTGAGGAACTTCGAGAAATCGACCGACGGGTGACGCGAGGCATAGATGACGTCGCGATTCTTGACCGGGAAGGTCTGGCCGACAATCAGGCTGTCCGGCTTGCTCATGTCAAAGCGGTAGACGATCGGGTAGCGACCCACGCTGTCGGTCTTCATGCCCTTGCGCAGCATTTCGTTGAAACGCTGCTGACCGAGCAGGCTCATGACCACATCAGGCTCTTCGTAACGGAAGATGAAATAGCCCTTCATGTCGAGCGTGTAGTCCGAGCCACCGCCGGCAAGGCCCATCGCCTCGAGCAGATTGAGATCGTTGGCGCCGAATTCGACGCGCTGGTTGGCCTTGACCGCACCGAGGATCGTGAAGCGGCGCGGATCGCGCGTCACGAAGATCTGGTCGCCCGGCTTGACGTGGATATTTTCCGACGGGTTCTCGATGATCGACTTCAGGAGAACCGTTCCGGTCTTCTTGCCGCGCACCAATGTGACGAAGGTCTCGTAGGGCTGCGCGACCGGGCCGCCGGCCTTGGCGATGACCTCGTTGATCGTTTCGTCGACGAGGCTCAGCGGCACCACCGACGATTTGCCGACGGCACCCGAAACCGTAACGTTGCGCGACGCGGTGCTCATGCTCGTGACGATGACGTCGGGCTCAACGGCCTTTTGCTTCAGCGCTTCCAGAATTTCCTGGCGCGCCTGCTCCAGTGTCAGGCCGGCAAACTTGACCGGGCCGACATAGGGGATGGCAGCCTTGCCATCCGGCTGAACGACGAGATCGATGCTCGTCTGCTTGGAGTCCTGCGTCGAGAACAAGCCGTCGCTGCCGGCTTCGAAGATCGAGACCTTAAGCTGATCGCCAACGCCGATGACGACGCGGCCAACACCGCCGCCAATGCCGAAACGGCGATTGAGCGTCGAGGAGACATAATCGGAAACGAGACGCGCGGAGCGTCCGTCCACATCGACGATGTCGAAAACCGTTGCATTCTGGCGGCCGATCTCGGCGCCTGACTGGCCGGCGTCCTTGACGATCGCTCCGGCCAACGGCCCCTCACCAGGCACAGCCTGGCATCCGACGAGGGCGGAACAAAGCAGAAGGGCACTGACTCGTTTCAACTACGACACTCCACATTCGGCACAGCCATGATTTTGCTCATGGTTCCGCGCCGCATCATCCCCCGGCAGGGAATTTCGCCGGTCTCTGAAAAGCACAATCGCCGTCCCACAACAAGTCACCCCAAGACCAAGACGGGCAATTTATTTGAGCCCGCGTCTTTCTGGTCATACCTTCGATACCTTGAGCGTGGTTTGTCGCCCAATCCGACTTGGACTGGCGTTGACAGCGTGTATATCTTCAGTCTTTGGGGTTGAAAGCTAGGGACTTTAAGTTAAAAGCTGACTAATGAGGCGGAACGAATATAGCTGGGGATAGCCCGCAAGCATGACGATTGGCGATTGCATTTCGACCTCCGCCGCGCAATCGCAGGTGCAACTTTAACGGCATTTTAGAGCGTTCGATCATACATGGCTGTTGAGATTATTGGGCGTGCATGCCTCGCCCCTGGAGCAGAATCGCCCTCGGCGTTGTTCAAACTTCTACGTCAGGGCAAGTGCACCGTCACCAGCATTCCATCGGATCGCTGGGATGTCGCGCGATTCTGGCATCCCGTCATGGGCACGCAGGGGAAGACCTATTCCTTCGCGGCCGGCGTGCTGGATCAACTCTATGATTTCGACCCGGCCGTCTTCGGCATGTCGCAGCGCGAGGCCATGTATATGGACCCGCAGCAGCGCGTGCTGCTCCAACTCGCCTGGCGGGCGCTTGAAGACGCCAACATCTCGTCGACGTCGCTGCACGGCGAAAACGTCGGTGTCTATATCGGCGCATCGAGCCTCGACCACGCCAACCTGACGGTCGAGGATCCGGCCGCAGCCGGCCCCTATTTCATGACCGGCAACACGCTGTCGATCGTGTCGAACCGCATCTCGCACATCTTCGGCCTCAGCGGCCCGAGCATGACGGTCGATACCGCCTGTTCCTCCTCGCTGGTCGCACTCGACCAGGCGATGCGGGCACTGACATCGGGCGAGATCGACACGGCGATCGTCGGCGGCGTCAATATTCTTGCCCACCCCCTGCCCTTCGTCGGCTTCGCCCAGGCGCGCATGCTGTCGCCGGAAGGCCTCTGCCGTGCCTATGATAACGACGGCGCCGGCTACGTGCGCGCCGAGGGCGGCGTGGTCTTCGTGCTGCGCCGTTCCGATCGGGCGCGCCGCGAAAAAGACCGCAGCTATGCGCGCATCGTCGCGACGGGCGTGAATTCGGCCGGGCGCACCAACGGCATTTCGCTGCCGTCGCGCGAAGCCCAGGCCAATCTGCTGAGAGCGATCTACGAAGGAAACGGCATCGACGCCAATCAGGTGGCCTTCGTCGAGGGCCACGGCACCGGCACCAAGGTCGGCGACCCGGCGGAAGTCTGGTCGATCGGAACGGTCATCGGCGCCAAGCGCCGGGCGCCCGTGCCGATCGGCTCGATCAAGTCGAACATCGGCCACACCGAACCCGCCTCCGGCCTCTTCGGCATGCTGAAGGCCATGATGGCGCTCGAGAACAATTACCTGCCGGCGTCGCTGCACTTCGACACGCCGAACGAGCACATCGATTTCGACGGCCTGAACGTCCGCGTCACGGCAAATCCGATAGAGCTTCTGCGCGGAAAGCGCGCGCGCCTCGCCGGCATCAACTCTTTCGGTTTCGGCGGTGCCAATGCGCACGTCGTTATCAGCGACCCGGAACCGGCGGCCGATGAAAAGGCCGCAAATCCGTCGTCGTCAGGGCATGTGTTCCTGGCAAGCGCCCATACGCAATCGAGCCTGGAAGCCCTTCTCAAGGATTACAAGACGGCTTTCGCGCATGCTTCCAAAAGTGAAGCCCGTGCGATGATCGCCGCATCGGGTGCCAACCGCGCCCATATGCGCCATCGGTTTGCCGCCCGTAGCGACCAGCCCGAAGATATCGTCCGTGCGATCGCCAGCCACCTGGAAAAGCCCGGCTCGGATATCGGCGAGGTCGGCGAGGCCGTCGCTCGCGACGCCAAGGTCGCGTTCGTGTTCTCCGGCAACGGCTCGCAATGGGCCGGCATGGGCGTGGAAGCCTTCCGTGAAAACCTGCATTTCCGCCAGTGTTTCACCTCGGTCAGCGCGCTGTTCAAGTTCCACTCGGATATCGCGCTTACCGATCTCCTGACCGATCCTGATCTCGACAAGAAGCTTGCCGACACGAAGATCGCCCAGCCACTGCTCTTTGCGGTGCAGGCCGCCCTGTCGGATTCGCTGGTTGCCATGGGCATCAAACCGGTCGCCGTTTTCGGTCACTCCGTCGGTGAAATCGCCGCGGCCTACGCCGCCGGCGCACTGTCGCTCGTCGATGCCGTTTCGATCGTTGCAAAGCGCTCGCTGCATCAGGACCTGCTTGCCGGCCACGGGACGATGGCGGCTGTCATGCTCGGTGAAGAGGCTGCTCGCGCCTTTGCCGAGGCTCGCGGTCTTGACGAACTCTGCGTTGCTGCGGTTAACGCCCATAATTCCGTGACGATCTCGGGCCCGGCCGACCAGATCTCGGCCTTCCGCGATGCCGCTCGCAAGGCGAAGATCCCGGTCCAGATCCTCGACATCAACTATCCGTTCCACCATCCGATCATCGATCGGGCGAAGGATGCCTTCCTCTCGGACATCCCCGATATCGCGCCGCGCCGCACCGAGCTCGCCTATCTCTCGACGGTGACGGGTGCCGCGCTCGAGGGCACGCAGCTCGATCCGGAATACTGGTGGAAGAACGTTCGCGAGCCGGTCCGCTTCCAGGCGGCCGCAGAAGCCGCGATCGAAATGGGCTGCCGCCTGTTCATCGAGATTTCGCCGCGCCCGATCCTGTCGTCCTACGTCAAGGAGACGATCAAGCAAGCAGCAGCCCCCGGCATGGTGGTGCCGACGCTGCTCAGAGACGTCGCCGAAAGCGGCCAGGATCCGATCTCGGCCGCGATGGCACGTGCCGTTGCGCACGGCGCCGTCGTGGATACGACCCGGGTCTTCGGCAAGCGCAATGCATCGATCGCCCTGCCAAGCCTCCCGTTCGAGCCCGTCGAGCTGCGGCCGGCGGCGACGACGGATGCCACCGACCTCTTCGGCCGGATTGCCAGACCTTACCGCCTGACCGGCTGGCGCAGCGATCCGAACAGCGGCAGCTGGAAAAACCATATCGACGCCCATCTCTTCCCGGACCTTGCCGAACACGTGGTCGACGGCAAGGCGATCTTGCCGGGCAGCGGCTTCATCGAGATTGCCGTTGCAGCGGCACAGCAGTTCTATGGCAGCGACGAAGTCGAGATCACCAATCTCGAAATCGTCCGACCGCTGGAACTCAGCGACACGAAAATCATGGAGCTGTCGACCGTCCTCTCGCCAGAGACCGGCGACCTCGAGATCCGTTCGCGCGAACGGCTGTCGGAAGACGACTGGGCCGTGCATGCGGTAGCCCGCTGCCGCAAGCCGCTGCCGGCCGGGGACCGCGCCTATCCGTCGCTTTCGGGCCTTGCCAAGACGGCAACGGTGGCACCGGGCCGCGCCTATGAGACGGCGCGGCAATTCGGCCTCGACTACGGTCCCCGCTTCCAGTTGCTCGCGAAAGCGGTTGCCTATGGCGACCGCCTGGTCGATGTAGAATTGAAGACGGCAGACGCCACCGGACACCCGCTGGTCAGCTACGCCCTGAACCCGATCTCGGTCGATGCGACTTTCCACGGACTGGTGGCGCTCTTCGACCGCTTCACCGGCGACAAGAGCGGCGCACCCTATATTCCCGTCCGCTTCGGTTCCGTGCGTGTCGTCAATGGCGGCCTGCCGATCGCGCGCGCCATGATCGAAATCGAACGTGTCAGCGCCAACTCGATCAAGGCGAAGTTCCACTTCTTCGGCCAGTCGGGCGAACCGATCGCGCATTTCGAGGATTGCCGTTTCCGCCGCACCTATCTGCGCAAGCACAAGACGCTCGACGCCCTGTCCTTCCACTACGAGGCAGTACAGTCGGAAGCCGCCTTGCCGGGCCTTCCGCGCAACAGCCTGGCACCGGTCTCGATCGCCATGCCGGCCGCCGGCGAGGCTGGCATCGGCAATGCGACGCTGCTCTTCAATGCCGCGATCTACCGCGCCTGCCAGGAGATCGCCCTCAAGCTCGGCAAGGGTCGTTCAACGATCCAGGGCGGCAGCCTGCCCGGCGATTTCGCGTTCCAGTGTTTCCTGACGAGCTGCCTCTACGTGCTCGAAGATGCCGGGCTTTGTGAGCACAAGGATGGTGTCTGGACCGTCGCGCAGGAGTTCAACCTGCCGAGTGTGTCTGAAATTCTGAGCGAACTCTACGGCGAACGGCCTGACCGCGCCGTCGAGGCCGTGCTGATCAACAATGCCTATGCGGAAGCGCTTGCCCGCATCGACGCCCTGCATGCGGGCGACGAAGCGGCCTCGGCCTCGAACTTCATCAGCGACGCCACCATCGACCATCAGGCGGTTCACTCGGAGGCAAGCCGTCAGCGCATGTCCTTCGTCCTGGAGGCGCTCGAAACAGCGCTCTCGACACAGTCCGCCGGAGCGCGTCTGCGCATCGTCGAACTCGGCAGCGTATCCGCCGGCTTCACCCGACGCCTGGCGACACTTGCCGAAAAGCATGGTGCAAGCCTCACCGTGTTCGAAGCACGCGACAACGCCCAGCGCGGCCTTGAGCTCTCCTTCGAAAACGACGCCCATGTACACATCCTCAAGAAGGGCGAGCTCGCGACGCTTGCGGCCTTCGATCTTGCCGTCAGCGCTTCCGATGGGTTCTACGGCCTGATCGAGGACGATGTGACGGTTCGCACGGCCTTGCGTACCGCACTGCGTCCTACCGGTGGCATCATCGCCGCGGTCAGCGCCCCGTCGTTGTTCAACGACTTCGCGCTTGGCCTGTCCGAGGGTTGGTTCGCGCGCAGCCAGACGGCGGAGTTTCCGATCGGCAGCCTCGCGGCTGCGCCGCACTGGCAGAAATGCCTCGACGATCTCGACCTGCGCGACATCGACATTGCCGACCGCGAATGTGCAAGCGGCAACGTCATCCTGCTCGAAGCGCGTGGCACAGCAACTGCTGCCGCAGACGTGGCGGTACCGGCGTCCGGCTCCTACCTGTTGCTGGAGATCGCCGGGCACGAACAGCGCGAACCGTCTGAGACAGCCGTTCGCGTCAGCCTGACCGGCGATGCGAGTGCGGACAAGGCCGCGCTCCTGCCAGCCTTCGAGGCGCTGGGGGCCCAACCGCTTCGGGCAGTCTTCCTCGCCTTGCCGACGGCCGCGTCGCGCACCGACGATTCTGCCTCTCTGCAAACGCAGATCCTCGCGCTCGGCGCGTTTGCCGAAGCGTTGCGCCAGCATATCGGCGGTGCAGAGCCGGCGGACGACAAGCGACCCCGTCTCGTGCTTGTTGCGCCTGGCGGCGCACCGATCGCCAACCGGACGGTCGGCGCAGCGGTCGCAAGCGACGGCGTCAATGCCGGCCTCTGGGCCTTCGCGCGCGTGCTCCAGAACGAGTACGAGTTCCTCGACGTCCACTCGCTCGACATCGACGGGTCGCCGGCGACGGCTGCCCAGATGGCTGCGGCATTGCCGCTGCTTGGCGCCGCGGGAGCAAACCGCGAATGGCTGCTCGAAGGTGACGATGGCGCTGCGCTTTCGGAGATCCGCGCCGTGCCTGGGCCGGTCGACAATGCGCACGCAGCAACAGCTGCCTTCAAGGCTGCAACCATCCGCCAGCGCGTCAGCTCCCAGGTCGGCAGCATCGTCTGGGAAGAAAGCGACATCCCCTCGGCAGGCCCGGGTGACGTCGTCGTCGCGGTCGCGGCCACCGGCCTCAACTTCCGCGACGTGATGTGGGCGATGGGCCTTCTGCCGGAAGAGGCGCTCGAAGACGGCTTCGCAGGCGCGACGATCGGCATGGAGCTTTCCGGCCATGTAGTCGCGGTCGGCGCCGGCGTCGATGACCTCGCCGTCGGCGATGCCGTCATGGCGATTGCGTCCTCCGCCTTCTCGACCCACGCGGTCGTTTCGCGCGCCGGTGTCGCCAGGTTGCCGCAATCGGTCAGCCCGGTTGCCGCAGCGACGGTCCCGGTCGCGTTCCTGACCGCCTATTACGCGATGGTCGAGCTTGGGCGGATCCAGCCTGACGAGACGATCCTCATCCACGGCGCCGCCGGCGGTGTCGGTCTTGCCGCTCTGCAGGTCGCAAAGCTGAAGGGCGCCAAGGTCATCGCCACGGCAGGATCGCGCGAAAAGCGTCGCTTCCTGTCGATGCTGGGCGCCGATCACGTCTTCGATTCCCGTTCGCTCGACTTCGTCAACGACGTTCGCGCCGTAACGCACGGCGAAGGCGTCGATCTCGTGCTCAACTCGCTGTTCGCCGAGGCCATGGAGCAGAGCCTGGCGCTGGTGAAGCCGTTCGGCCGCTTCCTTGAGCTTGGCAAGCGCGACTATTACGCCGACAGCAAGATCGGCCTTCGGCCGTTCCGCCGCAATGTCAGCTATTTCGGCATCGACGCCGACCAGTTGCTGGTCAATCAGCCGAAGCTGACCAAGCGGATCTTCACCGAGATCGGTGCGCTGTTCGAAGACGGCAAGCTGACCCCGCTTCCCTATCGCGCCTTCGACTTCGACGAGATCGGCAACGCCTTCCGGCTGATGCAGAATGCCGGGCATATCGGCAAGATCGTCGTGCTTCCTCCGGTCGCCGGCACGCATCGTGTCGCCAAGCGTCCGCATGGCGGCATGAAGGTCGATCCGAACGGCATGCATCTCGTCGTCGGTGGCATCGGCGGCTTCGGCCTCGCTGCCGCCAACTGGCTCGTCGAAAAGGGTGCGACGAAGGTCGCGCTCTGCTCGCGCCGAGGCCAGGCGGATGCCGAGACGACGGCGATGATCGAGCTCTGGGCGAAGGCCGGCGTTGCCGCCACGGTTCATGCCTGCGACGTCACCGATCCGGCAGCGACGGAGCGCCTGCTCAAGACGCTGCGCGCCGTGGCGCCGCTGCGCTCGATCGTCCATGCTGCCATGGTGCTCGACGACGCGCTGATCAGCAACCTCAACCGCGAGCGCAACCGGCCGGTCATCGATACCAAGGCCAAGGGTGCCGCGGTTCTCGATCAACTGACCAGCGGCGACAAGATCGACAACTTCATCCTGTTCTCGTCGGCGACGACCCTCGTCGGCAACCCCGGACAGGCGAATTACGTCGCGGCCAACGGCTATCTCGAAGGTCTCGCCCGCGCCCGTCGCGCCCGCGGCCTTGCGGGTCTCGCCGTCGGCTTCGGCGCGATCGCAGACAGGGGCTACTTGGTCCAGAACACGGATGTGAACGACATCCTTGCCAAGCGTATCGGCAAGACGGCGCTGAAGGCGCAGACGGCGCTCGACATGGTCGAAAGCCACCTGGCCTTCGATCCAGGCACCGTCGATGCGGCAACCGTGATGATCTCGGAGATCGACTGGTCGGCGGCACGCAATCTGCCTGTCGCCCGCAACGCCCTCTTCGAAGTCATCCTGCGCAGTGCCGACCAGCATGCGACGGGCGGCGAAGGCACCAAGATGGACCTCGTCGCGATGATCGAGGGCAAGTCGCCGCAGGAGGCCGAGGACATTCTCTTCGATCTCGTCGCCGGCGAGATCGCCGCAATCCTGCGCGTATCGAAGGATACGGTCACCCGCAGCAAGGTTCTGAAGGAAATCGGCCTCGACAGCCTCATGGCCGTCGAACTCGGCATGAGCTTCCAGCAGAACACCGGCTTCGACATGCCGCTCAGCGGCGTCGCCGACAACACGACGGTTGGCGATGTCGCGCGCAAGCTCTATGAAAAGGTGAGCAAGCGCGACCAGAGCGACGATGCCGAGCCCGCCGACGACAAGATCGTCAGCGAACTTGCGCAGCGGCACGTCGGAACGGCGAAGGAAAAAGCACAAGGCCAATGAGCACGAACGGAAACGGTCCAGGCGCATCCAAGATGACCAGCAGCCTCAAAGAGAACCTGCTGGACCGGATGAGAAACACGCATCAATCCTCCGAGCGCAACCGCATGGCGCGCTCGGAGCGCGAGATGCCGCCGCCGGCACGCCGGCAGCAGGCCCGTTTCGAAGACCTGCCGGAATACAAGCAGGTGATGACGCAGAAGTTCGCAAGCGAGCAGCTCGGCATCGCCAATCCGTTCTATCGTGCCCATCAGACGGCGGCCGGCGCGACCACCGTGATCGACGGCCGGAAGCTGATCAACTTCGCCTCCTATGACTACCTTGGCCTCAATCGCCATGCGGAGGTGCTTGCGCGGGCACGCGACACCATCGGCACCTTCGGCATCTCCGCGTCGGCGAGCCGCCTCGTCGCGGGCGAGCGCCCAGTGCATGTGGCGCTCGAAGAAAAGATCGCCAGCTTCTATGGCGTCGATGCTGCGGTCTGCTTCGTCAGCGGTTATCTCACCAATGTGGCGGCGATCAGCTGCCTGATGGGGCCGAAGGATCTCGTCGTCCACGACGAGTTCATCCACAACAGCGCCCTTGCCGGCGTCAAGCTCTCGGGGGCGACACGGCGCCTGTTCAAGCACAATGACGTCGCCGACCTCGAACACGTGCTGCGCACCGTTGCCGGCGACTATCGCCGCATCATGGTCATCGTCGAGGGCATCTACTCGATGGACGGCGATGTCGCCGACCTGCCGGCCCTTTTGAAACTTCGGGCCGAATACGGCTTCTGGCTGATGGTCGACGAAGCGCATTCGCTCGGCGTTCTCGGCAAGACCGGCCGCGGGCTTGCAGAACATTTCGGCGTCGATCCGCACGAGATCGACATCTGGATGGGCACGCTCTCCAAGACCACGTCGAGCTGCGGCGGCTACATCGCCGGCAGCGAAGCGCTGGTCGAAGTGCTAAAGGCCTCGGCCGGCGGCTTCGTCTACAGCGTCGGCCTTGCGCCGGTGCTGGCGGCCGCGGCAACCACAAGCCTGGAGGTGCTGGAACGGGAGCCGACGCGCACGGCGGCGCTGCGCCGCAACGGCGCGCTCTTCCTCAAGCTTGCCAAGGAAGCGGGGCTCGACACCGGGCTCAGCAGCGGATTTTCCGTGGTTCCGGTTCTGGTTGGCGATTCCCTGCGAGCGGTGCAGCTGTCGAACGACCTGCTTGCCGAAGGGGTCAATGCGCTGCCGATCATCCACCCGGCGGTCCCGGAAGGCCTGGCGCGGCTGCGCTTCTTCATCACCAGCGACCACACGGAAGAGCAGATCCGCCGCACGGTAACGCTGACGGCCGAGCGTCTGGCCGACCTTACCGCACGCAACTTCGGCCTCGGCGGCATCGACATCGACCAGATGATGAAAGCGCTCTCGGCGCGCTGACCTGATCGCATTTGCTGCCGGGTCACGCGGTTGCCGAAGCAGAGCCGCTTCGCACCCTTCCGAACTCTGGAGCGGAATACCTGCATGACGCATGTGATCATTACCGGTGGCTCGAGCGGTATCGGATTTGCGGTCGCATCGATCTACGCGGCGCGCGGGGCGCGCCTCTCGTTGATTGCCCGCTCCCGTGGCCTCCTGGAAGACGCCCAAGCGAAAGTTGTCGCATCCAGCAGGGCGAACGCCGACAGCATCCGGATCGAGGTCGCCGACGTCGCGGTGGAGAGCGATGTCGAGGCGGCGATCCGGCGGTGCGAACAGGCTTTCGGCCCCTGCGACATCCTGGTGGCATCGGCCGGCATCGTCGAACCCGGCCGGTTCGAGGAACTCGACAGCGCCTCGTTCCGGCAGCAGATGGACACCAATTTCTCCGGCACGGTGCATGCGGTCCGCGCTGTCTACGACAGCATGAAGCGGCGCCGGCGCGGCCGGATCATGATGATCTCGTCCGGCGCGGGGCTGCTCGGCATCTACGGCTATTCGGCCTACTGCGCCTCCAAGTTCGCCGTGCACGGCTTTGCCCAGGCGCTGCGTTCGGAAGCCCGCCCGCACGGCGTCAGCGTCTCCGTCTGCTTTCCGCCGGATACGGAAACGCCGCAGTTTCAGCGCGAACTCGCGGCCCGACCGCCGGAAGCCGCCACGATCATGGGCACGGTCCGGCCCTGGCCAGTTGAAGCGGTGGCCAGGCGGATCGTCAAGGGAACCGATCGCGGCCGGTTCGAAGTCTATTTCGGCACGACATTGTTTCTGCTTGGACGCTTCGCTCCCGCCGTTCGTCCCCTGCTCAACTGGTGGTTCGACCGGGCGATTGTGCGGTGCGGCAACACGGCGACGCATAATCGTGGAGTGTCCGAGCACCGGACCTGACGGTGCTTGTACCTAGCATCGATAAGATCTAAGTGTCGGGCGGACGCTGTGCCGCATAAAGCGGCATCGGCCGGCATGAAGACATGAAGGTTTCCGCTTGGCGTTGCTTCCCTTTCAGCTGCACGACTACCCGATAACACTGACGCTTAGTTGTTATCTGCTGTCGTGCGCGGTGATCTTCTTCACCGACCGCTTCGCCCTGCCGAAGCGGGAGCGGCGCGCCAATCCTTCGCCTTTCGGACGCACGCAGGACGTGATCGACGTGCTTGCCCGCCTGCCTGTCATCGCTCTGGTCTTTGCCGGTTTCTTCGCCGGATCCTGGCGTCCGCTCTATGCGGCGGCCGGCACGATGAGCTTCTTCATCATCTTCACCGGCATTTCCCGCGCCAAGTTCAAGTTCATCCGTGAACCGCTGATCTTTTCCGACATCGCGCTGGTCGTCGACGTGTTCAAGTACAAGACGATCTTCTATGCGAGCTCGCTGAACGTCGTCTTCTGGACCGTCGCCTTCCTCTACGTCTTTGGCGTTTCCGGCCTCTACATGTATTTCGAGCCGGCCATTCTGCCGGACCGGGGCAAGGCCTTCTGGATCCTGGTGATGCTCGGCATCGCCTATGGTCCCTGGCTTCTGCTCTTCTACGGCCCGGTGAACCGCCCGACGGCCGCGCTGGTACAGCGGCTGCTCAAGGTCCTCGACGTCAAGATGAACACGGTGCGCTTCGGTACCTTCGGCTCGGTCGTCTTCCGTTTCATCATTTGGCTCGGTGTGCGTCGCGAAAAGATCGTCGCGGATCTCTCCAAGATCGTCCGGGCCGCCGTGCAGGATCTGATCGGTGACGACGGCTCGCCGCTGATCGTCGTCTGGCAATCGGAATCCTTCATCGACATGCGGCACTTCGGCGTCGACACGCTGAAACTGCCGACGCTCGACCGGCTGCGGCGCGAGGCGGTGCAGTGGGGCCGGCTCAGCAGCGTGTTCGAAGGCGGCTATACGCTACGCACCGAATTCGCCGTGATCAGCGGCCTGGTGCCCGACGATATTCATGTCGACGCCAGCTATCCCTATCTGCGCGCGTCGCACTATGCCGACGTCGTCTGGCCCGGAAAGATGAAGCGTGCCGGCTGGAATACCCACTTCATCCATCCCTATGACCGGACCTTCTTCCTCAGGCACAAGGCGATGCCGCAGCTCGGCTTCTCCAAGCTGACGATGCTCGACGGTTTCGACCATCGCCCAGAGCGAGACGGACCCTACGTCTCCGACGAGAAGCTCGCGGCGAAGGTGATCGACGCAAGCGAGAAGCTGCCCGAAGACGAAAGCGGCTTCATCTTCGTCGCATCCATGGCCAATCACGGCCCATGGGAGCCGGGCCGCGTCGGAGACCTCACCAATCCCGTCGACATCTATCTGGCCATCCTCGAGCAGTCCGATGCGGCGCTCAACACATTGAGCGAACACCTCGACAAGCTCGACCGTCCAGTCTGGCTCGTCTTTTACGGCGACCATGCGCCGCTGCTCAAATCCTTCGCCGATCCCTTCCCGGATCCGCGCACCGACTATCTGATCGTGCCGCTCGCCAAGGCAAAGCGGTCGTCCCACAAGCCGGCCGAACCGAGCAGCGTCGAGGCCTGGAACCTGATCGAGGCGCTTCTCAACCACGCGAACCTGAGAAAGGATACGCTGCGCTAGCGGCGGTCTGCGGATGGAGAACGCTTCGACGACATCGGCCGGTGGGGCCGCACGGCCGAGACAGCGGGTCTTCCTGTTCCTGCAGGGCCCCTCCTCGCCGATCTTCCGCAAGATCGCTGACCGGCTCGAAGCCCTTGGCCACCGCTGTCTCAGGATCAACCTGAACGTCGGCGACCAGATCTTCTGGCGCCGCAAGGGCGGCTTCAACTATCGCGGCACGGCGGCCGCCTGGCCCGGCTATCTCGAGGCATTCATCGCGGCCCACGGCGTTACGGATATGCTGTTTCTCGGCGAAGAGCGGCCCTACCACAGGGCGGCCAATGCCGTCGCCCATCGCACCGGCGTCAGTGTCGCCATTATCGAGATGGGCTATCTGCGGCCGGACTGGCTGACGCTCGAGCGCAACGGCATGTCGTCGAACTCCCATTTTCCTGTCGATGCCGGGCAGATCCTTTCGGCTGCGTCCAACTTGCCGGAGCCGGACTGGCGCAAGCGCTACAGCCAGACGTTCCTCGCCGATGCGAGCTACGATCTGCTCTACAATCTGCCGAACGTCTTTTTCTGGTTCCTGTTTCCACACTACCGCCGTCACGGGATTTTCCATCCGCTCGCCGAATATGCCGGCTGGGTGCGCCGGCTGCTATCCGAAAAACGGCGCAGCGCGGAAGCGGTGGCGACCGTTGCGAAGCTCCTTTCGGACGATGCCCCCTACTTCGTCTATCCGCTTCAGCTCGAAACCGACTTTCAGCTCAGGGCGCATTCGCCCTTCCACAGCCAGAAGGATGCAATCGCTGACGTCCTGACCTCGTTCGGCGCCTTTGCCGCGCCGAATGCACGCCTGGTCTTCAAGGTGCATCCGCTCGACAACGACCTGATCCCGTGGCGCAGCTTCATCGAGCAGCGAGCAGCGGCGCTTGGCTTGAGCGGGCGCGTCTTCTACCTGGACGGCGGAAATCTCGATACGCTTGGCGAGGCGAGCGCCGGCATGGTCACGGTGAATTCGACGGCCGGATTGCACGCCCTGAAGCAGGGGCGGCCGGTCAAGGTGCTCGGCACTGCCGTCTTCGATATTGCCGGTCTGACCGACCAGCAGCCACTCGACGGTTTCTGGCAGGCGCCCCAGGCGCCGGAGCCTGGGCTCAGTGTCGCCATGTTCCGCCTGCTTGCGGCGTCGATCCAGGTGCGCGGCAACCTCTATTCCCGTGCTGGAACCGATGCCGGTGCGGAAGCGATTGCCCGGCGGCTGCACGAAGACAGCCTCAACGAGCCTGGGGCCTTTGTTAACCCCGCACCGCGCCAAAAGCCAGCGAAACGCGCGCCTTCCGCTTCCCGCCAAGGGTAGCCGTTTTCACATCGCGGGGACCTAGCGCGGCGCGAGCGCTGCGGCGATAGCGGCGACCAGCATCAGCCCGGCCGCGGCCAAGGGCAGCGCGGAAAAACCAGCCCCGCCATAAACCACGCCGAAACCAAGCGTTCCCAAAAAGAGCGACAGATAGGTGACGCCGCTGTTCAGTCCCATGATCGCGCCACGCCTTGTGGGATCGAGCCCCGTCAGCCTCATGATCAGCACGTTGAGGCCGAAATGGTTGGCAAGGCCCCAGAAAAAGACGACGACCAGCATGGCCGTGTAGGAGCCGCTTGCGGTAGCCATCGCCGCATAGACGCCGGCGACGACCAAGAAGATCACGGGTAGCAACCTGCCGGCACCGAAGCGATCGATCAGGCGGTCGAGCAGTGCCGCCGCACCGAAGCCGAAGCCGTAGGAAACGGCCACGAGGCCATTGGCGCTGAGGGGCAATCCGAGCGCCGCATGCAGGTGTTCGCCGATATAGGCATAAACGCCGTAGAAGGCGGCCATGAAAGCGGCACAGGCGATCAGCAGCGGCCCGGCGCCACGCACGCCAAGCGCAGCAAGCGGCGACGTCGTGTTGCCGGCCAGACCTTCCCGCACTGGCGCGAGCCTGACGGCAGCGCAGGCAACCAGCGTGGCCGCGGCAACGACGAAGTAAACGGCGCGCCATCCCCCGAAGTCGGCGATCGCTGCCGATAGCGGCACGCCGGCCACCATGCTGAGCGTCCAGCCGGTCAATACCAGGCCGATCGTCTCGCTCTCCCGTCCGGCCGGCGCGATGACCGAGGCCAGCGTGTAGATCGACGGAAGCGCAATGCCGGTGGCGACGCCGACAACGAGTTGGGCGGCGACCAGGAAGGCCAGCATGGGCGCGAGCGCACTGCCGGCAAGCCCGGCGGCCAGAAGCAACAGCGCGGCAGCCAGAATGCGATGAGGGCCGTACCGGTCGATGAAGCGGCCGAGGAAGATGGCGCTGGCGGCCGTGCCCAGTCCGAAAGCGGCCGAAGCGACCATCACGGAGGGAACATCCGCGCCGAGGCTCCGCGCCACCTCCGGCGCGATTGGTCCGAGCGCCAGCGAGTTGGAGCCGATGACGCCGACGCACACGGTCAGGACATAGGCGAAGGGCGGGATGCGCGCCCTGTCGATCGAGGCCCTGTCGATTGGATTTGGCGAAACTTGTTGATCGATGTTCGTCATTCCTTCATTTTTGCAGAATGAAATTCAGCAACAAGAGGAATTCCGGGTATGGACCAAAATACAGATGACATTCGGCGGAAGCGTCCGCCGGAACGCGACCTCGACGCCATGGACCGAAAACTATTAGGCGTCCTCGTCGAGGACGCGACCACGAGTTATGCCGAGCTTGGCGAACGCGTCGGGCTTTCGCCGCCGGCGGCGCATGAACGGGTGAAACGGCTCCGGCGTTCGGGCGCAATCCGCCGCGTGTCGGCGCTCATCGATCCGGACGCGGTCGGAAAGACGCTGCTTGCCTTCGTCCATGTCGACACGACCGGCTGGGGCAAGACGCAGGCACTGCTGGCGATCGAGGAATGCCCTGAGGTGGAGGAGATCCACTCGGTCGCCGGCGACACCTGCATGTTGCTCAAGGTGCGCACCGAAAGCACGCATGCGCTGGAAGGGCTATTGGCGCGGCTCTACGACACGCCAGGCGTCAAGGCGACGCGCAGCTATGTGGTGCTTTCGACCTATCTGGAACGGCCGGTGCAGCCGGGCACGACGAGCGACTGGCCCGCCGTGGTGAAGGGTTAGACCGCCTTCGCCAGGCGACGGTCCGGCCCTGCCGGTCTCAGACGACGCCGGCGCGCAGCAGGTCGTGAATATGCAGGATGCTGACGGGCGCGCCGCCATCGTCGACGACGAACAGCACGGTCACCTTGTGCTGCTGCATGAATTCCATGGCGCCGCTTGCGAGAACGTCGCCGCGGATCACGCGCGGATTGCGCGACATCACCGCTTCGACCGGCTGCAGCAGCAGGTCGCCGGACATGTGACGACGCAGGTCCCCGTCGGTGATCACGCCAGCCAGCTTGCCGCCATCGTCGACGATGCCGACGACACCGAAACCCTTCGACGACATCTCGATCAGCGCCTCGCTCATCGGGCGGCCGACGCTGAGAAGCGGCATCTGGGCGCCGTCATGCGCCAGTTCGCGCACCAGCCGCAGCTGCGCACCGAGCTTGCCGCCCGGATGGAAGGTCTTGAAGTCTTCGGCCGAAAAGCCGCGCCGCTCGAGGAGCGCGATCGCGAGCGCGTCGCCGATGGCAAGCTGCAGCATGGCCGACGTCGTCGGCGCGAGGCCGTGCGGACAGGCTTCCTGGACCTTCGGCAGCACGATCGGCACTTCGGAGTTGCGGGCAAGCACGCTGTCGCGGTTGGCGCAGATCGAGACGATCGGCACGTTGAAGCGCTTGGCGTAGGTGAGCATGTTGGCAAGCTCGGCGGTCTCGCCCGACCAGGAAAGCAGAATGAGTACGTCCTGCGAGGTGACCATGCCGAGGTCGCCGTGGCTCGCTTCGGTCGGGTGCACGAAATAAGCGGATGTTCCGGTCGATGCCAGCGTGGCTGCGATCTTGCGGCCGATGTGGCCGCTCTTGCCGACGCCGGAGACGACGACGCGCCCCTTGCTTTCGCCGATCAATTCGACAGCTTCAACGACGCTGCGGGCAAAGATCTCGTCGGCGCCGAATTGATCCGCAAGCGCCTTGATGCCGGCCATCGCGGTCGTCAGCGTCCGGCCGATCGATTCCAAAGCCGCATTTGCGGTGCGATCATCCGCCGATGCATGTCTCAAACCCATGATGACCCCAATTCTGCGAAGACTTAAGCAACAGGCATGAAATTGCCCGCCAGACCATTGACGGCAGATAAGCGCTTTTTCTTGGCAAACCAAGTCTTGGAAGCAGAGTTCGGGGGAAAACTGGCGTGATCCGTGGCGTTTTCGTCAGCCGGCGCGCTTTTCTTCCATTTCGAGCGGCATCGACTTGTCGGCCGCGAATTCTTCGAGCGTCATCGAATCGAGGATCGCGGCAACGGCATCGCGCACCGTCGTCATCGACACCCGCACCTGACAGGTCTCGGGATCGTTGCAGTCTTCGCACACCTCATAGGCCGTGCGGCTTGCGCAGCGGATCGGCGCTAGCGGCCCATCGAGCGTACGGATGACGTGACCGATGCGGATTTCGGATGCCGGGCGCGACAGCGAATAACCGCCGCCGGGGCCCTTCTTCGAGCGCAGCATGCCGGCGTTGCGCAGTTCGAGCAGGATGGTGTCCAGGAATTTCTTCGGGATATTGTTGCGCTGCGCGATCTCGGTAATGAAGGCGGTCTCCCCCGGCTCCAGCCGTGCAAGATCGACCAAGGCCTTCAGTCCGTACTTTCCCTTCTTCGTCAGCATTCCGGCACGCTTTCCCTGCGGCGGCACCCCAGAAAACGGGAATCATCCGCGCAAATGCAAATATATATATTGGCATAGCACAAGAAACGTACTGCCAACATATAATTATAGTGGGGAATTGACCGATGTCGCGGGCAATTGCGTGCGGCCGATGCGGCAAGATTTGCGAAGGTCTTCGCGGCGGAGGCGGGAGAAAAGCCGAAACCGGCTTTTCTCATCCAAGTGCGGCTTCAGGCAGCGGCGCTGTGGTTCTGACGCTTCGCCTGGACGGCCTGGTGGGCCAACAGCTGCCGGATTGCGGCGCGCGCTTCATCGGCCGAGCCGAAGCGCTTCGCGTCCAGGTCCCAGACGTGATACTTCACCGCCAGGAACTTGAAGCGATCTTCATCCGGGACAACAACGCCGACGGCTTCGCCGCCAAATTCGATAACCTGCTTGCTCATACAAATAACGCTCCATCCACGCTGTCGGCGCGGAAACTTTCAATTTCGGCAAAAGATAAAGTTCGAGGGGTTCGAAGGTCACATTCGGCAAAGATTGCGAATGAGCCATTTTTTCTCTGTTGCGCGACAAAGGAGACGCGTGCCGAAGAAGGCGGCGGTCGAGACGGTTTCGGACATGTCACACTCCTTTGGCTGGCCCGGCATCAGCAATGCCGGAGCGTTCGATGAACAACCGTGAGGCGGACTCCCGCGTTCACGTAGTGGCAAACTAGAATAATCTACCAATTCCGTCAATTAAAAAGATGAATACGCAGAAAAAATTTCTTCACCCTTTAAATTCAAGGGGCGATGCACGCAAAATCCATCCACCCGTTCCGGAGCCGGAGACCTACGCTATTTAGGAAGCAAAGAATCAGTCTGCAAGGCACGGGTGGATAAAGACAGCACATTCGGACAAAAAAGGGGCGGCCGTTGCGGCCGCCCCTTCACGTTTTATATCCTGAGAGACGGCGATCAGGCCGCCGGCGTTCCCGCCTGCGGCGTGGTCGTGCCGCTGCGGGACGCTTCGCGATCCTTCCACCAACGATTGAGGAAGAGCAGGATCGGACCGCCGATGTAGATCGACGAGGTCGTTGCCACGATCACGCCGAAGATCATCGGCCAGGCGAAGCTCTTGACGGCATCGCCGCCCCAGATCGCCATCGGCACCAGCGAGAAGGCCGTCGCCATCGAGGTGAAGATGCATCGCGCGATCACTTGGTTGATACTCATGTCGATGAGATCCGAGAACGGCATCGACTTGTACTTCCTGAGGTTCTCGCGCATGCGGTCATAGACCACCACCTTGTCGTTGACCGAGTAGCCGATCATCGTCAGCAACGCGGCGATAGCCGTCAGGTTGAAGTCGATGCCTGTCAGCGCGAAGAAGCCGATCGTCTTGGTGATGTCGAGCAAGAGGACCGCGATCGCGCCGACAGCGAAGTGCCATTCGAAGCGGAACCAGATGTAGAGCAGGATCGCCACCATCGCGAGACCGACAGCGAGGAAGCCCGAACGGGCAAGCTCGGTGCTGACGGTCGGGCCGACGACCTCAGTACGCTCGAATGCCGCATCCGGGATCGTCTGGACGACGGCATCCTTGATGCGGTTGAGCGCTACGGTCTGCTCCTGCTCGCCGCCCGGCTGGCGCTGGACGCGGATCAGGACCGATTTGTCCTGGCCGAATTCCTGCAGCGCCACTTCGCCGATGTTGAGCGCTTCGAGATTGTGGCGAAGCGTCGGAAGGTCGAGCGTATTCTTCGAGGTAGTCTCGACCTGGATACCGCCGACGAAGTCGATGCCGTAGTTGAGGCCCGGCGTGAAGAACAGCACGACGGAGCTGACCGACAGGAAGGCGGACATGCCGATGGCGACGAAGCGGCCCTTCATGAAGGAGAAGGACGGAAGCTTCGGAACCTTGCCGAACAGCGACGGGATCTCGAGCTTCTTCATCTTCCGGCGAACGACGACCTCGCGCATCATCAGGCGCACGACGGTGATCGAGGTGAACATCGAGATGATAATGCCGAGCATCATCGTGACGGCGAAGCCCTTGACCGGGCCGGAGCCGAAGGCGAAGAGCAGCACGGTGCCCGAAAGCGTCGTGACGTTACTATCGATGATGGTTGCGTAGGCCTTGTTGAAGCCGATATCGAGCGCCTTCATCGCGCCTGCGCCGCCTTCCGTCTCTTCACGGATACGCGCATTGATCAGGATGTTGGCGTCCACGGCCATCCCGATGCCGAGAATGATACCGGCGATACCGGGCAAGGTCAGCGTCGAGCCTAGCATCGCCAGAAGCGCGATCGTCAGGATCGTGTGCAGCACCAGACCGACATTGGCGATCATGCCCCATGCGCCGTAGAGCACGACCATAAGGGCGACGACGAGGGCAAAGCCGGCAAGACCGGTGTAGATGCCCATGCGGATCGAATCCGAGCCGAGGTTCGGACCAACCGAGCGTTCTTCAATGACGGTCAGCGGCGCCGGCAGGGCGCCCGAGCGCAGCAGCGCCGAGAGAACGGTTGCTTCCTTCGAGGTGAAGTTGCCGCTGATCTGCCCCTGACCGCCAATGATCGGTTCGCGGATGACCGGTGCGGTCAGAACCTTGCCGTCGAGAACGATGGCGAAGGGCCGGCCGACTGCGGCCTGAGTGATTTCCGCAAACTGGCGCGCGCCAAGCGCGTCGAAGGTGAAGGAAACGATCGGTTCGTTGGTGCGCTGGTCGAAGCCGGCCTTGGCATCGGCCAGCCGTTCGCCGGAGATCGCGACGCGGCTTTCGACCGCATATTTGTTGGTGTCGTGGGCGCCCGGCAGAATGTCGACGCCGCGCGGCGGCGGCTGGTTTGGATCCACCGTCTGGTCGACCATGTGGAAGCTCATCTGCGCGGTCGAGCCGAGAAGCTGACGCAGAGCCGTCGGATCTTCGAGACCGGGAAGCTGGACGAGAATACGGTCGGAGCCGACGCGCTGGATCAAAGGTTCGGCAACGCCGACGGTATCGACGCGCTGGCGGATGATTTCCAGACTCTGCTCGACCGCCTTGGTCGTGCGGTCGGCAAGGCCGGCTTCGGTCATTGCCAGGGTGATGGTGTCACTATCCTCGGTCACGTCGATATCGGACGCCGAGCTGCCGAAGCCGAGCGTGCCGACGGGGGCAGCGAGTTCCTTCAGCTTCGGCAGAACTTTTTCGCGGTCGGCCGGATCTTCGATCTTCACGGTAACGGTATCACCGGCAATACGTGCCGAAGAGGCCGAAATGCGCTCGGTGCGGAGCGCCCGGCGCGTATCGTCAAGCAGCGTTTCGAGACGAGCTTTGCGAAGGCCGGCGGCATCGACTTCGAGCACGAGGTGCGAGCCGCCCTTGAGGTCGAGGCCGAGGGTCACCGGCTTGACCGGCAGCCAGCCTGCAAATTGTTCACGTTGTGCCGGCGTCAGCACGTTCGGAAGCGCCGCGATACATCCGAAGATGATCACGACGACATAGACGAGAATCGCCCATTTCGATGTACGCATGTTGTGGTTCCAGAAGAGCCTGCGCGGGCACGGGGCGCGTCGTCAGGGCATTGTTTCATAAAAGGCAGCTGCAGCCGAAGCTGCCAGCCTGCCAAAATCCGTGTGATGGATCAGACGCGCGGAGGTGCGCGAATGTGGGGGCCATGGTTCGCGGCCCCGCCGAGATACGCGGCGGTCTCTCGGAACACCCGCCCATCCGAAGAGCGGGGAAATTCAAATTGGAGCGATGCCGGCAGGAGCGCCGGCAAGCCGTCATCGGCTGCGGACTTGGCGTCCTTGCGCTCCGCCGTAAATCGAAGGTCAGAAAGCGGTGTCGCCCGCGAGAGCTGCCGGGCGGCGGGACGATCGGTCGAACCGGTGTCGGTGACGTTTCCGGCCTGGGCGCCGGATGCCGAACGGGACGGGATGCTCTGTCCGACCGAGATGACCTGCATTGCGAAGGAGGCGCAAAACAGCCACAGCACGGCGAGAAGCCGGCCGGCCTGCATGTTCTTGCTGCCACCACCCATGCGGTCCATCGAGGACGCGGTCCCTTTCCCTGGCGGTCGAACACCAGCGAGACGAAAATTGAGCCCGAATGCCCGACCTTACCTAGAGAACATGGCCGGAATCGAGCATGGGCGCCTTTAACACCATTCCGGGCCGGAAAAGTCAAATCCGGCCCACTTCGTCGTTGTCGTTGTTCAGGCCGTAAGGCCGCTCGTTCGCCGCTCGTGGATCTCGACGAGCGACGGTCCCTTCCGCTGCGCCGCCTCGGCGAGCGCGTGGGACAAATCACTCGCGGAAGCAAGCCGCCGTCCCTCGACGCCATAGGCCTTCGCCGCCATCAGGAAGTCCGGCGCCGAAGGCTTGACGCCCTCCGGCGTGACGCCGGCATCGACCATGTAGCTTTCGATTTCCTGGTAACCGTCATTGTTCCAGACGAGGAAGATGACCTGCGCCTGCGCATCGACGGCCGAGCCGATTTCGGCCAGCGAAAACTGGAAGCCGCCGTCGCCGACGAGGCAGACGACCGGCCGCGACGGATCGGCAACGGCCGCACCAACGGCTGCCGGCGGCGCGTAACCCAGGGATCCGTAACCGGTCGCCGAATTGAACCAGCTTCGCTGTCGCGGTGCATCGCAATAGAGATTGCCGGCATAGACGGCCTGGGTCGAGTCGCCGACGACAGTGCAATCCGGCAGGACCTTGTAGATGGTGTCGATGATGCCGATCTCGGCCCGCATCTTCGGCGTCAGTTCCTTCAGCGCCGCCCGTCGCGCGGTCTCGGCCCGTCCCGCGCCATCCTTGGCGGCATGGCCCGGCAGGAAGGCGAGGATGCCCGCCGTCGCCGCCTTGGCGCCGGAGAGAATGGAGAGTGCTGCATGCGGCCCGCGCGCGAGCTGCGCCGCATCGATGTCGGTGCGGATCAGGTTGCGCAGGGCCGGAAAGCCGCCATCGGCATACATGTCGTAGTCGGTCTGGCCCATTTCGGTACCGAGCGCCAGCACCAGGTCGGCCTCCTTCAGCAGCGACCGCACCGCCTTCAGGCTCGGGCTGGCTGGAACCCTCAAGGGACTGCCCGAGAACATGCCACGGGCATTGACGGTGGTGACGACCGGCGCGCCGATCTTTTCGGCAAGCTCGGCCACTTCCGCCTCCGCCGTCAGCGCGCCACCGCCGCAGATGATGACCGGGCGCGAGGCGTCGGCGCAAAGGATCGCCGCACGCTGCAGCGTCTCGCTGTCGGAGCGCGGTCGGGTGGCCGTTGCGGGGCGCACCGCCTGCGGCGCGATCTTCGCCGACATCACGTCGGTCGGGATCTCGATATGCACCGGTCCCGGCCGGCCGGAGACGAGCACCGAGAAGGCGCGATCGACGACGAAAGGTAGGTCTTCCGGATTGAGGAGCGTGTGCGAATAGAGCGCCAGCGTTTTCATCATGCCGTGCTGGTCGGGCAGTTCGTGCAGCAAGCCGCGGCCATGGCCGAGTGAATCGCGGCGATTGACGCCTGAGATCACCAGCATCGGGATGGAATCCTGCCGCGCCTGCGCCATCGCGGTGATGGTGTTCGTCAGCCCCGGCCCGGTGATGACGAGGGCGACGCCCGGCTTGCCGCTGACGCGGGCATAGCCGTCGGCCATGAAGCCGGCGCCCTGTTCATGCCGCGGCGTCACGTGGCGGATCTTCGATGCCGCAAGGCCCCGATAGAGCTCGACCGTGTGCACGCCGGGAATGCCGAACACCACCTCGACGCCGTTGGCCTCGAGCAGATCGACCAGGACTTCTCCAACCGTTTTTTCCGTGGTCATGCGCGGCGCTCCTTGCGCTGGCTGGCTCGCTCGGCAAGGGCGGTGATGCGGCGGCAGGCCTCGTCGATGGCGGCATCGGGCACGGTCAGGCTGACGCGCAGATAGTTCTGTGCTTCGTCGCCAAAGGACGATCCGGGCATGACGGCAACCCCCTCCTCTTCAAGCAGCGCCCAGGCAAACGCATCGCCGTCGAGACCGGTTCCCGAAACATCGATCAAGATGAACATGCCGGCCTCAGGCGCGAACACCTCTATACCGGGTGCCTTGGCAAGGCCGGCGACGATCTGCGCTGCCCGCGACTTGTAGGACAGGCGCATCTGCCGTGCGGTGTCGATGTCATGGGTCAGGGCATAGGCGGTCATGTCGGCGATGAAGGGCTGCGTGCCGAAAAGCATGGTTTCGGAAACCGGCAGCAACCGCTCGGTGAACTCGACCGGGCCGACCGCCCAGCCGCTGCGAAAGCCCGGCGCGGCATGCGACTTCGAGATCGAGGAGACGACGATCGTGCGTTCGGCGAGATCCGGATTGTCGAAGGGCGAGGCAAAGACGGCGTCGAACACCAGCTCCTCATAGACCTCGTCGCAGACGATCCAGAGATCGTGTCGACGTGCGACTTCGCCGATCGCGGCAATTTCTTCCGCCGTCAGCACGGCGCCGGTCGGATTGTGCGGCGTATTCAGCAGCAGCACCCGGCTCTCCGGAGTGATCGCCTTTTCGAGATCTTCGGCTTGCATGTGGAAGCCGAATTCAGGCTTCAGCGGCACCAGCACCGGGTGGGCGCCGGTCGAGCGGATCACGCCTTCATAGGTCGCATAGAGCGGATCGCCGACGAGCACGGCATCGCCGGCCTCCGCCAACCCGAGAATCACGGCGAAAAGCGCCGTCTGCGTGCCGGGAAAGCAGAGCACGTTCTCGTTCGTCACATCGGCACGGCGGCGACGGTATTTCTCCGCGACGGCCGCCACGACCGTCGGCTCCCCGCGGCCGTTGGAGTAACGATAGCGCCCGGCATTCATCGCCCGCTGGCATTCGTCGAGCAGCGCGCGGTCCGGCGGAAGATCCGGTTCGCCGATCGTCAACTCGATGATGTCGGCACCGGCAGCCTTCAACTGGCGGGCACGGATATGCAGCGACCATTTGCCCGAACCAAGATCGGCAAGACGTTCGGTGATGGACGCGTAGCGCATGGTGCTTTCTCCCGTTTTCATTGTTTTGCAGTTCCGATCTTCGTGCCGAGCAACGCTTCGACCGAAGACATGGCGATGGCGACGAGTTCGCCTTCGCGAAAGAGATCGCCGGCAAGGCAGCCCTCGACCCAGAGGCCGTCGACCAATCCGTTGATGGCGATGGCGAAAGCCCGGCAGGTTTCGGCATCGGCCGGCTTGCCCTTGGCCGCAAGGAAATCGGCAAGCAGTTCCTGCAGCGAATTGCGGAATGCGAGATATCCTTCGCGATGGATCTCCGACAGCACCGGATCGACCCGGACCTGGCTGATGAAGGCCGCCCAGAGGGAGATGCTGCGGCTGTCGGCCACCGGCTCGGTGAGGTTGATGGCGATGAAATCCCTGAGCCGGGTTTCCGGGTCGCCCTCGACCTTGCTCGCCTTTTCAGTGAGCGAGGCGATGACGGCGCGATAGGCCTCGGCGACCATCTGGTCCTTCGATTCGAAGTAGTGGCGCACCAGCCCGGCGGTCACCCCGGCACGGATCGCGATCTGCCTGACGGTCGCGCCTTTCAGCCCGAATTCCGAGATGCAGTCGAGCGTCGCTTCGATCAATTCCTGGCGGCGTTCGCCTTCCGGCGCACGGTGAAAACTGCGTCTGTTCATGCGGCACTCTGCTCTCGAACCGGCGCGAAACCCTGTTCAGGCGCGGTCAGCAAAGGCTTCGGCCAGAACGGCGGCATGGGCGGCTCCTTCGGGAAATCGAACGATCGGCGGGCGTCAAAAAATCGACGACGTCCATTATTATACGCTTGAACAATAGCGGCACAAGTGCAACCATGCCTGCCAACAAAAACCCGTGACAGGCCAAAGATGCCGCGCGGAAGACGACAGGGGAACTGTTTCGATGCTGACAGACAAAGCTCGCAGAGCCATGGGAGCGGCGCGCCGATGACGGATGCGGCCCAGGCAATCGCGGTCACTGACCTGCACAAGCGTTTCGGGCCATTGGAAGTGCTGAAGGGAGTTTCGCTCACGGCGAAGCAGGGCGACGTGATCGCCATCATCGGCGGCAGCGGCTCCGGCAAATCCACCTTCCTTCGCTGCATCAACCTCCTCGAACTCCCCTCCGCCGGCAGCGTCAGCGTGCATGGCGAAAAGATCCGGATGAAATCCGACGGCCGCGGCGGCCTGGTGCCTGAGGACCGCAAACAGGTCCAGCGCATCCGCAGCCAGCTCGGCATGGTATTCCAGAGCTTCAATCTCTGGCAGCACATGACCATCCTCGAAAACGTCATCGAAGCCCCGATCCATGTGCTCGGCAAACCGAAGGCCGAGGCGGTCGCCACCGCCGAAACCCTGCTGAAACGGGTCGGCCTCTACGAGAAACGCGACGCCTACCCGGCCTTCCTTTCCGGCGGCCAGCAGCAGCGCGCCGCGATCGCCCGGGCGCTTGCCATCCAGCCGCTCGTGATGCTCTTCGACGAGCCGACCTCGGCGCTCGATCCCGAACTCGTCGGCGAAGTTCTCTCTGTCATCGGTGACCTCGCGCGTGAAAAGCGCACGATGATCCTCGTCACCCACGAGATGAAGTTCGCGCGCGACGTCGCCAACCACATCGTCTTCCTCCACAACGGCGTGATCGAGGAGCAGGGCCCGCCGGAGGCCATCTTCGGCGCACCGAAATCGGAAAGGCTCAAGAAGTTCATCAGTTCCATTCACTGAATTCCTGAATGCTAAACAACCAAAAAGGGGAACAGCATGAAGAAGGCATTGAAAGTCCTGGCCGTTGCGGCGGCGATCGCCGTCAGCGGCGGCGTCGCGGCATCGGCGGAAGCGCTGAAGGTCGGCGTCGCAGCGGAACCCTATCCGCCGTTCACGGCACCTGACGCCAGCGGTAAGTGGGAAGGCTGGGAAGTCGAGTTCATGAACGCCATGTGCGCCGAGGCCAAGCTCGAATGCGTGCTGACGCCGGTCGCCTGGGACGGCATCATCCCGGCGCTGACCTCGAAGAAGATCGACATGATCATCAGTTCGATGTCGATCACCGACGAGCGCCTGAAGACGATCGATTTCTCCGACAAGTACTACAACACCCCGACCGGTATCATCGGCACCAAGGGCGTCGAGATGAACTCCTCGCCGGAAGGGCTGAAGGGCAAGACGCTCGGCGTCCAGGTCTCGACGGTTCACCAGGCCTATGCCGCCAAGCACTTCGCGCCGGCAGGCGTCGAGGTCAAGGAATACCAGACGCAGGACGAGGCCAACAACGACCTCGCCGCCGGCCGCCTCGATGCGGTGCAGGCGGATGCCATCGCACTCAAGGCGTTTCTGGCAACCGACCAGGGCAAGGAATGCTGCGAATACAAGGGTGACGTTGCCGAAGACGTCGCCGTGATCGGCCCCGGCGTCGGCGTCGGCCTGCGCAAGGGCGAAACCGAGCTCAAGGACAAGATCAACGCCGCCATCAAGGCGATCCGCGACAACGGCACCTACGATACGTTCTCGAAGAAGTACTTCGACTTCGACATCTACGGCGGATAAGGCGCGATCGGCCGGCGATCGAACCGTCGCAGCGCTGTCTTGTCCGAACGGACCGCAGCACTGTAGCGATCGCCGGCCGGCGCCATCGGAGCTCGACGACGCATGGCTGCGGATTCCCTCATCAATTGGGGCCTGCTCTCGCTTTCAGCACCCGGCTGGGGCGGCGTATTGTTGCAAGGCTTTTTCAATTCCATTCAGATCGCCGTCGGCGGCTTCACGCTCGGTCTGGCACTCGGCATCGGCGGCGCCTTCGGCAAGCTCTACGGCGGCCCGGTCCTGCGCGATCTGCTCGAATGCTACACCACGGTCGTGCGCGCGGTGCCCGAGCTGGTGCTGATCCTCCTGCTCTATTATGCCGGCACCGACCTGCTCAACCAGGTTCTGGCGTTGTTTTCGGTCGGCCCGGTCGACATCAGCGGCCTGATGGCCGGTATCTTCGTCATCGGCGTCGTCCAGGGCGCCTATTCGACCGAGGTGTTGCGTGGCGCGATCAAGGCGGTGCCCGCCGGCCAGATCGAGGCGGCACGCGCCTATGGCATGTCGCCAGCCATGGTCCTGCGGCGGATCACCCTGCCGGCGATGCTGCCCTATGCCATTCCCGGCCTCTCCAATCTCTGGCTGATCGCCACCAAGGATACGGCGCTTCTCGCCGTCGTCGGCTTCAGCGAATTGACGCTGGTCACCCGCCAGGCGGCCGGCACGACCAAGGCCTACCTCCTGTTCTTCCTGGCGGCCGGCGCCCTCTACCTGACGCTGACGCTGATCTCCAACGTCTTCATCGGCATGCTCGAACGCCATGCCCGACGCGGTTTTGCGGAGAGCCGATGACCGACGAAACCACCCACGCCGTTGCGTTTACGCCCGAAGACCTGCCAACGGCGAGGAGCTTCTTTCAACCGCACCGCATCGTCATGATGCTGGTCTTTGCCGCCTTCGTCGTCGCCGTCGCCGTCTTCATGCGATGGGACTGGCTGCCGCGCTACCTGCCGCGGCTCGGCTGGGGCATTCTCGTCAGCCTGATGATGCTGTTCAGCACCGCCATCCTCGGCTTCCTGCTGGCGGTGCCGATCGGCCTCGTGCAGGTGACCGGCCCCTGGTTCCTGAAATTGCCGGCCAAGGTCTTCTGCACGGTCATCCGCGGCACGCCGTTGCTGTTGCAGCTCTGGCTGCTCTACTACGGTCTCGGCTCGCTGTTCCCGCAGTTTCCGGCAATCCGCCAATCCTTCCTCTGGCCCTATCTGCGCGAGGCCTGGCCCTATGGCGTGGCGGCACTGACCATTTCCTTTGCCGCCTACGAGGGCGAGGTCATGCGTGGCGCCTTTGCCGGTGTTCCGAACGGCGAGCTCGAGGCGGCCAAGGCCTATGGCATGGGCCGCTGGACGATGTTCCGCCGCATCTGGCTGCCGCGCGCCATCCATCGGGCGCTGCCGACGCTCAACGGCGAAACGGTGCTGCAGCTGAAATCGACCCCGCTTGTCGCCACCGTCACCGTCGTCGACGTCTATGCGGTCATCTCCAAGGTGCGGCAGGAAACCTTCCTCACCTACGAGCCGCTCCTCTTGCTCGCGCTCATCTACATGTGCCTCACCGGCATCCTGGTGGTGGCTTTCCGCACGTTCGAAAATCGCATCCCAACCCGCGGTGCCTGACATGAAACTTTCCCCCTCGATCACCAACGCCATGCCGGAACTCGTCGCCATTCGCCACGACCTGCATGCCCATCCCGAACTCGGGCTGGCGGAAACGCGCACCTCCGCCTTCATCGCGGAACATCTCAGAAGCCTCGGCTACGAGGTGACGACGGGCCTTGCGAAAACCGGTGTCGTCGGCACGCTCAAGAACGGCAGCGGCAAACGCACGGTCGGCATCCGCGCCGACATCGATGCACTGCCGATCCTCGAGGAAACCGGGCTCGATTATGCCAGCAAGACCTCTGGCCTGATGCACGCCTGCGGCCATGACGGTCACACGACGATGCTGCTCGGTGCTGCCCGCGCCCTTGCCGAGCGGCGTAATTTCGACGGCACTGTTCACCTGATTTTCCAGCCGGCCGAAGAGAATTTCGGCGGCGCCAAGATCATGATGGACGAAGGCCTGTTCGATCAGTTTCCGTGCGACGCGGTGTTTGCGCTTCACAACGAGCCGGGTCTGCCCTTCGGCCAGTTCGCCCTTCGCGAAGGCCCGATCATGGCCGCCGTCGACGAGGCGCGCATCACCGTGCATGGCCGCGGCGGGCATGGCGCCGAGCCGCAGGAGACGGCCGACCCGATCGTCTGCGGCGCGTCGATCGTCATGGCGCTGCAATCGATCGTCTCGCGCAACATCCATCCGATGGATCCGACGGTCGTCACCGTCGGCGCCTTTCATGCCGGCTCGGCCAGCAACATCATCCCCGAGCGCGCCGAGATCGTCGTCGGCATCCGCTCCTTCGAGCCCGATGTGCGCGACGAACTCGAACGGCGCATCCGCATGATCGCCGAAGCGCAAGCGACGAGCTTCGGCATGCGCGCGACCGTGGACTACCAGCGCAGCTACGACGCGACGATCAACCACAAGGCCGAGACCGATTTCGTCCGCGATCTCGCGGTTCGCTTTGCCGGCGCCGACAAGGTGGTCGATCTCGCCCGCCCCTTCATGGGCAGCGAGGATTTCGCCTATATGCTGAAGGAGCGGCCGGGGACCTATTTCTTCCTCGGCTCCAAGACCAGCGACGATGATCGGCCGCTGCATCACCCCGGATATAATTTCAACGACGACCTGCTGCCGATCGGCGCGGCCTTCTGGACCGAGCTGGCCGAGACCTATCTCTCCCGAAGCTGATAGGCCATGAACGGTTACCGCCCTGGTGGAGCGGATCCTGCCCGCGCCACCAGGGCCTGTTTGCTCCTCTCGCTTGAATGTTGGACAGGCGCGAGACAGGTTCTCTCCGCATGGTGCTGCAAGCAAACCGACCGTGATGCGGAGCTTGACACGTCATGCATCTGGCCCTTCCCAAGCCGATAAGGCACCTCTGGCTTCCGCTCGTCGTATTCATCCCGTTTGTCGCGGCGATATGGTTCAGGCCGCTGCTTCCGATCGACGAAACGCGCTACGCCAGCGTCGCCTGGGAAATGTTTCTGCGTCGCGACTGGCTTCAGCCGCTGACGATGAATTTCGAGCCTTACCATCACAAGCTGCCGCTGTTGTTCTGGCTCATCAACGCCTCATGGGCGGTCTTCGGCGTGACGCGCTGGGCGGCAACGCTGCCCGTCGTCCTGTCTTCACTCGCAAGCGTCTATCTCACGATCGCGCTCGGCCGCCTGCTCTTTTCCGATTTCGACCGGCAGGCTGACCGCACGGCGATGGTCATGGTCGCGAGCGTGCCCTTTCTCGTTTACAGCACCCTCATCTATTTCGATCTCACCCTCACCATCTTCGTGTTGCTGTCGCTGATCGGCATCGTGCTTTATGCCCGCAAGCGGGACTGGCGCTCCGTCCTCCTGATCGGACTGTCGCTGGGGTTCGGCGTTCTCGCCAGAGGGCCGGTGGCTTTCCTTCACATCCTGTTCCCGATCGCGTTGGCTCCGCTCTGGGCAGACGATCTCAGGCGACCCGGCCGGTGGTATCTCGGCATCTTCGCAGCGCTTGCCATCGCCGGCCTCATCGTTCTCTGCTGGCTCGTCCCGGTGTTGATGCAGGCGGACGGCAAGTTTACCCATTCGCTGCTCTGGGATCAGACGGTCGGCCGGGCGACGGGCACGCTCAACGCCCATGTCCGACCCTTCTACTTCTACCTGCCGCTGCTGCCCGCAATGATGATCCCGTGGGTGTTTTTCCCAAGCTTCTGGAAAGGCGCTGCCGCGCTGCGCCAAGGGTGGCTTAACGAGGAAGGCACGCGGTTCCTGCTTTTCTGGGCAGCCCCGACTTTCTCAAGCTTTTCCCTGATCGGCGAGAAACAGCCGCATTACCTGATGCCACTGGTGCCGGCCGTCGTGCTTGCCGTCGTCCTCTGTCTCAAAAATGTCCCGAGCCGCCGCCTGGTGCTGAACATGGTGGCCATGGTTGCGGCCATCGTCGTCGGGCAGGCGGTCGCTTCGGCGACGTTCCTGAAGCGATATGATCTGGAGCCGACCGCCGCCTATATGCGCGCAAATCGCGACCGGGACTGGGCCTTCGTCGCCAACTATCACGCCGAGTTCGGCTTCCTGGCTCGCCTGGAAAAACCTGTCGACGACGTCCCTCCACAGCGGCTGGCGCAATGGTTTGCAAGCCACCCCGAGGGCCGCGCGATCGTCGTTGGCCGAAACGCCGACGACTTTTCCGGATATCAGCTGGTCATGGACAGTCCCTACCGCGGCAAGAGGATGGGCGTGCTCGCGGCAAGGCCTCTGGCCGTCCCCTCCAAGGCGGAACCCTGCCACGACAACGGCAGCGACGCGCAAACCCCGGCATGCGACAAAGTGGCGAGCAGCGACTAGTCGCTGCCGGACAGGCCACCGGCCGGGCGTCGTGTTTCCCCGGCGCCCACCGGCGTCCGCGCGGCGCGCTCCAATATGCCGCAGCGCAACATTGCCGCAGTGTGACAACGTGGCGGACGCGCCGTCATTGACGTTTCGCAAATTTGGCGCAGATTCAAGTGCATGCTGAAAAGCCGGCGCAACCCAAGGATTTGCCTCGGCCAGAGGCCAAGATAGGTCCCCTGATCGACGATCGATCACCGGACGAATGATGCAGCAGCCAGAGCATTGCGGCCCACGCGTCAGCGACGCGTCGCGTCCGTATGTCTGAAAGGATTGCGCCCGTGTTTGAGAGTTTCGATGCGACCCTGCTCGCTCGCTTCCAGTTTGCCTTCACCGTTTCCTTCCACATCATCTTCCCCGCCTTTTCCATCGGGCTTGCGAGCTACCTCGCGGTGCTCGAAGGGTTGTGGCTGTGGAAGAAGGACGAGGTCTATCTCGAGCTCTTCAATTTCTGGAAGACGATCTTTGCCGTCGCATTCGGCATGGGCGTCGTCTCCGGCATCGTCATGTCCTACCAGTTCGGCACCAACTGGAGCGTCTTTTCCGACAAGGCCGGGCCGATCATCGGGCCGCTGATGGGCTATGAGGTGCTGACCGCCTTCTTCCTCGAAGCAGGCTTTCTCGGCGTCATGCTGTTCGGCCTCAACCGCGTCGGGCCGAAGCTGCATTTCTTCGCAACCGCCATGGTCGCCATCGGCACGCTGATTTCGGCCACCTGGATCCTTTCGGCGAACTCCTGGATGCAGACGCCGGCGGGCTTTGCGATGAACGAGGCAGGCCAATTCGTCCCGGTCGACTGGTGGGCGATCGTCTTCAACCCGTCCTTCCCCTATCGCCTCACCCACATGGTTTTGGCCGCCTATCTCACGACGGCCTTCGTCGTCGGTGCCTGCGGCGCCTGGCACCTGATCCGCAAGACGGCGCCACGGCGGGCGCGAAAGATGTTCTCGATGGCGATGTGGATGGCGGCGATCGTCGCGCCGATCCAGATCTTTGCCGGCGACATGCACGGGCTCAACACACTGGAACACCAGGCGGCCAAGGTGATGGCGATGGAGGGACACTACCAGAGCCATCCGGACGGTGCGCCGCTCATCCTCTTCGGCATTCCGAACTCGCCTGAAAAGCGCGTCGACTATGCGATCGAGGTCCCGAAGCTTTCGAGCCTGATCCTGAAACACGACCTCAACGCGCCGCTTGCCGGGCTCGATACGATCCCCGAGGAGCTGCATCCGCCCGTCGGCATCGTGTTCTGGTCGTTCCGGGTGATGGTCGGCCTCGGCTTCGCCATGCTCGGCATCGGGCTCTGGTCGCTCTGGTGTCGCTATCGCGGCACGCTCGACAGCAATGTCTGGCTGCACCGTGCCGCGATCGCCATGGGGCCTGCCGGATTCGTCGCCGTGCTCGCCGGGTGGGTCACGACCGAAGTTGGCCGCCAGCCCTATACGGTCTACGGCCACCTGCTGACGGCAAACTCGGTGGCGCCGATCGCGGCACCCGCCGTCGCCGCCTCGCTGATCGCCTTCATCATCGTCTACTTCTTCGTCTTCGGCGCCGGCACCTTCTACATCCTGCGCCTGATGGCGCGGTTGCCGCGCGATCCGATGCCGGAGCTCGGCGAAGGACCATTGCGCAGTTCCGGCATCATGCCGGGCCCCGCCACTCACGCCAGCCATGCAAACATCAAGGGAGGCCATCATGGAGCTTGATCTGCCGTTCATCTGGGCCGGCATCATCGCCTTTGCGGTGCTCGCCTATGTCATTCTCGACGGCTTCGACCTCGGCGTCGGCATTCTCTTCCCGTTTTTTCCAGAGAAGCACGACCGCGACGTGATGATGAATTCCGTCGCTCCGGTCTGGGACGGCAACGAGACCTGGCTGGTACTCGGCGGCGGCGGCCTGATGGCGGTGTTTCCGCTGGCGTACGCGACCATCCTGCCGGCGCTTTACGCCCCCATCATCGCCATGGTCATCGGCCTCATCTTCCGCGGCGTCGCCTTCGAATATCGCTGGCGTACGCGCCGGGCCGAATATCTGTGGAACTGGGCCTTCTCCGGCGGCTCGATGCTGGCGGCCTTTGCGCAAGGCATCACGCTCGGCGCCCTCGTCCAGGGCATTCCGGTCGAGAACCGTGCCTATGTCGGCGGCTGGTGGGACTGGCTGACGCCGTTCTCGATCATGACCGGCATTGCCGTCGTCGTCGGCTATGCGCTGCTCGGCGCCACCTGGCTGGTGATGAAGACCCATGGCGACCTTGCCGATCGGGCTCGCGACCTCGCGCTCAAATGCTCCTTCGCCACCGTGGCCGCGATGGGTATCGTCAGCCTGTGGACGCCGTTCCTGGAGCCGCAATATCTCGACCGCTGGTTCAGCTTTCCGACGGCGATCTTCAGCGTCATCGTGCCGGCGCTCGTTCTCGGCTGCCTCTATGCGCTGATCTCGGGCATCCGCAATCGCCACGACAGCCGGCCGTTCATCTCCGCACTCGGCCTCTTCGTGCTCGGCTATGCCGGTATCGGCATCAGCTTCTACCCCTATATGGTGCCGCCATCGCTGACGATCTGGGATGCGGCGGCGCCTGAGGAAAGCCTCTCCTTCCTGCTCGCCGGCGCACTGGTGCTGGTGCCGATCATTCTCGCCTATACCGCCTATGCCTATTGGGTTTTCCACGGCAAGGTCGACCCAGAGGAGGGCTACCATTGACCAGCGAGACGGGTACAGGCCGCAAGCTTCTCTGGTTCGTCGGTCTCTGGTGCGCGGGGGTGGCGGCCGTCACCGTCGTCGGCCTTGCGATCAAGCTGATGATCGGAACATAGTCGATCCATTGGAGCGGGATCCGGGCGGAAAACCGCAGCACTTTTCCGCATCCCGCTCTAAAAAGCCTCGCTCAAGCTTGGCCGGCTAACTTCCCTTTAACACGTCAGCAGGCGATCGCCGCAGACGGAGACAGGACCGCACCCTCCTCCCCTGCAAAGCGATCGCCTGCTGAGGTGACCACCTCGAGGGGTCGCCGGCTGCGACCCTGTTGCCCCTTCCAAGACAGCTCGCCGTTTGTTAGCAGTGCGCCGCAGAAGCGCCCCGCTTGCTGAGAGCCGAGGGACGCTCGAACATCCTGGCCCGCGCTGGCTGCGCCCCAGGCAATTGGACGAGACAGATGCAGAAGACCCCCGCGCAATGCGAAACCATGGCCGACGTGCGAGCGGAGATCGACCGGCTCGACCAGGCGCTGATGGCGCTGTTTGCCGAGCGCTGGGGCTATATCGACCGGGCGGCCGAGATCAAGGCACCGCTGAAGCTGAAGGCCGACATTCCGGCGCGGGTGATGGAAGTGCGCGAGAACGCCCGCAAGAATGCAGCGCGCGTCAACCTCGACCCTGATTTTTACGAAGACATCTGGGCGCGGCTGATCGGCCACGCGATCGCCCACGAGCAGAAGCTGCTCGGCGAAACCGGCAACGAGTAACATCGCCGTCGCCGATCTTTCGGCCTGCGGCCGTCAGCGCCCGAGAATGTAACCCTGCAGGCGGTCCGCCGCTTCCTTCACATGGCCCGGGTCGCGCAGGAAGCACGCGCGCATGAACAGCGAGCCGCCGTCGCCGAACGCGGTTCCCGGCGCCAGGCCGACACCGGTCTTGTCGACGATGTCGATTGCGGCCGCGCGCGAATCCGTGACGCCGTCGATCTTCAGGAACGCGTAGAGCGCACCGTCGGGCTTCAGCGTTTCCACCCGGTTGGTGGCGATCAGCGCGTCGCAGAAGACGTCACGGTTCTTTGCCGCCTTGGCGACATTGGCATCGACAAAGGCGTCGCCCTCGTCGAGTGCTGCGACAGCACCCCGCTGCAGGAACTGGGCGACGCCCGAGGTCGAATACTGCACCAGGTTTTCGAGCACCTGGCCGATTTCCGGTGGGGCGACGATCCAGCCGACGCGCCAGCCGGTCATCGACCAATTCTTCGAGAAGGAATTGACGAAGAGGATGCGGTCGCCTTCCTCCATCACGTCGAGGAAGGACGGCGCGCGGGCGCCGCCATAATAATAGAGCGCGTAGATCTCGTCGGCGATGATCCAGAGCCCGTGCCTGCGCGCCAGCGCCAGGATCGCGGCCAGTTCCTCGCGGGTCGCGGTCCAGCCGGTCGGGTTCGAGGGGGTGTTGATGAACAGCGCCTTGGTCTTGGGGCCGATCGCCGCCTGCAGCCGATCGAGATCGAGCTGCCACTTGCCGTGTTCGAAGCGCAACTCGACCGAAACCGGCCGGACGCCGGAGAGATCGGCGGCGGCGGCAAAGTTCGGCCAGGCCGGCGTCAACAGCACCATCTCGTCGCCGGGCGAGGCGATCGCCTCGATCGACAGCTTGATCGCCTGCATGCCGGAGCCGACGACGTAGAAATGCTCGGGCGAAAGCGTCTTCTGGAAGCGGCGCTGATAGTAGCGCGACAGCGCCTCACGCAGCGGCGGGATGCCGCGCTGCCAGGTATAGAAGGTCTCGCCGGCGGCAAGCGCATCGCGTGCGACATCGCTGATGAAGGCAGGGGTCGGCAGGTCGCCCTCGCCCACCCAGAGCGGGATCAGGCCATCGCGCCCGCGGGCATAGTTCACCACCTCGACGATACCGCTTTCGGGCGCGGAAAGCGCGCGGGGGCTGATGGTGGCAAGCGTGGTCATCGGCGGGCTCCGGATGCACGATGGTGCAGGCTGCCGCCTGAATCATCATGAAAGATTCCAATGGACTAGAGCGAAATGGACCGCTCCGGTTTGCCCGTTGCTTCTAGCCGCTTTCGCCGGGGCGATCACGCGACTTTATCTGACCGATTTATCGATTTTTGTGATGTTTCGCGGCCCCGGCAAAGCCGGGGCCGCGAAGAAAAACTCAGGCGCGCTGCTTCAGCAGGTCGCGGATTTCCGAGAGCAGCAGAATGTCTTCCGGCGGCGGTGCGGCCGGCGCTTCGTCCTTCTTCTTTTCCATCGAAGCGCGCATGCGGTTCACCGCCTTGATCATCAGGAAGATGATCCAGGCAAGGATCAGGAAGTTGATCAGCACGGTAATGAAGTTGCCGTAGGCAAACACGGCGCCCTGCTGGCGGGCGGCGGCGAGAGACGTGGCCGTCACGTTGGCCGAAAGCGGCAGGAAGTAATTGGAGAAATCGAAACCGCCGCCAGTGAGCGCACCGACGATCGGCATGACCAGGTCTTCGACGACCGACGTCACGATCTTGTTGAAGGCTGCGCCGATGATGACACCGACCGCGAGATCCATCACGTTCCCGCGGGCAATAAACTCCTTGAACTCATTCAGCATAAATCTCTCCGTATTATCCCCGTTTGAAAACGGCCAGCGGCGCTGTCCCGCGCTGCAAGCGTTTACGGAAACTAAACCAAAGCGGGCAGCGAGAAAACCTTTCTTTGCCTTTGATCAATTAGCACCGGATAGAGCAGGAACGGGAAGGCAGCCGGCGCTGCACACCGATTTCTCGTGTCGAGCCTTGAACTTAAGACTCATGCGAGGGCAATTCTCAACCCGGCGGACTTGCCCTATGCTCCGCCCTGGAGGAGTGAGGCATGCTTTCGGGTTCGGTCATCTTTGCCTCGGCCTTCGCCTATCTGCTGCTGCTGTTTGCAGTGGCGAGCTATGGCGACCGGCGGGCCAGGAGGAACAGCGCTGCGCTGAAAGGCAGGCCGCTCGTCTATGCGCTGAGCCTTGCCATCTACTGCACCTCCTGGACCTATTTCGGCGGCATCGGGCTTGCGGCCGAACGCGGGCTCGAATTCACCGGCATCTATATCGGCCCGATCCTGATGTTCACGCTCGGCATGCCGCTGATCCGCAAGATCATACGGCTCGCCAAGACCGAGAAGCTGACATCGGTCGCCGACTTCATTGCCGCGCGTTACGGCAAGAACCCAGCCGTGGCCGCGATCGTCGCGCTGATTTCGCTGGTCGGCGCCATTCCCTATATCGCGCTGCAGCTGAAGGCGATCTCGAGTTCGGTCGCCGCCATGATCAACACCAGCGACTACGGCATCGGCGCCGGGCAAAGCTTCATCGACCTGCCGCTGCTGGTCACGCTCTTCCTCGCCTGCTTTGCCATCGTCTTCGGCACGCGCCATACGGATGCGACCGAGCACCAGGACGGACTGATCCTCGCGATCGCGATGGAATCGCTGGTCAAGCTGGTGGCGCTCGTCACCGCCGGCTTCTACATCGTCTTCGTCATTTTCAACGGCCCGGCTCACCTGTGGTCTCTGGCCGCGCAAAGCCCTGCCGTGCAGTCGGCGCTTTCCTACGAGACCCCGATAGCGCGCTGGGTGCTGTTGATCGTCACGTCCGCCTTTGCGATCATCATGCTGCCCAGGCAGTTCCATGTGACGGTCGTCGAAAACCGCACCGAAGGCGAGCTTCGCACCGCCGGCATCCTCTTTCCGCTGTACCTGATCGGCATCAATCTCTTCGTGCTGCCGATCGCCATTGCCGGCATCCTCACCTTCTCCGGCTCCGGCGACGCCGACCTCTATCTCTTGACGCTGCCGCTCGCCAACGGTCTGCCGGTGCTGACGCTGATCACCTTCATCGGCGGCTTTTCAGCGGCGACCGCGATGGTGATCGTCGCGTCCGTCGCGCTGTCGATCATGATCTCCAACGACATCGTCATGCCGGTGTTCCTGCGCCGCAACCTCAGCCAGCGCGGCGGCTTGCAGGAAAACCTCGCGGGAACGCTGCTCAACATCCGACGCTCCGCAATCTTCGCCGTGCTTTTGCTCGGCTACGCCTACTATCGCTCCGCCGACATCAGCGCCGGCCTCGCCTCGCTCGGGCTGCTCTCCTTCGTCGCCATCTCGCAGATGGCGCCGGCGCTGCTGGGCGGCCTTGTCTGGCGCCAGGCCAATGCCCGCGGCGCGATCACCGGCATGGTCTCGGGCTTTCTCGTCTGGGCCTATCTGCTCTTCCTTCCGAGCCTCGGCGGACCCGACAATTCCCATGTGGCAACGACGGTGCTGAGCTTCCTTCTGCCGTTCACCGAGCTGTTCTCCGGTCCCGATGCGGACCCGCTGGTGAACGCCACGACGCTCAGCCTGCTCGTCAACTGCGCCACCTATGTTCTCGGATCGCTGACCCGCACGCCGAAGCCGATCGAACGCTTCCAGGCCGGCGTATTCATCACCCGGCGGTCGCGCACCGAGGGCGCCTTTCGCGGCCGCAAGACCAAGGTCACCGTGCGCGACCTCAAGGCGACGATCGCACGCTACATGGGCGCCGAGCGCATGCAGCGCTCCTTCCATACCTATGAGCGCCAGACCGGCCGTTGGCTGGACGACAACGCACCCGCCGACATGGCGGTCGTGCATTTCTCCGAGCAGTTGCTCGGCAGCGCCATCGGCTCGTCCTCGGCGCGGCTGGTGCTTTCGCTCGCGCTGCAGCGCGGCGACGACACCTCGTCCGAGACGGCCTGGCTGCTAGACCAGGCGAGCGAGGCACTGCAATACAATCAGGATATGCTGCAGACCGCGCTCTCGCAGATGGACCAGGGCATCGCCGTCTTCGACAATGCCAACAACCTGATCATCTGGAACCGGCGCTTCCGCCAGCTTCTCGACCTGCCGGAAGCGGCCGGCCAGGTCGGCTTCCCGCTTGCCGATATCGTCTCGATCCTCACCAAGCGCGGTGACATTCGCAAGGATCAGGAAAAGGGGCTGATCGCCAACTTCCTGACGCTCGACAAACCTTTCCTGCTCGAACTTGGCAACGGCGAGCGCATCATCGAAGTGCGCACCAACGCCATGCCCGACAAGGGCATCGTCACCACCTATACCGACATCACCCAGCGCGTCGCCGCCGACATGGCGCTGAAGCAGGCGAACGAGACGCTGGAACTGCGCGTGGCCGAGCGCACCGGCGAACTGACCCGGGTGAACCGGGAACTCGCCGAGGCGCGCGCGGCCGCGGACGAGGCCAATATCGGCAAGACGCGGTTCTTTGCCGCCGCCGGCCACGACATCCTGCAGCCGCTCAACGCCGCCCGCCTCTACTCCTCGTCGCTCGTCGAGCGGCTCGGTGAATCCGACAACAGCACGCTGGTCGAAAACATCGATTCCTCGCTGGAATCGGTCGAAGCCATTCTTGGCGCCGTGCTCGACATTTCACGCCTCGACACCGGCGCCATGAAGGCGCGGATACAATCCGTTCCGCTCAACGAATTGCTTAGAAGGATCGAGACCGATTTTGCCCCGATGGCGCGAGCCAAGGATCTCGAACTCATCATCATGCCGACATCGCTCGTCGTGCGCAGCGATCCGAACCTGCTGCGCCGCGTCGTCCAGAACCTGGTCTCCAACGCGATCAAATACACGCTGACCGGCAAGGTGCTCGTCGGGGTGCGCAGGCATGGCGCCATGGCGACGATCGAGGTGCTCGATTCCGGCATCGGCATTCCCCAGTCGAAGTTCCGCACCGTCTTCAAGGAATTCGCCCGGCTGGACGAAGGCGCCCGCACGGCCTCCGGCCTTGGGCTCGGCCTTTCGATCGTCGACCGCATCTCGCGCGTGCTCAACCATCCGGTCAGCCTGCAATCGACGCCCGGCAAGGGCACCGGCTTCAAGGTGACCCTGCCGCTTGATGCCAGCGCCGGCGAACGGGTCGCTGTCCGTCCGCTGCCGCCGAGCAAGGCAAGCGAGGCGCTGAACGGCCTGCGGGTGCTCTGCATCGACAACGAGCCGCGGATCCTCGAGGGCATGCGGGTGCTGCTTTCCGGCTGGGGTTGCATCGTCAGCACGGCGGAATCGCTGGCTGCCTGTTCCGAATTCAGTGCCCAGCCCGGCGAGAAGCCGCATGCAGTCATCGCCGACTACCATCTCGACGACGGGACCGGCATCGAGGCGGTCGCGCGCATCCGGGCATCGACAGGCGAAGCGACGCCGGCGCTGCTGGTGACGGCCGACCGTTCGCCGGAGGTGCGCGCCGCGGCCGAACGCGACGGCATCGCGATCCAGAACAAGCCGGTGCGCCCGGCGGCGATGCGCGCCTGGCTGACGCAGCTTTCGACGGCGGCACGAACCGCTGCGGAATGAACGGCTCCCGCATTTCGGAGCCACCTGAAACAAGGGGATATCACAAAGTCAAAGCGGGCCGTATCAGGCGGCGGCGACGGTGCCGATCTTCGAAAGCTGAATGACCGCCTGGGTGCGGCTGTCGACATTGAGCTTTAAGAGGATCGCCGAGACATGCGCCTTGATCGTCGCCTCGGAGACGCCGAGTTCGTAAGCGATCTGCTTGTTGAGCAGGCCCTCGCCGAGCATGCTGAGGACGCGGGATTGCTGCGGCGTCAAGGTCTGCAGGCGCTGGAGCAGATCGGCAACTTCAGGCTCGTATTCCTGCGCCTGGTCGTAACCCGCGGGAACGAAGACCTCGCCGGCCATCACCTTCTCGATCCCCTCGCGGATTTCCTCGATGCCAGCCGATTTCGAAAGAAAGCCGGACGCGCCGAGATCGAGCGCGCGATGGATCGTCGCCGGGTCGTCATGGGCCGACACCACCATGACCGGCAGGCTCGGAAATTCGGCGCGAAGAGCGATCAGACCAGAGAGCCCGCTGACGCCGGGCATGGTCAGGTCCAGCAGCATGAGGTCGGCGTCAGGGTTGTCCGCCGCGGCCTTGCGCGCGGCTGCGAAATCGCCAGCTTCGACGATGGCAGGCGCGCCGTCCACGCCGCTCAGCGCCTGGCGCATCGCGCCGCGAAACAGCGGATGGTCGTCCGCGATGATGATGGTCATGTGCGGTGTCATGCTGCTCCCTCCCAAGAGCCCGGGCTGAAATCTGCGCGCCCCCATGCGCCGATCCGCATCCCGCATGGCCGATCCGGCCACTCAGGTCTTCTGCGGCTCCTGAGTGGAGTCGCTGCCTTCGAGATCCTTCACGATATCCATGAACCTACGCATCATTCTTTCCATGATGCCCATTGCGCGGTCAATCTCTTCCTCAGCCGGAAGGTCCTGTTTTGCGACACTTTCACCGGCCTTGGCCGTCTTTTCCAAGGCCTCGACCCGCTTCGTCAGGAGGTCCAATTCCTGTTCGAAGGCGGCCCGCTCGTCGGCGGCCATGCGGCAGACCAACTGGCCGTCCTTCTCCTGGCACAGCGACACCTCGCCGGTCTGGGTATCGAGCCGGGCGATGCCGGTCTCGGACTTCTGCATGCTGTAGCGCCCGGGGGCCGGATCCTGTGCGCTGGCGCCGCCGGCCAGAGCCAATCCGGTGCCGAACATAAGTATGGCAACAGCGTTTTTCATGACATCTTCTCCGTTACGATCCTTGCCGGGACGTGATCTGTGCGCGAACGAGAAGAGCGAAATCGGTCTTCACCGCGGATTATGCGCGAATCGTCGTCCTTCTGCGATGGACAATCGCCGATATTTACGGCAAGGCCACGACAGAAAATTACGGGGACAGACGGGCACCATGGGTTCCATCATCTACAAAATCGTTCCGGCATCGCTGTGGCAGGAAGCCAAGCGCAGCGGACGCTTCGACGGCGCGCCCGTCGATCTCGCCGACGGTTACGTCCATTTTTCGACCGGCGAACAGGTGGTCGAGACGGCGGCGCGCTATTTCGAGGGACAGGTAGACCTGCTGCTGGTCGCCGTCGACGGCGATGCGCTCGGCGAAGAACTGGTCTATGAACCCTCACGCGGCGGCGCCCTCTTCCCGCATCTCTATGCCCCCCTCTTCCTGTCGGCCGTCGTCTGGGAAAAACCACTGCCGCTCGGCGCCGATGGCGCGCATATCTTCCCGGAACTTGATGCATGAACCCGCTGACCAGCCTTGCCCGCCGCGGCCTTTTCCTCTTCGACCCGGAAGCTGCGCACGGCCTTTCGATCAAGGCATTGAAGACCGGGCTCGTACCGAACTGTCCTGCCAAGGCAGACAAGCGGCTCTCTCAGACGGTCGCCGGCATCGTTTTTCCAAACCCGATCGGCATGGCGGCCGGCTACGACAAGAATGCCGAGGTACCGGAAGCGCTTCTGAAGATCGGCTTCGGCTTCACCGAGATCGGCACCGTCACGCCGAAGCCGCAGGCCGGCAACGACAAGCCGCGCATCTTCCGGCTCGTCGAGGATGAGGCCGTTATCAACCGCCTCGGCTTCAACAATGAAGGTCATGGCGCAGCGCTGGCGCGACTGAAGGCCTGTTCGCGCGATGCGCTGATCGGCGTCAACATCGGCGCCAACAAGGACAGCGCCGACCGTATCGCCGACTATGTGGGCGGCATCCATACCTTCTACTCGGTCGCCCGCTATTTCACTGCCAACATCTCCTCGCCGAATACGCCGGGCCTGCGCGACCTGCAGGCGCGCGAAAGCCTCGCCGCCCTGCTGTCAGCCGTGCTGTCGGCGCGCGACGAAGAGGCACTCAGGAGCAATCGCCGCGTGCCGGTCTTCCTGAAGATCGCGCCCGATCTCACCGAAGAAGGAATGGACGACATCGCCGCCGAAGTGCTGGCGCACGATCTCGACGGCCTGATCGTCTCCAACACGACGCTTTCGCGCGACGGCCTCAAGGACCAGGCCCAGGCGAAGGAGTCCGGCGGCCTCTCGGGCAAGCCACTCTTTGACAAGTCGACGGCCGTGCTTGCCCGCATGCGCAAGCGCGTCGGCCCGAAGCTGCCTATCATCGGCGTCGGCGGCGTCAGCTCGGCCGAATCCGCGGCAGAGAAGATCCGCGCCGGTGCCGACTTGGTGCAGCTCTATTCCTGCATGGTCTATGAAGGCCCGGCCCTGCCCGGCCGCATCGTACGTGGCCTCTCGGATCTCTGCGATCGCGAGCGGCTCACCTCGATCCGCGATATCCGCGACAGCCGTCTCGACTACTGGGCCGGCAAGAACGTCTGACGCGCCTTCATCGGGATCCGCGACAACAGCAACAGCCCCCGCATCAGCAGGAACAGGTTGAGCCCCGCCCACAGGCCGTGATTGCCGAAGGTGGGGACCAGCACGGCGAGTGCTGCGGCATAGCCGACAAAGGCCGCCAGCATCATGTTGCGCATCTCGCGCGACCAGGTGGCGCCGATGAAGACGCCATCCATCAGGAAGGCAAGCGCGCCGGTCATCGCCGTCACCGCCGCCCAGGGCAGATATTCGTAAGCCGCCGCGCGCACATTCGGCGCCGTGGTCAGGAGATCGATGAGCCCGTCACCGAACAGCAGGAAGGCGACGGTCGTCATCAGCGCGAGCCCCAGTGACCAGGCGGCCGTCAGCCGGAGTGCGCGATCGAAGGCCGGGCGGTAACCGGCGCCGATCGAGCGTCCGATGAGCTGTTCCGCCGCATTGGCGAGGCCGTCGAGATAGTAGCCGGCAACGAGGAAAATCGTCATCAGCACCGCATTGGCCGCAAGCGTCACCGGCCCGAAGGCAGTGCCGATGCGGGTCATCAGCGTGAAGGCTGCCAGAAGCAGGAACGAGCGGATCATGATGTCGCGGTTGAGGCCGAAGAGCGGCTTCAGCCGTTCGCGGTCGAAGATCTCGGCCCAGCTTGGCGCATCCCTGCTGTCGAAGCGGCCATAGACGATGGCGAAGCCGACGAGGGCGCCGATCACTTCGCCGGTAACGGTCGCCAACGCCACCCCCATCACGCCCCAGCCGAACACCAGGCCGAGCAGGATCGAAAGCACGATGTTGATGCCGTTGATCAGCGTCTGCAGCATCAGGCCGGTGGTGCCCTCGCCGCGGCCGAGCACGAAGCCGAGGATGGCGTAGTTGGCAAGCGCCGCCGGTGCAGAAAGGATGCGACAGAGAAAATAGGTGCTGGTGACGCCGGCCACTTCAGGCTCCGGCCCCATCAGCCAGAGGCCGCCCGACAGAAGCAGCGGCGAAAGGAAAAGGCTGACCGTGCCGCAAACGAGCGCGATGATCAGCGATCGCCAAAACACCGCCTGCTGCTCGCGCCGATCGCCGCGGCCATAGGCCTGTGCAACCAAGCCCGTGGTCGCTGCCCGCAGGAAGTTGAAGGTGGTGAAGATCAGGTCAAACAGGATGGCCCCGACCGCAAGGCCCGCCAGCAAGGTCGCCTGCCCCATGCGGCCGACAACGGCGGTATCGACGAGACCAAGCAGAGGCGTCGTCAGAAAGCCGAGCGTCATCGGCAATGCGATCGCCAGGATCAGCCGATGGGTGACGTGAAAGGGGCCGGCAGCGTCGCTCGGCGAGGCGGAAGAGGCGGTCATCGAACGGTCCGGGCGTGGTCGGTGAGAGATGACCGTTTTAGGGAATGAGCATGGGGGGATGCAAGGTGGCATTTGCCGCTGCCGACCGGGAAACCTTGCGTGTGTTAGCGCATGCGATGGCCCGCCCTCTTTCCGCCTGCGGGGAGAGGGGACGTGCCAATAGAGCAGCGCCGCATCCCCGAGAAAGCGAGAAGCGGTTCGATCGAGTGGTTGATGTAGAGGGTGCCGCGCGCCCCTTCTCCCGTCATAACGGGAAGAAGGTCCCGGCAGAGGGATCAGCGGCAAATCTTACAGGAGCGGCTGCGAACTGCTGGAAGCCTGTCAGCCCGAAAGCACCATGGCCCAGAAGGGACGGTTTCCGGAGGCGTCGTTCTGGGCGACGGCGACGCCGAGGCCGCGATATTTGCCGAGCATGTTTTCGAGATGCTTGGGCGACCTGTACCAGGCGTCATAGGCGCGCTCGGCGTCGTCCTGGCCCACGGCGATGTTTTCAGCGGCCGGAAGCGTCACGCCCTGACCCTTCATGCGGTCGTAGAAACTGTCGTTCCAGCCGATCAGGTGCTGCATCTTGCCGGCCTTGGCCATGCGTGCCGCCTGGTGCATCGCCGCGACGGACGCCGCATGGTCGGCGACGAGTTCGGTCAGGCCCTTGCCCTTGCGCAGCTTGTTGACATAGCCGAGGCTCGCTGCGGTCTGGTCGCTGCCGGTGCCGCTTTCGGGCATCAGCACCTTGGAGGTGTTGCAGCCGGCGAGCGCGCCGAGCGACAGGATGGCGGTCGCGCGGAGCAGGCCGCGGCGTTCGATCAGAAGAAAACGGTCCTGCATCGTCAGCGCCGAAAGTTCAGGACGCGCAGGATGACGAAGGCCGGCACGACGATTACGGCGCCGAGCAACAGGTACTCGCCCACCCGGCCAAGTGCTGCAAAGCCCGTGTACCAGAGGTCGAGCAGGAAGTTGCGGACGGCGAAGTAGATATCGGTCGGATACCAGCCGAACATCCTCATCACGAAGCCGACGAGGATCGACACCACGATGAGCTTGACCAGCACGCGCAGCGGCGAGTCACCCAAGAATCTGTTCATTCCGTCCGACATCAGCGAACTTCTCCTGTTTGTCTTCACATAAGCCGCGATCGGCAGCGTCGCAAGTCGCTGGCCCCGGCGGGCACGGCTCGGGCTGCCGATCGCGCCAGATTCCGCTTGTATTTTGCGGCATCCGGCGTCAGAAGCGCTGATCGCAACCAACATCTCACATTGATGACGCTCAACCAGCTCTCCTCCGGCGACCTGATCGCCGACCGCCGTGCCGACTACGCAAAAATGCTTGCCGAGGGCGGCGAGCCCGCAAGTGCGGCCGAACTCATGGCGCAAGCGCTGGAGCAGGCGCCCAACTGGGCAGCCGGCTGGTTTCGGCTCGCGGACTATGAGGAAAAATCTGGCCGGAAAGAGGCGGCGATCGACGCGCTGAGGAAAACGCTGGCGCTCAGCCCCCAGGATATCTTCGGCGCCGGCCTGAAACTGGCGCTGCTCGGCGCTGCCGCCATGCCCGAACAGCCGCCGAGCCTCTATGTCGAGCGCCTCTTCGACGACTATGCCGACCGCTTCGACAAGGCCCTGGTGGAGAAGCTCGGTTACACAGTGCCGCAGAAGCTCGCGGCGCTGATCCAAAGCCACACCGGGGGCCTCATCTTCGAGCATGTGACGGATCTCGGCTGCGGCACCGGCCTTTTTGGCGAGCGCATCCGGGATCAGGCACAGTTCCTCGAAGGTTTCGACATCTCCATCAACATGCTCGCCAAGGCCGAGGCGAAATCCACCTACGATCGGCTGGCCCGCGCCGACCTTTCTCTTTCTCCTGATGCCTCCGGCATCTTCGGCAACTTCGCGCCCGCCCGGGCCGACCTGGTCAGCGCCGCCGACGTGCTGATGTATCTCGGCAATCTCGACAGTGTTTTCGACATCACCACCCGGCTGCTCGCACCAGATGGCTACTTCGCCTTCTCGGTGGAAGACGCCGGCGATGCCGAGGAGTTCCTGCTGCGGCCGTCGCTGCGCTACGCCCATGGCGAAGCCTATGTCCGCGGCCTCTGTAAGGCGCATGGCCTCACTCTGCTGGCAGTCGAGCGCACCGCCATCCGCATGGATGCCGGCGCGCCGGTGTTCGGCATCCTGTTCCTGGCGCGCAAGCCTGCATAAAACGCAAGGCAGAGTCGCAAAAATAGGTCAGCATAACTGACATATTTTTCTTGATTGTTGTTGTGCGTTGCAGCATTGCTCAAGCCATCGCAATCGAGGATTTGCCATGGCCCAGATCAGCAGCGTTTTCGGTCTCTGGAACACCAGCCCGACCCGGCATTCCGCCGTCGAGGATCTGCAGGGCATCTTTACCGGCAGCCTGATCGCAGCGCTCGGCCTCTATTTCCTCGCAAGCGCCGGCCTGCTGACCGGCAGCACGGCCGGCGTCGCCTTCCTCCTGCATTACGCTTTCGGCATCAACTTTGGCCTCGCCTTCTTCCTGCTGAACCTGCCCTTCTTCTATCTTTCGCTGAAACGGCTCGGCCCGGCCTTCACGGTCAAGACCTTCATCGCCATCGGCGTGACCTCGTTCCTGACGGACATCCAGTCGCGCCTCTTCCAGATCGGCACGATCCAGCCGGCCTGGGCGGCGCTACTCGGCGGCCTGCTGCTTGGCTACGGCCTCCTGGCGCTCTATCGCCACCGCGCCAGCCTCGGCGGCGTCGGCATTCTCGGCATCTACCTGCAGGAGCGTTTCGGCATTCGCGCCGGCCTCGTGCAGCTTGCGATCGACATGGTCGTGCTCGTCTTCGCCTTCGGCGTGACATCGCCCACGGTCGTCGCCTGGTCGGTGCTCGGCGCAGTCGTCTTGAACCTGTTCGTGGCCATCAACCACCGCGCTGATCGTTACATCGCGCTCTAGAGCGCCGTGCGTTCACCGGAACGCGCAAGGACGCTCTAGGATGCAGAGCAGCTAGCCCCGAAGCGGACCTCGGGGCTAGCTGGAGCTTCCTCACTGGATATCAGGCGGCCTTGGCCGGCTGATCGACCGGATGCTGCGAACGCAGGCCGACGGCGACGCGGTTCCAGACATTGATGACGCCGATGGCCATCGTGATCTTGGTAATCTCGGCTTCGCTGAAGTGCGCGCGCAGCGGCTCGAAATCCGCGTCGGGCGCGCCGGTCTGGGCAAGGTTGGTCAGCGATTCCGTCCAGGCGAGTACCGCGCGTTCGCGCGCGTCATAGATCGGCGATTCCCGCCAGGCGCAGATCAGGTGGATCCACTGCTCGCTCATGCCGGTGTGTCGCGCTTCCTTCACATGCATGTCGATGCAATAGGCGCAGCCGTTGATCTGCGAGGCGCGCAGCTTGATCAGATGGATCAGGCGCGGCTCCAGGCCCGATTCCTTGATGATGTAGCTGTCGAAGGCGGCCGCGGCCTTGTAGGCATCGGGAGCGGCTTTGACGAAGTTGAAACGCGGCTGCATGGACTTCTCCTTGGGCTTAACAGGATTGATGGAGGTCAGGCGCTGGCGGACGATTTGCGCTCGTTGATCGCCAGAAAGGCTTCGGTTCGCGCCGATACACTGCCGTCATCCTTGGCGTTGAGGTCATCCAGGATGCTGGCGATGGTCACGCGGCGCAGCTCGGCGCGGTAGGCCTGTTCGGCCTTCAGCATCGCGACATTGATGGTGCAGGGCGCCGTCGGCTTGCAGGCGTAAGGATTGGGACCGCGCAGGCGGATCTCATTGCAGCGGAACGCCGGCTCCGGGCCTTCGACCGCAAGCACGATATCGAGCAAAGTGATCCTCTCCGGCGTCTTGGCGAGACGGTAGCCACCCTTGGGGCCCGGCACCGCTTCCAGCAGTCCGGCACCGGACATCGCCTGCAGGTGCTTCAAGAGATAGCTGGTGGAAACACCATGGAACTCGGCAAGCGCTGCCGCCGACAGGGTGCTGCCCGGCTGAAGACAGCTCAGCATCGTCACGCTGTGAATGGCCTGCTCGACCCCGTCACCGAGTTTCATGGGCGCCTCCGAAATCGTGGATATTTTTTATCTACGATTAAGCCGAGAGTCAATCCTCGTGATTGCACCCATCGGACAGGCTTCTCTTTTGGCGGATTTGATCTACCTTTGTTCTCCGTGAACAGGATCGATTCCAGAGAGCCTCAGGGCGACGCCCTGAGCCTGCCCGCTCCCTTTCTGCGCTGGTTCGGCGAGAAGGGCTGGCGGCCGCGTGCGCACCAGCTGGAGCTGCTCGCCCGCGCCGAGGCCGGGGAAAGCACGCTGCTGATCGCGCCGACCGGCGCCGGCAAGACGCTCGCCGGCTTCCTGCCGTCGCTGGTCGATCTCACCCGCCGTGGCAAAATTCCGCCGGGCTCAGCCTTCGTCGGCATCCACACGCTCTACATCTCGCCTCTGAAGGCGCTCGCCGTCGACATCGAACGCAACCTGATGAAGCCGGTCGGCGAAATGGGACTGCCTGTGCGCGTCGAGAACCGCACGGGCGATACGCCCCCCGCCAAGCGCCAGCGACAGAAGCTCAATCCGCCCGACATTCTGCTGACGACGCCGGAACAGCTGGCGCTGCTGCTTGCCAACGGCGAGGCGCAGCGCTTCTTCAAGGACCTGCGCTATGTCGTCTTCGACGAGCTACATTCGCTCGTCACCTCCAAGCGCGGCCATCTGCTTTCCCTTGGCCTTGCGCGACTGCGCCGGCTGGCGCCCGGCCTGCAAACGATCGGCCTTTCGGCGACGGTCGCCGACCCGATGGATCTGCAGCGCTGGCTGGCTCCACAAGAACCGGACGCGAACAATCACGCAGGCCTCGTTCAGGTAAAGGGCGGGGCCCAGCCGCAGATCACCATTTTAAAGACCGAGGAACACGTGCCCTGGGCCGGTCACTCGGCGCGCTACGCGATCCCCGACGTCTACGAAGCGATCAAGGAGCACGGCACGACCCTGCTCTTCGTCAACACCCGCAGCCAGGCTGAGCTTCTGTTCCAGGAACTCTGGACGAACAACGACGACAATCTGCCGATCGCGCTGCATCACGGCTCGCTCGACGTCGCCCAGCGCCGCAAGGTCGAAGCCGCGATGGCGGAGAACCGCCTGCGGGCGGTCGTTGCGACCTCGACGCTCGACCTCGGCATCGACTGGGGCGATGTCGATCTCGTCGTGCATGTGGGCGCGCCGAAGGGGGCGAGCCGCCTCGCCCAGCGCATCGGCCGCGCCAACCACCGCATGGACGAACCGTCGAAGGCGATCCTGGTGCCGGCCAACCGCTTCGAGGTGATGGAATGCCAGGCGGCGCTCGACGCCAACTATATCGGCGCGCAGGATACGCCGCCCGTCGGCAAGGGCGCGCTCGACGTGCTCGCCCAGCATGTGCTCGGCATGGCCTGCGCCGCCCCCTTCGATCCGCTTGCGCTGTTCGACGAAATCACCAGTGCCTCGCCCTACACGACACTCGCCTGGGAGACCTTTGAGCGGGTGATCGATTTCGTCGCGACCGGGGGCTATGCACTGAAGACCTACGAGCGCTATGCCCGCATCCGCAAGACCAAGGACGGGCTCTATCGCGTCTCCAATCCGCTGGTGGCGCAGCAATACCGGTTGAACGTCGGCACCATCGTGGAATCGCCGATGCTGAACGTGCGCATGGTCAAGCGCAACGCCCGCGGCTCGCTCGGCCGCGGCGGCATGCCGCTCGGCAAGGTCGAGGAGTATTTCCTCGAAATGCTGTCCCAGGGCGACACCTTCATGTTCTCCGGCAAGGTGCTGCGCTTCGAGGGCATCCGCGAAAACGAGTGCCTTGTCAGCCAGGCTTTCACCTTCGATCCCAAGGTGCCGAGTTATGCGGGCGGCAAGTTCCCGCTCTCGACCTATCTCGCCGAACAGGTCCGAAAGATGCTTGCCGATCCGGCACGGCGCGCGGCGCTGCCGGAACAGGTACGCGACTGGCTGTCCTTGCAGAAGGACGTCTCGATGCTGCCGCGCGAGGACGAGCTTCTGATCGAGACCTTCCCGCGCGGCAGCCGCCATTACATGGTCATCTATGCCTTCGAAGGGCGGTTGGCGCACCAGACACTCGGCATGCTGCTGACCCGCAGGCTCGATCGCGCCGGGCTGAAGCCGCTCGGCTTCGTCGCCACCGACTATTCGCTGGCGGTCTGGGCGCTCGACGACCTCGGCGCGACCTTCAAACTCAGGCGCGGCGCGCTTGCCGATCTCTTCGACGAGGACATGCTCGGCGACGACCTCGAAGCCTGGCTCAACGAATCCTTCCTCTTGAAACGCACCTTTCGCAACTGCGCCGTCATCGCCGGGCTGATCGACCAGCGGCATCCCGGCAAGGAAAAGACCGGCCGGCAGGTGACGGTCTCGGCCGACCTCATTTACGACGTATTGCACGCGCACGAGCCGGATCACCTGCTGCTCGAAGCGACCCGCAACGACGCGGCAACGGGGCTTTTGGACATCGCGCGCCTCGGGGATATGCTGAAGCGAATCAAGGGCCACATCACCCACCGACGGCTCGACCATATCTCGCCGCTGGCGGTGCCCGTCATGCTGGAGATCGGCAAGGAAATGGTCCAGGGCGAGGCACAGGACTTCCTGCTTTCGGAAGCCGCCGACGACCTCATCCACGAGGCGATGGGCGGTCTGGATGTGGATTGATAGGAAAATGACCTTGAGAATGAGCAGTCAGTCGATGTCGGCGGGTCACCTCCGCACACAACGTGCGAGACCGTGACCATGCACCGCCTCGCCCACGCCTTCTCGGCTCAGACGACCACTCCCCTCCTGCACGCCCAGACAATCGTCAACGGCGTCGTCGCGATGTGCGATCCGCTCGGTAGCCTCTACCTGCCGGAGACGAGCACGCTGGTCGTCTCGGACCTGCATCTGGAGAAGGGCTCCGCCTTTGCCCGACGCGGCATGCTTTTGCCGCCCTACGATACGCTTGCGACGCTGCGCGTGCTCGAGGCGGCGATCGCGCGTCACGACCCGAAGCTCGTCATCAGCCTCGGCGACAACTTCCACGACCGCGTCGGTTCGGCGGCAATGCCGGATGATTTCCGGCATATGATTGCCGCCATGGCCTATGGGCGCGAATGGGTCTGGATCAACGGCAACCACGACCCCGACGGCGCCTTCGGCCTGCCGGGCGCCTCGATGGACGAGCTTAGCCATGCGGGGCTGACCTTCCGGCACGAGCCGAAGCGCAGCGATGCCGTCGGCGAGATCGCCGGGCACCTGCATCCGGCAGCAACGGTGGTAAGACGGGAAAGAGCGGTGCGCCGCGCCTGCTTTGCGACCGATGGCACGCGCCTGCTGATGCCGGCTTTCGGTGTCACCACCGGTGGGCTCGATCTCAGGCACCGGGCCATGACCGGCCTCTTCGACCGCAGCAAACTTGTCGCCCATATGCTCGGGCGCGACCGGATCTACTCGGTTCGCTTTGCCAATCTCATCGCCTGACGAGAGCGGCGAAAACGGCGCGGCTCTCCCGCGCCGGGGGCGCCGCGTGCGATCAAAACGCGTTGAAGGTCAGCGTCGTCAGCGAGCGCGAGATGCCCGGCACCGTGGCAATGTTGTCGTTGATGAACTTGCCGATGTCCTGGCCTTCTTCGATATAGACCTTGATGATCAGGTCGTAATCGCCGCTCGTCGAATACATCTCCGAAACGATCTCCTTGCGGTAGATCTCGTCGGCGACCTCGTAGGTCTTGCCGGGAGCGCACTGCAACTGGACAAAAATCGGTTTCATCGAGCTTCCTCTGTTTTTTATTTGCCACGGCATGCGCTGATGAAACGCACGCGGCATGCCTTTCCATAGCGCTCCGGCGCGCAAAAGGAAACGTCGGCGAAGGTCGCCCGTCACTATTCCTTGCGGAAGATCAGGCTGGCGCCCCAGCCGGTGATGACGGCGAGCAGCACGGCCATCAGACCGTAAAGCAGCGGCTGCTGGTGTGCCGCCTGGGTGATGAACTGTTCGAGGCCGGTCTTGACGACACGCAGCGGCAGCGCCTTGGCGGCGACGAAGACGCCGTCACGGAAGAGATAGGCGCGCACCACATGCACGCCGTTCGGCACGTTGGCCGGCAGGCGTACAGACGCCTTGAACAGGCTGGAACTGATGAACTGCACGCCGCCCGGATCGCGCTCATAGACGCCGCTGGTCTCGCGGATACGGCGGAAGGCGTTGCGGAACTCACCGAGATTGCTGCCGTCACCGACGAAGCCGAGCGGCACCAGCCGCATGTGATCGACGCCGATGCCCATATTGCCCATCTCGCCGGGCGGCGCGATCGTCTCGATATCGCGCGTCGACGACAGCGAATAGGATTCCGGCACCAGCTCGAAGGTCATGGAGCTGGTGTTGACCCAGATCCCGAAGACACGCTCCTTCTTGCGCACCGTCGCATTGTCCTTGGGCCCCTCGAGGCTGACGACGATGTTGTAGCGGCCCTGCGCAAGCAGGCCCTGGTCGAAGCCGTCGACCGCGCCGAAGATCGTCAGGTCGGCGCCGCGAAAATCGGAGGTGATGGCGATCTCGTCAGTGGAGATGCCGATCTCCAGCTTCTCGGTGAAATCGGCATTCTCGTCCTGCAGCGCGGCCAGAGCCGGAGCGGAGAAGGCGAAAGCCAGGAGCGTCAAGGCTATGCGGGCGAAACGGTGCATCAGAAACCGAACCCCGCGGATACGACCGAATAGACGTCCTTCGGCGGGATGATGAGTTCGATCGCCAGACGGATGCCGACAGCAAGAACAAGCAGGGCCAGCAATGCGCGCAGCTGTTCGCCGCGCAGCTTCTGGCCGACGCGCACGCCGTATTGGGCGCCGATGACGCCGGCGATCATCAGCACGAAGGCGAGCACGATGTCGACCGTGTAGTTGGTCGAGGCCTGGACGATGACCGTGTAGGCGGAAACGAAGATGATCTGGAACAGCGACGTGCCGACGACGACATTGGTCGGGATGCGCAGCAGATAGATCATCGCCGGCACCATGATGAAGCCGCCGCCGACACCCATGACCGAGGTCAGGATGCCGATGCAGAAGCCGAGGGCGATCACCGGAATGACGCTCAGATAGATCTTCGACTTCTTGAAGCGCATCTTCAGGGGCAGGCCATGCACCCAGTTGTGCTGGCCGGGACGGCGCAAGGTCGTCTGCTGGTTCTTGGCCGCCTTGCGCATGGCGACGACGCTCTCCCAGAGCATCAGCCCGCCGACGGTGCCGAGCAGCACGACGTAAAGCAGCGAGATCACCAGGTCGAGCTGGCCGAGGCGGCGCAGCAGCGAGAACAACCAGACGCCGACGGTCGCGCCGGCAAGACCGCCGCACAGAAGTACCGTGCCGAGCTTGATGTCTATGGTGCCTCTTCGGAAATGTGTGATCGCGCCGGAAATCGACGAGGCCACCACCTGGTTGGCACCGGTCGCCACCGCGACGACGGGAGGAATATTGTAGAAGATCAGGAGCGGCGTGATCAGGAACCCGCCACCGACGCCGAACATGCCGGATAGAAACCCGACGGCAGCGCCCATACCGAGAATGATGAGTATGTTCACCGACAACTCTGCGATGGGCAGATAGATCGTCACGCCGGATCCTCGATATGCCAACGGCCCGCGATGCGGGCAAACCAGTTAGTGTGGCAAGCAAATCACCACGATTGAGGGATTATTCGAAGGGCCGGCACCTCTCCCGAGGGCGAGGCGGCCTCCGTCATGCACTCCTGCAGCGTTGCGCTTCCGCCAGGACGTGCCAAGGCCACGAATCGGACCTTGATTGCTGCATCGGTTCTTCCTTAGCCCGATTCCGATTAAGGAATTATGCAGCAGCCCGAGATTTCAACCTTTTCAGCCACATGGCGGATGGCTTCGCCACCCGCAACCCGTGTCGCCCGGCTCTGCGGCTTTATTACGGCGCTGGGCCTGAAGGTCAGGAATTGCGCTTCAGCAATTCCTTGACCAGCTGCTCGGTGATTTCGCCCGTCGGCTCCTGGCCGACCGACTTCTGGAAAGCCTTGATAGCGGCGACGGTCTTCTTGCCCATCTGGCCATCCGGCTTGCCGGCGTCGAAGCCGTTGTTGTTGAGGATCGCCTGGATGTTGCGGACCGCCTTGCTCATGTCGACGCTGGCGGTCTTGTTGGCCGGGCCGACCCATGCATCCGGAACGTCGACGCTGTTTGCCTTGGCGTCGACCGGCTCAGCCTTCCAGGCTTCGGCCTTGGCCTTGGCGCTTTCGAGCTGCTCCGGCTTCATCGCCTTGGCAACCTCGTCGCGCTTGGCGCCTGCATCGAGATCGCCTTCGCGGGCAGCCGCCGAGAACCACTTGTAGGATTCCGTCAGGTCCTGCGGCACGCCGTTGCCGCGGGCATAGAGAACCGCAAGGTTGAACTGGCTGTCGCGGATGCCGAGTTCGGCAGCCTTCGCAAACCACTTCGTTGCCTCGTTAAAGTCAGGCGCGCCATCGCGGCCGCTTGCCAGCATGACTGCGAGGTTATGCATGGCGCTGGCGTTGCCCTGGCCGGCGGAAGCGATATAGAGCGCCTTCGCCTTCGCCGTGTCGCGCGTCACGCCGGTGCCCTTCTCGTAAAGGGTTGCAAGACGGTACTGTGCCGGCACGACGCCGGCATCGGCGGCGCGCTGATACCATTTCGCGGCTTCCGCCATGTTTTCCTGAACGCCCCGGCCCTCGGTGAAGCGCACGGCGATTTCGTAGAAGGCGAGCGGGTCGCCGCCCTTGGCCGCCGTCACCAGGGCGACCGGGCCGAAACCTTCCGGCAATACCACGTCGGTCGCCACGGCTGCGGCGGCAGTGGTCGACGGGGTCATCGCGGCACCATCGGCCGGCGCGCTTGCGACCGAAGCGCTCGCCACCGGCGTCGCTGCAGCCGCTGCCGGCTGGAACTCGGTGACCGGCGTCTTCGTCTCAGCGACAGGCGCAAGCATCGGCGCCTTGCCTTCTGCCGGCGTTGCAAAGGTGGTCGTCGGCACGGTCGTTGCCGTCACCGCGATCGAGGCCTCGGGGGTCTTTGCCGGCGCTTCAACGGAATCGAGCGGTGGCGCAACAGCCGTTTCGGACGCAGCAACCGGTGCTGCCTGTGCCGCAACGGTCGTGCCCTGCACCAGTTGGTCGTCAGCGACCTTGAATTCGGATGCCTGCGGGTTGACCGTCTGCTCGATGACCGCCACCGGTTCGATCGGCATCTCGTCCTTGTTCAGCATCGAGCTGACCAGCGGGTAGGACATGATCGCCAAAAGCACGGCGCCGACGGCCATGAGGATCGGCCGGCGATGACGGGCGAAAGCGCCACCGATGCCGGACGTCGCGGCCTTGTCGCCGGTCTTGTTGAGGGTGTCGGCTTCCTCGACGGCGAGCTGGGCGGCGCGGCGAGCGGCGGCGATGAAGTCCGACTTGTCGCCATCGGCCGGCTGAATGCCTGCCTTGTTCATCTGCCCGGCGCGCACGCGCTCCAGGATCTTCTTCACGTCCGGAACGCCGGAGCCCGGCTCGAGCAGCTGGTTGGCTTCTTCCGGCGCCAGCATTTCGGAGGGATCGATCGACGGCGTCGGCTCGACGAGCTTGCGCGCCTGCTCCGGTGCCTGCTCCGAGCGCTTGCCGGAAAAGCGACGGGTGAGGCCGGCGAGCAGGCCGGTGCGGCCAGCGGCTACCGGCTCGCGCCCTTCTTCGAGCTCGACTGTCGAGATCTGCGCATCGTCGGCAAGGGCCGTTACCGGTTCGACGGCCTCGGCTGCGACGGCCTGGTCCTCCGCTTGGAGGGCGCGGACATTGCGCTGCAGGTCGTCGTAGCGATCATCGAGGTCGCCGCCACCGAAGGGGTCGTTGAACTCCGGCTGCGCGGCGCGCGGCATCGGGGCGGCTTCGCGCACCACCGCCATGGCAGGCTGGGCCGCCATTGCCGGCTCGCGGTTTTCGATGCGTTCCAGCTTGTCGGCGATGTGGACGAGGGTTTCGTGCAGCGCCTCAAAAGTGCGCGCAGTCCGCTCCTCGCTGGAGCGGCTCAAGTCCTCAAGCGTCCGCAGATCTTCGGCGAGCGCCGAGATCGCGGCCAGGTCACCACCGGAGGAGGCCTGCGTTGGGCCGTTCTTGGAATAGGCTTCCATCACCGCTTCGGCCGCCTGGCGGGCGGCTTCGACGATGTATTCGTCGCTGGTCGAGAAATAGTCCTCGAGCGCGGTCATGCGGTTTTCGAAATCGACGGGCATCACGCTCTGGGCGACGTCCGCCCGCGGCTGGCTGACCAGCGTCGACAAGTTGGCGATCTGGGCTTCAAGGTTCTGAAGCGCCGCGCGGTCGTCGAACGGCGCTGCCTGTGTTTCCTCCAGCCGCTGGGCGATACCGGCGAGGCGATCTTCCAGCCGGTCGAAACGCGGATCGGAAACAGGCTGGGCGCCGTGGGCGTCCAGCTCGTCGATCCGGCGGGCGAGATAGTCCAGCCGCTCGGCCAGAGCGTCGTTGACGCTGCCCTGGTCGAGGGCCTCGATCTTGCGGGAGATATCCGACAGGTAATCGTTAAGGTCCGACTGCGCCGTCCTGTTGCTGCGCTCCATCATCAGCGACAGCTGGTCGAGCCGCTCTTCCAGGCGGGCGGCAGCCTTTTCGCTGGCGAGATCCTCGACACGGACGGTCAGGGCTTCCAGACGGGCGCTGAGGCCCGAATCGTTCGGGCGCGACAGGCTGTCGATCTGGTGGGAGAGATCGCCGAGCCGGCTTTCGAGGCGATTGACGAAGCCGGTATCGAGCCCCTGGGTCGTGCGGCTGTTGGCGGCAATGGCGCGGCTGATTTCGTCGAGCCGGCTGTCGAGATCGGCAAACTGCGAGACGAGGCGGCGATCGTCGGGCTGGATCTGCCGGCCGAGCATTTCGATCGCCTGGGCAACGGCGATAAGCTTGTCTTCGAGCACATCGACGGCGGAGCTGCTCTTCAGCGAGCCGATCTGCGACTTGATTTCGTCCAACCGATAGGCGAGCGCGACCAGTTCGTCGTCGCGGCTCTGGTCGAACGCGATCAGCCGGTCCTCGACACCAGTCCAGCGGTTTTCCATGCGGCGCACGCTGTCTTCGCGCGCTAGTCCGTCGATCATCGCGCGCAGGTCGTCGAAATCGCCGCGCAAGGCGTCGGCCTGAGCTGGCGAGGCCTGACGGCCGAGATGCTGGATACTGTCGGCAAGGCGTTGCATGTCGCCGCGCACGTCTTCGGCGAAGCTGTGATCCTGCGCCTGGGCCTTGATGCCGCGAATTTCGGAGCGTAGCGAATTCATCTCGCGCGTCAGCCCGTCGGTTATGTCGCGCTTCAGGTCCTGGCGCAAACCGACGAGGGCTTCGGCGATATCGTTGACGGCCGCGGAGGCGCGCTGCGGCTGGCTGTGAAGCTGGGGGCGCGGCTCTTCGACGTAGCGGTCCTGGACCGGGCGTTCGGAAATGGGGCGTTCGGAAGCGGGGCGTTCGGGGGCATACCGTTCAGGCCCGCGCTGCGGCAGCCGGTCGCTAAGCGCTGGTCGCTCGCGCGAGGCGCTGAGGCTGCGCTGGCGTTGCATGATTTCGGCCACGGCATCGCGGGGCGATGCCGTTTCCCGGGCGGGTTCGCGGGCGGGCTGGCGCTCGGGCGGCCTTGGCGCCGGGTCGCGGGCCGTACCGCTCATCAGGCCTTCGATCCGCGCCTCCAATCCTTCGATGGTGCGGTTCAAGGCGTCGAGCGACGGCCGCTCGCTGTAGGACTGGCTGCCTGCGCGCTGAGGATTTGATCGCAATCCACTCATGTTGTTCTTCGCCCCTGTCGTCGGCCATCTCGAAAGTCGTCACGGAAGAAAACTGCTTTCTTCACCCCTGTGGCGCTTCCGACGCGGGCAAAACTACAACGATGCGACGCCAGGACAGGTTGCAGCTTTGACCATCTCAACACGCACCTTTCACGAAACGTGGTAAACAAGCGGTTAACCTGCGGATGATTTTTTAACGATTTGGCAGGATCGTACGAAGTTGAGGCGCTGCGGTGCCGCCGCCCCACACGCCACCAAACTGCACGACACGCAATTTTTGACGTTTACGCAAACGTCAAAATTTTGTAGCATCCGGCCAACGATGCGAGACCGCCCCGGCGGCATCCGCTTTCCCGTGGAAAAACGGGAGGAGAAGATGCCCTGGAAACAATGAGGATGGCGGCGCATCCGGCATCCTGCAACCGGGCGTCGACGACGACAGACGGCGGCCCGAAGCACCATAAGGCGAGGAAAGAATGCCCATCTACAAGGCCCCGGTCGACGATACCCTCTTCATCCTGAACGACGTGCTCGGCATCGAGCGCTACAACAACCTGCCCGGTTTCGCCGACGCGACACCAGACATGATCGAAGCGATCGTCGGTGAGGCCGCCAAGCTTGCCGAGGAAGCGCTGTTCCCGGTCAATCTGTCCGGCGACCAGGAAGGCTGCAAGCGCCGCGAAGACGGTTCGGTCAGCGTGCCGAAGGGCTTCAAGGAAGCCTTCGATCTCTACCGCGAAGGCGGCTGGCTTGGCCTCGCCGTGCCGGAAGAATTCGGCGGCCAGGGGCTGCCCTATACCCTGCACACCGCCGTCGGCGAATACATGTCGTCGGCCAACATGGCGCTGACCATGTATCCGGGCCTGACCCAAGGCGCGATCGCCGCGATCCTGGTTCACGGTACCGACGAGCAGAAGCAGGCCTATCTGCCGAAGATGGTCGCCGGCACCTGGACCGGTACGATGAACCTGACCGAGCCGCATTGCGGCACGGACCTCGGCCTCTTGCGCACCAAAGCGGTGCCCACCGGCAACGGCGCCTACAAGATCTCCGGCCAGAAGATTTTCATCTCGGCCGGCGAACACGACATGTCCGACAACATCATCCACCTGGTGCTCGCCCGCATCGAGGGCGCGCCTGAGGGAGTGAAGGGCATTTCGCTGTTCATCGTGCCGAAGTTCAAGCTGAACGCCGATGGCGAACCGGGCGAACGCAACGGCGTTTCCTGCGGCGCGATCGAACACAAGATGGGCATCCACGGCAACTCCACCTGCGTCATGAACTATGACGAGGCCGAGGGCTATCTCATCGGCACGGAGAACAAGGGCCTCAATGCCATGTTCGTGATGATGAACGAGGCTCGCCTGGGCGTCGGCCTGCAGGGTCTCTCGGTTGCCGAAGTCGCCTACCAGAACGCCGCCAACTATGCCCGCGACCGCATCCAGGGCCGCTCGCTTTCCGGCCCGAAGGCGCCGGACAAGAAGGCCGACCCGATCATCGTGCATCCGGACGTCCGCCGCACGCTGATGACGATCAGGGCCTTCAACGAAGCCGGTCGCGCCTTCACGCTCTGGACGGCGCTGAAATCCGACATCGCGCACCGTTCCGACAATGAAGCCGACCGCCAGACAGCAGACGACATTCTCGGCCTGATGACCCCGATCCTCAAGGGCGTCATGACCGACAAGGGCTTCGACCATGCCGTCATGGCGCAGCAGATGTTCGGCGGCCACGGCTATATCGAAGAGCATGGCATGAGCCAGTATGTCCGCGATGCCCGCATCGCGATGATCTACGAAGGCGCCAACGGCATCCAGGCGCTCGACCTCGTCGGCCGCAAGCTCGGCCTCAACGGCGGTCGTGCGGTCATGGCGCTGTTCAAGGAAATCGGCGATTTCTGCGAGGAGAACCGTAGCAACGAAAAGCTCGCCGCCTATACCAAGGCGCTGAAGAAGGGCCTCAACGACCTGCAGGCGGCCACCATGTGGTTCATGCAGAACGCCATGGCCAAGCCCGACAATGCCGGCGCCGGCTCGACCGACTACATGCACCTCTTCGGCCTCGTCGTGCTTGGCTACATGTGGGCGAAGATCGCCAAGACCGCCGAGGAAAAGCTTGCCTCTGGCGAAACGGCGCGTGCAGACTATCTGAGGAACAAGCTGATCACCGCGACCTTCTTCATGGAAAGGATCCTGCCGGAAACGGCCCTGCGCAAGGCCCGCATCGAAACCGGCGCCGACACGCTGATGGCGCTCGACGCAGCCGCTTTCTAATCTCGTCGCGGAAGCGATCTAACATGTTTGACGGGCAGCACCTGACGGTGCTGCCGAAAGGGAGATGAGACATGACGAAAGTCTTCGTTTACGACCACGTGCGCACGCCGCGCGGCCGTGGCAAGAAGGACGGATCGCTGCACGAAGTGCCGTCCGTTCGGCTCGCCGCCAAGATGCTGGAAGCGGTGCGTGACCGCAACGACCTCGACACGTCGACCGTCGACGACATCATCATGGGCTGCGTCGATCCGGTGATGGACGCAGGCGCGGTGATCCCGAAGGCTGCCGCCTTCGAAGCCGGCTATTCGACCCGTGCACCGGGCATGCAGATCTCGCGCTTCTGCGCTTCCGGCCTCGACGCCGTCAACTTCGGCGCGGCGAAGATCGCGCAAGGCGCCGACGACATCGTCATTGCCGGCGGCGTTGAATCGATGTCGCGCGTCGGCCTCGGCATGTCCGGCGGCGCCTGGTTCATGGACCCCTCGGTCAATCTGCCGGCCTTCTTCATGCCGCAGGGCGTTTCGGCCGACCTGATCGCTACCAAGTACGGCTTCAGCCGCGACGATGTCGACGCCTATGCGGTGGAAAGCCAGAAGCGCGCCGCGCATGCCTGGGAAAAGGGCTACTTCAAGAAGTCCGTCGTTCCCTTCAAGGACCAGAACGGTCTCACCATCCTCGACCGCGACGAGCACATGCGTCCGGGCACCGACATGCAGGCCCTCGCCTCGCTCAACCCGTCGTTCCAGATGCCGGGCGAAATGGGTGGCTTCGAGGCGGTCGGCATCCAGGCACACCCTGAAATCGAGAAGATCAACTACGTGCACCACGCCGGCAATTCGTCCGGGATCGTCGACGGTGCAGCAGCCGTGCTGCTCGGCTCCAAGGCCGGCGGCGAGAGCATGGGCCTGAAGCCGCGCGCCCGCATTCGCGCCTTCGCCAACATCGGCTCCGATCCGGCGCTGATGCTGACCGGCCCGGTCGACGTCACCGAGAAGCTCCTGAAGCGCGCCGACATGAAGCTGTCGGACATCGACCTCTTCGAGCTCAACGAAGCCTTTGCGGCGGTCGTGCTGCGCTACATGCAGGCCTTCGACATCCCGCACGACAAGATCAACGTCAACGGCGGCGCGATCGCCATGGGCCATCCGCTCGGCGCGACCGGCGCGATGATCCTCGGCACCGTGCTCGACGAACTGGAGCGCCGCGATCTCAACACCGCGCTCGTCACCCTTTGCATCGGCGCCGGCATGGGCACGGCCACGATCATCGAAAGGGTCTGACGATGGACGTGATGCGCCGCACCCTTCTTGGACTGATGGGCCTGGGGCTGCTTGCAGCCGCGGGCTGCGTCTCCGACGAGGAGGAAGGCGGCGACAGCTTCACGCTCACCGGTGCGATCACAAATGTCGCCAGCGGCCCGGTTCCAGTCGGCACCGTCACGATCCGGCTCGAAGAGCAGGGCGTGATGGACGTCGCCGCCAAGCTGATCGCCGAGACGTCTGTCGTCAGCGACGGCAAGGCCACCCGCGTGCCCTTCGTGCTGCAGGTGCCGAAGCCCGAACTCGACAAGGCTGTCGACGCCGGCTTCAGCATCCGTGTCGAGCGCGACGGGCGGCTGATCGCCACCAACACCAGCAAGCAACGTTACAGCGGCGGATCGAACGTCTCGCTGCAGATCGAACCCATTCTCTACTGAGGGGGAGAACCATGACGAATTACACCAATTTCAAGATAGAGACCGACGCCGACGGCATTGCACTCGTCACCTGGGACATGCCCGAGAAGTCGATGAACGTCTTCACCCAGGAGGTGATGGAAGAGCTGAACGCCATCGTCGACCAGACCACTGCCGATGCGGCGGTCAAAGGCGTCGTCTTCACGTCGGGCAAGTCGAGCTTCTCCGGCGGCGCCGATCTCTCGATGATCAAGTCGATGTTCACCTTCCAGCAGGAAGAAAAGAAGAAGGATCCGGATAACGCCGCCCAGAAGCTCTTCGATCTGGTCGGCCGCATGACGGGCCTGTTCCGCAAGCTCGAAACCTCCGGCAAGCCCTGGGTCTCGGCGATCAACGGCACCTGCATGGGCGGGGCCTTCGAGCTTTCGCTTGCCTGCCACGGCCGCGTCGCTTCCAATTCCAAGTCGGTGAAGATCGCTCTGCCGGAAGTCAAGGTCGGCATCTTCCCGGGCGCCGGCGGCACCCAGCGCGTGCCGCGCCTCACCAACGCGCAGGACGCGCTGCAGATGATGACGACGGGCTCGTCGCTGACGGCGGCCCGCGCCAAGGCGATGGGCCTCGTGCATGAAGTGGTCGACGCCGATAAGCTGGTCGACGCCGCCAAGGCGATGATCAAGAACGGCCTGAAGCCGGTGCAGCCCTGGGACGAGAAGGGCTATAAGGTTCCCGGCGGCGGCATCTGGACGCCGGCCTCGGCCCAGCTCTGGCCGGCCGCTTCCGGCATCCTGCGCCGCGAGACCTACGGCAACTATCCGGGCGCCGTCGCGATCCTGAAGTGTGTCTATGAAGGCCTGCAAGTGCCTTTCGACACCGCGCTCAAGATCGAGCAGCGTTACTTCACCGAGATCCTTCAGACGACCGAAGCCTTCTCGATGATCCGCTCGCTGTTCGTCTCGATGCAGGAACTCGGCAAGGGTGCCCGCCGCCCGGCCGGCGTACCGAAGTCGGAGTTCAAGCATGTGGGCGTCGTCGGCGCCGGCTTCATGGGCGCCTCGATCGCCTATGTGACGGCCGCTGCCGGCATTGCCGTGACGCTGATCGACCGCGACATGGAAGCGGCCGAAAAGGGCAAGGCGCATTCGGAAGGCCTGGTGAAGGATTCGGTCGGCAAGGGCCGCCTGACCAAGGAAGAAGGCGAAGCGCTGCTTGGCCGTATTACGCCCTCTGCCGACTACAACGATCTCAAGACCGCCGGTCTCGTCGTCGAAGCGGTGTTCGAGGATCGCCAGGTCAAGAAGGACGTGATCGAGAAGGTGGAAGCGGTGATTGCCGAGGACGCGATCTTTGCGTCCAACACCTCGACGCTGCCGATCACCGGTCTTGCCAAGAACTCCAAACGCCCGAGCCAGTTCATCGGCGTCCACTTCTTCTCACCGGTCGAGAAGATGATGCTGACGGAAGTGATCCTAGGCAAGGAGAGTGGCGACAGGGCACTCGCCGTGGCACTCGACTATGTGGCCGCGATCAAGAAGACGCCGATCGTCGTCAACGACACGCGCGGCTTCTACGTCAACCGCTGCGTCTTCCGCTACATCCACGAAGCCTATGACATGCTGATCGAAGGCGTGCCGCCGGCGATGATCGAGAATGCCGCCAAGATGGCCGGCATGCCGGTCGGCCCGCTGTCGCTCAACGACGAAGTGGCGATCGACCTCAGCCAGAAGATCCTCAAGGCCACCGTCGCCGACCTCGGCGAAAAGGCCGTCGATCCCAAGCACCTGGCGCTGATCAACAAGCTGGTCGACGATCTCGACCGCCGCGGCCGCAAGAACAGCAAGGGCTTCTACGAGTACCCGGCCAAGCCTGCCAAGAAGTATCTGTGGCCGGAGTTGAAGACGCTCTATCCGCAGAAGAACGCCGACAAGATCGATGTCGAGGTGCTGAAGCAGCGGCTTCTGGCCACGATCGCGCTCGAAGCGGCCCGCACCATGGAAGAAGGCATCGTCACCGATCCGCGCGAAGCCGACGTCGGCTCGATCCTCGGATTCGGCTTTGCGCCCTACACAGGCGGCACGCTCTCCTACATCGACGGCATGGGCGTAAAGACCTTCGTCGAGATGTGCGAAAAGCTCGCCAAGGACTATGGCGACCACTTCAAGCCGACGGCGCTCTTGAAGGAAATGGCCGAACGGGGCGAGACCTTCTACGGCCGCTTCGATCCCTACGGCGAGAAGAAGCAGGCGGCGTAAGGCCCGCTCATCGCATTGGAAGCAGGCCCCTCGGGGCCTGTTTTCGTTTGAGCACGGCTCATTCGAGGCCCTTGCCGGCTCAACGCCCACCCGGCCGCCTTCACCCTGTTACAGTTCTGGTGCTAGGGCCGCGCGGATGGAACCGCGACCCACGACGAAGCCATGACGAAAACGACATTCCGCGCCGCCGTCCCCGGGGACGAACCTTATCTGCACTGGCTCGAAGAAGCCTGCATGCGCGACTATGCCGTCGCACTCTGGGGCAGTTGGCGCCCGCGTCCGGCGGATGCGCTGATCCTCGATGAACATCGCCTCATCGTTGCAGACGGCGAAGATGCCGGCTGTGTTTCGGTGACGCCGCGCGCGGACCATCTCTGGGTGAACAAGCTCTATGTCGCGCCCGCATATCAGAAGCGTGGCTACGGGGCTTTCGCCCTGAGGCAGGTGCTTGGCGAGGCGGCAGCGTTCGGCCTGCCCGTGCGGCTCAGCGTGCTGACAACCAATCCGGCAGTCGCATTTTACCGGCGCGAAGGCCTTGTGATCTATGAGGAAACCGCGGAACGGCGCTTCATGACATCGCGGGCGCGTTAAGCTTATCAGCATCTTCTGATTGACGCCCTCCGTGCGGGGGCGCATCCTCCGCGACTTCAGAGGGGGACACGCCATGAGCGAGCCTGATCTCTATCTGCTTGGGCGCGCCGGGCCCGAAGAAGCACGCCTGAAACGACAAATCGCCAACCTCGCACCCGATTCCGACCAGCAACTCGAAAGGGTCGGCATCAAGCCGGGCGAGCGCGTCGTCGATCTCGGTTGCGGTCCCGGCGGCGTGCTGCATCTCATCGGCAAACGCGTCGGGCCGACCGGCTCGGTGCTTGGCATCGAGCGCGACCCGCATTTCGTTGAGCTTGCCCGCCGTTTCGTTGCCGGTCACGCGCTGCCGCAGGTCGAGGTGCGTGAGGGCGACGCCCATGCCACCGGCCTGCCGCGCCGCTCCTTCGACGGCGCCCATATGCGGCTGGTGCTGGTCAACGTGCCACGGCCGGAACTCATCGTGCTCGAAATGGTGTCTCTGGTGAGGCCCGGCGGCTGGATTGCGAGTTTCGAAGCCGATTTCCTGGCGCATATCTGCGATCCGCCGCTTGCCGCCTGGGACCGGCTGCTGGCAGCCTACTCCGCCTATTCCACTGCCAGAGGCATCGACCTCAACATCGGCCGTCGGCTGCATCGCCTGTTCCGGAGTGCCGGTGTCGAGGCGATTTCCGTCGATGCGGTCGAGCACGTCTACCCGCCCGGCCACGACCGCCGATCGATCCTTCGGGATTTCATCAACAATGTCCGTGACAGGCTCGTCGCCGAAGGCTTCATCAGCCAAGTCCAGCTGGATGACGATCTCGCCGCCCTCGACCGCCACCTTGCCGACCCCAACGTGCTCGTGACGTCCCACCTGTTCTTCCGGCTGACCGGTCGCATACCGGAAGCCCTCGTCATCAAGGCTTGAAACGTCCCGTTTCCATTCAGCCTCAGGCTGTGGCGCCCTGGCGGCGATGCGCCAGGCGTTCCCCAACGATGATCAGCAGGCCGGCCGCAAAGATCAGTCCGGCGCCGGCGAAAACGTTCGTGGCCGGCACGTCGCCCCAGATCAGGAAGCCGAGACCGAAAGCCCAGACGAGCGAGGTATATTCGAACGGTGCGATCACCGAGATCGGTGCGCGACGCATGCCCTCGAAAAAGGCGTACTGCGCAATGCCGGCGATGACGCCGGTACCAGCCATCAGCGCGACGTCGAAGATCGCCGGCGGCGTCCAGAAGAAACCGACAGCAACCCCGGTCATGCCGATGAAGAAGACGTTGGAGATCGTCATCTGCACCAAGGTCGTTTCATGGAGTGCGGTCTTGCGCAGCATCACGGTGCCGATCGCCCAGAAGACGGCGGCAAGCAGAGCCAGGAACACAGGCAGCGACAGCTTCATGCCGGTGCCAAGTACATCGCAGGCGACGAGCACGCCGACGAAGCCGATGAAGACGGCGAACCAGCGGATCGGCGGCACGTCCTCCTTCAGGATCGGCACCGCCAGCAGCGTCACGACGATCGGCGCGGCATAATAGAGCGTCGTCATTTCGGCGAGGCTGAGATCACACGCCGCATTGAAATAGCAAAGCCAGGCGGCGAGCAGCAAAAGGTTGCGCACGAAGAGCGGCTTGAGCACCGGCGACACGACGGCATTGCGCACCAGCTGGCCGCGGCCGATGACGAGGCAAAGCACAAGGATGGTGATGCTGCGGGTAAACAGGATCTGCCAGACCGAGTAGCCGACGACCAGCCATTTGACCGACGCATCCTGCAGCGAAAACAGGAAATAGGAAAACGTCGTCATGACGATGCCTGACAGGACGGTCTTGTTCATGGGAGCCTCGATCACGCCGGCGGGAAGAGAAGCGGCGGAGCCCGTCTGATAGCGCGGCGGCGTCGGGCGCGGAAGGGGCATGCCGGGGTGGCGCTGTGGCGATTTCTTGGGGTGGCCCGCCACGATCCGGCACCTGGCTTGATGGAGATCAAGAACCGGCGCTTGCACCGCTGCTAGAAGGCGGCGATAACGACCATGAAACCTGGGTCTCAATGACATGCAGCCGCTCGCCTTCGCCCTTGCCGCCCTCGTCCTGCTCGCGACGCCCGGTCCGACGAACACGCTGCTCTGGCTTTCCGGCGCATCGGCGGGCTTCCGCCGGTCGCTGCCGCTTTTGACCGGCGAGCTCGGCGGCTATCTTGCGGTGATCATTCCCGCCGTCGCGCTGCTCGCCCCGTTCCTCGCCGCCCATCCAAACCTCGGCTTGGCGCTGAGGCTCATTGCCGCCTGCTGGGTGCTCTATCTCGCCTATGCGCTCTGGACGACCGATGCCGAACGCAGCGAAGGCGTTGTCATCTCCACCCGACAAGTCTTCGTCACGACGCTGCTCAATCCGAAAGCCCTGATCGTCGCCCTGGTGCTGTTGCCGCAGACGGGGCTGGTAGCCGTCTGGCCCTGGATCGCCGGCTTTTCGCTGCTGGTCGTCGCTGCCGGGTCGACCTGGATCGGGGCCGGCGCCCTGCTGGTGCAGATCTCCAAGGGCCTGTCGGCCTCGCACCTGCCGCGCCGGATCGCCGCCATCTGCCTCACGCTCTTTTCTGTTGGCATCGCCGGCAGCGCGATTGCCGCCATGCACTAGAAAAACCCCGGAGGGCCGCACGTGCCCTCGGGGATATCGATCGCCAGAAGCGGCCAAACGTTGCGCCTCAAGCGGCAACTGCCTCGCCGAGTTCCTTCGCCAAGGCGCCCATCAATTCTTCCCAGCCTCCGCGCCGGTACTCGAGCTTGTCGAGCCCGTCGAGGAAGGCCACCTGTTCGGTAAAGACGAGGCGTGTGCCGGTGCCCGCGGGCTGGATATCGACCGTGGCGACGGAGGCGGAAATCCGCCTGTCGTTCTGCGTCATCGTATAGGCAAAGATGATCCGGCGGTTCTCGACGATATCCAGATAGACGGTGTCGTCGTAATAGGTCGTCCCGTCGTCTACGCTGAAGCGACCGCTTTCGCGGCCGCCGACGCGGAAGTCGTGGGTGATCTGCGCCCCGGCTTCGACGTTGACGAACCAGCGCTCCTTTGCGGCCGGTTCCGAGAACGCCCTGAACACCTCAACCGGTGTCGCCTTGAAATTGCGCTCAATGGTGAAGCTCGAATGTTCCACGGATCTGTCAGTCATGTCTTGCCTCCTCTGGGTCGGAAACTGATGGTCTATGATTAACTGGTTTCGAATATGAACTGCTATTATTTTGAAATCAGTTGAACGTTAGCGTCAGTGATGCGATAATGCAAGCGGTTTTAAAGAGGTGCCAATGAAGGACGACATGCGCTCGGGTTGCCCGATCAATCTTTCCCTCGAAGTGTTCGGCGACAAATGGAGCCTGCTGATCATTCGCGACATGATCTTCGGCGGCAAAAGGCACTTCCGGGAGCTGCTGCGATCGCAGGAGGGCATCTCGTCGAACATCCTGGCGGACCGGCTGAAAATGCTGGTCGAACAGGGTATGCTGACGAAGCGCGACGACCCCACGCACAAGCAGAAGGCGATCTACAGCCTGACGGAAATGACGATTGCGCTGGTGCCGATCATGGCCCAGCTTGGCGCCTGGGGGCGACGCTACCTGCCAGTCAGCGAAGAACTCAGCATTCGTGCCGAACTCATGGAGAACGGCGGCCCGGCGCTCTGGGACCGCTTCATGGACGAGTTGCGGCACGACCATCTGGGGACGCCGCTCGACGGTCCGCCCAGGGTGCGCGCAACGCTGCAGGCCGCCTATGAAGAGGTGGTCGCAAGGAAAGCGCGCGAAGAGGCGACGGCCTGACGCTCCCCCATCATCCGCTCAAAGGCCGATCGCCGAGAGCATGACGAAGGTGGCAAACAGCACGAAATGCGTCATGCCCTCAATCGCGTTGGTCTGGCCGTCGTTGAGGTTGATCGCCGCAACGATCAGCGTGATCGTCACCATCACCGTCTGCACCGGCGACATCGCCATCAGGAAGGGCTGGCCAGTATAGAGCGCGATCGCCTCCATCACCGGCACCGTCAGGATGACGGTCGAAAGCGAGGCGCCGAGCGCGATATTGAGGACCGCCTGCATACGGTTGGCGAGTGCGGCGCGCATGGCGGTCATGATCTCCGGCGAGGCGGAAATCGCCGCGACGACGATGGCCGTGACGGCGAGCGGTGCCCCACTCCCCTTCAGGCCAGATGTCAGCAGCGACGACATTACTTCCGCCAGAAAGCCGATCAGCACGATGCCGAGAATAAGGATCATGATCGACGGCAGCACCGGCTGGTCCGGATCGCCTTGTCTCGCACTCCCCTCGCCCTTCGCCTTCGGATAGCTGTAGCTGAAGAAGTAACTGTGCACGCCCACCTGCATGCGCAGGAACAGGGCATAGAGCGTGATCATCGCGCCGATGGTGAAGGCCGAGTAGAGATGCCATTTGGCCGCCGGCACGAATTCCGGCACGACCATCGAAATCCCCATCGCCGTCAGGATCATCACGCTGTAGGTGCGGGCGGAATCGTCGTTATAGGGCTGTTCGCCGTGCTTCAGGCCCCCAAGCAGGGCTGCGAGGCCCAGGATGCCGTTGATATCGAGCATGACGGCCGCATAGATCGTGTCGCGCACCAGCGTCGGAGACGTCTCGCTCGTCATCATGATCGCCAGCACGACGACTTCGACGAGCACCGCCGAGAGCGTCAGGATCATCGTGCCATAGGGATCGCCGACCTTCGACGCCAACACCTCGGCGTGATGCGATACCCGTAGCGACGCAAGTACGATCGCGACCACCAGGCCGCCGGCACCGAGAAGCGTTGCGAGGCGCCCCATCTCAAGCAGGTGATCTTCGAGCGCAAGTCCGGCGACCGCGGCAAGCATGGCGACGATCAGCAGGCGTTCCGCTTTCATGCGCACCAACAAAACGCCCTCCACCGAAAGCCTGCCTGCCCATCACCGGAACTATAGGGGCGACGCCCCGCAAAGCAAATGACGGGACGAGGACTATTTTCCTCCCGATTCTTTACCGCCCTGCAGCGTTTCGGTAGTGTGGCCGGGAACCAAAGCAGCAAGTGGCCGCCTGCCCGGCCTGGATCTCTCGTCATGTTGTCTCACGGCACGATCTGGCACGCTATCGACACCCTGGCCGAGCGCCATCAGCTCTCGCCTTCCGGTCTCGCGCGCCGTGCCGGCCTCGACCCGACTTCCTTCAACAAGTCCAAGCGTCGCTCCGCCGACGGGCGGGAGCGTTGGCCCTCGACGGAATCGATCGCCAAGGTGCTGGAGGCGACCGGCGCCACCATGGACCAGTTCACAAGTCTGCTGCAGCCGGACGGGGCCACAGCGCCTTCAGAACCTGTGGCCGCTGCCACGATCCCGCTGATTGGCTTTGCCCAGGCGGGTGCCGGCGGCTACTTCGACGACGGCGGCTTTCCCGCCGGTCAGGGCTGGGACGTCATCGATTTTCCCACGGATGCGGAAAAGCGCAGCGGCACCTATGCACTCGGGGTACAGGGAGACAGCATGCTACCGCTCTACCGCGACGGCGACATCCTGATCGTCGACCCCGGCGCGCCGATCCGGCGTGGCGATCGCGTCGTGGTGAAGACGCAGGAGGGCGAGGTCATGGCAAAGGTGCTCACGCGCCAGACGCCGCGGGTGATCGAACTTCTGTCGCTCAATCCCGAGCATCCGAACCGCAGCTTCGAGACCAGCCAGATCGAATGGATCGCCCGAATTATCTGGGCCAGCCAATAGGACGTCCTTCCTGATGCGGCAGCATTTCTACACCCTTGCCGGCGGCATCGCCGCAATCGCCCTTTTCACCGGCATCCTCTATGCGGGCGCCGTCGCCATCCGCGACCGCGAGACCGCCGCCACGCCGGAACTCGTTCTCGAAACGCCCGACATGACCGATTTCGAGGCGGCGCCGGATCAGGCCGACGACGAGGTCCCGCTCGACCCCGGCGCGCCATCCGGCGGCGCAGCGACGACGGGCGAACAACCGCAGGGCACCCCCACGACCGAGAATGCGGCGCGCGCTATCGAGCCGCAGCAGTTCGGCCTGCCCGACACCGTCACCAGCGCGCCGCTCGAGCGGGTGGAACCGCGCGCGCCGCTGTCGGAGCCGAAGAAGGAAGCGAAGGCCGCCGGGCCGACCGTGCTCTATCGGCCGGTCGCCGTCGCCGCCGGCGTGATACAGTTCGACAAGCTGACGCTGCAGATCGACGGCATCGAGCCGGAGCAGGCGGAGCGGACCTGCGAAAGCGGCGGCAAGAGCTGGCCCTGCGGCATCGTCGCACGAACCGCCTTCCGAAACTTCCTGCGTGCACGTGCGGTCAGCTGCGATCTGCCCGAAGCAGGTCCCGGCCCTTCGGCCACCGCCTCCTGCACGCTTGGCGGGCAGGATCTTGCCACCTGGCTCGTCGACAATGGCTGGGCGACACCGGTCGCGGGCTCCTCCCTCGAAAAACGCGCCGACGCGGCACGCCAGGCAAAGCTTGGTTTTTACGGTGACGATCCGCGCGACCTCAGCCACACGCCGATGACCTTCGACGATCCGACCCTCGGCCTCGGAGTGGACGCCTCGCAACCGGACTTGTAAACAGCCGCGACAATTCCCAGTTCTCGACCGTCTGCCGAAAGCAACAGACGGCCCAACTCTTTGAAACGACGCAACTCCGGATCAGGAACTACCCTCTCCCTGGAATTGCCCTACCGCCGGAAAGCCCCATGCTGCCAAGCCTCAGCCACCACGAAGCTCTCGTCTATGTCATGGTGATGATGTCGGCGGTCGACCGCGAGATGAGCGACGACGAGTTTGCCCGCATCGGCCGGCTGGTCCAGTTCCTGCCCGTGTTCGACGGCTTCGACGAGGATAGCCTCGTCCATATCGGCCATGAATGTTCGGCGCAGCTGGCGGCGCCCGAGGGGCTCGACATCATGCTCGAGATCGTGCGCGAAGCGCTGTCGGAGAAGTTCCACGAGACGGCCTACGCGCTCGCCGTCGAGATCGCGGCCGCCGACCAGCGCATCCGCAACGAAGAAATCCGCCTGCTGCAGCTGCTTCGAGACCGGCTTGGCCTCGACAAACTGACCTGCGCCGCCATCGAGCGCGGCGCGCTCGCCCGCTTCCGCCGATAGGCCAGCCGACGATCGCACCAGGAAGCCCTGAAGCTCAGTAGATGCCGTTCGGGAAGTAGCGCAGGTAGATTTCCTCCAACCGCCCGCTGCGCGACAACGCCAGCAGCGCGTGATCGATCGCCTGGGTCAGTGCCGGCTCCGACTTGCGGTTCATGATCGTCAGGCCCTCGCCGAGGAAGCGCTGCGAGAAGTAGGCGCCATCGACGAGCGCGCAGCAACCGCCGGCAGCGCTGCCAGAGATCCAGAAGGAAAGCTGCATGCCGTCGGAAAACACCGCCGGCACATCGCCCTTCTGCAGCGCTGTCAGCATGGCCTCGCGGTCGGGAAAGACCTTGGCCTCGATCTTCGGGAAGAACGCCTTGAACATCGCCTCATGCGTGGTTCCGGCGACGACACCGACCGGCTTGCCCTTCAGATCCTTCGGCGCGGCCACTGCGCTCGCCGCCTTGGTGTTGACCGCGAACCGCGCCGGGAGCCGCATGAAGGCGCGCGAAAAGCCGAAGCGCTGGCGCAGTTCCGGACCGACGGCGACGCCGGCGGCCACCGCCTCGCCCTGCCCCTGTTCCAACGCCGGCAGCAGCTCCGCATAGGTCACCGCCTGGATCTGGCACTTGGCTTCGATGTCGAGCTCGCGGCAGATCTCGCGCACGAGATCCACATGAAATCCCGAAAGCTTGCCCGACTGGTCGATGAAGTTGAACGGCGGAAAGTCCACCGTCGTCAAGAAGCGCAGGCGCGCGAGGCCCGTGAGATCCGGCTTGGCGATGCGTTCGCGCGCATCGAAAAGGAGCGGCAGGTCCTTGGGCTGGGCCGCAAGTGGCGTTGCGATCAAGGACGCGCAAAGGGCGAACAGGGAGAAAAGCTTCATGGGCAGCGGGCCGGCACGTCTCGTGTGTCAGATGCGGCCCTTAGAACCGCGGATGATTCATCCCGTCCTAGGTTAGCCGTCCACGGCGCAACTGGCCATAGGCCTTACGCCATCGAGGCAATGATCGGTCAGGAAGGAATGGAGCGGGTGATCGGGATCGAACCGACGACATCCAGCTTGGGAAGCTGGCGTTCTACCGCTGAACTACACCCGCGGCGCCTGCGAAATTTCCCGAACCGGGGCGATCTGTCAAGCACCCTTGCGCCGGATCGCACCAGGGTCGCTTCGAAATCCCCTACTCGGCGCGAAAATGCTTCGAGAGCTTCAGGCCCTGCGCCTGATAGTTGGAGCCGACGCCGAGGCCGTAGAGACCATCCGGGCGTTCCAGCATGTGTTCGTAAATCAGGCGGCCGACGATCTGGCCGTGTTCGAGGATGAACGGCACCTCGTGGCTGCGCACTTCCAGCACCGCACGGCTGCCCGTGCCGCCGGCAGAGGCATGGCCGAAGCCCGGATCGAAGAAACCGGCGTAATGCACGCGGAACTCGCCGACCAGCGGATCGAACGGCGTCATCTCGGCCGCATAAAGCGGCGGCACATGCACGGCCTCGCGCGAGACGAGAATGTAGAACTCATCCGGATCGAGGATCATTTCGTCGCGGCCGCGGCTATAAAGCGGCTCCCAGAAATCGAAGATCGCGTGCTGCGCCTTCTTGTCGACGTCGATAACCGCCGTGTGGTGCTTGCCGCGATAGCCGATCAGGCCTTCGGGTCCGGTGCCCTTCAGATCGATCGACAGCGCGATACCGCCGCCGCTGACATTCGGCTTGTCGCTCGCCACCAGCACGTCGCTATCATGCAGCGCCTGCAATTCCTGCTCCGACAGGATCGATTGGCCCATGCGGAAGCGGATCTGCGACAGGCGCGAGCCGCGGCGCACGACGATCGGGAAGGTGCGCGGGCTGATTTCGAGATAAAGCGGACCGCTGTAGCCGGCCGGGATCTTGTCGAACTCCTGGGCGCGGTCGGTGATGACGCGGGTGAAGATGTCGAGGCGGCCGGTCGAGCTCTTCGGGTTGGCCGAGGCCGACATGCCCTTGGGCAGCGCCAGGCTTTCCATCAGCGGCACGATGTAGACGCAGCCGGTCTCCAGCACCGCACCCTCGGTCAGGTCGACCACGTGCAGCTTCAGCCGGTCGAGCTTGTCGGCAACGAGATGAGACGGACCCGGCATGAAGCTGGCGCGGACGCGAAAAGCCTTGGCGCCGAGGCGCAGGTCGAGGCTTGCCGGCTGGATCTGATCGTCATCCAGCGGCTTCTCGCTCTTCAGGCGTCCCGATTCGAACAGCGCGGCGATCGCGCGATCGGCCAAAATCCCAGTGTCGCGGCCCATTGCAGTCCTCTTTTCAGTTGCGAGACAAAACCAAACTCCGGGAATTGACGCAAGCGTACCCTGGCAGTATTGAAGCTTTATCCCGTGGTGATTTGGCCGGTCGGCTTGCAGCCACGTTAAACAAGTAGCTAAAAAGGCCGGGTGTCAAACCGGCCCTTCACGCGGCCGGTTTTTTTGTTTTTGAAAGTGATCGTCACATGAGCAAAAACTGGCGCCCCGCAACGCAACTGGTCCATGGCGGCACGACCCGCTCCCAGCACGGCGAGACCTCCGAAGCGATCTTCCTCACCCAGGGCTTCGTCTACGAGACTTCGGAAGCCGCCGAGGCGCGCTTCAAGGGCGAGACCGAAGGTTTCATCTACGCCCGCTACGGCAGCCCGACCAACGACATGTTCGAAAAGCGCATGTGCATGCTGGAAGGCGCTGAAGACGCGCGCGCCACCGCATCGGGCATGGCCGCGGTCACCGCCGCCATCCTCTGCCAGCTGAAGGCCGGCGATCATATCGTCGCTGCCCGCGCGCTCTTCGGCTCCTGCCGTTGGGTGGTCGAGACGCTGGCGCCGAAATACGGCATCGAATGCACGCTCGTCGACGGACGTGATCTCGCCAACTGGGAAAAGGCGATCCAGAAGAACACCAAGGTCTTCTTCCTCGAAAGCCCGACCAACCCGACGCTTGAAGTCATCGACATTGCCGGTGTCGCCAAGCTTGCCAACCAGATCGGCGCCAAGGTCGTCGTCGACAACGTCTTTGCGACGCCGCTCTTCCAGAAGCCGCTGGAACTCGGCGCCCATATCGTCGTCTATTCCGCCACCAAGCATATCGACGGCCAGGGCCGATGCCTCGGCGGCGTGGTGCTTTCCGACAAGGAATGGATCAACGAGCACCTGCACGACTACTTCCGCCACACCGGCCCGGCGATGTCGCCGTTCAACGCCTGGACGCTGCTGAAGGGCATCGAGACGCTGCCGCTGCGCGTGCGCCAGCAGACGGAAACGGCCCGCCGCGTCGCCGACTTCCTGGCGGAACAGCCGCAGGTCGCGAAGGTCATCTATCCCGGCCGCAAGGACCACCCGCAGGCCGACATCATCGCCAAGCAGATGACCGGCGGCTCGACGCTCGTCGCGTTTGAACTGAAGGGCGGCAAGGACGCTGCCTTCGCGCTGCAGAATGCGTTGGAGATCGTGCGCATCTCCAACAACCTCGGCGACAGCAAGAGCCTGATCACCCATCCGGCCACGACCACGCACAAGAACCTGACCGACGAGGCCCGTACGGAGCTCGGCATGTCCGCCGGCACCGTGCGCTTCTCGGCCGGTATCGAGGATAGCGACGACGTGGTGGAAGATTTCGCCCGCGCGCTGAAGGCCGTGAAGGCCTGATTTTACGAAGACGCGGCCGCCGTGACCAACGGCGGCCGACACCCCTTGCCGGCAGCCGCGCAAGGGCATTCCAGCGGCACGGCGCTTAGGCGCCGGACGCGTTTCATCCGCCCGATCGCACCAGCACGACCATCCGTCCCATCGTGGGATCGCACAATCTTGCCGTTATTCTTGACGAAACCATCTTGCTGTAGAATACCCTGAAAGACCTGAAGCAAGGTGATGCCCATGTATCGCGCTTTGACCCGCGACATAGAAGTTACGGTGGAGCCGTACTATCTCGAAGAACAGTCGGATCCCGATGACGGCCGCTATGTTTGGGGCTATCGCATCGTCATCTCAAACCACTCGGACGCGACCGTGCGGTTGATGACGCGCTACTGGCACATTACCGATGAGAATGGGCAAGTCGACGAGGTCAGCGGCCCGGGCGTCATCGGCGAGCAGCCGCTGCTCAATCCCGGCGATACCTATGAGTATTCGTCCGGATGCCCGCTGGATACGCCCTCGGGCGTGATGTTCGGTCACTACAGCATGGAATCGGAAGGCGGAGAGACCTTCAACGTGGCCATCCCCGCCTTCTCGCTCGATTCACCCGGGCTCGTGCGCACCCTGAACTGACGCCATCCGGAACAGCCTGTCCTTCACTGACGTCGCTCTAACTCGCGGCCAGTCGACCGGAGGCGCCCGCTACTGCGGGCGCACCTCGCTAGCTTCGAAGCGATAGGTCGTCGAGCAGAACTCGCAGGTCACCTTGACTTCGCCATCGTCGATGGTGCTTTCGAGGTCGTCCGTGCTCAGGTTGGACAACACCGACTGAAGCTTTTCGCGCGAGCAGCTGCAACGGTCATAGACCGCTTGCGGTTCATAGACGCGAACGCCGCGCTCGTGGAACAGGCGATAAAGCAGCCGCTCGGTTCCGACCATCGGATCGGTCAATTCGTCCATGTCGATCGTTTCGACCATCACCTTGGCTTCGGCCCAGAGATCGTCGTCCTCGAACGTGCTTTCGCCGTCATCGCCGTCGCCGCCCGAGAGGTCGGGCTGGCGCATGCGCTCCGGCGCTTCTGGCAGGAACTGCGCGACCATGCCGCCGGCGCGCCACCGATGGCGCGGCTTGCCGTTTTCGTCGCGATCGAGAAGCTCGGCCACACCAAGGCGCACCTTGGTCGGGATCTGCTCCGACTGACGGAAATAGACGCCGGCGATTTCTTCCAGCGTCGCTCCGTCGAGCGCAACGATACCCTGGTAACGCTGGGTATGTGCGCCCTGGTCGATGGTGAAGGCGAGCACGCCCTTTCCGAGCAGCTCGTGCGAAAGGGTTCGGCCGTCCTTTTCGGCAGCGGCAAGCGCTTCCTGATCGTAGCGGGCATAGGCGCGCACGCGATCCGGCGTCGAGAAATCAGCGACCACCAGATCGACCGGGCCATCGCCCTGGGTCTGGACGATCAGCTTGCCTTCAAACTTCAGCGAGGTCCCGAGCAGCACGGTGAGCACGACGGTTTCAGCAACCAGGCGCGCGACCGGAAGCGGATAGTTGTGGCGCTCGAGGATTGCGTCCAGCATGGGGCCGAGCTGCACGGCGCGGCCGCGCACGTCGAGGCCTTCCACCTGGAAAGGCACGACGTGATCGTCACCGGCAAAGTCGAACTCACCAAGCCCTGGCGTCATGTCAGTCATGTCTTGCTCCTTGCCTTCAGCCACCAAGTTGCACCAGAGATATTGCTATCCCCGCGCAACGTGCTCGCTGTCTCAGTTGATCCCGCGATAAACGGATTGTCCACCAGGTATGTGCCGCCGCCATAGCAACGCACCACCTCGACGGTTGCGCGCTCACTACTTTCAGGAGCGCCCGTATGCCGCCTAAATCGTGTCGCACGTGGACAATGTCAAGTGCGGTGCACACGCCCCTATATGGCGCACGCTCGGCGGAGCGCACCGAAGCCTCTTCGCCGCAGTCGCGCGACCGGGAAGCCGGCTCAGACGAGCCCCATGCACCAGGCGATGACCGACTTCTGCGCGTGCAGGCGGTTTTCCGCCTCATCGAAGACCACCGACTGCGGGCCGTCGATCACGTCGTCGGTGACCTCTTCGCCGCGGTGCGCCGGCAGGCAGTGCATGAACAGCGCATCGGAGGCCGCACGCTTCATCAGCGCCTCGTTGACCTGATAGGGCTGGAAGACGTTGTGGCCGCGGGCGCGGTGTTCCTGGTTCATCGAAATCCACGTGTCGGTCACGACGCAATTGGCGTCGGCGACGGCCTGTTCGGCGTCATGACACAAGAGGACCTCGCCGCCATTGTTGCGCGCCCAATTCAGGAACTTGTCCTGCGGCTCGGAGCCGAGCGGCACGGCCATGTTCATACGGTAGCCGAAACGGGCGGAACCTTCGATCAGCGAATGCAGCACGTTGTTGCCGTCACCGGTCCAGGCAATCGTCTTGCCCTTCACCGGACCGCGATGCTCCTCGAAGGTCAGGATATCGGCCATGATCTGGCAGGGGTGGGTATCGTCGGTCAGGCCGTTGATGACGGGGACCGTCGCATGTTCGGCCAGCTCCAGAAGACGGCGGTGGTCGGTGGTGCGGATCATGATGGCGTCGACATAACGCGACAGGACCTTGGCTGTGTCGCCGATCGTCTCGGCGCGGCCGAGCTGCATTTCGGTACCCGACAGAAACAGGGTTTCGCCGCCGAGCTGGCGCATGCCGACATCGAAGGAAACGCGCGTACGGGTGGAGGGCTTTTCGAAGATCATCGCCAGCATCTTGCCGGCGAGCGGCTTCTCGGCGGTTCCGGCCTTGGTCGCCGCCTTTCGGACGCGCGCATCGTCGATGATCGTCCGGAGGTCGGCGGCCGTCATGGCCGAAAGATCGAGAAAATGTCTGGTGCCTGCCATCGTACTCGGTTCCTGTCTGAAAAATCGGTCCCTGGTGCGGCACGCTATCGACGTGCCCGCACGAAGGTCATTCTAACGCCTTAGTCGGCCCTGGGTCGCTACCTTCAGGCCGCGGCGTTGCCGCTTGCCTTGCGAACCGCCTCGGCGGCGCGTTCGATACGCGCCAGGCCCTCGCGGGCCTCCTCGGCCGTGATCGTCAGCGGCGGCAGCAAACGCAGTACGTTTTCGCCGGCCGGCACGGCCAGAAGCTTCTCCGCGCGAATTTCCTTCAGCAGATCGGCCGAAGGGCCCTTCACCTTGATGCCCAGCATCAGACCGTCGCCGCGGATCTCATCGATGACATCAGGGAAACGGTCCTTGAGCGACGCAAGACCCTGACGGAAGACCAGCGCGACATCGCGCACATGCGTGAGGAACCCGTCGGCCAGAACGACGTCGAGCACGGCATTGCCGACAGCCATGGCCAGCGGGTTGCCGCCATAGGTAGAGCCGTGCGTGCCCGCCACCATACCTGATGCGGCTTCCTCGGTCGCCAGGCACGCGCCGAACGGGAAGCCGCCGCCGATACCCTTGGCGACCGCCATGATATCCGGACGGATATCGGCCCATTCATAGGCAAACAGCTTGCCGGTGCGGCCGACGCCGGTTTGAACCTCGTCGAGGATCAGGAGCAGGCCGAACTCGTCGCAGAGCGCGCGCAGTTCCTGCATGAACTCCTTGGTCGCCGGGCGGATGCCGCCCTCGCCCTGGATCGGCTCGATCAGGATCGCTGCAGTTTCCTCGGTGATCGCATTCTTGACGGCAGCGATATCGCCGAACGGGACTTGGTAGAAGCCTGGCGCCTTCGGCCCGAAACCTTCGATGTACTTCTGCTGACCGCCGGCGGCGATCGTCGCGATCGTGCGGCCGTGGAAGGCGCCCTCGAAGGTGATGACATGGAACTTCTCCGGGTGACCCTTGGAGAAGTGGTAACGCCGTGCCGTCTTGATGGCGCATTCCAGCGCTTCCGCACCCGAATTGGTGAAGAACACCTTGTCGGCAAAGGTCACTGTGGTCAGCCGGCGACCGAGGCTTTCCTGGCCCGCAATCTCATAGAGGTTGGACAGGTGCCAAACCTTGTCGGCCTGCGCCTTCAGCGCCTCGACGAGGTGCGGGTGCGCGTGGCCGAGCGAGTTCACGGCAACGCCGGCACCGAAATCGAGATAACGCGTGCCGTCTTCAGCGATCAGCCAGGCGCCCTCTCCTCGCTCGAAACGCAACGGCGCGCGCATGTAGGTATCGTAAAGCGGCGTTGTTGCAGTCATGCGAGGCTCTCCTTCACTCCAGATCGACATCGATCCCGCGCCTCACGCGGGCCGATAAAAATCAAAAATGCCGCCTTTCGGCGGCGCAGGCACTATTCCCATTTCGCGGTGCAATGTCAACAAAACCAAGCCTTGCAGCGCAACATGAAGGGTCGATTCCTGGCAGCAGAAAAATCGTCCGGGAGGGCTTGCAAAAATGCAACGCTGGCCGAGCAAGTTGGGGAAAACTACGAAATCGATTCGGCCTGATTCCCGGGACTCTTGCCACAGAGTCCAGCGGTCAGTACGTTAACATTCAATTACTAGACGCATGCGGCGGACCTAGTCACCAAAAGAGTTATCGCGTTTGCAACCCCGGGGTTCAGCCGGGGTGCGGTGAGGGATTCTGCCATCCCCAACGCTGAGAACGGAGAGTGCAGAAATGAACTGGACTGACGAGCGGGTGGAGAAACTGAAGAAGCTTTGGTCCGAGGGCCTGAGCGCAAGCCAGATCGCGGCACAGCTCGGCGGCGTCAGCCGTAACGCTGTCATCGGCAAGGTTCACCGCCTGAGCCTGCCAGGTCGCGCCAAGGCCGGTGGCAGCACCACGACGGCGGCCCGTCCGAAGCGCCCGACTTCGGCACCGCGCGCGCCGAACTACGCTTCGCGCGTTTCGACCCGCCCGGTTGCACGCGCGGCCGGCGCTGTCGTTCTCAAGGAAGAAATCGAAGTCGATCTCGTTGCCGAGCAGGATTTCAGCACTCGGACCGACGTTGTCGTGCCGATGTCGCGTCGCCTCGAGCTGACCCAGCTTACCGAGCGCACCTGCAAGTGGCCGATCGGCGACCCGCTGAAGGAAGAGTTTCACTTCTGCGGCAACGATTCCCCGGAAGCCTCGCCTTACTGCACCTTCCATGCGCGGCTGGCCTACCAGCCGTCGGGGGAGCGCCGCAGGGCCCGCTAAGAAGCCGGACAGCATCACAAAAAAAGGGGCCGATCGGTCCCTTTTTTTGTTGGCGACTTTCAGACCGCTCAGCTTTCGAGCGAATAGCCGGCGCCGCGAACGGTGCGGATGACGTCGGGCATGTTCGAGAAGTTCAGAGCCTTGCGCAGACGACCGACATGCACGTCGACGGTGCGCTCGTCGACATAGATGTCATGCCCCCAGACGCCATCCAGAAGCTGCGAGCGAGAGAAGACGCGGCCCGGCGAGGACATCAGGAACTCCAGAAGACGGAACTCGGTCGGGCCGAGGCGCACTTCGCGGCTGCGGCGATGAACGCGGTGGGTCTCGCGGTCGAGTTCGATGTCGCCGCAGCGAAGCAGCGTCGAGAGCACCTCGGGCTTTGCCCGGCGCAGCATCGCCTTGACGCGCGCCATCAGCTCCGGCGTCGAGAAGGGCTTGACCACATAGTCGTCGGCACCGGTCGCCAGACCCCGGACGCGCTCGCTTTCCTCGCCGCGCGCCGTCAGCATGATGATCGGCAGACGTTCGGTCTCCGGGCGCTGGCGCAGCCGGCGGCAAAGCTCGATGCCGGAAACACCGGGCAGCATCCAGTCGAGGATAAGCAGGTCGGGCAGCCGCTCCTGAAGCCGGATCTCCGCCTCGTCGCCCCTGAGGATCGTGTCGACGTCGAAGCCTTCGGCTTCCAGATTGTAACGCAGCAGAACGCTCAGCGCCTCTTCGTCTTCGACTACGGCGATTTTTGGCAACATCAGGTAACGTCTCCTTACCGCGGGCGGCCTTTGGGCTCATCGGCCCGGCCGGCGCTCAGACACTCTAAATCTGGAGCACATCCGCCGATTTCAAAGGCGGGGCGAAAACCGCGTGCTTCAGATACAGGAACTCGGGGCCGCGACCGAAGCCGCGACCGGATCAGATTTCAAAGGGCATGCATGCTTGCGGCGCGCTTGGCGCTCAGTCGTTGACCGAGCCCAGCGTCGACGTGGTGTCATCCTTCGGACGCTCGCCTTCCGGCTGGGCGCCCGTCGCCATGTAATAGATCGTCTCAGCGATATTGGTCGCATGGTCGCCGATGCGCTCGATGTTCTTGGCGCAGAACAGAAGATGCGTGCAGGGCGTGATGTTGCGCGGATCTTCCATCATGTAGGTCAGAAGCTCGCGGAACAGCGAGGTGTAGATCGCATCGATCTCCTCGTCGCGCTCGCGGATGCTGTTGGCCTTCTCAGGCGAGCGCGAAGCGTAGACGTCGAGCACCTCCTTGAGCTGGACGAGAGCAAGCTCTGCCAGGTGCTCCAGGCCGCGGGCGAGCTTGCGCGGAATGCCGGATCCGGCAACCGCGATCACGCGCTTGGCGGTGTTCTTGCCAAGGTCGCCGACGCGTTCCAGATCGGAGGCGATGCGGATCGACCCCATGATCTCGCGCAGGTCGGCGGCGACCGGCTGGCGCTTGGCGATCGTGACGATCGCCTTCTCGCCGATCTGGCGCTCGGCGTCGTCGAGAACGGTGTCGTCCGAGATCACCTTCTGTGCGAGAGCGAGGTCGGAATTGACCAGCGCGCGAACGGATTCGGCGACCATCTGCTCGGCGAGACCGCCCATCTCCGAGATGCGGCGCGTCAGGTACTTCAGTTCTTCGTCATAGGCGGACATGATATGCATGGACATGATCGTCGATCCTTACGGGCGCTTTGCAGTTACTGTTGCAGCCTTATGCGGCCTCAGCCGAAGCGGCCCATGATGTAATCCTGGGTGCGCTGGTCATCCGGATTGGTGAACATCTTGTCGGTGTCGTTCTCCTCGACGAGATTGCCGAGGTGGAACATGGCGGTGCGCTGCGAAACGCGGGCGGCCTGCTGCATCGAATGGGTCACGATGACGATCGTGAAGTTCGTGCGCAGTTCGTGGATGAGCTCTTCAACCTTGGCCGTCGCGATCGGATCAAGCGCAGAGCAGGGCTCGTCCATCAGGATGACTTCCGGGCTGACGGCGACCGCACGGGCGATGCAGAGGCGCTGCTGCTGACCACCGGAAAGGCCGGTGCCCGGCTCCTGCAGACGATCCTTTACCTCGTTCCACAGACCGGCCTTCTGCAGGCTGGTCTCGACCACTTCGTCAAAATCGGCCTTGGTGCGGGCAAGTCCGTGGATGCGCGGACCGTAGGCGACGTTGTCGTAGATCGACTTCGGGAACGGGTTCGGCTTCTGGAAGACCATGCCGACGCGGGCGCGCAGTTCGACGACGTCGATCGTCGGGTCATAGATGTCGTCCTCGTCGAGCGTGATCTTGCCGGTGACGCGGCAGTTCTCGATCGTGTCGTTCATGCGGTTCAGCGTGCGCAGGAAGGTCGACTTGCCGCAACCCGAAGGACCGATCAGCGCCGTGACGGTGTTCTCGCGGATGTTGAGGTTGACGTCGAAAAGCGCGCGCTTCTCGCCGTAGTAGACCGACACATCCTTGCCGATCATCTTGTAGGGCACGGTGTTCATTTTCTGATCCAGGGCCTTCTCGACTGCTGCTTCTGACATGATGTTCATAGTAATTACCTCACTACCAGCGGCGCTCAAAGCGACGTCGCAACAGAATGGCTCCAAGGTTCATGACGACCAGGAAGATGAGAAGAATGATGATTGCGCCAGAGGTGCGCTCGACGAAGGCGCGTTCCGCCTCGTTGGCCCACATGTAGATCTGCACCGGCAGCGCCGTCGACGGTTCCATCGGCGAACCGGGAAAATCGACAACGAAGGCAACCATGCCGATCAGGAGCAGCGGCGCCGTTTCGCCAAGCGCATGGGCAAGACCGATGATGGTGCCGGTCAGTATACCGGGCATGGCGAGCGGCAGCACGTGGTGGAAGATGGTCTGCATCTTCGACGCACCGAGACCGAGGGCCGCCGAGCGGATCGACGGCGGGACCGCCTTCAACGCCGCACGGGTGGCGATGATGATCGTCGGAAGCGTCATCAACGTCAGCACGAAGCCGCCGACGACGGCTGCCGAGCGCGGCATGCCGGCGAAGTTGATGAAGACGGCAAGGCCCAGGAGACCGTAGACGATCGACGGAACGGCCGCGAGGTTGTTGATGTTGACCTCGATCAGGTCGGTCAGCCGGTTCTTCGGCGCAAACTCCTCGAGGTAGATCGAGGCGGCGACGCCGATCGGAAGCGACAGCACCAGCACGATCAGCATCATGTAGAGCGAGCCGAGGGCAGCGACGCCGACGCCTGCCGCTTCGGGACGGCTGGAGGCGCCGAAGGTGAAGATGCCGGTGTTGAAGCTCTTCTTCAGGATGCCGGCGCTCGCCAGCTCGTTCATCCAGGTGACCTGCTGGTCCTTGACCTTGCGCTTGCCCTCATCGACCGAGAGATCGATCTGGCCCTTGAAGGCGGAGTCGATGTTGGCTTCGGCCAGCAGCGTGACAGGAACCGTCTTGCCGATGATCGACGGGTCGGCGACGACCATGTCGCGCAGCAGCGTGCGGGAGCTGGCGGAAACCATGTCGGTCGCCTGCTTGACCTGCGGCCGCTTGGTGGCGTCGATGCCGAGCTGCTTGACGAGCGCATCGCGCACCAGCAGCGGATAGTTGGCGGTCATCAGCACCTTGCCGTCGGTTGCGCGTTCGCCCTTGGGGTCGATGACCTTTTCAGTGAACTCGATCGGCAGCGTGATCGTCGTCTGCTGGAAGGCGGTGTAGCCGTTGGAAAATACGGTCCACAGCAGCAATGCCAGGAAGAAGAGACCGGTGCTGATCGCGGCCATGCCGTAAAAGCGGAACCGGCGTTCGGCAGCATAGCGACGCTTGATGCCGATATCGCGCTTGGCGGATGCGGGACGGGCGGAGATCCGGACGGTCGGGGAAGCGATGTCGGTCATTCGTACTGTTCCCGGTATTTGCGCACGATGTAGAGCGCGTAAATGTTGAGGCCGAGCGTGATGACGAAGAGCGTGATGCCCAGCGCGAAGGCCACCAGCGTCTGCGGCGAGGTGAACTCGAGGTCACCCGTCAGCTGGTTGACGATCTTCACAGTCACCGTCGTCATCGGCTCGAAAGGATTGATCTGCATGCGGGCCGCGACACCGGCCGCCAGCACCACGATCATGGTCTCGCCGACGGCGCGCGAGGCGGTCAGCAGCAACGCGCCGACGATGCCCGGAAGAGCGGCGGGAAGGATCACCTTCTTGACCGTTTCTGAGCGGGTGGCGCCAAGGCCGAGCGAGCCGTCACGCAGGGCGCGCGGCACCTGGGTGATGATGTCGTCCGACAGCGACGACACGAACGGGATCAGCATGATGCCCATGACGATGCCGGCCGTCAGCACGCTCTGTGCCTGGATGAAGTTCTGGTAGTTGCCGGTCATGAGACCGTTCATCTGCGCCGAGATATCGCGCAGGAACGGACCAACCGTCACCAGCGCAAAGAAACCGTAGACGATGGTCGGAATGCCGGCGAGCACTTCGAGCAGCGGCTTTGCGGTGGAGCGCAGGCGCGGGCTTGCATATTCCGCCATGTAGATCGCAGCAAAGAGGCCGATCGGCACTGCGAAGAGCATGGCGACGAAGGCGATATAGAGCGTACCGGCGAGGAGCGGGATCAGGCCGAACTGGCCCGAAGCACCACCGCTGCCGGCAGCCGCAAAGCGCGGATCCCAGACCGTGCCGAAGAAGAACTCGAACGGCGAGACCATGGTGAAGAAGCGGCCGGCTTCCGACAGCATCGAGGCGACGATGCCGACCGTCGTCAGGATGGCGATGGAGGACGCGACGATCAGCGAGCCGAGAATGACCCGCTCGACCTGGTTGCGGGCGCGGAAGCGGGTCGCGACGTTGCGGATGGCGTAGACGCCGCCGGCAATCGCGATCAGCAGAACGGCGACCGTCATCAGCCAGCGGTTGGTCGCGGTCATCGCGTTGAAGTGCTTGGCGACGGTGACCATGTAGGGATCGCCTTCGCCAGCAAGGGCAACACCCTTGGACGCGAGCGTCGCGCGAAGATTGGCGGAGCCGCCCTCAAGGGCTGCGAGCTCTTCGCCGCTCAGGCGCAGAAGGCCACCGGCAACGGATTTGACCTGACCGAGCGCGAGCTGCACGGCGGCAGGGCCCTGGCTCTGGACGGTATCCGGCAAGGCCGCGCGCGTGCTTCCGTCGATATACACGGGAGCGGCGAACAGCCAGGTGCCGAGAACGAGTGCGGCCGGAAGCATCGCCCAGATGGCGACGTAGCTACCGTGATAGCCCGGCAGAGAATGAAGGTTGGAGAGCTTGCCGCCGGACTGCGCCAGCGAACGGGCGCGGCCTGCAAAATAAGCAATGAAACCAATAACAATAATGAGCAAAAGAAGGAGCGAAGTACTCATCCGCACGTCTCCCCGGCATCGCCCGTCATGGGTGCCGGCAAATCGAATGAAGGCATGCCCCGGCGCGAAGACATCGCGCCGGGGCTTGTCATTATCAGAGCATGTTGCCGGCAGAGAAAGCCTTGCGGATTTCTTCGCGCTCAGCGTCCGGAGCGGCAACCAGGCCGTATTCGGCGAGCGGGCTTTCCGGGCCGATCATCTGATCGTCGAGGAAGAACTCAACATATTCCTTGAGGCCCGGGATAACGCCGAGATGTGCCTTCTTGACGTAGAAGTACAGCGGGCGGGAAACCGGATACTCGCCGGAAGCGATCGTTTCGGTCGACGGTACGATGCCGTTGACGGTCGCGACCTTCAGCTTGTCGGCGTTGTTTTCGTAGAACGACAGGCCGAACACGCCGATGCCGTTCTTGTTGGCAGCGATGCGAGCGAGCGTTTCGGTGTAGTCGCCGTCGATGTCGACAGCCATGCCGTCCTTGCGGACTGCGACGCACTTGCTGTGCTGCTGCTTTTCATCGGCAACGGCTGCCTTGATCACGTCAACGGCGCCAGCGTCCTTGCAGCCTGCAGCGAGGATCTTTTCTTCGAAGACTTCGCGGGTGCCGTGCTTTTCGCCCGGGATGTAAGCGGCGATTTCGACGGCCGGCAGAGCGGCGTTGACTTCGGACCACTTCTTATAGGGGTTGGCGACGACCTTGCCGTCGACGACGACTTCAGCAGCGAGCGCCTTGTAGAGGTCTTCCGGCTTCAGGGCGAGGTCGGCATTGCCGGCGTCGGTCGCAAAGACGATGCCGTCATAACCGATCTTCACTTCCTGGATTTCGGTGACGCCAGCGGCCTTGCAGGCCTCGACTTCGCTGTCCTTGATCTTGCGCGAGGAGTTGGCGATGTCGATGGTATCAGGGCCGACGCCCTTGCAGAATTCCTTCAGGCCAGCGGAGGAGCCGCCGGATTCGACGACCGGGGTCTTGAAGTCAGGGAAGGTCTCGCCGAACGTCTCGGCGACGATCTTGGCGTAGGGAAGAACGGTCGAGGAGCCAGCGACCTGAACCTGATCGCGAGCGGCGGCTGCGCCGGCAAATGCGGCCGAAGCTACCAGCGCCGCGACAGTGAGTTTAAGAGCTTTCATAAAAGTTCTCCCGGAATGGGCTTGTGTTGGTGTGCGCCAAGCGTTGCAGCGCTCTTCGCCGTCTTATCGGCTGCCCCTAACTAGCTGCCGATGGCCACACCTTTTATGTCAGTTTGACGAAACATTTATGACAGCTCATGTCATTGAAAACGCTAATGAAAAATGAAAGGCTCCGGGTTTTCCCGCGCCAATATGTCAGAAGCGGACCGTAAAAGTCGTACCTTTACCGACCTCGGAATGGATGAGGAGGCGGGCGCGGTGGCGCGTAAGAATGTGCTTGGCGATGGCAAGGCCAAGGCCGGTGCCCTTCTTCGAGCGGCTGGCTTCGACATTGACCCGGTAAAACCGCTCGGTGATGCGCGGCACATGTTCGGCCGGAATGCCCGGGCCATAGTCCTTGACGACGACTTCAGCCTCGCCGCCCTCGCCGCCGCGCAAGGTGACATCCACCTTCTTGCCTTCCTGGCCGTACTTGCAGGCATTCTCGATCAGGTTCTCGAAGACCTCGATGAGCTCGTCCCGTTCGCCGCGGACGACCACGGGCTTGTCCGGCACGACGAGCGAGACAGTGACATCCAGATCCTTCGCCAGCGGCAGCAGGCTGTCGCGGACATGCCCGAGCAGCGGCGCCAGATCGACCGGATCATCTGGCGCAATATGCGAGCGCAACTCCAGCCGCGACAGCGACAGCAGATCGTCGACGAGCCGGCTCATGCGCGTCGCCTGCTCGTGCATGATGCCGAAGAACTTTTCCTGCGCCTTCAGATCGTTGCGCGCCGGGCCCTGGAGCGTTTCGATGAAGCCGCGCAAGGATGCCAGCGGCGTGCGCAGCTCGTGGCTGGCATTGGCGACGAAGTCAGAGCGCATGCGGTCGATGCGGCGCGCCTGGGAGATGTCGCGATAGGTCAGCAGGAAGATCCGCTTGACCGGCCCGTCGCCCGGAATCTCAGCCGGAGCGACGCGCACCACATAGACGGCGTCGGACGGCAACTGCTCGTTATGCTCGATCTGGTTCGCCTTGCCGGTCGCCATCGTCTCGCGGACCATGTCGAGGATGCCGGGCGAGCGCACCCGAGCGGCAAGATAGGTGTTTGGCGGGATGGTCCCGAAGGCCTTCTCGGCGGCGATGTTCTGGAAGACCACCGTCTCGTCGGCGGCAATCACCAGTACCGGCATGTCGAGTGCGTTCAATGCCGGCACGAGCGGATCGCTCGCCGGGCCGGCAGCAACCACCGCCTTGGCCGGGCTCAGGATCACCGAGGCCGGCGCGCTACGGTTGAGCAATGCGGCGACGAGAACGATCCAGAAGGGCAGGACAATGAGGAAATGAATGCCCGCGACGGTCGCAAGGATCGCCAGCAGCACGGTCAGTCCCAGCAGCCAGCGCTCTGCTTTCAGTCGCGGAACCAGGTTCCGCCAGAACGCTTTCGAACCGTCCACCTCGACATCCTCGTGAATCACTTTCTTTTCCTCCCGGACCAAAATGGTCGAGGAATAGCGATACTTCATGACATGATTTTCACGACCGGCTTGAATCCGCAACGCAATTATGGCCTCCTCCAACGAAATCGGGTCGCGAGCGCCTTCTTCATCAGACGGCAGGCGCGCGTCCGAAAGTTTGAAAACGCGCATGATCCTTCCGATGATCGAGGCCGGTTTTCGGGCCCGTGCGCCAAGCCGAAAGGGCGAACCGATGGCGTTGACGGAAACGGCGGACAAGGGTGAGAACCGCGCAGTGGAACTCGTGATCGACGGCAAGAGCCGCGTTTTCGACATCGACAATCCCGAGTTGCCGAAGTGGATCGACGACGCGTCCTTTTCCTCCGACGACTATCCCTACAAGAAGAAGCTCGACGAAGACGAGTACACCGAGACGCTGGAAGCGCTTCAGGTCGAGCTGGTCAAGGTCCAGCTCTGGCAGCAGAAGACCGGCAAGCGCATGATGGCGCTGTTCGAGGGCCGGGACGCTGCCGGCAAGGGCGGTGCGATCCATGCGACGATGGACAATCTCAACCCCCGCTGGGCGCGCGTCGTCGCGCTGACCAAGCCGACCGAAACCGAGCACGGCCAATGGTATTTCCAGCGTTATGTCGCGACCATGCCGACGGCTGGCGAATTCGTGCTGTTCGACCGCTCCTGGTACAACCGCGCCGGCGTCGAGCCGGTCATGGGCTTCTGCACGCCCGAAGAGCACAAACAGTTCCTGAAGCAGGTTCCCCGCTTCGAAAAGATGATCGTGCACGAGGGCATCCAGTTCTTTAAATTCTGGATCAATATCGGCCGCGAGATGCAGCTCAAGCGCTTCCACGATCGCCGCCACGACCCGTTGAAGATCTGGAAGCTGTCGCCGATGGATATCGCGGCGCTCAACAAATGGGACGATTACACCGCCAAGCGCGACGAGATGCTGAAGGCGACCCACACGGATCATGCGCCCTGGACAGTGGTGCGCGGCAACGACAAGCGGCGGGCCCGGCTCAACCTGATCCGCCACATCCTGCATTCCCTCGATTACGACGGCAAGGACAAGGGTGCGATCGGCGAGATCGACGACAAGATCGTCGGATCCGGCCACGGCTTCCTGAAATAGACGCCGGCCCCCTCAGAGCCGGCAAAGCTGAGCGGCCGGCAGGTTTTCCTGCCGCCCTGTCTCGAAAAGCCTTGGCGACCGGCCTTATTGCCCCGGCAGGACGCGGATGGCGTAGAGGTTGAGGCTGTTGCCCTCGCCGGTAATATCGCTGTTGATCACGATCTGGCCGGGCGAACTCGGCGCCAGACTGCGGTCGAAGGTGACCTTGAACAACATGTCGATCCGCTCGTCATGTACGGTGAAGCGATAACGGCCGCATTCGCCGAGCGAGGAGAAATTGCACTCGACGGCAAACTCCGTGGTCTTGCCGGGCTCGGCCTGCACGGTCAGCGCCAGGGTCGACGTCTTGCCGGAGAGTTCGGCCAGAACCGCGGCCGGGATCTCGATGGTGATGTCCCCAGCCGCGTCGGCGACTTGCGAGGTCAACAAGACACGCCGCCCGCCTTCGTCGTCTACTGGCTCGACCTTGGCCTGCGCCCCGGGCGCGATCGCACCGGTTTCCGTCGGCTTGAAGACCTCCACCCAGTCACCGGTGAATCCCTGCTGGGCACCCAGCGTCTGCAATCCGGCGGCGCCATCGAAGTTTTCGGAGGCAACCGATGCCGGAGGATTGGCGACATTGGTGTCGCGCTCGGCGGCGGATTTCAGGAGATCGTTGGTCTGCACCCACCAGACGGCGGCCCCGACTGCGGCTGCAAGCGTGAGAACCACCATGGTGAAGGACAAAAAGCGGCTGCGCTTGCGCCGGCGCTTGCGCGTATCTCCGCGGACCGTCGGCGCAAGGCCCGTCGCTTCACCAGCATCCGCCTTGCTCTCGGCGGCTGCGCGCGTCGACACCACCGGACCGTCACGATCGGCGCGCAGACCGCCGAGACCACCGAGACCGCCGTCGCTCGCCGCCTGACGCGGCGCGTCAGCGGCAAAGCCGGGCTCCCGACGTCCCGTTGCCGGGGCATGTGGCTGGCTCTGCGGCGGTGTCTGGGTCTGGGGTTGAGGTTGGGCCTGCGCCTGGGGCTGTGACCGGACTTGCGGCTCGACCCGCGGCTGTGCGGCCCCGCGCGCCCGCGCAGCATCGTCGAGGCTGACCACGGGCGGTGCCGGCTGTCGCGTCCTCAGCGCCGCTCTTTCCTCCGTTTCGATCGCATGGATGACGGCTTCGAGCCGATGGCGCTGCTGGGCGATGACGTTGCCATCCTCGATACCCTGCTTCTGCAGTCCGGTTTCCAGCGCCTGGCGGGCAGATTGATAGATGCGCGCCCGCGTTTCCGCATTGGTGCGATCGGAGCGCTCAAGGGCATTTCTGATTGCAGTCTCAAGTCCGCTCACATCAAGTCCTTCTGTGTAGGCAGGGCTTTGGACCTGCCGGCGCGCCGCGGTTCACCACCGCTCTCGATCCAACCGCAAGGGCATAAGGGTTAAATCTGGAGGCACGCCGTTGGTTTTGTTAACAATTGCGTAACCGCTGCTGCCAAAATCCGCAAGTCCGGCGACGGGCGCTGCCGGCCAAGGCGGGGGAAAACGCTTTGCTTGGCCGCGCCTGCGCGAAAAAGAGGCGGCGACATCGCGGTCAAGCCGCCCTTTGCAAGCGGCGAACTTGCTGCTATCTATTTTGACGTTTACGCAAACGTCAAAAATTTGGCGCGCCTTACTGAGGGATGGAGAAACCGATGCCGCTTCCGCCAATTCTTTCCGGAACGACGAGACTGCCGGTTGTCGGCGCCCCCCTGTTCATCATTTCCAACCCGCAGCTGACGATCGCGCAATGCAAGGCCGGCGTGATCGGCGCCTTCCCGGCGTTGAACGCCCGCCCGCAATCGCAACTCGACGAATGGCTGGCGGAGATCACCGAGACGCTCGCCGATCACGATGCCAAGAATCCGGGCCGGCGCGCCGCCCCCTTTGCAGTCAACCAGATCGTGCACAAGTCCAATGCGCGGCTCGAGCAGGACCTGATGCTCTGCGTCAAGTACAAGGTGCCGGTCGTCATTTCCTCGCTCGGCGCCGTGCCGGAGGTCAATGCCGCCATCCATTCCTATGGCGGCATCGTGCTTCATGACGTCATCAACAATCGCCATGCCAATTCGGCGATCCGCAAGGGCGCCGACGGCCTGATTGCAGTTGCTGCCGGCGCCGGCGGCCATGCGGGCACCCTGTCCCCCTTCGCTCTGGTCCAGGAAATCCGCTCCTGGTTCGACGGGCCGCTGCTTCTCTCCGGTGCGATCGCGACCGGCAGCGCCATTCTCGCGGCCCAGGCGATGGGCGCCGACATGGCCTATATCGGCTCGCCCTTCATCGCGACGGAGGAAGCACGCGCCAGCGACGCCTACAAGCAGATGATCGTCGACAGCAATGCGGCCGACATCGTCTACTCCAATTACTTCACCGGTATCCACGGCAACTACCTGAAGCCCTCGATCTCGGCCGCCGGCATGGATCCGGAAAACCTGCCCGAGGCCGACCCGTCGAAGATGGATTTCGGCGCAGCGACTGATGGCGCCAAGGCCTGGAAGGACATCTGGGGCTGCGGCCAGGGCATCGGCGCAGTCAAGGAAGTGACATCCGTCGCCCGCATGGTCGACCGGCTGGAGCGCGAATACGACGCGGCCCGCACCCGCCTCGGCCTGCATCCCACACCCGCAGTGACAGCCAACAAGGAATTTTCAAGTTCTCGCAACTGATGGCTTGAAATCTCGGCGCTTTGCGTTTATCAGCGCCTCACATTCGTTCCGCGGACGTCCGCGGAACTGCCTCCGGGCCGCTTTAGCTCAGTCGGTAGAGCACATCATTCGTAATGATGGGGTCACGTGTTCGAGTCACGTAAGCGGCACCACTTCTCTCCCATAAATCAAACCGACCTTTACTTCGCGAACGCAGGCTATACCGCGTGAACCTTCCAGCCGCCGAGAGAGTTCGCCAGCATTCCTGGCGCTTTCACGCCTTCAAGTAAGATTTCCAGGCCCTTCGCACTCGGCAACTGGCGCCGCTCCGGGAACCACGGCCGGTCTGGGGCGACGGCGATCAGAAGTCCCTCGTCGTCACCAATGGCGGCAAAGCTGGGTGAGGCCTGCCCAAGAGTGGTCACCGCGAACGTACGGGCGAATTCGGCAGCGGTGCCGAAAACATCGTCGGCTGGAACACCGACCTCGCTGACGCAGTCCAGGTCCGAGCCGCCAAAGGGTCCTGTTTGGGAAGCGCCAGCGAGCCTGCGGCGGCCGATCAGTTCGAGAACCGCATTGTCGGGACCTTCGAAATAGACGGATTTCGACTGCCAATCGCCCTCCAGCACCGCGCATTCTCCGCTTTCCGGCACGCGTTGCAGCGGGGTGCGTTGCTTCAACCATGATATTGCGGCATCAAACCGCTCATAGCCCACATTGAACGCCAGATGGACACCGCGCGGCGGCTCGCCGATCGCAGGAACCAGGCGAATCTCGCTCCATCCGACGCGGATCGAACTTTCGGTCGCCGGCAACTCAAGCAGGTCTCGAAAGAAGGCAACGCTTTTCGAAACATCGGACGTTGGCAATGTCAGTTTACGGATGCGCATGGAGCCTGATCCTATCGCGAGTGAGTGACTCGTGACGGATACGACCTCAAGCCAACTTGAGGTCAAGACTGGCGCCGATGGCAGTGCCTGATCAAAGCAGCAGCAGCTTCTTCAGCACCGAGAAGACTTCCTTGTAGGGCAACCTGGTTGCGCCGGCGACGGCGAAGGGGATGAGGGCGGCGGCGGCAACGGGGACGACGGCGCTCCGGCTGATGAGCACGGTCGAGAGCTTGCTGGTCGCGTCGAAGAGCTTGCCGGGATCGGCCAGTTCCTCTTCCGGTTCCGGGCCCGGATCGGCAGCCACGTTGCGACCGAGCACCTTGCGTTCGGCGGCGCGCTGGAAGCGCGTCGCCTGCACGCCGAGCATCAAAAGCCCGCTCTCCTTCAACTGCGCCAGAGGCTTCGAGAAGGCCGACAGCGGATGGGCGAAGAACGCGACGACGATCGCGAGCCAGCCGCTCATGATCATGCTGAAGGTCGTCATCGACAGTGTTTCCTGCAGCAGGTGCTTCATGACCGCGGCAGCGATCGCAGCACTCATGCCGAAGACGAAGAACATGTAGGCGTTCGGATATTGCGACAGAAAGCCGAGCCCGCCCTTGCCATCCGGATGGGTCGCGACCAGGCGAAGCTCCAGCCGGGCGATCTTGCGCAACAGCCGCGCCCAGACGAGGTGCCGCCAGACCCCACGCAGGAACAGGAAGACGAACAAGGGCAGGCTGACACAGATCGACCACCAGCCCGCCGCAGTAATCCGGTTGCCCTCGGCCGCATGCTCGACGGCCCAGAACGAGGCGGGCGACGTATGGAAATTCAAGAAGGAAAGCAGCGCCGCGACCGCGGCGAGAGCCAGACAGACGGCTTCCGCGAGCCCGGAATCGCGCTGCTTCAGTGCGTCGGAAATCGCGCGCGCGGCTGATGGCATCGAGGTCGGGGCGATCAGCGGCGCGCGCGAAAACTGGCCGAGCTTGATGCGCAGGCCGCGTTCAACCTGCTGTTCGGCCAGCACGAAGGCGGCAATGGCAATGAAGAACTTTGCCCAGCCGCCCGGGTCGCTCAGGAAGGCGCCCTGCTCCAGCGGAAAGCTCCCCGGCAGGCTCAGCAAGAAAGGCACGCCCCAGGCGAGCGCCACGAAAACCAGCGCCCGCTTGCCCGACTGCAGCGCGTTTGCATGTAGCAGCTTCAGCCGGGCCTGAAGCTCGAAGAACGGCCCGCCATGGGCGGCGAGGAACTCGGCGATCCTTCCCTGCCGAGACGCCGGCGCGGCATCCGCCGCGTCGCTGCCGGATGTCTTGGCGCCTGGGTCCGCTCCGTCCACCGCATCAATCCTCCACGACCTGCCAGTTGTCGTTCGGATTGAACTGCCGGATTCCGTTGGCAACGCTCTCGGTCTTGTCGCCGAGATCGGCCTGGTAGACGGTTCCGTTGCGGTTGACGACGAAGGTGTGAACGCCCGTCGCGCCGTATCGCACCGGCCAGGCGACGAGCGCGAAGCCGGCGATCATGTTGCCGTTGATGATGTAGTCAAACTTGCCGCCCGCGATGTTATCGCCCTGGCTCGTCAGCACCCGGTAGCGATAGCCGAAGTAGCCCTTGCCGGCTTGCGCCTTGGCAAGCACCGCGCCATCGGCGAGCGCTTCGCCGGCCGGGCTTTGCGGTTCGCCTTCGCCGGCGGGCCAGTAGAGCCCATCGGTCTTGCCCTCGCTGCTGATCAGCTTCTGCGCGTATTCGAGAACGCCGTCGCCGTCATGATCCTCGAGCGCATATTCCTCCTGCGCCTCGACATAGGCGCGGACCGTCGCGATCGTGTCGAGTTCGTTGCGGCCGACGAGGCGATTGGCGATCTCCTCGAGCCCGACATAGGTGTCGAAGGCCCACTTGCCGTCCTTGCCCTTGGCGATCGGGAACGGAAAGGGCCAGAGCACCTCACCGATCTCCAGAACCTTGCGGTTCTCGACATCCTGCACCGCCACCTTCTTCTTCACCCCTGCCTGGATATCGGCATAGGCATCCATGACGCCGTCGCTCGTCTTGGCCTTGGCGGCATCAAGGCCGACGAGGTTTGCGAGCTTGTCGAAATCGCCGGAAGCGACGGCCGACTTGAAGGCGTCGATCGCCTGTTCCGGCGTGTCGAACACCGGCGGATCGCTTGCTGCCGCGTAGTCGGAGAGCGGCGTGTGCGCCGCGGCATCCTGCGCCGACGCGAACGTCGCGGAACCGCTGACGAGCACGGCGGCAGCTATGGAGGACAGGAGCAGATGATGTACGCGCTTGGTCATTTTCGTTCTCCTCTCCTTCAGTTACCGGTGCCGTCCGCCGCCGCCACCGCCACCGCGCTTGATTTCGCGATGCGGCTGGCCACCACCGCGTTGGCCGCCGCCGAGCGCCTGCCGGCCGCGGTCCGACTGGACCTTGGTGACCCTTCCACTCTGGACCTGGCCGAGCGCCGATGGCTTGCCACCGCCGCCACGATCGACCTTGCCACCCGGTTTCGGTTTGGCGACCTGCCGGTCGGCCCGGGCCGCGGGCTTGGCATTGCCGACCTTGCCGGCGCCGTCGGGCCTTGCCTTGACCTGGTTGCCCGGTTTGCGGTCGCCAGGAGCTGCGTTGGCTCGCCCGACATTTTCGCGCTGGCGCGCCTCGACCTTGCTCTTGCGGACATCGTCGACCGAGACCCGGCTACCGGCCCTGTTTGCCGCCGCGCCGACCTGGTCGGAGCGGGCCACCTTCGCCCGGTTGGCGATGTTGTTGCCTTTCGCCGACTTGAAGTCCCGCTCCATCGAGGTGCGATCGATCTTGGCGAACTGGTTCTTGTCGAAGCTGATCTTGCTGCGATCGACATTCTTCCAGTCGACGTCGTTGAACTTCACCTTGCCGTTGACGTTGTTGAAGCAGTTGTTGCAGTCGATATCGACATCGCCGCCGTTCCAGCGTCCGCCCCAGACGCCCCAGTCGTCCCAGTCGACGACCGCGGCAAAGGCAGCGCCCGTGACCACGCCGGCAAAGAAGGTTGCCGTCGGATAGTAGTAGTTCGGGTAGGGCTCGGGATAATAGGCGATCGGGGCCGGCTGATAGCCCGGATCATAGAGCATCTGCGGCTCGTATTGCGGGACGTAGATTTTTTCCGGATCGGCGGCCTGGATCACGACGTTGTTGTTTTCCTGCTTCACCACCACCTTGTCGTCCGACTTGATGACGCCGTCGGCGACCGCCTTGTCGCGCAATTGCTGGATGGCGACGAGCACATCCTGCTGCTGGTAGGCGAGCGCGTCGCTGAGCGACTGGGTCCAGTCGAGGTCGTCGCTCATCATCTTGACGATCTGGGGGTAGTTCAGCAGCGAAACGATGCTGCCGTCCCAGCTGTCCTTGGGCTTCATATCCTTCTTGGTCTTGGAAACCTCCAGGAAGCGCTCCGCCTCGACGATCTGCAGCGGATAGAGCGAGGCGGAGGTCACGAGCGCGACGAGTTCGTCGGGATAGAGCGCAATGCGCGCGACGAGGACCTCGAGTTCGTCTTCGCTGAGTGGCTGCGGCGCCTCTTCGCTCGCCGCCTGGGTGGCGGCCTGCTCCTGCGCCAACGCAGTGCTCACTGCAAACGAACCCGTCAGCATGGCAAGCAATGCCACCGTCGGCGCACGCAAAGAACGAGGTCGGTCGAACATGGTCTCTCCTATCCAGGCACAACGATCAACAAACGAGCCCGGGAAATCCCCCGGCTTGGACGTCAAGGCGCCGGCCATGCGGCCGGCGGAGCAATCGCGAGAATTCCCATTCACCGTCGTCGACGTACCCTTGCGCAAGACGGATGCTTGCATTGGGAGCCAAGTCGCTTGTCAGAAAGCCGAATGGGACAATCAGGAAGAGCGGCATGAGCACCGGCAGCCAGGTGGCCAGTTGCCGGTGAATTTTAGCTAAGAGAAACAGAACGTCCGGCAAATGCAACCGGAAAATGAGGCCATATCAGCGCGCACGCCTCCTTTCTTGCGCGATGGCTGTCGGCCGGAGCCTGTGCCGGCAGCCGGGACGATCGAAATTCATGGTGGTCGGCTCCGGCACCGCGCGTCATTTCAGGGCACCGTCACCACTTCGGTCGGCGGTCTTGAAGTCCGCCATGACCCGATCCAGGAACTCGTTCCGGCTGATCTTGCCGTCACCGTTGGTATCGGTGGCGGCAAACTGCTGAGCGTTCAGCGCCTGCTTCGTCTCGTCGGAGGTCAGGTTTCCGTCCTTGTTCTTGTCGAGATTGACGAAGGCGTTCGACATGAAGGCCTCATACTCGGACCGCTCGATCGCGCCGTCCTTGTTGCTGTCGAGCGCGCTCATCTGTCCCTGATTCATCGTCGCAGCCTGCTGCTGCGCGATCGCCGGTGTGATCTGGCCGAGCGCAAGCACGCTCATAAGAACGATTTTCTTCATCCTGCTTTGTTCCTTGATCAATAATAGCGGCATGCCAGCGCATTGCCGGCAGCAGCGCCAAGCGTCGCTCCGCCACCAACCGCCCAAAGCTGACCGGTACCTGAACCGATCGTCGAGCCGATCAGGCCGCCGACGATGGCCCCGCCAACGGTTCCGGCAATGCAGCCGAATTCGTTGCCGGTCGGACCGCTCTTGGACACATAGGCTGATTGGCACCCCGATAAGGCTAGGGCGCCGGCAAGAATGAGAGTTATGGTCTGCTTGCTCATTTTATCCTCCAATATGGCCGTCTGATTGCAATAGAGATCGGCGGAGGCGCCATTGATTGGCGTCGGATGTAAATAAGCTTCCGAATATGCCCCCGGAATCGGGGAGACTCTTCTGTTCGATCAGAAGCAGCTCGTGGATTAAAAATGCAGCCTGGCAACAACGAGGCCTTAAACTGCCGGCGAATACTACGCCCGAGCGCCCGCAATGACAACGGACCACGCAATTTTATGGAATGCACGGCGCCAACGCCCCTCGCCGCCGCCTTCGCCCCCTGAAAATCGTCTCCCCCGGCGCGACATCTCGCCTTAGATTTTCTAGGGTCTCCCTCGAAATATCGTCATTTGTGCCGTCGGACCGGGCGGTCTAGCTCTTTGCCGTCCTTTTGGGCTCCCCTTGCAGGTCTCCATGGCCTGACAGGAAAAAGGGGTTGGTAAAGCGCCGACTCGATCCGACACCCATCTCCGACCGTGGCCGCACGCCCCCCAATGCCCGCGCCACCGACAAAACACCTATCGAGAGAGAACACATCGAATGGACAGATTGGCGACAATTAGATTAGGCCTTGCTACTGCAACCCTTGCAGCCCTGGCGTCGAACGCGCTCGCCGAAGGCGGCGATCGGGCCCAGATTGCCGCCGTCGTGGACAAGGCAATCCGCCCTGTCATGCACGAACACAAGGTGCCGGGCATCGCCGTCGCGGTGACCGTTGACGGCCAGCGCTACTTCATGAATTACGGCGTCGCTTCCAAGGAAACGAAGGCTCCAGTCACCGAAGATACGCTGTTCGAACTCGGCTCGATCAGCAAGACTTTCGCCTCGACACTGGCGTCCTATGCGCAGGTAACCGGCAAGCTCTCGTTCGCCGACCATCCCGGCAAATTCATGCCGGCCCTTGCGGGCACGGCGATCGACAAGGCGACCCTCCTCCATCTCGCCACCTATACCGCCGGCGGGCTGCCGCTGCAGTTCCCCGACGCGGTCAAGAGCGACGCCGACATGGTCGACTATTTCAGCACGTGGAAGCCGGAAGCCAAGCCCGGCAAGAAGCGTCGCTATTCCAACCCGAGCATCGGCCTCTTCGGCCACACCGCGGCATTGGCGATGGGCGGCGACTTCAGCGCGGTCCTCGAAAGCGAGATCTTTCCCAAGCTCGGGCTGAAGCACAGCTATGTCCGCGTTCCAGACAGCCAGATGGGCAGCTACGCCTGGGGCTACGGCAAGGCTGACAAGCCCATCCGCGTCACTGCCGGAACGTTCGACGCGGAGGCCTATGGGGTGAAGTCGTCGGCGGCAGACATGATCCGCTTCGTCGAGGCCAACATCCGGCCTGAACAGTTGGACGGGCCTATCCGCAAGGCGATCGAAGCCACTCACGTGGGGTATTTCGACAGCGGCAAGATGGTGCAGGGGCTCGGCTGGGAGCAGTACCCCTACCCGGTTTCGGTGGAGCGGCTGCTCGACGGCAACTCGCGCGACATGGCCCTGAAGAGCAACCCGGTCAAGGCATTGAGCCCGCCGAGGCAACCCGACGGTTCGACGCTCTACAACAAGACCGGCTCCACCAACGGCTTCGGTGGATATGTCGCCTTCGTGCCGGAAAAGAAGATCGGCATCCTGCTGCTTGCCAACCGCAACATTCCGATCCCCGAGAGGATCAAGGCGGCCCACGCGATCCTGACGGCGCTCGAAGCGAGAGCGAAGTAACGGCGGAAAATTCCCGTGCCGCGGCGAGCCCGCGACACGGGAAACGACATCCATCAACAACTCTGTAGCGAATCTTCAATCAGGGCCTGCTTGCATATTAGCGCCGAGTATTGTCATCTGCGTTTCGCGAAAGCGCGATCAGATGCAGTCGAGTTCAGGCGTATGTGGGGATGCCGATGTTCGAGTGGTTGGGAGTTCAGAGTTCGCTACATCGGCAACGTGCAGGCAGGGGGCGGACAATCTTCGTGCTTGCAGCCTTGACGCTGCTTGCCGGCTGCGGCGGCCATGCCAAGGGCGTGATGGCGCCTGTCGCGCTGACCGCTCCGGTTCCAGGCGCCTCCACCGTCGACATGCTTGTGGCGACCACGCGCGAACCCTCGGGCGATCCGGCGACACTCTTTTCCGGCGAGCGCGACGCCAACACCTTCCTAACCGACGTCGCGGTTTCGATCCCGCCGGAAACAGCACGCAAGTCGGGCACGGTACAATGGCCGCGCAAGCTGCCGCCGGATCCGGCCAAGGAATTCGCCGTCACGCGGGTGAATGAACTCAGGTCGCTCGACGAGGCCAAGTCCTGGTTCCTGCAGCACGATATCGGCGGCAACGCCTTCGTCTTCGTGCACGGCTTCAACAACCGCTACGAGGATTCGGTCTACCGGCTGGCGCAGATCGTCCACGATTCGGACGTCAAAGCGACACCGGTTCTCTTCACCTGGCCTTCGCGCGCCAACGTGTTCGACTACAATTACGACAAGGAAAGCACGAACTATTCGCGCACGGCCCTTGAAGACATTCTGAAGAAGCTTTCCGACGCACCGAAGGTCAAGAGCATCACCATCCTCGCCCACTCCATGGGCACCTGGCTGACGATGGAATCGCTGCGCCAGATGGGTATCCGCGACGGCAACGTGCCGTCGAAGATCGAGAACGTCATTCTTGCTTCGCCGGATATCGATCTCGACGTCTTTGCCAAGCAGTTTGTCGAGATGGGCCACAAGCGGCCGAAATTCACGATCTTCGTTTCGCAGGACGACCGGGCGCTGGCGCTTTCGAGCTTCATCTCCGGCGACGTCTCTCGCCTCGGCGCAATCGACCCGTCGGCAGAGCCCTACCGGACCCAGCTGGAACGCGCCGGCATCACCGCCATCGACCTGACGAAGGTTAAGTCTGAGGACGGCCTGCACCACGGAAAGTTCGCTGAAAGTCCTGAAATCGTTCAGTTGATCGGCACGCGGCTCGCCACGGGACAGACGCTGACCGACTCTGACATCTCGGTCGGAACCGGCATCGCGGCAGTCGTCGCCGGCACGGCCAGAAACGTCGGCAACGTCGCGGCCGTAACGGTCTCGGCGCCTGTGTCGATCCTCGAAAACCCGCAACCGGCAAAGAAGAAGAAGGTGGTCGTCGGAGACACGCTCGCGACCGACATGCCGACGCCGGTGAAGATCAAGTAAGGGTCTCAGCGGCCGTTGGCGGTGACCCCGTCAACCGTCGTCGTCGCCGACGAAGCGGTAGCCGACGCCGGGCTCGGTGCGGATGATCTTCGGGTCGGCCGGATCGCGCTCGATCTTCCCGCGCAGTTGCCCGATGAAGACGCGCAAATAGTGCAGGTCTTCGCCATGGGCCACGCCCCAGACCGAGGTGAGCAGCGTCTTGTGGGTGACGACCCGGCCGGCGTGATGCGCCAGCATCACCAGGAGGTCGTATTCCTTCGGCGTCAGCCGCACCGGTTCGCCGTCCTTCGTCACCACCCGCTTGATCGTGTCGATCGAAACGCCATCGGCGGACAGCTGCGTCTGGCCGCCTTCCATCTGTACCCGGTGGCGAAGGGCCGCGCGGATGCGGGCGGTCAGTTCGCCGATGCCGAAGGGCTTTTCGATGTAATCGTCGGCGCCGAGATCGAGTGCGGCGATCTTTTCGCTTTCCCGGTCGCGGGCCGACAGAATGATGATCGGCACCTGCGACCAGCCGCGCAAGTTGGCGATGACCTCCTTGCCGTCCATGTCCGGCAGGCCGAGATCGAGTATGACGACATCCGGCGCCATCGTCGCGGCCGCCTTCAGCGCCTCGGCACCGGTCATCGCCTCGCGAACGTCATAGCCGGCGGCACTCAGCGCGGGTTTCAGGAAACGCTGGATCTGGGGTTCGTCGTCGACGACGAGGATACGCTCCACGCTCATGCACGGTCCTTTTCGGAAATTTCAGCCTTGGCGGCGGGAAAGCGCATGGAAATGCGCGTGCCGCGGCGGCGAAGCGCCGGGCTTTCCGCCTTGATCTGTCCGCCCATCGCCTCGACGAAGCCCCTGGCGATCGACAGCCCCAGCCCCGTTCCCGGCGTGCGGCCGTCGGCCTTGCCGCGGCGGAAGAATTTCTCGAAGACCTGCTCGAGATCCCGCGGCGGGATACCTTTGCCGAGATCGGTTACCGACAGCACGATCTCGCTGCCTTCAGTACGGGCATAGATGCTGATCGGCTCGTCGCCGCCATACTTGTTGGCATTGTCGAGCAGGTTGAACAGCACCTGGCCGAGCAGCACGCTGTCGCCGCGCATCAAGGGCAGGTCGGCTGCAATGCTGGTTTCGACCTCGCGGTCCGGGAAATACTTGCGGGCGCGATCGACGGCGGCTCGCACGACGTCGGCGACATCGACCCAATCGCGCTTGGCGTTGACGGTGCCGGCCTCGATGCGGGTCATGTCGAGCAGGTTGGCGACAAAGCGCGTCAGCCGACCGCCCTCCTCCTCTATCGACTGCAACAGGTCGTCGCGGCTTTCCGGCGGCATCCGGTCGCCGAGTTGGCGCAGGCTGGTGACGGCACCGGTGATCGTCGCAAGCGGGGTTCTCAGGTCATGCGAGATGGATGAGAGAAGAGCGGCGCGGAAGCGTTCGCCTTCGAGCTTGGCCGCCTGGTCGAGGCTTTCGCGCGACAGGCGCGCCCGATCGACCGCGATCGCCGTCTGGTCCAGGATCGCCGCCAGTGCCCGCTCTTCGTTGATCTCCAGTGGCTTGTCCGCCTGGACGAAGCCACAGACGCCGACGACGCCATGCGGGCTTGTCAGCGGACGGAAGTGGAAGGGGCTGTTCGGCAACGTGCCGGTGCCATTGCCGGCCGGCTCGCGTTTGTCCATCGCCCAGCGTGCAGCCATGATGTCGGTGACGTCAAGCTCGGTGTCCGGAGGCCAGGCTGCCTTCAGCTGCAGGTCGCCTTCTGCGGGCAACAAGAGGGCGGCGCTGCGTTTCAGCGTCGACTGCATCTGCGTGACCGCCGCCCAAAGCACGTCGTCCGGCTTGGCCGTGCCGGAAAGTTTGCGGGAAAAATCATAAAGCGCCTGGGTCGCGGCGGCACGCTGCCGCGCTGCCTTCGCCTGCTCGCGCACGCGGGAGGCGAGGCTGCCCGCGAGTGCCGCGGCGACCAGGAAGACAACGAGCGCGAAAACCTCGTGCGGCTCGGCGATGGTGAAGGTGCCGGTCGGCTTGATGAAAAAGAAATTGTAGGCGAGCACCGAAAACAGCGCTGCGGCGATCGCCGCGATATGGCCGGCATAGGTCGCGGACGCCAGCACCGCGAGCAGATAAAGCAGCGATATGTTGGGCAGGACGACGAAACGGCCGAGCAGCAGGCCGACACCGGTCGAGATGGCGACCGATCCGGCAGCGATGCCGATCGCCCGCCCGGTTCCCGGCGGCAGCGTCCTCTTCCTCTTTGATCGCCGCTTGACGGGCGTCGTCTCGCGATCGGTAACGAGGTAGATGCCGATGCCGGACACGCGCTCGGCCAGGGCATCGGGAAGCGACTGCCGGAAGAACCGCATCGGGAAGGATTGGCGGCGCGCGCCGATGACGATCTGCGTCGCATGCTCGCGGCGCGCGAGCTTCAGGATTTCCTCGACAAAATCATTGCCGACGATGCGACGGGTTTCGGCGCCGAGCTGTTCGGCAAGGCGGAAGGTTTCGTCGAGCCGGCGCACATCCTCGCCGTCGCCGCTCTCGCGGTCGGCGCGCTCGATGAAGACGACGATCCACGGTGCGTTCAAGCCCTCAGCAAGCCGGCTTGCGGTACGCACGACTTTTTCCGACAGCGGATCGGGGCCGATGCAGACGAGCAGGCGCTCTCCGCTCGCCCAGATGCCTTCGATCGCGTTCTGCTTGAGGTAGTCGACCATCTGGTCGTCGACCCGGTCGGCCGTGCGCCGGAGCGCGAGTTCGCGCAGCGCCGTCAGGTTGCCGAGGCGGAAGAAGCGATCGACGGCGCGCTTGGCGCTGTCGGGCAGATAGACCTTGCCGTCCTTCAGGCGCTCGATCAACTCGGCCGGCGGCAGATCGACAAGCAGCACCTCGTCGGCCCGCTTCAGCACAGTATCCGGCACCCGCTCGCGCACGGGAACACCAGTAATCTGGGCGACGATGTCCGAGAGGCTTTCGAGATGCTGGATGTTGAGCGCGGTCCAGACATCGATGCCGGCGGCGATCAGTTCCTCAATGTCCTGGTAGCGCTTGGGGTGCCGGCTTTCGGCCGGGTTGCTATGGGCCAGTTCGTCGACGACGATGATCCTCGGACGCCGCGCAAGGGCGGCATCCAGGTCGAACTCCGACAGCACGCGGCCGCGATGGTTCACATCGCGGCGCGGCAGTATTTCCAATCCATCGATGAGCGCTGCGGTCTCGCTGCGCCCATGCGTCTCCACCAGCCCGACGACGATATCGATGCCGTCGTCCTTCAGTCGGCGGGCCCGCGACAACATCGCATAGGTCTTGCCGACGCCGGGAGCGGCACCGAGGAATACGGTCAGCTTTCCCCGGCGGTCCTGCGCGGCAAGCGCCAGCAATGCGTCTGGATCCGGGCGACTTTTGGCGTCGCGTTCACTGTCGGGCATTCATGATCTCAGGCGTGAGGAATCAGGTTCGGGGCGCATCAAGGGCCAGGTTGAGTTCTAGCACATTGACGCGCGGCTCGCCTACGACCCCGAACAGCCGTTCCTCCGTCGCCCTGGAAACCAGGCCGGCGACGTCCGCTTCGCTCAGGCCCCGCGCCTTGGCGACGCGGGCAACCTGGGCTTCGGCAAAGGCCGGCGTGATGTGCGGGTCGAGACCGGAGCCTGACGTGGTCGCCGCATCCGCCGGAATTTCACCGTTGACGCCGGCCGCCTTCAGCCGCTCGACATCGGCTGCAACGCGATCCTTCAGCTTGACCGAGGTGGTGCCGAGGTTGGAGCCGCTCGAAGCGCCGGCATTGTAGGCTTCCGGACCGGTCGCGGAGGGCCGCGGCCAGAAATACTTGTCGGAGGTGAAATTCTGGCCGATGAGGGCGGAGCCGATGAGGGCGCCGTCCTTTTCGATGAGGCTGCCATTTGCCTGGGCGGGCATCAGCACCTGCGAGGCGCCGGTGATGGCGAAGGGATAGGCAAGGCCGGTGATCGCGGTCAGAAGCACGATCATCACGATGGCGGGGCGAAGTTGGTTCAGCATGGTTACACCAGATTGAGTGCGTTGACGGCAAGGTCGACGAGCTTGATGCCGGCGAAGGGCAGGACAATGCCGCCGAGGCCGTAGACGAGCAGGTTGCGACGCAGGAGTGCTGCCGCACCGACCGGCCGGTACTTGACGCCCTTCAGCGCCAGCGGGATCAGCGCGACGATGATGAGCGCGTTGAAGATCACCGCCGACAGGATCGCCGATTGCGGCGAGGCGAGGCCCATGACGTTGAGCGCGGCCAGGGCCGGATAGGTGGTGATGAACAGCGCCGGGATGATGGCGAAGTACTTCGCAACGTCGTTGGCGATCGAAAAGGTCGTCAGCGACCCACGGGTCATCAACAGCTGCTTGCCGATCTCGACGATCTCGATGAGCTTCGTCGGACTGGAATCGAGGTCCACCATGTTGGCGGCCTCGCGGGCGGCCTGCGTCCCGGTCTGCATGGCGACGCCGACATCGGCCTGGGCGAGCGCCGGCGCGTCGTTGGTACCGTCGCCGCACATGGCGATGAGACGACCGCCCTGCTGTTCCTTGCGGATATAGCCAAGCTTGTCCTCGGGGGTGGCTTCGGCGAGAAAGTCGTCGACGCCGGCTTCAGATGCGATGGCGGCCGCTGTCACCGGGTTGTCGCCGGTGACCATGACCGTGCGGATGCCCATGGCGCGCAGGGCGGCGAAGCGTTCCTTGATGCCGGGCTTCACCACGTCCTTCAGGTGAATGACGCCGAGCAGGCGTGGACCGTCGGCGACGGCAAGCGGGGTGCCGCCGGTGCGGGCGACCTGATCGACGGCGCGGCGAAACTCGTTCGGCACGTTCTCGTCGCGGATGCCGGTGAACTTCAGGATCGAGTCGACGGCACCCTTGCGCAGCCGGCGACCGCCGAAGTCAACGCCAGAAAGCCTCGTTTCCGCAGCGAAGGGAATGACCGCGTCGATCCGGGTCGCACCGGCCCGGCTTGCGCCGCCGCCGCCGCCGGCAAGCGCCACGACTTCACTCTTGTCGGACACCGGAAGCGACACGTCTGGCGCCTGGCGGCCGAATTCGCCGGTGGCGAGCGCTGCGATCGAGCGACCCTCCGGCGTTTCGTCGGCAAGGCTTGCAAGCAGTGCGGCATCGGCAAGCTCGGCCTCGGTAACGCCCGGCACCGGCATGAAGTCGGCGGCCATGCGGTTGCCGAAGGTGATAGTGCCGGTCTTGTCGAGCAGCAGCGTATCGACGTCGCCGGCAGCCTCGACGGCGCGGCCGGAGGTGGCGATGACGTTGAAGCGGACCAGACGGTCCATGCCGGCGATGCCGATCGCCGAAAGCAGACCACCGATGGTGGTCGGGATCAGCGTTACCAGAAGCGCGGCCAGCACGGTGACCGAGAGAACGGTACCGGAATAACCGGCAAGGCCCCAGAGCGTGACGACGGCGACGAGGAAGATCAGCGTCAGGCCCGAAAGCAGGATCGAAAGGGCGATCTCGTTCGGGGTCTTCTGGCGCTGCGCGCCCTCGATCAGAGCGATCATGCGGTCGACGAAGGTGTCGCCCGGTGCGACGGCGATGCGGATCTTGATCCAGTCTGACAGCACCTGCGTGCCGCCGGTGACAGCCGAGCGGTCGCCACCGGATTCGCGGATGACGGGCGCCGATTCACCGGTGATGGCGCTCTCGTTGACGGAAGCGACGCCTTCGACGACTTCGCCGTCGCCGGGGATCAGTTCGCCGGCCTGGACAAGCACGAGGTCGCCGACCTTGAGTGATGTCGCCGGGATCGTCTGGGTCTCACGGCCTTCGTCGGCGACGAGTTTGCGCGCCGTCAGCTCGGACTTGGTACGGCGCAGGCTGTCGGCCTGGGCCTTGCCGCGACCTTCGGCGACGGCTTCGGCAAAGGTGGCAAAGAGCACGGTGAACCAGAGCCAGGCAGCGATCTGGCCGGAGAAGAGTGCGCCTCCGCCGCCGGTTACGAGATCACGGACGAAGAGGCCGGTGACGACGGCGGCGACCACTTCGGTGACGAAGATCACCGGATTGCGCACGAGCTGGCGCGGGTCGAGCTTGACGAACGCCGCCTTGATCGCCGGCAGCAGGATCGCCGGGTCCAGAAGACTGGGAGCGATGGGTTTGGAAGACATGTGTCGAATTCCTTTAGATCGCGATGGTTTGGGTCTAGTCGACCCAAACCATAAACGTGATCGTTTCTAATAAGTTAGAGCGGGATGCGGGCGGAAAACCGCACACACTTTTCCTCATCCCGCTCTAGAAGGTCTGACCGGCAAGCATCGAGAGATGCTCGACGATGGGACCAAGCGCGAGCGCCGGGAAGAACTGCAACCCGCCGAGAATGAGGATGATGCCGACGAGCAGGCCGACGAAGAGCGGCGTGTCGGTCGGGAAGGTACCCTTGGAGGCCGGTACGCGGGTCTTGACCGCGATCGAGCCGGCGATCGCCATCACCGGAACGGCATAGGCGAAGCGGCCGAGCAGCATCGCGAAGCCTAGCGTCGTGTTGTACCAGGGTGTGTTGCCGGTGAGCCCGCCGAAAGCCGAGCCGTTGTTGCCGGCCGCCGACGTGAAGGCGTAGAGGATTTCCGACAGGCCATGCGGACCCGCCGTGCCGATGCTGGCGACAGCAAAGGGCAGCATCGCGGAGACGGCGGCAAAGCCGAGGATCGTTGCCGGCAGGATGAGGACGGCGAACATCGCGTATTTCATCTCGCGGCTTTCGATCTTCTTGCCGAGCAGTTCCGGCGTACGGCCGACCATCAGGCCGGCAACGAAGACGGCGAGGATCGCAAAGACGACCATGCCGTAGAGACCGGAACCGACGCCGCCCGGCAGGACTTCGCCAAGCTGCATCAGGAACATCGGCACGAGACCGCCGAGGCCCGTCAGCGAGCCGTGCATGCTGTTGACGCCGCCATCCGACAGACCCGTCGTAACAGCCGCATAGAGCGCCGTCATCGCCTGGCCGAAGCGAACTTCCTTGCCCTCCATGTTGCCCTGGGCGGCATCGAGGCCAAGGGCGGTCAGGATGGGGTTGCCCTGGGCTTCAGCCCAGTAGACGACCGCGACGCCGGAGATCAGCAGGATGCCGGTGACGGCGATGAAGGCCCAGCTCTGGCGGCGGTTGCCGACCATCTGGCCGAAGGTGTAGACGAGCGCCGCCGAGATCGACAGCATCGAGAAGATGTTGAGATAGTTGGAGAAGGCCGTCGGGTTTTCGAACGGATGGGCGGCGTTGACGTTGAAGAAGCCGCCGCCATTGGTGCCGAGCTGCTTGATCGCTTCCTGGCTTGCGACCGGGCCGACTGAGATCGTCTGCTTGACGCCTTCGAGCGTGGTTGCGGTGAGATCGGCGTGGAAGGTCTGCGGCAGGCCGCTCCAGACCATGGCAAGCGCCATGACGACGGCAATCGGCAGGAGCACGTAGAGCGTCGAACGGGTGAGGTCGACCCAGAAATTGCCGACGGTCGAGGCGTTCGAGCGGGCGAAGGCGCGGGTGACGGCAAGCGCCATGGCGATGCCGGTCGCAGCCGAGACGAAGTTGTGCACCGTGAGCCCGGCCATCTGGCTGAAATGGCTGAGCGTGGTTTCGCCGCCGTAGTTCTGCCAGTTGGTGTTGGTGACGAAGCTGGCCGCCGTGTTGAAGGCGAGGTCGGACGGCATGCCCGAGAAACCTTGCGGGTTCATCGGCAGATAGGCCTGCAGCCGGAGGATCGCGTAGAGCGAGACGAAGCCCGCGAGGCTGAAGGCAAGCATCGACATCGTATAGGCGAGCCAGCCCTGCTCCTTCTTCGGATCGACGCCGGCGGCAAGATAAAGGCCGCGCTCGACGGGGCCGAGGACGGGCGAAAAGACGTTGCGTTCACCGGAGAAGACCCGCGCCATGTAAAGCCCCAACGGCTTGATGACGATCAGGACGGCGATGAAGAGGAGGCTGATCTGCAGCCACCCGATGATAGACATGAGATTACTCCGCTAAGGGCGGCCGGACGGTGCGACGGCGCCCGGCTGATGCGAACGGCCAACGGGTCCGATCCCGTCGACCGGGTCAGAACCGTTCCGGGCGAACGAGGGTGACGACGAGGTAGGCCGCAAGCGCGACAGCGACGGCAAGACCGAGCAGGGCTTCGAACATGACGCCCTCCTAAAGCCGGCTTAGCGCGCGCGCATAAAGCGCGAACACGACAAAGCCGCCGACACCGGCAGCAAGAAAAAGAACATCGGACATGCAAATTCTCCGGACTGTTGAGGTCCGCAGTGTGCATCCGCAACGGGTCAATTATCGATTGCGATGGTCGGAAGGCGGCATAAGGAAAAGATAAAGACGCCCGCCAGGGTCCGCTGACGAAGGCGGAATACGATCTTCATAAGCGCGGGATCCGGTCGTTATCGGCCTATCAGCGAGATGCCGGACAGATCCAGGGCGACCGCACGTCCGCGACCGCCGGCTTGGCGTGACGCCTAGCCCTTGATGATGTGGTTCACGCTCGTTTCGGTGGGCGCGGTGACTTCGCGCATCCATTCGCGCCAGATGGCAACGAGCAGCGCCATCAGCACCGGGCCGACGAAGAGGCCAAGGAAGCCCATGGTCTTCACGCCACCGACAAGGCCGAAGAAGGTCGGCAGGAAGGGAAGCTTGATCGGGCCGCCGACGAGGCGCGGACGCAGCGTCTTGTCGACGATGAAGAGTTCGGTCGTGCCCCAGGTGAACAGCGCCAGGCCGTGAACGGGCGAACCGCTGGCGACGAGGTAGACCGAGACCAGCGTGAAGCAGAGCGGCGCGCCACCCGGGATCAGTGCCATCAGGCCGGTGATGATGCCGAGGGTTACCGGCGACGGTACGCCGGCAAGCCAATAGGCGACGCCGAGCACGATGCCCTCACCGATGGCGATGATGCCCATGCCGGTGACCGTGGAGCTGATCGTCAGCGGCACGACGCGCGACAGCCGCTCCCAGCGCATCGGGAAGATGCGCTCGCCGAGCTTGTCGAGCTGGCCGGAGAAGGACTGGCCGTCGCGATAGACGAAGAACAGCGTGATCATCATGAACAGCAACGTCAGGAAGGCATGGAACGTCGACGCGCCCACGACCAGGACGCCGCGGTAGATATTGCCGATGTTGGAGCCGCTGACGAGCTGGACCAGTTCGCCGAGCGCACCCGGATGGCCGATATGCTTGACCCATTGTTCACCGAGCCAGGCGCCGGCAACCGGGATACCGGACAGCCAGGCGGGCACCACGGCACCATTGGCATTGGTCTCGACCGCCCAGACGACCCAGTCGCGCACCTCGTCGACCGCATAGACGGCAGCGATAGAGATCGGCACGACGATGAAGGAAATGACGCAGACGATCGCGATAGTGGCGGCCAGCGTCCGGTTGCCGTTCACACCGGCGAGCAGCCGGCGATAGATCGGCCAGCTGGCAAAACCGATGACGACGGCGGCCAGAACCGGAACGACGAAACCATGGAAGAAGTAGACGCCGGCAAGCAGAACGAAGACCAGCATCCAGCGGGCAGCGGTCATGGGGCCGACAAGGGCATGGCGCGAAATAGCGGTTTGCCCGAGGAGCCGCGGCTCCACGGCAAAATTCTCTCGTTCACGATTGCCCAATTGCACCAATGATCCTCCGTCTTTCGACGACTTTACAACAAACCCGAGGCCTTGCCAGCCTGTCTGGCGCCGGGCGCCGCCCCTTTGCCCCTGCTTTACGGTAGTTTCAGGGCCGTGGTCGACGCTAACGGCGGGACATGACAGAAAAATTTAGGAGGGTTCAAGAGCCCCTGGCTTTCTTTCGATAAAGCCGGTCATTCCGCCGCAGGTTTTGCAGCCATACGCGCAGGCTGTGCGCGATCGACGAAGACTGAAGCGAGAAAGATGCCGAAGCCGGCGACGCCGAGAACGGCGCCGACGAGACCGGTGGAGGTCCAGCCGTAACCGGCGGCGATCGAAACACCACCGAGCCAGGCGCCAAGCGCATTGGCGAGATTGAAGGCGGAGTGGCTAAGGGCGGCGGCCAGCGTCTGGGCCTCGCCGGCGACATCCATCAGCCGCGTCTGTACGCCCGGGACGACGGCAAAGCCGCCGCCGATGAAGAGCACGTTGACGATGGCGATCCACGGATTGCCCATGGTGAAATAGAAAAGCACATAGGCAAAGATGTTGAAGGCGATGGCGATGCCGATCGCCGGCATCAGCGCCCAGTCGGCAAGCCGTGCTCCGACGATGTTGCCGAGGATCATGCCGGCGCCGAAGACAGAAAGCATGATCGGCACATTGCCAAGCGAAACGCCCGCGACTTCGGTCAGCGCCGGCGTGATATAGCTGAAGACGGCGAACATGCCGCCGCAGCCGATGGCGCAGATGCCGAGCATCAGCCAGACCTGCAGCTTGCCGAGCGCGCCCAGTTCGCGAAGCGGCGTCGCCTTCGGGTTGCCCTTGTCCCGCGGCACGTGGGCGAAGGTGAGCGCCATGGTCAGGAGGCTGATGGCGCCGACAATGGCAAAGGCGGAGCGCCAGCCGAGCGCCTGGCCGAACCAGGCGACGAGCGGCGTGCCGAAGAGAGTGGCGATGGTCAGCCCCATCATCACGCGCCCGACGGCGCGGGCCCGCTGGTTCGGCGCGGCAAGGCCCGCCGCCACCAGGGCAGCGACGCCGAAATAGGCGCCGTGCGGCAGACCGGCGAAGAAGCGCGCGGCAATCAGCGTGTAGAAATCCGGAGCGATGGCGCTCGCGAAGTTGCCGACGGCAAAAACCAGCATCAGCACCAGAAGCACCCGGAAACGCGAGAAGCGAGCGGCAAGCACCGCGATCAGCGGCGCACCGACGACAACGCCGAGTGCATAGGCGCTGATGACAGCGCCGGCCTGGGGTACCGAGACCGATACGTCTTCGGCGACCTGCGGCAGCAGACCCATGATGGCGAACTCGCCGGTACCGATGCCGAAGCCGCCGACGGCGAGCGCCACTTCGGCGGCGGAGACGCGGGCCCGGCGCGGATCGACGGCAGAGGTGAAGGCTTCGTCACACATGGGATCACTCATGGGCAATGGCCAGTGTCGCCGTGCCTTGCGGCCGGAGAAAAATCTGGGGGATATGTCGACGGATGTTGGATTGGACCAACAGGGATATGCTGCAATGCAATACAGGTTTTTCCCGCGGCAGGCAAAGCTTTTGCGGTTCTCGTCATACTTTTTCGCGAGGCTCGCAGAGGCCTGTTAACCGTAAGCTTGGTTGACGTTTACGTCAAAGTTATATAATCCCGAATCTCAGCTTGAAGAGGTGTCGCAAAAGCATCATCTTCATCGGCGTGAGAGGATCGGGAGGGATTTTCTCAGGCCGCGATCAGGCCAGCCTGTGGCGACCAGAGGGAGAGAGGTCATGGCGGAAGTCAGCGCACAACAGACGGGTATCAGCCCAGGCAAGATCTGGCTGAAATCCTACCCAGCCGGAATAGCCGGCGAAATTGGCCCCCTGCCCTACAAGTCGATCGGCGAATTCTTCGACCATGCCGTGGCCCGCTATTCGAGCCGCCCGGCCTTCACCTGCATGGGCAAGACGCTCACCTTTGCCGATCTCAACGCCCAGTCCGCGCGGATCGGCGCCTGGCTGCAATCACTCGGCCTTGCCAAGGGCGACCGCGTCGCGGTGATGATGCCGAACATCCTGCAGAACCCGGTGATCGTCTACGGCATCCTCAGAGCCGGCTTCACCGTCGTCAACGTCAACCCGCTCTACACGCCGCGCGAGCTGCAGCACCAGTTGGTCGACTCGGGCGCCAAGGCGATCTTCGTTCTGGAGAATTTCGCCCATACCGTGCAGCAGGTGGTCGACAAGACCTCGGTCAAGCACGTCGTCGTCGCGACTATGGGCGACATGCTCGGCCTCAAGGGCGCGATCGTCAACCTGGTGGTCCGCCGCGTCAAGAAGCTCGTTCCGGCCTGGTCGATCCCTGGACACCTTTCATTCAAGGACGTGCTTGCCAAGGGTGGCCGCAGCACGCTGACCAAGCCCAATGTCGCCGCCAGCGACGTCGCCTTCCTGCAATATACCGGCGGCACGACCGGCGTTTCGAAGGGCGCGACGCTTACCCATTCGAACCTTTTGTCGAACATGGCACAGATGGAAATCTGGTTCCAGACGGCGTTCCGCTCGAGGGCCCGGCCGGACAATCTCGTCTTCATGTGCGCGCTGCCGCTTTACCATATCTTCGCGCTGACGGTGAATTCGCTGATGGGCCTTGCCACCGGCGGCAACAACATCCTGATCCCCAATCCGCGTGACATTCCGGGCTTCGTCAAGGAACTCGGCAAGCACAGGACAAACATCTTCCCGGGCCTCAACACGCTGTTCAACGCGCTGATGAACAATGCGGAGTTCCAGAAGCTCGACTTCTCGTCGCTGATGCTGACCTTCGGCGGCGGCATGGCGATCCAGCGCCCGGTCGCCGAACGCTGGAAGCAGATGACCGGCTGCTCGATCGCCGAGGGCTACGGGCTTTCGGAAACCTCGCCGGTGGCAACGGCCAACATCCTCGACGCGACCGAGTTCACCGGCACGATCGGCATGCCGATCCCGTCCACCGACGTCGAGATCCGTGACGACCAGGGCAATACGCTGGCGATCGGCGAAGTCGGCGAAATCTGCATCCGCGGGCCGCAGGTGATGGCTGGCTACTGGCAGCGGCCGGACGAGACGGCCAAGGCAATTTCGCCGGATGGCTTCTTCCGCTCGGGCGACATCGGCTTCATGAACGCCGACGGCCTCGTCAAGATCGTCGACCGCAAGAAGGACATGATCCTGGTCTCCGGCTTCAACGTCTTCCCGAACGAGATCGAGGAAGTGGCGATGACCCATCCGGGCATCCTCGAATGCGCGGCGATCGGCATTCCGGACGAGCATTCCGGCGAAGCAGTCAAGCTCTTCGTCGTCAAGCGGGACCCAGCACTGACGGAAGAAGAGGTCAAGCGCCACTGCGCCGCCAACCTCACCAACTACAAGCGCCCGCGTTTCGTCGAATTCCGCACCGAACTGCCGAAGACTAATGTCGGCAAGATCCTGCGCAAGGACCTGCGCGGGTAAACTACTCCCAAATTCAAACGATTTAAAAAATCCTGAAAACCGCCACTTCGGCGGTTTTCCAGTCTTGATTTGGTCCACTTAAAGCGAATAGCTACGCAGGCGATTGTCCGACACCCCTGTCCGACCAAGGAGCCCCGCGATGAAAGCGCTTGTCGACCAACTCAAAGCAACCGCCGCTGCAACCAACGCGACCGATATCCGCGCGGCCTTCGCCGCCGACGCAGAACGTTTCGCGCGCTTCAGCACCACGCTCGGCGACCTGCTGTTCGACTATTCGAAATGCGCCGTCAACGACAAGGTGCTGGATGGCCTCGAGGCGCTCGCCAAGGCCGCCAAGGTCGAGGAGAAGCGGGACGCCATGTTCCGCGGCGATATCATCAACATCACCGAGGAGCGTGCCGTCCTGCACACGGCGCTACGCAACCGCAGCAACCGACCGATCCTCGTCGACGGCAAGGATGTGATGCCCGATGTCAACAGCGTGCTTGCCGCCATGGGCGCTTTTGCCGACGGCATCCGCTCGGGCGCGCTGAAAGGTGCGACCGGCAAGAAGATCACCGACGTCGTCAACATCGGCATCGGCGGCTCCGATCTCGGCCCGGTCATGGCGACGCTGGCGCTCGCGCCCTTCCACGACGGCCCGCGCCTGCACTTCGTTTCCAACATCGATGGCGCTCATATTGCCGATACGCTGAAGCTGGTCGATCCGGAAACCTCGCTCTTCATCATCGCCTCGAAGACCTTCACCACCATCGAGACCATGACCAATGCGGCGACCGCCCGCGCCTTCATCGCCGGCAAGCTCGGCGAGGCTGCGGTCGGCCATCACTTCGCTGCCGTTTCGACCGCGCTCGACAAGGTCGCCGCCTTCGGCATCGACCACACCCGCGTCTTCGGCTTCTGGGATTGGGTCGGTGGGCGCTACTCGATCTGGTCGGCGATCGGCCTGCCGCTGATGATCGCGGTCGGCAAGGAGAATTTCGGCCGCTTCCTCGATGGCGGCCATGCCATCGACGAGCATTTCCGCACCGCCCCGATCCGTGAGAACATTCCGGTCCTGCTCGGCCTCCTCGGCTTCTACCACCGCAACGTGCTCGGCTACCCGTCGCGGGCGATCCTGCCCTATGACCAGCGCCTGTCGCGTTTCCCCGCCTACCTGCAGCAGCTCGACATGGAATCGAACGGCAAGGCCGTGACGCTTGAGAGCACATCGGTCGAGTATTCGACAGGCCCGGTCGTTTGGGGCGAGCCCGGCACCAACGGCCAGCATGCCTTCTACCAGCTGATCCACCAGGGCACGGACGTCATTCCGGCCGAGTTCATGATCGCCGCCAACGGCCATGAAAAGAACCTGCGCCACCAACATGAGCTTTTGATCGCCAACTGCCTGGCCCAGTCGGAAGCGCTGATGAAGGGCCGTACGCTTGCGGAAGCCAAGGCACAGTTGACCGCCAAGGGCATGGCAGACGCCAAGGCCGACAAGATTGCCCCGCACCGCGTCTTTGCCGGCAACCGTCCGTCGCTGACGATCGTCTACGACCAGCTCGACCCCTTCGCGCTCGGTCGCCTGATCGCGCTTTACGAGCACCGCGTCTTCGTCGAGGGCGCGCTCTTCAACATCAACTCCTTCGACCAGTGGGGCGTCGAGCTCGGCAAGGAACTGGCCACCGGCCTGCTTCCGGTGGTCGAAGGCAAGGAAAGTGCCGAAGGTCACGACTCGTCCACGGCAGGGTTGGTGGCAGCACTGCTGAAGGCTGCGCATTAGACCAAACGCTGAGCGCGGAGGGTGCAGATCGCGCCTTCCGTGCAACCTTTCGGCGCACGGGGCCATGGGCCTGGGCAGGCGCACAATCAAAGGCAGCAATATTTCTTAGCCGATTCTCATGGCATTGACCTGTCGTTGTACGCGCAACGGAGAGTGTTGATGCGTATAGCAATCCTCGCGGCCGCACTTTTGGCGACAGGCGCTTCAGGCGCCTATGTCATCTCGAATGATGACAAGACGCCTTTTGCCGCGACCTAAATTTCCGTCTTCGAAGAGAGCCCCGATCTCGTTCAGTCCCACGTCGAACGGGCGATGGAGGCGTGCCCACTGACGAGCATGCAGTTCCGCCACAGTACGCAACCGGTCAAAACACTGGCGGCGCGGACATTCACGCGGTCGATGCTGCTGACGGCAAAGGACACGCCACCGGACGAGGCCTCTCGCGAAATTATCCCTTGGGTCATGGAGAACGCGGAGCAGCTCAATTGGGATGAGCAAGCGAGATATCTCGAACTCATCCGTCAGATGAACAAGATCGAATCTATGCTCTGCATCATGTCTTCGATCCAGGATTCTGCAAAATTCAAGTTCGATGCCGCTGCAGCGGCCTGGGCAATCCGTTCCTAGGGCGTGCCTCCCTTGCGCCTGAGAGGCGAGGCCGCCCGTGCTCGTTCAGCCTCGCCAAAACCAAGATCACAATTGACGGTAATTATTTATTGTTTTACGATAAAAATACAAGCCAAACGATAAAGGACTTTTCATGACGAACTCCGCCGAGAGGCTGCGCAAGCTCAGCCGCTTGATGAAACTCATGATCATTTTGTGCGGAGCGTTGTTCTGTTCGGCGGTCGTCTACACCCATTGGCAAATCTTCTTCGACCGGCAAGGCTTCGAACAGGGCGTTCGCGACATCGTCTTTCCTCGGGTTGAGATCATAACCCTGTCCTATCGCGCCATCGGGACCGTCATCTTTCTGGCCGCGCTCAACAACGCGCTCGTCATTGCCGGCCTAGCATTCGCCTGGCAGCTTTTCGAAAGCTTCCAGCGTGGAGAGATCCTCTCCAGCCGCAACGGCGTGCTGTTGCGGCGGGTGGGCCTCACCGTCCTTTTCGGTTCGCTGTGTATGACCGTCAGCAATGGGATCGGCATATTGGCCGTCACCTATGACAATCCGGGCGCCACGGGGCATGCGGTGATGTTCGACATCAACGGCGGCACGATGATCGTGCTATTGATGGCGGGCCTGGTCGTCGGACTGGGCCACGTCATGGTCATCGCGTCGGGGATCGAAGCGGAGAACAGGAGCTTCGTCTAACGCATGCCGATCGTCGTCAATCTCGATGTGATGCTGGCGAAACGCAAGGTCCGCTCACGCGACCTTGCCGAGCAGGTGGGGATCACCGAGCAGAACATCTCGCTGCTGAAATCCGGAAAAGTGAAGGGCGTGCGCTTCGACACACTGGAAAAGATCTGCGCAGCCCTCGACTGCCAGCCGGGCGATATTCTGGAATACCGCCCGGACCCAGGCTAACGATCAAAGACCGATTTCATGCTTCCACGGCGGGTTGGCGCCGGCGCGCGAGACGGTGACGGCTGCCGCCTTGGCGCCGAGCGCCAGCGCATTGCGGACGGCGGCCTCAGTGAGATCTGCAACATCTGCCTTGCTCAGGAGGCCGGCCAGCTTCAGCGATGCCAGCACGCCGGCATCGAACGTGTCGCCGGCGCCAACGGTATCGACCACCGTCACCCGCTCACCGGCAACTTCGACCTTGTGGCGCGCGGTGTAGCCGACGGCGCCATCGGCGCCCTTGGTGATCAGCACCAGCTTCGGGCCGCGTCTCAGCCATTCGGCGGCGAGAGCGTCGTGGCTGCCTTCCATGCCGAACCAGGCGAGGTCCTCGTCGGAGAACTTGATGATATCGGACATCGCCGCCATGCGGTTCATGCGGGCGAGGTGCGATTCCCTGTCCTTGATGAAGCCCGGCCGGATGTTCGGGTCGAAGGAAATCACCCGCTTCTCATGCTCGCGCGTCATCAGCGCTTCATAGGTCGAGCCGCAGGGCTCGGGGATCAGGCTGATCGCGCCAAAATGCAGCGCCTCGCAGAAGTCGCCAAGCGCCGGCAGATGCTCTGACGTGATCATGCGACCGGCAGTGTTTTCGTCGAAGAAGGCGTAGCTGGCATGGCCGTTGACCAGCTTGACGAAGGCAAGCGTCGTGTGCAGCGACAGCGTGGCGCAGGGGCCGAAATCGACATTCGCTGCCGTCAGCGTGTCGCGCAGGATATCGCCGAACATGTCGTCGGAGAGACCCGTGAAAAATCCGGTCTGGATGCCGAGGCGGCCAAGGGCGATCGCCGTGTTGAAGATCGCGCCGCCGGCATAGGGCGCAAAGGCGCTCTCGCCCGCGGTCGTGTCCCGCGGCAGCATGTCGATCAGCGCTTCTCCGCAACATACGATCATCGGCTTATCCTCCTCGACAGATTTTCAATCGATTTAAAAAATGTAGCTCAAGACGCTGCGAGGCCCCGGCAGACCGAGGCCTCGCCAAAGATTACGCCAGCGCGCTGACGCCGCCGTTGCGGCCTGACCAGGCGAGCGGCGCGTTGAGGAAGGCCTCGACTTCGCCGAGCGTCTTTTCGTCGAACAGCTTCTGCTCGCGGGCGACAGCAAGCACGTTGCGCCAGGTGGCGATCCAGTGCAGGTCGACGCCCTTGCCCTTCATCTCGCCGACCGCTTCCGGGAAGATGTCGTAGTAGAAGAGCGCAATGCCGTGGTCGACGATGCCACCGGCCGCACGAATGGCGTCGATGAACTTGAACATCGAGCCACCAGCCGTCGTCAGGTCCTCGATGACGAGAACGCGGGCGCCTTCCGGCATATGGCCTTCGATCTGGGCGTTGCGGCCGTGGCCCTTGGGCGCCTTGCGCACATAGATCATCGGCAGACCGAGACGTTCGGCAAGCATGGCGGCGAAGGGAATGCCGGCGGTTTCGCCGCCTGCAACCACGTCGAACTTCTCAAAACCGGCTTCGCGCAGGATCGATGCGGCGGCAAAATCCATCACCGCCGAGCGGATGCGCGGATAGGAAATCAGCTTGCGGCAGTCGATATAGACCGGGCTCGCCATGCCGGACGACAGCTTGTAGGGCTTGTCGGCGCTAAAATGCACCGCCTTGATCTCCCAGAGCATCTTGGCGACCAGCTCGGCCATGACGGCCTTGTCGGTGAACGCGTTGGAAAACATCAAACTCTCCTTCAATTCTCTGCAGCGCCGCGCGTCTGTTCAGACGCGCAAAGGTCGCTGTAACATCTTCAGCTGCTGCATAACTTTGCCTTTGGATCCATCCGATCCAGGGAATCATGCAGTTGCGATCAAACGACGGCCCAGTGCAGCGGGAACATCGGATCGAAAACAGTGACCGTACCGGCGCCGGTCTCGATCTTCTTCGGATAGGTTACGACCTCGGCCTGCTTGCGCAGCGTGATCGTTTCCTCGTTAACCGGCAGGCCGTACCAGGCGGGGCCGTTCAGCGAGGCGAAAGTTTCGAGCTTGTCGAGCGCGCCCTCCTCTTCGAACACATGCGCCAGGCAGCTCATGGTGTTGATCGAGGTGTAGATGCCGGCGCAGCCGCAGGCGCATTCCTTCAGCGGATCGACGTGCGGTGCGGAGTCCGTGCCGAGGAAGAAGCGCTTGTCGCCGGAGACGGCCGCCGCGCGCAGTGCGAGGCGGTGGTTCTCGCGCTTGGCAACCGGCAGGCAGTAATAGTGCGGCTTGATCCCGCCGACGAGAATGGCGTTGCGGTTGATGATCAGGTGATGGGTGGTGATCGAACCTGCAAGGTTCGCCTTCGACGCCTTGATGTAGTCGATGCCGTCCTTGGTGGTGACGTGCTCCATCGTCACCTTCAGTTCCGGCAGGCGCTTGCGCAAGGGATCGAGCACGGTCTCGATGAACACGGCCTCGCGGTCGAAGATGTCGACATCAGAGCTGGTGACTTCGCCATGCACGCAGAGCGGCAGGCCGATCTTTGCCATGCGCTCCAGCACCGGCATCGCCTCGTCGATGTTGCGCACGCCGCTGTGCGAGTTGGTCGTCGCACCTGCCGGGTAGAGCTTGACCGCCTTGACGAGACCGCTCTTGTGGCCGGCTTCGACGTCGTCGGGATTGGTGCCTGCGGTCAGGTAGAGCGTCATCAGCGGCTCGAACCGGTCCCCGGCCGGGATCGCCGAGACGATACGTTCGCGATAGGCGGAGGCGTCTGCGGTGGTGACGACAGGCGGCACCAGGTTGGGCATGATGATCGCGCGGGCGAAATGGCGGCTGGTATCGGCGATAACACCCTTCAGCATGTCGCCGTCGCGCAAATGAAGGTGCCAATCATCCGGGCGGCGGATAACGAGGTCTTGCATGGTCAGCGTTCTCCTAGGTCAGAGCAGGCGCAGACGGAAAACCGCAGCCCCGGGCTCGCGCCCGATCCGCGCGCGCGGCTTTGCGAGCCGGCGGGTGCGCGGGTGGCGGGCGGTTTCTCATGTGGTGGAACCGCGTCTCGATATCACCAATGCGCCCGCAAACACAATCCGCAATCCGGCCATCGCTCAGAAATCCGCAAGCACCAGATCGGCAGCCCGCTGATGCTCGACCACCCGATGCGCGTTCGGGATGTCGTTACCGAGAGCCTTGCGCTTTGCCGCCTCCTCGTCATAGCCGTGATCGTACCAGCGTTTTAGAAGCCGCCGCTCCAGTTCCTCGACGCCGGGATTGATGAAGATCGAGAAATCGAAGGCGCCTTCGAGCCCCGACCAAGGCGCCTCGTCGAGCAGCAGGTAATTGCCCTCCACCAGGATGATGCGGGTCTCGGGCGCAACGATCCGGGCCGAGGCGATCGCGATCTCGCGCGAGCGGTCGAAGACCGGAACCAGCACCTCGCCGTCATTGGCGCGGACAGCGGCGACCGTCGAAAGAAAAGCCCTGACGTCGAAGGTCTCCGGCGACCCCTTCCGTGGGAGCAGACCTTTTTCCTCAAGAACGGCATTGTCCATGTGGAAGCCGTCCATCGGCAGAACCGCCGCCCTTTCGCCGCCGGCAACCAGGGTTTCGGCCAGCGCCTCGGCCAGCGTCGACTTGCCGGCACCGGGCGGCCCGGCGATGGCGACGACGAAGCGGGCGGCACCGGCCGCCCGTTTCAGGATTTCGTTGGCGACCGGCTCGACGTTCATGCCGCAAGCGCCTCGCGCGGCGGCTCCTTCGCCCCGGTCATGAAGGCAACCGCATCCGACATCGTATGCTCCTTCGGATTGATGACGCAGAGGCGCTTGCCGAGACGGTGAACGTGGATGCGGTCGGCCACCTCGAACACATGCGGCATGTTGTGCGAGATCAAGACGATCGGCAGGCCGCGCGAGCGCACGTCGAGGATCAGCTCCAGCACCCGCCGGCTTTCCTTGACGCCGAGTGCCGCCGTCGGCTCGTCCATGATCACCACCTTGGAGCCGAATGCCGCGGCCCGAGCCACGGCAACACCCTGGCGCTGGCCGCCCGAGAGCGTTTCCACCGCCTGGTTGATGTTCTGGATCGTCATCAGCCCGAGCTCGGACAGTTTCGCCCGCGCCCGCTTTTCCATTTCCGCGCGATCGAGAGTGCGGAAGAGCTTGCCCATGATGCCAGGTTTGCGGATTTCGCGGCCGAGGAACATGTTGTCGGCGATCGACAGCGCCGGCGACAGCGCCAGGTTCTGATAGACCGTTTCGATGCCGGCCGTTCGCGCTTCCATCGGCGAACGGAAGTTGATCAGTTGGCCCTCAAGCCGGATCTCGCCCTCATCCGGCGTGATGGCGCCGGAGATCGCCTTGATCATCGAGGACTTGCCGGCACCGTTGTCGCCGATCACGGCGAGGATCTCGCCGGGATAGAGATCGAAATCGGCATGATCGAGGGCGGTGACGCGACCGTAACGCTTGACCAGGCCGCGCGCGGTGAGAATGGGTTCCTGAGCCATCAGCCTGCTACCTTTCTGATCCATTGGTCGATTGCGACGGCGGTGATGATCAGCACGCCGGTGAGGAAGACCTTCCATTGCGGGTCGGCGCCCAGCATGTTGAGACCCATGGAGACGACACCGACGATCATCGCGCCGATCAGTGTGCCGAGGATCGACCCGCGGCCACCGAAGAGCGAGATGCCGCCGATCACGGCTGCGGTGATGGCCTGGAGGTTGTAGTCGGTGACCGCAGCGGACGGCGAGATCGAGCCGTTGCGGCCGATCGAGACCCAGGCGGCAAGCGCCGCGATCAGGCCGGCCAGCGTATAGGCGCTCAGGAGCACGCGGCTGGTGCGGATACCCGAGAGCTTCGCCGCTTCCGGATCGTCGCCAACGGCATAGAGGTGGCGGCCCCAGGCGGTGTGGTTCAGCGCGTACCAGAGGCCCAAGACCAGCACGACCATCATCACCACGCCGAGCGTGAAGACGGCGGAGCCCACCTTGAAGCTGACGCCGAAGAGGTGGAGCATCTGGGTGACGGCCGTCACGTCGGCCTCGCGGATCGTCGCGTTGGCCGAATAGATGAAGTTCGTCGACATGATCACGTACCAGGTGCCGAGCGTCACGATGAACGGCGGCAGCTTTACCCTGGAAACGAGGAAACCGTTGAGGAAGCCGCAGGCGCCGCCGACGAGGAAGCCGATGGCGATGGCGATCGGTGCGGGAAGTCCGTAGGTCACGGCGCAATTGCCCATGATGACGGCTGAAAGCACCATGATCACGCCGATCGAAAGGTCGATGCCGGCGGTCAGGATCACCAGCGTCTGCGCCGCGCCGAGGATACCGACGATGGCGATCTGCTGGAGGATGAGGGTCAGGGTATAGGACGAGAAGAACTTACCCCCGATGGCGATGCCGAAAATCAGGATCGCAGCGACCAGCACGATGAACGGCACGGCGGCCGGCGTCGAATGCAGGAAATGCTGGATCTTCTGGACCGCTGTCTTGTCATGCGTGTCGAACGACGCGACCTGCGTCGAACTGTTGACCAGGACTTTTTCGAATTCCTGGGATGGCTGCGCGGCTGTGTTGGGCTCGCCCATGGACCTTCCTCCCGTGAACCCCGCTCCCAAGGGGTTGCGATGCTGCTTGGTGCACAGCCCGCCCGCCTTCGGGCGGGCATCAGCACTCCTACATGAGGCTGCGCGGTTTTCTTCGCCTTGTCAAAGACATCGGCGCTTATGCGAAGGGCGGCCGGGGCCGCCCTTCGGTGACTAGCTCATATGTTCGAAGCGAGGTGGCGATCAGCCCCAGCACTTCTCCGTGCCGACCTTGGTATCGATCGATTCGACGCCGGCTGCCGGCTTGTCGGTGACCAGCGAAACGCCGGTGTCGAAGAAGTCCTTGCCTTCGGTCGGCTTCGGCTTCTCGCCGGTGTCGGCGAACTTCTTGATCGCCTCGATGCCCAGCGCCGCCATCATCAGCGGGTACTGCTGCGAGGTTGCGCCGATGACACCTTCGGCGACCGACTTGACGCCCGGGCAACCGCCGTCGACCGAAACGATCAGCACGTCTTTTTCCTTGCCGACGGCCTTCAGCGCCTGATAAGCGCCGACGGCGGCCGGCTCGTTGATGGTGTGGATGACGTTGATATCGGGATCCTTCTGCAGAAGGTTCTCCATCGCCTTGCGGCCGCCTTCCTCGTTGCCGTTGGTGACGTCGTGGCCGACGATGCGCGGATCGTCCTCGTCGCCGATCTTGTTCGGATCTTTCGTGTCGATGCCGAAGCCCATCATGAAGCCCTGGTCGCGCAAAACGTCGACTGTCGGCTGCGACGGCGTCAGGTCGAGGAAGCCGATCTTGGCGGTCTTGGCACCATCACCCATGGTGGCGGCGGCCCATTGGCCGATCAGCTTGCCGGCGAGCAGGTTGTCGGTAGCAAAGGTCGCATCGGCGGCGGTTGCCGGATCGAGCGGCGTGTCGAGCGCGATCACGAGCAGACCGGCTTCCTGCGCCTTCTTGACCTGATCGACGATCGCCTTGGTGTCGGAGGCGGCGATCAGGATGCCTTTGGCACCGTCTGCAATGCAGGATTCGACCGCAGCCACCTGGCTGTCATGGTCGCCGTCGATCTTGCCGGCATAGGACTTCAGCGTCACGCCGAGTTCCTTGGCCTTGGCAGTCGCGCCCTCTTTCATCTTGACGAAAAAGGGGTTGGTGTCGGTCTTGGTAATCAGGCAGGCGCCGACATCGGCGGCTTGCGCGGGCATGGCGAAGACAACGCCAAGCGACAGCGCGCCAAAAGCAGCGGAAAGAACAGTCTTCTTCATGAAATCCTCCCAAGGATTGAAAATCGTGCCGGCGGACCGGCCCTGGCTACACCACCGCAGCATTCTCCTCCGCTGCAACTGGCGCTTCCGAGACAAAAACAAACACTAAATTTCCGGGGTGTCAATAAATAAATCAAATTGAATTATTATTTCGATGTGGCATTCTTGGGATGACAGCGGTCCACCGGAGGATTGGCGCGCCGATCAAATTGACAGAGCCGCGACAAGTGGAAACAAGAGACCTGCGCCAAGCGGGCAGCAGAACGGGATGGGGAATGCCCCATGCGGTTTCCGCCTGCATCCTGCGCACATGATCCAATGCCAACGGGAGGAGACGGTGGCATGTCACTGACAGACGGCCCCGACAGGGGACCGACGCAGCCTGAAGTCATCGACCCGAGTGGCGGCGCCAACCAGACGCGTGTGCGCGCCTATAACGAGCGGCTGGTCATGTCGCTTGTCCGGCGCCACGGCGGCCTCTCCAAGGCCGACATCGCCCGGCGCTCCGGCCTGTCGGCGCAGACTGTTTCGGTGATCATGCGGGCGCTCGAAAGCGACGGCCTTCTGGTCAAGGGCGATCCCGTCAGAGGCAAGGTCGGGCAGCCCTCGACGCCGATGCGGCTCAATCCGGACGCGGTCTATTCCTTCGGCGTCAAGATCGGCCGACGCAGCGCCGATCTGGTGTTGATGGATTTCGTCGGCACCATCCGCCTGCATCTGCACCATGTGCACCCCTATCCGCTGCCCGGCGATCTCGTCGATTTCATCATTTCGGGCATGGCGAAGCTCGAGCAGCAGCTGAACCCCGACCAGCGCAAGCGCATTGCCGGCATCGGCATCGCCACGCCCTTCGAACTCTGGAACTGGGCGGAGGAAGTGGGCGCGCCGCGAGAAGAGATGAACAAGTGGCGCGACGTCGACCTGCAGGCGGCGGTCGCAGCCCGCACCACCTATCCTGTTTTCCTGCAGAACGACGGCACCAGCGCCTGCGGCGCAGAACTCGCCTTCGGCGTCGGCGCCAGCTATCCGGATTTCGTCTATTTCTACATCGGCTCGTTCATCGGTGGCGGCGTCGTGCTGAACTCCGCGCTCTTTTCCGGACGCACCGGCACGGCCGGCGCCGTCGGCCCGCTGCCGGTCTCGGGCAAGGACGGCAAGACCATTCAGCTCCTCAAGATCGCCTCGGTCTTCGTGCTCGAGAACCTCCTGCGCGAGCGCGGCATCGATCCGCGACCGCTTTGGTATTCGGCCGACGACTGGATCGATTTCGGCGAGCCGCTCGACATCTGGATCGACGATTGCGGCGCAGCTCTTGCCCAGGCCGTCGTCTCCGCCGTCTCGATCGTCGATTTCTCCGCCGTCGTCATCGACGGCGGCTTTCCGCCCTGGGTGCGGGCGCGGCTGCTTTCCGCCACGCGCAAGGCGCTCTACCACCTCGACCTTCAGGGCGTGACCATTCCCGAACTGGTGGAAGGCATGGTTGGCAGCCACGCGCGCGCCATCGGCGGCGCGAGCCTGCCGCTCTTTTCCCGCTACCTGCTCGACACCAATGTCCTCTTCAAGGAGCTCGGCTGATGCTGAAAGGCCTAAACCCGATCCTCAGTCCCGAACTGCTCGCAACGCTGCGGGCGATGGGCCATGGCGACGAGATCGCGCTGGTGGATGGCAACTATCCCGGCCAGGAACATGCGCGCCGGCTCGTGCGGCTCGACGGGCATGGGCTGATCCCGGTGCTCGACGCCATCTTGAGCGTCTTGCCGATCGACGATTTCGTGGCCGACGCGATCTTCCGGGCAACGGTCAAACAGGACAAGGACGCGCTCGATCCGGTCCACCAGGAGATCATCGCGTGCTGCGGCAGGCACGAGCCGAACCGCCGCGTCGTTCCCCTGCTCGGCGCCGATTTCTATCCGCGCGTTCGAGCCGCCCATACGGTCGTGCAGACCAGCGAGCCTCGACTTTACGGAAACGTCATCCTGCGCAAGGGCGTGATCTATCCCTAGAGCATGTCGCGCAAAGGTGCGCAGCGGTTTTGTGATGACGACATGCGAAAATCAAAGACCGAATGCGCCGAGAACGCGATGAGGAAAAGTGTGCGCGGTTTTCCGCACGCACCCACTCCGACCCTGTTCAAACGCAAAAAAGCCCGCCGATGGACGGCGGGCTTTTGTTATTGCGGTGAGACCAAGCCTCAGGCGCCGCGCTTGTCGACCGACAGCGCGCCGGGGCCGAAAGCACCGAGCACCAGGAAGCCGCCGGCGATCGCAACGTTCTTCATCATCATCAGGCCGTTGAAGACGGTGAGCAGGCCATTGGCTTCCGGCGGGAAGTTCGGAACATTGATCGCGCCGCTGTGGAAGGCAAAGGCGGTGACCAAGCTGAAGGCGGCGAGCAGATAGGCAGCAATCTTCGTCTGGAAGCCGACGAGGACGGCGAGACCGGCAACAAGCTCGAAGAGACCTGCGAGGTAGGCAAGCACGGTCGGAGCCGGCCAGCCGGCGCCGGTGATCATCTGGGCAGTGCCCGAGGGATCCATCAGCTTGCTGAAACCGGACATGATGAACATGATAGAAAGCAGGATGCGTCCGACGAGGACGGCAACATTCTGAGGCATGGAAGGCTCCTGTGAGAAACGGTTGTTGACAACAGAAGTATCAGCATTCTCAAAATCATCTAGCCGCTCCGCAAGCGACAGATCGTTCACAAAAATGAAACGCCTACGACCCATCGTCAACCTTCTACCGACCGGTTCTCGACGCAAAACTGCAAGGCAATGCGGGACCACAACGACGGCGCGCCGTTCTTTTCTGTTGCAAGGACGCAGCGGCTGAGCAAAGAATTTCGGCGCGGCTGGGGAACGCCGCGCGGGGGCATGACATGAACGAAATCAACCGGAGCCCGACATTCTGGCGCTCGTTTCCGATTTTTGAAGAATTCGACAAGAGCACGATTGCCGAGCTTGCGGATATCGCAACCTACCGGAAGTGGCCGGCCGGCACCGTGATCTTCCAGCGCGGCGATGAAGGCAATTACATGATTGTCGTCATCTCTGGGCGCATCAAGCTGTCGCTGATCACGCCGCAGGGACGCGAGCTCATGCTGCGCCAGCACGAAGCGGGCGCGATCTTCGGCGAGATGGCCGTGCTCGACGGCCAGACCCGTTCGGCCGATGCGACGACCATGACCGCGTCCGAAGGCTATGTGATCGGCAAAAAGGCCTTTCTCGATATCGTCACCAATCGCCCGGAAGCGGCCGAAGCAGTGATCCGCTTTCTCTGTGCCCAGCTTCGCGACACGACCGAGCGGCTGGAAACTATCGCGCTTTACGACCTCAACGCCCGGGTGGCGCGCTTCTTCCTCGCGACGCTCCGGCAGATCCACGGCAACGAATTGCCGGAAAGCGCCAATCTGAGGCTGACCATGAGCCAGACGGATATCGCCGGCGTGCTCGGCGCCAGCCGGCCAAAGGTGAACCGCGCCATCCAATGGCTGGAGGAAAGCGGCGCGATCAAGCGCAACGAAGGCATCATCGCCTGCAAGGTCGGCCGCCTGCAGAGCATTGCTGACCCCGAGGAGGACTAGTCCGTATGGTCGCTGAGCAGCGCCGGCGTTTGCGTTTCACGCCGCTTGCCGGCGGTTGCCTCACGAGCCTGCTTGCGGCCATAGCGCTCTATCTCTACGCCGGACCTCTGTTCGAAACCCAGCGCGAGTTGTTCTTCGACAGTCTGACGCAATGGGTTCCGGCACCCCAGTCCCCTGATATCATCGTCGTCGACATCGACAGGCAGGCCCACCAGTCGCGCCCGTCGGGCGAATGGGACCGGGCAGCGACCGCCGAGCTTCTGTCGCAGCTCGCGACCGCGGGCGCCAAGGTGATTGCGGTCGACTTCGTCTTCAGCGCCGATTGTAACTCGACCTCCGACGGCAACCCGGCGCTTGCTGCAGCACTTTCGAAGACCGCCGTCGTGCTTGGTTTCCTCGTTGCCGATACGGTGCAGGAGCGGCCGCGTCCCGTGCCGCCGCTGGCGCTCAGCCGTCCCTTCACCGCACCCGAACTGTGGTTTCTCGACGGCGCCGAAACCTCGTGCCCGGCCTTCATGGATCAGGCAAGTGCGGCGGCGGCCTCGTTTCTCGTCGGCGACGAGGATGCGCGCATACGCCGGGTTCAGGCCTATGCCATCCTCGGCAACGACGCCTATCCGACGCTGGCGATCGAAGCGACCCGGCAGATGCGGGGCGGTGGCACGCCCATCCTCGGCGGCCAGCCGGCCTGGGTGCGCATCGACGGGCAAACGATCTTGCTCGACGACACCGGAAGCCTGCGTTTCGTGGCAAGCCCGCAGGAGCGGCTGAGCGAACGCACGGTTTCGGCGGCCGACGTCCTGTCCGGCAAGGCTTCGGCGGAACGCTTCGCCGGCAAGCTCGTGCTGATCGGAAGCAGCCTGCCAAACCTCGGGGGCCTCAGGCCGAGCGCTTCGATGCCGCTCGAACCCTCGGTGCAGATCCACGCCGACATCGCCAATGCGATCCTGACCGGCTTCCTGCCGCAGCGCGACGGCCGACTGCCGCTGGCGGAAGCCGTGGCAGCACTTGTCGCCGGCCTCGGCGTCGCCTTCGCCGCCACCCGCCTGCGCCCGCTGACATCGGCAGCGCTCGGCCTTGGCGCTGTCGCCACCGCCGTGACGGCCGCCGCCGTCATCTACGATGGCAGCGGCTGGCTCATCGACGCCGTCAGCATTTCGATCGCGCTTATTGCCGTCCTTGCGGTGACCAGCGTGCTGCAATTTGCCGAGGTTCGGCGCGCGGAAGCGACGGCCCGGCAGAAGTTTTCGCAATATCTGCCGCAGTCGGTTGTCGCCCGCTACATCGACAATCCCGGACTTGCCCGCATGGCAGGCGAGGAGCGTCAGGTGACCGCGCTCTTTACCGACATCGAGAGCTTTTCCACCCTGTCGCAGAGGCTGAAGCCGCGCGAGCTCATCGCCCTGCTCGACATCTATTTCGCCGAAGTCAACGCGCTGGTGGCCGACCATGGCGGCATGGTCGACAAGGTGGTGGGCGATGCGGTGCACGCGTTCTTCAACGCCCCGGAGGACCTGGCCGATCATGTCGACAGGGCGATCGATTGCGCCAAGGCGATCCACGCGCTGACGGAAGAGATGCGCAGGCGTCCGCAGTTCGCCGCCAACGCTTTCGGCCGGACGCGGATCGGCATCGAGACCGGGCCGGCCGTCGTCGGCGAGGTCGGCGCCGGCGGCAAGCTCGACTACACCGCCCACGGCGACGCGATCAATCTGGCAGCGCGCCTGCAGGAGGCAAACAAGTTTCTCGGCACGGCGATCTGTGTCGGGCCTGCTGCCGCTCAGGAAAGCAAACGGCCGCTTCGCCCGCTCGGCAGCCACGAGATCCGCGGGTTCTCCATGATGGAACTGTTCACGGTCGCCGACTGACGCGGCGCGCCGGATAATCTCGATCCGGCGTCAGTTCAACGCGTCAAGCCGACACTCGCATAGGCTTCCTTGATGCGCGCCTCGCCCCAGTTGACGGGCTCGCTCGGGGCGTCGCCGCGATGATGAAACTCCACCCCCTGCCCGGCAGCGACGATCTTGGTGACGCCGCCGCGCGCGACCGAAACGCTTCCATGTTCGACGAAGACGGCAAAGGCTGCCCGGCTCGGACCACAGAAGAATTTGGTGCCGCGCACGCCGATCATGCCGAAGGCGGTGCGCACAGCCACGTCGACCTTCGGCAGCCCCTCAGGCCGGTCGAAGACCATGCGACCCGTTCCAAGCTCGAGCGTGCCGCCCTGCCCGGCAATGAAACTGTCGACGAGCAGTTCGGTTTCGGCGCCCAGAAGCACGCGCGTATCCGTGCCGAGGTTCAAGGTTGCAAAACTCTCGGCGTTCGTGTGCACGCGGTCGTTCTCGAAAAGCTGGCCGCCGACGGCGAGCGGCTTGTCCTTTTTCGCCTGCCTTAGCCGGACATCGCCGCGGATCTCCGTTGCTTCGCCAAGGGCCGAGTCTGCCCAGGCGGGCGCAGCACCGCGGCCGACTGCCGTCAGCAACAGGCCGCCGACGACGACGCGCCGGCTCACCAGCAACTTGCGCATCGACGCTGCCAGATCATCCATTTGCATCTCTCCCGTTTTGCGCGCTGCCGCCATCCGAGGATAGTCCCGGCGCTGCCGGATGCAAGCGGGCGCGAGGCCGGGCCCGCGGCAGTCCCTCGCCACTTCGCCAGAGCTTTCGTTGCCGGGCTGTTCCCGCCGGAACAGCCGCCTCCAACGGACAGCGATAAGTTCACCGTCAAGAGAAGGGAGAGTTTCATGGAAAATCGCAGCGCATCCGGCAGCCGCATCATCAACGCCGTATTCCTGGCCGTCGTCAGCCTGCTGGCGGTTGCTGCGATCGCACTTCCTTCAGCCCGCGCCGCCGAGCTTTCCGCAGCCGATGTCTGCGACCGCGAGGCAGGCAGCATCTTCGACCTGCAGCGCAATATGGCCTTCCCGGCCGTTGCCACCGAGGACATCAAGATCGGCGTGGCGCTGTCGGCCTGCCGCGAGGCCTATAACCAGAAGAGTGGCGCCCGCACCGAGTTTCAGCTGGCCCGCGTTCTCGACAAGGCCGGCCAGAAGATCCAGTCGCAGCGCATCCTCGGCGAAGCCGCCGAGCATGGCCATGCGCTCGCCATGACCAACTATGCCGTCCTCGTCGGCGAAGGCGGCGACATCGCAACAGAATTCGCGCTGAACCAGAAGGCGGCCGCCGCCGGCAACATTCTCGCCGCCTACAATCTCGGCGTCTCCTATCGCGACGGCATGGGAACCTCGGTCAACGGCGAACTGGCGATCGCATGGTTCGAGCGGGCATCGCTCGCTGGCGACGACGTCGCCGCCTTCAATCTCGCGGTCATCCTGGATGAAGGAAAGCTGGTCGCCGAGGACAACGCGAAGGCCGCGAAGTTCTACCGGCTGGCCGCAGACCGCGGCAATGTCGATGCCATGGTCAATCTCGGCTTGATGCTCGAGAACGGCGAAGGCATCAACAAGGACATCCCCGCGGCACGGGAAATCTTCCGCAAGGCGGCCAATGAAGGCGATGCGTTTGCCGGCCAGAAGCTCGCCGAACTCAGCGTCAGGGACGGATTTGAGACAGCCATGCTGCCCAAGGCCAGCCGCGTCAAGTAATCGAACACGCCTCCCAAGGGCCACGCGGGTCGGAGATCCCATGATCTTCGGCCCGCGTTTTCGTTTGGAACAGCCCCTAAGAGCCGACTAGCGGATTTCGCCTGCCTGCGGCCCCCAGGTATCGGTCAGCGCGAAGCCTTCGGCCAGCGGATCGAACGGATCGAGCGCCACCTGGTGCAGGCCGAAGGTCCAGCCTCGGCCGGCGATCGTCGGGATGATCGCCTCGCGGCCGGCAACCGTCGTCACACCTTCGAGGCCGACTTCGAACTCCGAACCGATGATCGAGCGTGACTTCAGGACATCGCCGACCTTGACCTTGCCGCGCGCATGCAGCGTCGCGAGGTTGGCCGAGCTGCCCGTGCCGCAGGGCGAACGGTCGACGCGACCCGGCCACATGGTGGTGCAGGTGCGGATCGTGCCGTCGGCCTCGACATCGCGGAACATGACGTAGGCGACGCCCTTGATCTCAGGGATTTCCGGATGGACGACCGGGATGGTGCGGTTGACGATGTCTTTGAGGATCATACCGGCTTCGACGATCTCGCGGGCGTTCGCCTTGTCGATCGTCGTGCCGATCTGGCCGACATCGACCAGGGCGTAGAAGATGCCGCCATAGCAGAGGTCGAGCTTGATCTTGCCCCACTTCGGCGTATCGACCTCGACGTCGAGCTCATGCACGAAGGACGGCACCATGGTCAGCTTCACCTTCTCACAGCGCCCATCGCGGCAGGTGGCGGTTGCCTTGACGAGGCCGGAGGCGGTGTCGAGCATGACGACGGTCTCGGGTTCCTTCATCTCGATGATGCCGGATTCCAAGAGCGCGGTCGTGACGCAGATCGAGTTCGAGCCGGACATGGCGTGCGCCTGGTCGGCTTGCAGGATGATGAAGCCGGCGTCGGCTTCCGGCCGCTTCGGCGGCACCAGCAAGTTGACCGAGCCGATCGAGCCGGAACGCGGCTCCAGGCACAGGAACCGGCGCAGGCTGTCGTCGACCGTATTGATGTGGTTGAGCTGCTCGGCGATCGAGTTGCCCGGGATCTTCGGCACGCCGCCGATCGCGACCTTGCCGATTTCGCCCTCGCAATGAACGTCCAGCAACTGGATCGTGCGCTTCCACCGCATGCCGTTTCTCCAACGCGTTTGCCATCGCCTCAACGGCGATCATGACTGATATATCAGATGCGCCTGCATTACCGCTTTCCGCGGGCGCCCGCAAGAAAAACCGCGAGCCGCTGTTCGTCTGTCGAGCCCAAAGATGCGGCTTGACGCAAGTGCGCCCGCACGACAGCTTGGGCCAATCGGACGCAACCCTCTGGAACTCCATGACAAAGCTGATCATCTTCACCGACCTGCACATGGTGCCCGAGGGCACGACGATCATCGGCCTCGATCCGTATCAGCGGCTGGCCAACGGCATTGCCCATGTCAACCGCTATCATGCGGATGCGGACCGGGTGGTCTTCATGGGCGATCTCACCCACCATGCAGACCATGCGTCCTACCAGCGCCTGAAGCGGCTGATCGATCAGCTGACGCCGCCGGTCGCCATCACCATCGGCAATCACGACCGGCGCGAGGTGTTCCGCGAGGTCTTTGCCGCTGCAGAGACCGACGAGAACGGCTTCGTGCAGCAGGCTATCGATTTTGCCGACTGCCGTATCCTCCTGCTCGATACGCTGTTTGCCCCGCCCTATGATTATCCGACCAGCCATGCGGGTGTGCTTTGCGCCAAGCGGCTCGCCTGGCTCGACAGGCAACTGGCCGATGCCGGCGACCGGCCGGTGCTCATCTTCATGCACCATCCGCCGCACAGGACGGGCTTTAGCGGCATGGACATGATCCGGCTCGCCAACGAGACGGAGTTCTACGACCTCGTCAAACTGCACGGCAATGTGCGGCACATCTTCGCCGGCCATGTGCACCGGACGATCAGCGGCTCCTGCCGCGGCATTCCGTTCTCGGTCTTCAAGAGCCCCGTACACCAGCAGCCGATGCCCTTCGATGCACCCGACGCCTCGCTGTCGGTCGACGAGCCGGCCGCCTATGGCATCGCCGTCGTGACCGACGATGGCGTGCTGGTGCATACGGAGGACTACGAGATCGCCCGCCGAGATGCCGCCATCGCGTAAGGGCCATTTCAGACCGCGGACCTTCATGCTAGTTTGAGGCTATGACCAAACCCGTATCCCTCGACGAAAGCTTCGATTGCCAGAGTTGCGGCGCCTGCTGCGCCTATTCGGCCGACTGGCCGCGTTTCTCGCTGGAGACGGACGAGGAGCTCGACCTGATCCCAGCGGAATATGTGTCCGCCGACCTCGGCGGCATGCGCTGCGAGGACGATCGCTGCTTGGCGCTCAGCGGCAAGCTCGGCGACCATGTCGGCTGCAAGATCTACGCGATCCGGCCGATCGTCTGTCGCACCTGCATGCCCGGCGACGACGAGTGCCTGATGGCCCGCGAGAAGCACTTCGGCAAGGCCGCATAACACCGGATCATCCGGTGATTTTGCGAACATTCCGCATCCTCTGCGGCTCCGCACGCACCGGACGGTGAAACATTCCGCGAAAGATCAAATTTGCCGGATGGATGTACGGCGAAAGGAAGCGTATTTTCCGGCCACGATCGGGCGCGCGCTGCGCCCTTCAAACCGCTTCCCGGAGGATAGCGCTCGATGAGCCAGACACCGCTTCACAAGACCACTGCAGAGACCGGCGCGCCTCAGGCTCCCTTTGCCGAGTTCGCCCCACCGGTTCGACCGCAGAGCACGCTGCGCCAGGCGATCACCGCCGCCTACCGCCGGCCGGAAACGGAAGCACTGCCGGCACTGGTCGAAGCTGCAACGCTCGACGCGGCCACCCGTTCCGCCGCCGCCAAGACCGCCCGCAAGCTGATCGAGGCGCTGCGCGCCAAGCACAAGGGCTCGGGCGTCGAAGGACTGGTGCAGGAATATTCGCTGTCGAGCCAGGAAGGCGTGGCGCTGATGTGCCTGGCCGAAGCGCTGCTGCGCATCCCGGACACGGCAACCCGTGACGCGCTGATCCGCGACAAGATCGCCGACGGCGACTGGAAGTCGCATATCGGCGGCGGCCGCTCGCTGTTCGTCAACGCCGCCACCTGGGGTCTCGTCGTTACCGGCAAGCTGACCTCGACCGTCAACGACCGCAGCCTTTCCGCCGCCCTCACCCGCCTGATCGCCCGTTGCGGCGAGCCGGTCATCCGCCGCGGCGTCGACATGGCGATGCGCATGATGGGCGAACAGTTCGTCACCGGCGAGACCATCGACGAGGCGCTGCGCCGGTCGCGCGCGCTCGAACAGAAGGGCTTCCGCTACTCCTACGACATGCTCGGCGAAGCGGCGACCACGGCTGCCGATGCAGAGCGCTACTATCGCGACTACGAGCAGGCGATCCACGCCATCGGCAAGGCATCGGCCGGCCGCGGCATCTATGAAGGCCCGGGCATCTCGATCAAGCTTTCGGCCCTTCACCCGCGCTATGCCCGTTCGCAGGCCTCGCGCGTCATGGAAGAGCTGCTGCCGAAGGTGAAGGCGCTTGCCGTCATCGCCAAGAAGTATGACATCGGCCTCAACATCGACGCGGAGGAAGCCGACCGTCTCGAACTTTCGCTCGACCTGCTCGAAGAGCTGTGCCTCGACAAGGACCTCGCCGGCTGGGCCGGCATGGGCTTTGTCGTCCAGGCCTACGGCAAGCGCTGCCCCTACGTGCTCGACTTCATCATCGACCTTGCCCGCCGCGCCGAGCGCCGCGTCATGGTCCGCCTCGTCAAGGGCGCCTATTGGGATGCCGAGATCAAGCGCGCCCAGCTCGACGGCCTGGAAGATTTCCCGGTCTACACGCGCAAGATCTACACCGACGTTTCCTACATCGCCTGCGCCAAGAAGCTGCTGGCCGCGACCGACGTGATCTTCCCGCAGTTTGCCACTCACAACGCCCAGTCGCTCGCGACCATCTACGAAATGGCCGGCAAGGACTTCAAGGTCGGCAAGTACGAGTTCCAGTGCCTGCACGGCATGGGCGAGCCGCTCTATGACGAAGTCGTCGGCAAGGGCAATCTCGACCGTCCCTGCCGCATCTATGCGCCTGTCGGTACGCACGAGACCCTGCTTGCCTATCTCGTTCGTCGCCTGCTCGAAAACGGTGCGAACTCCTCCTTCGTCAACCGCATCGCCGACCCGAAGGTGTCGGTCGACGAACTGATCGCCGATCCGGTCGAGATCGTCCGCGCCATGCCGGTCGTCGGCGCGCCGCACGACCAGATCGCGCTGCCCGACAACCTCTTCGGTGACACGCGCCGCAATTCCGCCGGCCTCGACCTTTCGAACGAAGCGGGCCTGACCTCGCTGACCGCAGCGCTGCAGGCAAGCGCGATGATCGACTGGAAGGCCGTGCCGCTGCTGGCAACCGGCCCCGCCTCCGGCGAAACCCGCGCCGTCGTCAACCCCGGCGATCACCGTGACGTGGTCGGCTCGGTCACCGAGGCTTCGGAAGCCGACGCCCGCCAGGCAGCGAGCCTTGCCGCCAAGGCAGCCGCAAGCTGGGCTGCCGTTTCGCCGGCCGAGCGCGCCGCCTGCCTCATGCGCGCTGCCGACCTGATGCAGGCGCGCATGCCGACCCTGCTCGGCCTGATCTCGCGCGAAGCCGGCAAGTCGCTGCCGAACGCAATCGCCGAAGTGCGCGAGGCGATCGACTTCCTGCGCTATTACGCCGAACAGACGCGCCGCACGCTCGGCCCGGCCCACAAGGCGCTTGGTCCGATCGTCTGCATCAGCCCGTGGAACTTCCCGCTGGCGATCTTCGCCGGCCAGATTGCCGCAGCGCTGGTTGCCGGCAACCCGGTGCTGGCAAAGCCTGCCGAGGAAACGCCGCTGATCGCCGCCGAAGGCGTGCGCATCCTGCACGAGGCCGGCATCCCGGCCGACGCGCTGCAACTGCTGCCCGGTGACGGCCGCATCGGCGCGGCCCTAGTTGCCGCCCCCGAGATCGCCGGCGTGATGTTCACCGGCTCGACCGAAGTCGCCCGCCTGATCCAGGCGCAGCTTGCCGACCGGCTGTCGCCGGCCGGCCGGCCGATCCCGCTGATTGCCGAGACCGGCGGCCAGAACGCCATGATCGTCGACAGCTCGGCGCTTGCCGAACAGGTCGTCGGCGACGTCATCGCCTCGGCCTTCGACAGCGCCGGCCAGCGCTGCTCGGCGCTGCGCGTTCTCTGCCTGCAGGAAGACGTGGCCGACCGCACGCTTTCGATGCTGAAGGGCGCGCTGCACGAGCTGAAGATCGGCCGCACCGACCGGCTCTCGGTCGACGTCGGCCCCGTCATCACCGCGGAAGCCAAGGGCATCATCGAAAAGCACATCGAGACGATGCGCGGCCTCGGCCGCAAGGTCGAACAGATCGGCCCTGCCTCCGGCACCGAACAGGGCACCTTCGTGCCGCCGACGATCATCGAGCTCGACAAGCTCTCGGACCTCAAGCGCGAAGTCTTCGGTCCGGTGCTGCATGTCATTCGCTACCGCCGCGACGATCTCGACCGGCTGATCGACGACATCAACGCCACCGGCTACGGCCTGACCTTCGGCCTGCACACGCGCCTCGACGAGACCATCGCTCACGTCACCTCGCGGGTGAAGGCGGGCAACCTCTACGTCAACCGCAACGTCATCGGCGCCGTCGTCGGCGTTCAGCCGTTCGGCGGGCGCGGACTCTCGGGCACCGGCCCGAAGGCCGGCGGCCCGCTCTATCTCGGCCGCCTCGTCGCCACCGCCCCGGTTCCGCCGCAGCACAGCTCGGTTCACACCGATCCGGCGCTGCTCGACTTTGCCAAGTGGCTCGACGGCAAGGGCGCAAAGGCCGAGGCCGAGACCGCCCGCACGGCCGGCAGCAACTCGGCCCTCGGCCTTGCCTCCGAGCTTCCGGGCCCGGTCGGCGAGCGCAACCTCTATGCGCTGCATCCGCGTGGCCGCGTGCTTCTGGTTCCGGCGACGGAAACCGGTCTCTACCGCCAGCTGGGTGCCGCCCTTGCCACCGGCAACACCGTCGTCGTCGACGCGGCCTCCGGCCTGCAGGCTTCGCTGAAGGATTTGCCGGCAAGCGTCTCCGCACGGCTTTCCTGGTCGAAGGACTGGGCGGCCGACGGTCCGTTCGCGGGCGCGCTCGTCGAAGGTGATGGCCCCCGCGTACGCGAAGTCAGCAAGGCGATTGCCGGCCTTCCCGGCCCGCTCGTTCTCGTCCAGGCGGCTTCGACCGAAGAGATCGGCAAGAACCCCGACGCCTATTGCCTGAACTGGCTGCTCGAGGAGGTCTCGACCTCGATCAACACGGCCGCTGCCGGCGGCAATGCCAGCCTGATGGCGATCGGCTGATCGACATCGGTCACGCTACAAGAATGCCTCTCCCGAACGCGGGAGAGGCAATGAAGGAACAGGGGCATCATCCGGCGGTGACGGCCGTCCCCTCTCCACCTCATCCCCTGTGCCCCATCACAGGGATCCAGCCGCGCCGCGTCGGCGGCGCGAAAGAATGCCTCAACAGAAATGAGTCTTCCCACGGCGCAGACGCGCCGTGACTGGATTGCTTTGGCAAGCAAAGGAATGACGGTGGAAAAACGCGGCATCAATTACAGCGCCGCGCCAGACCCGGCGCTGATCCAAGCCATTGTGGCGCCGCCCCCAACAATCCGTTATCAGCTTCTCAAGAAACGGAAGCAGCCATGTTCACCCTCAAGCGCATTGAAACGGCAAACCAGGACGTCAAGAAGAGCCGCTTTCTGGCCTTTGCCGCGCCCATCGCCGACGAACAGGCTGCGAAAGACTTCCTCGCCTCCCATTCCGATTCCACGGCCAACCACAATTGCTGGGCTTGGCGCATCGGCCAGGCCTATCGCTTCGGCGACGACGGCGAGCCGAGCGGCACGGCCGGGAAGCCCATTCTCGCGGCCATAGACGGCCAGGAGCTCGACCGCGTCGCCGTCGTGGTGACCCGTTGGTTCGGCGGCATTCTGCTGGGCAGCGGCGGCCTGGTGCGCGCCTATGGCGGCACAGCGGCGCTCTGCCTTCGCGCCGCGGAAAAGATCGAGATGATCGAAACCGTGCGCGCAACTGTCGCCGTCGACTTTTCCGACATGGCGCTGATCAAGGCGCGGCTTCTTGCCCGCGACGTCACCATCGTCAACGAGAGCTTCACGGACAAAGGCCCGGTTCTGAGCGTAGACCTGCGCAAGGATGAGGCGGAGGCGATCCTCGGCATGGTCGTCGATCTCAGCCGCGGCAAGGCAGTGGTATCGCTCGACGACTAACGCCCGGCGCGCTCGCGGACCTAACCTCCTATCGAAATCGCGTTTCTTGATCGGGCACCTGCGACAGCATTGAGAAAATATGTGCGCGGTTTCCCGCTCCACATCTCGCTCTAATTTACGCGATCAGATCAGTCATAATAGAAGTGCTCCACCCAGCGTATGTTCGATGACGCACAACAGGAGACAGCACCATGCAGACGAGAGTTCTTGGCAAGACCGGCGCAACCATATCCGAGATCGGCTTCGGCGCCTGGCAAATTGGCGGCTCCTGGGGAGATGTCAGCGAGGCGGACGGCAAGCGGGCGCTCAATGCGGCGCTCGATGCTGGCGTCACCTTTGTCGATACGGCCGACGTTTATGGCGACGGCCGCTCCGAAAAGATCATTGCAGCGGTGTTGAAGGAACGCGGTGGCGACAGGCCCTTCGTCGCGACCAAGGCCGGCCGCCGGCTGAGCCCGCATGTGACCGAAGGCTATACGGGCGAAAACATCGAGGCCTTCATCGATCGCAGCCTTACCAATCTCGGCGTCGAGACGCTCGACCTGGTACAGCTCCATTGCCCGCCGACCGAAGTCTATTATCGGCCGGAGCTGTTCGGCGCGCTCGACCGGCTCGTAGCCAAGGGCAAGATCCGCCACTACGGCGTCTCGGTCGAAAAGGTCGAGGAAGCGCTGAAGGCGATCGAATATCCCGGCGTTGCGACCGTGCAGATCATCTACAACATCTTCCGCCAGCGCCCGCACGAGCTGTTCTTCGCGGAAGCGCAGAAAAAGAACGTTGGCGTCATCGTGCGCGTGCCGCTCGCCTCCGGTCTGCTTTCGGGCAAGATCAACCGCGAAACCGCCTTTGCCGCAGACGACCACCGCAACTTCAACCGCCATGGCGAAGCCTTCGATGTCGGCGAGACCTTTGCCGGCGTGCCGTTCGAAGCGGCGCTGGAAGCCGTCGAGCAGCTTCGCCCGCTCACGCCTCAGGGCGTGCCTATGGCGCAGTTTGCGCTACGCTGGATCCTCGAGCAGCAGGCGGTCTCCGTGGTGATCCCGGGCGCCCGCAACGAGGCGCAGGCGCAATCCAACGCGGCCGCCAGCGAGCTTGCCGCCATCGACGACGACACGAAGGCAGCGATTGCAGCGGTTTACGAGCGGCTGGTGAAGGTTCATGTTCATCACCGCTGGTAACTGACGCCTCGCCGACGGGGGGCCAAGGGAGGTGCAGCGATGACCGACCCCTTCGACCTGCAACGGTTTGTCGACGCTCAGGACCGCGCCTATGCCGCGGTCCTCGATGAACTCGGGCATGGCCACAAGCGAACCCACTGGATGTGGTTTGTCTTCCCGCAGCTTGCCGGCCTTGGCCATTCGCCGATGGCACAGCGCTATGCGATCTCCGGGCTCGACGAAGCGTCGGCCTATCTCGCCCACCCGGTGCTCGGCCCGAGGCTGCGTGAATGCACCGAGCGCGCCAATGTGGTTACGGGCAGCTCGGCCCACGACATTTTCTCAAGCCCCGATGACATAAAGTTCCGGTCATCGATGACCCTGTTTGCCGAGGTCGAGAAAGACGGGGGGCCGTTCGGAGTGGCGCTTGAGCGCTATTTCGCGGGAGAGAAGGATCGGCGCACTATGGAAATCCTGGCGCAGCGGCGTTGATGCCGGCGTTCAAGCGCTCAGGAAGCGCGCTTCGGCGACCCTCAGAGGTTGGGTGTCGAATTGATCAGGAAGAACAGGATCATGAAGGCACAAACCGAAAGGCCAGCAACAATCACCAGCAGTTCTTTCATCATATAGCGATACATCGGCACCTCCTTTCTTCGAGCGGCCCCTTCCTCCTTCATATAGGAAGCCGCTCGACCGATTTTCACACTTCGGCGTCAAAAGATCGTGAACCCGCCGGTGCTTTCGTGATCGGGTCTTGATCGTAGCAACCCGGCCTGTTCGCCGCCGCAACACCGCTCACGAGAAGCGTAAATCATTATATACTAACATATATTATTGTCTCCTAATCCTTTCGAAGGGCGGCGTTGCCGGAACTGACCCGGCGCCTGAAGCCCCACCGGTCGGAACGGGCCGGCGTCAGCCAGCGCACGATCCATTATTACGAGCGGCTGGGCCTGGTGAAGCCGGCCGAGCGCGAAGGGGCCGGCTACCGCTACTATGACGAAACCGCCGCGAAACGGCTGGAAAGATCGCGGCGCTGAAGCGTCTCGGTCTCAGCCTCGACGAGATCGCCGCAGTGATCGACCTCTATTTCGAGGACGCAAGCGGCATCCGGGGCAAGGAGCGCGTGCTGGAAATCCTGCAGGCACAGCTCGACAAGACGAATGCCCAACTCGACGAACTCTCGACATTCAAACCGGACCTCGAAAACAACATCACCCACATGCACGGGCTGATCGCCGAGGCGCGGCGAAGGTAAACGCGGCACGAACGGGATTTGGCACATACTAAATCTACACCTGACGTCAGGTTTCATTCATAGATCCACGTGCCCCGCCAGCTCCCTGCCGGCACTCCGCTTCCGTTGTCGGCAACATCCGCCTCTCAAGTGCCCCCTCGGCGATCCGCGATCGGTTTCATGACCACCTACCGCCTCCCCCAAAACACACAAAAGGAGCTCTGGACATGCCCGCACAGACGCCCTCTCGCGGTCCTCGTCGCCCTTGGCCTTGCCGCCGGCACGGCAACCGCAAACATGGCCTTCGCAGAGACAGGAGTGAGGCCCGCTGCAGCCGACAGCGCTCGACCCGCCACCATCGGCGCCTTCATGCCCGCCGGTTACCGCGAGGCGGGCCGCCGTGCCGCCATCGTCGACGGTGAAGCTGCGGAACTCGTCCGCTACGCGCGCGCCGACGGGCGCAATGCAACGCTCGGCGCCGAGCATTTCAGCACCGTCATCGCCGACGATGGCCGCCTCAAGGGCTTTGCCCGGATCGACCTGGATCTGGTCGGCCGCCCGTTGCCGACCCGCGAGGACGCGCAGGCAATCGCCAAGGATTTCCTGCGCGAGGCAGCGCCAGACCTTCTGCCCGGAATGAGGATCAGCTGGATCGACCCGCACGACGAACCCCTGCGGGTTGCCCGCAACGGCCGCAGCGAAGACCTGACCCTCACGGGCATGAAGGTCAAGATGCGCAACCAGGCCGACGGCCTCTGGATGGGGGTCATCGTCGGCGCGGACCGAAAGGTCATTGTGTTCGAGCGCGACATTCACTGGATCAGCTTTCCCGGCCGCCGCGGAACGGAAAAGTGGCTTCACGATGCCTGGCTCGTCGAGAAGGGCTACAGCGTAGGCCAATCCTGAGCGATCAACCGGACTAGGCGAACGCGATTCTTCAGGATCGAGCGCTGCTTGCTTCGGATCCCGTGAAGCAAGTTAGCGGCGATTCACCAGCCGCGAGCCTGGCCCACGGAACATTGCAAACGAAAGACACTTGAGGGATGTGAGAGGCGCGTCGCGAAACGCAAGGTCGCGACGCGCGACCCAAGGTGGGATCCAGAAGAACCGGATCTAGACATCATCTATGTCATTGAAAAGAATGGCGCACCCGAAGAGATTCGAACTCCTGACCCCCAGATTCGTAGTCTGGTGCTCTATCCAGCTGAGCTACGGGTGCTTTTGCCTGAAGCGGTCGAACCGCTTGCGTGAGCGGTTCTCTAAAGGGTCCTTTCGGGGATTGCAAGCGCCGTTCTGTAAAAAATTTCATTTTTACGACGACATGTCCGCTTTGCTGTGGACGGAGGCGGCCGCGCCGGCGCTGAACCCGCTGGAAAGCAAGGGATGCCGCCGCAGGACCCGACTGCAGAAAATAATTTGGGGTGCCCCTGCGCCGCCCGTACGCCGGGCGAGCCGCGCGCCGTGGCCGGGCAGATCCTGCCCAAACACGGAATCATCAGGGGCTACGGCTGACACCTAGGAGGGTGAATGTGCGGCTCTAGTGGCGGAACTTCGAACGGAAGGCGTCGAGCGGCACCGGGCGGTCGGGGAGTTCGATGCGAAACAGCGTGCCGGGCGTCGGCTTTTCGACGAGGGCGATGGTGCCGCCATGGGCAAGTACAAGCTCGCGCGCGATCGCCAGCCCAAGTCCGGTGCCGCCTGAGCGCGCCGAGCCGCGGAAAGCGGCAAACAGGTTTTCTCGCGCCTTGGGCGGCATGCCGGGGCCAGTGTCGTCCACGGAAATGGTGACGACGCTGCCGATGCGCATGGCGGAGACGACAACGGCGCGTGGGCGCCCGTCCTCGGGTTCGTGATTGGTCAGCGCCTGCACGGCGTTGCGGCAGATATTGTGCACCACCCGGAAGAGCTGCTCGCTGTCGGCGTCGACTTCGAGGTCGTCCTGCATCTGGATCTGGAAATCGATGCCGGATTGCGGATCGATCGCCAGCAGTTCGGCGACATCGGAGACCAGCGGCTTCAGCGCGACGAAGCGCCGATGCGGCTCGGCCTCGGTGGTGCGACCGTAGGACAGGACTTCGCGGGTGTAGCCGACGGCGCGGTCGATGGTGCGCAACAGGGTCGGCGCGAAGCGCTTGACCACCGGATCGTCCACATCGGCCAGCCGGTCGGAAATCAGCTGCGCCGAGGACAGGATGTTGCGCATGTCGTGGTTGATCTTCGACACCGCGAGCCCGAGTTCGGCCAGGCTCTTCTGCTGCTTCAGCGTCTTTTGCAGTTCGCGCTGCATGCTGGCGAGATGCTGGCCGGCGACGGCGAGTTCGTCGTGGCCCTGCGGCGGCACGAGCACGCGGGCAGGATCGGCCGGGTCGTTGGAAAAGTCCTGCATGTTCGCCGTCATCCGCCGGATCGGCGCGATCAGCATGCGGTTGATGGCAAGAAAGATCAGCGCCGCGGTGATCAGCGAAATGATCAGCGACAGGACAAAGACATTGCGCGAGTAGACGAGCATCGCCTTGCGCAGGCTCGCATCCTTCATCAGGAGCTCGATCGTCGCGTCGCTTTCGCCAAGCGGACCATAGACGCGGATCACGCGGTCGCCGCCGAAAAGCAGCGTGTCGAAGGCATCGCGGATGGCCGCAACGGCGGTGGAATTGGCGACGTCGTATTCGCCCTGGATCTCGAGCGGCATGTCGGTCAGCGCGATCATGCGCGAGGCATCCTTGCGCCGGATGACGATCGCCTTGGTGCCGGTCGCCATCAGCGTGTCCTTCTGGACGCTGCGCGGCAGCTCGACATTCTGCAGGCCGTCGACGACGACGGCTGCGGCCGCTGCCGTATTCAGCCGATCCTCGAGCCAGCGGATACGCATGGTGGCAACGGACGGAGCGAAAATAAGCACTTCGGCCAGCATGACGAAAACGATGGTCAACAGCAGCAGCTTGCCGGATAGACCGCGGAAAAACCCGGCACTGGTTCTCAATGCCTCGCCTGCCTTCGCCGGACGTGTTTCTTCCGTCATGCCTTAAAAACTTTCCTGCCCGTCAACCAAAACGCCTGGGACCCCGTATGAACATCCGGGCCATGGGGCATCGCGCCTGAAGCGCATAATAGGAGATGGCCGCCGTTTTTCCAATCGCAGACGGACTTTGGAGGGTGCGGCATAGGCGCGGCCATCTCTCCGTCTCGTGCCGTCGATCATGACCAAGGATCGCATCCCGCTCATCTTTCTCCCCTTGCATCGCCGAAGAAAAATTCGGCACACCGCCGCCTCGGCTCGACCTACCTGCACAGAATTGGCATCGATGTAAGTCACCCAGGGAACAGTTCGCGTGGCGCCGTTGCGGACGACGACGACAGCCCTGCCCATGATCAGGGGCAAGTCTTGATGGCTTCAAAAGCAGAAAGCCCGCGGCACCTTGTGGCACCGCGGGCTCCAATCACCTGGCGAGGCAAGCCGCCGATCAGAACTCTTCCCAATCGTCCTTGGCGGCCGCCGCAGCGGCGCCGCCGCCGCCAAAGGCGCGGGCGACGTTGCCCATCATGCGCCGCGCCGGCGATGCGACCGGCTGGGCCGTCTCGCGGGCCACGGCGATCGGCCGCGCGGCAACATGGTCGACCTTGAAGTAGGCGATCAGGCTGGCGAGATTGTTGGCTTCGCCGGAGAGCTTGTGGGTTGCGGCATTCGCCTCTTCCACCATGGCAGCGTTCTGCTGGGTCACCTGGTCCATCTGGTTGACGGCGGTGCTGACTTCGCTGAGGCCTGTCGACTGTTCGCGTGCGGCGGTCGCGATCGAGTGGATGTGGTCGTTGATTTTCAGGACCCGTTCCTCGATCTCGCCAAGCGCCGAACCGGTCTCCTGCACCAGGCGGACACCGGTTGCCACTTCGCTGCCAGACTTGGAGATCAGCGACTTGATATCCTTGGCGGCACTTGCGGCACGTTGGGCGAGCTCGCGCACTTCCTGCGCGACGACGGCGAAGCCCTTGCCCGCGTCACCTGCTCGGGCCGCCTCGACACCGGCGTTCAGCGCCAGGAGGTTGGTCTGGAAGGCGATTTCGTCGATCACGTTGGTGATCTGGCCGATTTCGCTCGAGGCCTGCTCGATCCGGCCCATGGCGTCGACGGCGTTGCGCACGACGGCTGCCGACTGCGCGGCGCTGTGCTTGGCCTCGTTGACCATGACGGTCGCTTCCTGCGCCCGCTCGGTGGAGCTCTTGACGGCGACCGTGATCTGATCGAGCGCTGCAGACGTTTCCTCAAGGGCGGCGGCCTGCTGTTCCGTCCGCTTCGACAGATCGTCGGCGGCCGAACGCAGCTCGGACGAATTGCCGTTGATCGAGTCGGTCGTCACACGGACCTCGCGCAGCGTCTTTTGCAGCGTGGAGAGCGTCTCGTTGACGTTCTTCTGCAGCTCGGCGAAGGCGCCCTGGTAGTGGCCGTTCATGCTCTGGGTCAGGTCGCCGGCCGCAAGGCTCGCGATCACCCGGCGGGTTTCGGCGATACCGGCATCGACGCTGCCGACCAGCTCGTTGACGCTGCCAGCAAAGCGGTTGAGGTCGTCGTTCTCGTAGTCCTTGCCGATGCGCTTGGTGAAATCGCCGGCGGCGGCGGCCGCAACGACGACACCGATGCTCGACTGCAGGTCGGCGCTCTTTTCACGCAACACCGCTTCCTGCGCATTGAGGTCGCGCACGGCCAGGCCGTTCTGTTTGAAGACCTGCACGGCTTCGGCCATTTCGCCTATCTCGTCCGTGCGGCCCACGAAGGGCACGTCTGCGGTGAGATCGCCGCCAGCCAGTTGCTTCATCTTGCCGGTCAACTCGAGGATCGGACGGCTCAGATGGTTGGTGGCGATATAGAATGCCGCGCCTATGCCGGCGATGAGGCCAAGGCCAGCGATAGCAAGAATCGTGATGATCACGCCGCGCTCGAAGACAGCAACGTCAGCCGTCACGACTTCAAGCGTCTTCAGGTTGATGTCGACGACGCCGTCGATCTGCTCCTGGAACGCCTTGCGGTTGGCGCGATTGGCGTCAGTATTGCCCTGCTCGTTGGCAGCCTGCGGCGAAACTTCCTCGCCAAGACGGGCGGTCTCGACGCGGAAAGCCTTGAACTCCGCGGCGCGCGCGACCAGCGTGTCGAAGGAGGCCATGGTTTCAGCCGGGATCAGCAGGCGCCACTCGGCGAGCAGCGTATCGATCTTGTCGAGATTCTTGCGAATGCCTTCGGCGAAGGGCTTTGCCTTCTCAAGGGTCGGGGCGGCATAAATGCCACGCGATTCCATCACCACCGCGGTCACCAGGCGGTTGAGGCGCTCGGCATTGAAGGCGCGCTCCGCAACGTTCTCGTACTGATGGAATTTTTCGTTGTATTTGTTGACCGCCACCAGCGACATGCCGGTCACAGCGATCGCCAGCATGCTCATGATGCCGACGATTAGATTGATCTTTCCGCGTATTTTCATCCCGACCTCCACGGAGTGACGAGAGCGTCCGATTATCGGACATGCCGCCGCCCCATATGCACCGGGAAGACCCTAAAATAGGCGTGGTTAATAAAGCTCGTCGGCCTCGACCGGCATTCTGGGGAGATCCAGTTAGGGCTCCCTTTACCAATCTCGGCTAGTTGACCTTCCTTTTCGCGGTCCGACGGATCGCCATTGGCGGGTGCACCGGCGCTTTTTGCGGCGCTGTCGCCACTGAATCGCCGCCCGCAATTGACTTTCCGGGAAAATTCCCCTTATAAGCCGCCCACGTCCGGTCAAGCCCTCCTGCCCGAAATGGCGGAGCCATGTCCGATAACGTAAACGCTCCTTGCTACACGCAAACCCAAGAAGGGCCGCACACCGCGGTATTAAATAAATGAAGCGTACTTACCAACCGTCCAAGCTTGTCCGCAAGCGTCGCCACGGCTTCCGTTCGCGTATGGCTACCAAGGGTGGCCAGAAGGTCCTCGCAGCCCGCCGGGCTCGTGGCCGCAAGCGTCTTTCGGCTTAAGCCGAAACTGCCCGAAACCAGTGTCCGGGCACATGACGTCAGATAAAGACAAAACGACTGTCGGGCGGCTGAAAAGCCGTCCGCAGTTTTTGGCCGTTCGGGCTGGAGAAGGCCGCAGAGGCCCCCTGTTTCTCCTCGAAGTGCTCGACCGCAACGATCCGGAAGGCGAAGCCCGCGTCGGCTTCACCGTGACCAAGAAACACGGCAATGCCGTCGAGCGAAACCGGATGCGCCGACGCCTGAAAGAGGCGGTGCGGCTTTCCGCCGGGTTTGCAATGAAACCCGGACACGACTATGTGATTGTCGCCCGACGCGAACTCCTGAATGCTCCCTTCGACGCCTTGACCCGGGGCCTTCACGAGCGCATCGAAAACAAGCCGAAACAGAAGCGGCCGCCGGCCGGTTCCAGGAAACTATGATGGAAAAAAACCGCAACTATTTCGTGGCGATTGGCCTGTCCGTGCTGATCCTCATTGCCTGGCAGTTCCTTTACGTCAATCCGAAGATTGAAAAGGAACGCATCGCTGCGGAAGCGCTGCAGGCCCAGCAGGCACAGTCGCAGCCGGCAACACCGACACAGCAGACGCCAGGCCAGGCCCTGCCGGGCGGCGGCGCAATCCCGGGTGCCGGTGAAAACCGCGACCAGGCGATTGCCAAGTCGGCTCGCGTTGCGATCGACACGCCGGCGCTTTCCGGCTCCATCAACCTGACCGGCGCCCGCTTCGACGACCTGAAGCTCAAGGAGTACCGCGAGACGGTCGATCCGAAGAGCCCGGTCATCACCCTTTTCAGCCCGGCTGAAACCGCTGACGGCTACTTTGCCGAAATCGGCTATGTCGGCAGCGACGCGACCGGCACCGTGCCCGGCCCGCAGACCGTCTGGACGCTTTCGGGCGGCGACAAACTGACCTCGGCAACCCCGGTGACGCTGACCTTCACCAACGAAAAGGGCGTCACGTTCAACCGCACCATCTCGGTTGACGAACATTACATGTTCCAGGTGGTCGACAGCATCAAGAACGGCGCAGCCGAGCCCCTCAGCCTTTCCTCCTACGGCCGCGTGACCCGCTTCAACAAGCCGACGACGCCGAGCGTCTACGTGCTGCATGAAGGCTTCATCGGCGTGCTTGGCGAGCACGGCCTGCAGGAACTGAAGTACGGCAAGATCGAAGACGAAAAGTCGGTCGAGCCGGGCAAGGCTACCGGCGGCTGGCTCGGCATCACCGACAAGTACTGGGCAGCGGCCATCGTTCCGCCGCAGGCAACCCCCTACGACACCCGCTTCACGCACTTTACCGACGGTCGCGCCCGCTACCAGAGCGACTACAAGAGCGACGCGATCACGGTCGCGCCTGGCCAGTCCTCGGAAATCAAGAACCTCGTCTTTGCCGGCGCCAAGGAAGTTCCTGTCGTCGACAACTATGAAGTGGCCTACTCGATCCCCAACTTCGACAAGCTGATCGACTGGGGCTGGTTCTACTTCATCACCAAGCCGATGTTCAAAATGATGGATTTCTTCTTCCGTCTGTTCGGCAACTTCGGCATCGCGATCCTGATCACCACGATCGTCGTCAAGGGTCTGTTCTTCCCGCTTGCCAACAAGCAGTACGCATCGATGGCGAACATGAAGAAGGTTCAGCCGAAGATGGAGGAACTGAAGAAGAAGTTCGGCGACGACCGCATGGGGCTGCAGCAGGCGATGATGCAGCTCTACAAGGAAGAGAAGATCAACCCGCTGGCAGGCTGCTGGCCGATCCTCATCCAGATCCCGGTGTTCTTCGCGCTCTACAAGGTGATCTACATCACCATCGAGATGCGCCACGCGCCGTTCTTCGGCTGGATCCACGACCTTTCGGCGCCCGATCCGACGACGATCGTCAACCTCTTCGGCCTCCTGCCGTTCGACGGTCCGGCCTTCCTGCACCTCGGTGTCTGGCCGATCATCATGGGCGTCACCATGTTCGTGCAGATGCGCATGAACCCGACGCCGCCGGATCCGACCCAGGCGATGCTGTTCACCTGGATGCCCGTGGTCTTCACCTTCATGCTGGCCTCGTTCCCGGCCGGTCTCGTGATCTACTGGGCCTGGAACAACACGCTTTCGGTGCTGCAGCAGTCGATCATCATGAAGCGCCAGGGCGTGAAGATCGAGCTCTTCGACAATCTGAAGGGCCTGTTCTCGAAGAAACCCAAACCGGCGGAATGACGCCGGCCGACACCACAATCGCAGAGCCCCGGACTTCGGTCCGGGGCTTTTTTGTTTCCACGCCGCGGCGCGACACGCGGATGGCGTTGACGCGGGCGTGCGGTCCGGGCATCTGGCGTTATTGAAATCAGCGTCCCCCTGCTCCAGGACAACTTGCCATGACCGACCCGTCGGCCACTTCCGCCCCGTTTGCCGCCAACGAGAAGCTTGGCGCCCTGCTCGTCTTCGGCTCGGCCTTCTTCTGGAGCTTCGGCGGGGCCATTGCGCGCTTCCTGCACATTTCCGACAGCTGGACGATCGTCTTCTGGCGCTGCCTGTTCGCCGGCCTGTTCCTGCTCGCCTTCATGCTGGTGCGCGACGGACCGCGCGGCACGGTGGCGCTGTTCAAGGGCATGGGCTGGCCGGGCATCGCCGTCGGGCTCTGTTTCACCATCGCCTCGACGTCCTTCATCATTGCGATCTCCTACACGACGATCGCCAATGTCGTTCTGCTCGGCGCCGGTGTGCCGCTGTTTGCAGCGCTGATGAGCTGGGTATTGTTTCGCGAACGGGTCTCCCGCTTCACGTGGGGGGCGATCACCGCGGTCATCTTCGGCGTCGGGATCATGGTGTCGGAAAGCCTGACCGGAACAATGTCACCGGTCGGCGACGCGCTGGCGCTCTTGATCCCCGTCGTGTTCGCACTGGCAACCGTCATTACCCGCCGCTACCCGCATGTGCGCATGACGCCCGCCACCTGCTTCGGCTGCTTTGCCGCAAGCGGCATTGCCGCCAGCCAATCATCGGGCCTGGCGGTGAGCGGAGGCGAACTCGCGCTGCTCTTCGTCTTCGGCGCCTTCAACCTCGGGCTTGGCATGGCGCTCTTCGTCACCGGCGCCCGGCTGGTGCCCTCGGCGCTGGCCGCACTGCTCGGGACGGCGGAAACCGTGCTGGGGCCGCTCTGGGTCGCGATCATCCATGGCGAAGTGCCGAGCAGCCGGACGATCGTCGGCGGCACCTTCATTCTTCTGGCGTTGCTTGCCTACTTGCTCAACGAATTCCGGCGGACGCAAACCATCCCCACACGGCCGGTCCGCACGCCGACGCCTTGACATCCACGGCCAAAACCTTGAAGCCAAGGACTTTCTCGATGAAGGACCGACCGCCGATGGCCGATACCAGACCCAAAGACGACAAGCCGTTGTTCGGCCGGCCGTGGATTTTCATTCGCGGCGTTCCCGCCATGAAATTCCTGCCACCCGAAGGACCGGCCGAGATTGCCTTTGCCGGTCGCTCGAACGTCGGCAAATCGTCGTTGATCAACGCGCTGGTCGGCCACAAGGGCCTGGCGAGAACCTCCAATACCCCTGGCCGCACGCAAGAACTCAACTACTTCGTGCCGGACGGTTTTTCCGGCGAGGCCGACGACCTGCCGCCGATGGCGCTCGTCGACATGCCCGGCTACGGCTATGCCCAGGCGCCGAAGGACCAGGTCGATGCCTGGACGAAACTCGTCTTCGACTATCTGCGCGGCCGCTCGACGCTGAAGCGCGTCTATGTGCTGATCGACAGCCGTCACGGCATCAAGAAGAACGACGACGAGGTGCTCGACCTGCTCGACAAGGCAGCGGTCTCCTATCAGCTCGTGTTGACCAAGACCGACAAGATCAAGGCCGCCGGCGTACCGCGGCTGGTCGCCGAGACGCTCGAAAAGATCAAGAAGCATCCGGCGGCCTATCCGGAGGTCCTTTCGACCTCTTCGGAAAAGGGGGAAGGTCTCGAGGAACTGCGGGCCGCGATCGCCACGGCGATTGCCCACTAGCGGAACCCGCGGGACAAACCCGGGGCGGCGCGGCCTCGACAACCGCTGCCAATCCTCTGTCTTTGATCTCTGTCACTACCCCGACATGCAATCCGCTCTATCTCTGCGTTGCGCCCAGAACGGTGGCGCGGCCAGAGATAGGAGTGAGACATGTCCGATTTGATCGTTGTCGGGTTCGATTCCCCCGAGGAGGCTGACAGGGTTCTGGTCCGGCTCGCCGGGCTGAAGAAGGAATATCTGATCGACCTCGAGGATGCGGTGGTCGTCGTGCGCGACACCGAAGGCAAGGTCCACCTGAAGCAGAGCCTCAACCTGACGGCCGTCGGCGCCACCTCGGGCCTGCTCTCCGGCTCGCTCTGGGGCGGCCTGGTCGGCCTTCTGTTCCTCAATCCGCTGGCGGGCTTTGCAATCGGCGGCGCGCTTGGCGCGGGTGCCGGCGCTCTTTCGGGGTCGCTCAGCGACTACGGCATCGACGACGAATTCATCAAGTCGCTCGGCAACACCATCCCGAACAATTCCTCCGCTCTGTTCATCCTGGTGCGCAAGGTTCAGCCGGAAAAGGTTCTCGCCGAATTCCCCGACCTGCGCGGCCGCGTGCTGAAGACGTCGCTTTCGCCAGAACAGGAGCAGAAGCTGCAGGCAGCCCTCTCCGGCGCAGCACCGGCTACGCCGCCTGCCGGCGCCTAGTCGTCCGGCTGGCTTATCGAGACATCGCGAAGGCAAGCGCCAAGCCATTGATGCAATGGCGCTTGCCGGTCGGTGGCGGGCCGTCGTCGAAGACGTGACCGAGGTGGCCGCCGCAACGGCGACAATGGCATTCCGTCCGGGTCATGAGCAGCGAATTGTCTTCCCGTGTCGCCACGGCATTGGGGAGCGATTGCCAGAAGCTTGGCCAGCCCGTGCCGCTGTCATATTTCGCCGCGGACGAATAGAGCGGTAGCGCGCAGCCGGCGCATTGAAACGTGCCCTTGCGCTTTTCGTGGTTGAGCGCGCTGGTAAAGGGGCGCTCCGTATCCTCGTGCCGCAGGATTCGGTACTGGTCGTCGGTGAGGATCGCCCGCCATTCGGCATCGGATTTGACGACTTCGAAGGTCTCCGTTCCCGCAGCCCATGCCAGCGGCGTGAGGCCGCGAACCGCGAATGCTGCGGCCAATGCCGTGCCTGCCATCAGGAAGACGCGCCGGCTGATCATGATAACCTCCTACCTGACCTAAAGCGCTTTACGATCATTCGTGCGGTGCGCTGTAAGTTGTCGATTTGTCGGATGTCGAGATCGACGATATCGCCCGGACGGAGGCACTGCAAAACAATGCCGTTCAAAGCGTCGTGACGCGGCGAAAAGCCATCCCGTAGACAGATGCGCCAGGCCGCTGGCAGCGGCCCGGCGCTACAGAGGGTCAGCTTTTCGGCAGGAGAACCTTGTCGATCACGTGGATGACGCCGTTCGACTGCTTGACGTCGGCGATCGTTACCGTCGCGGTACCGCCGGTTTCGTCGGTCAGCATCAGCTTGCCGCCATCTTCCCTGGCTTTCAGCACACAGCCCCCGACCGTCTTGACGTCATGCTCGCCGCCGTCCTTCTTGATCATCTCGGCAATCGTCGCCGACATCGCGTCGGCGGCAACCACATGGCAGGTCAGGACCTTGGCGAGCTTGTCCTTGTTTTCCGGCTTCAGCAACGTGTCGACAGTACCGGCCGGCAGTGCGTCAAAGGCGGCATTCGTCGGCGCAAACACCGTGAATGGCCCCTTGCCCTCCAGCGTCTTCACCAGGCCGGCGGCCTTGACGGCGGCGACCAGCGTCGTGTGATCCTTGGAATTGACCGCGTTTTCGACAATGTTTTTCTCCGCATACATCGGCGCGCCGCCGACCATCGGATTTTCGGCGTGGGCGACGAATGCACTTGCTGCGAGGACGGACGCTGTTGCGACCAAGCGGATGGCAGACGTGAACATCTTCTCTTCCTTCCTGTTGAGGGAGGCGGCATAGCGCCGCCCGCCGAAGCTGCCGTTCCCTGCGGGGAACAGGACAAGCAACGGAAGGACGACAGAAAGAGTTTCAGGAATTCGCGGGGAAAGTTAGCCGACTGATAAATAACGATATTTAATAGGCTGCTGTGATCAGAGGTTTCGCGCCTTGCCGAGCGCGATGATCGGTCCAGTGGCCACGCCGGTTGGCGAACCGCCGAGCGGCTCGACGCTGACGGCAAGAACCGAACCGGCGGAGATCCTCGAGCGGAACGTTGACGGCACGGCGATTTCGCCTTCCCCGGTCTGCGGCAAAACACCGAGCGAAATCGCCGGATTGCTGCCGTTGATCAGCCAGAGTTCGAGGGATTTCTGTTCCGCCTGGCTGGCGGCCACCGGCGTTACATGCAGGCGGCCCGATGCCCGGTCGAAGCGGGCGACGAGATCGATGGCGGCCCCTTTGCCCGTAAGCTCTGCAACGAGCGAAGCACCGGTCGAGGGCGTCTCGAACAGGCCGGCCATGGAGGCGGCCATCACCATCAGCGCGGCGAGCGAGGCCAGCGCCAACCCACGCCAGAGCGCCAGCGAATGCCACAGCCCGCGGGACCGCGCAGGCTCCGGCCGAAACGTATCGAACAGTTGCCGCTCGATCGCGGCGAAGGTCCTGGGTGGAGGCACCACCGGATCGTAGGCTTCGTCGAAGGAGGATAGGTTGCTCTGCCAGCGGTCGACCATGGCGGCGAAGTTGCGATCGGAGGCAAGCCGGGCTTCGACCTTGCGGCGATCGTCGGCAGACAACACGCCGAGCACGTACTCGCCCGCAATCACCTCGTCGCGGCGAAAGTCCCGGCCCTCTGGGGTTGGTGTTGTCATCGCTCCATACACTCTCGCAACTTCAGGAGACTGCGCCTCAACCAAGTCCGCATCGTGTTCAGCGGCACCGCGAAGACGTCAGCCAGTTCCTGGTAGCTCAGGCCCTCGACATAGGCGCGCCGCACCGCTTCCGCGCGGTCTTTTTCAAGCTCCTCCATGCAGGCGTCGATCCGCCTGCCCTCCGCTTTCACCACTGCCGATTTTTCCGGATCGGCAGCAGGATCAGCCAAATCGTAGGCTTCGTCAATCACGTTGGCGGCTGGTTTGCGCGCCCGGATGAGATCGATCGCCTGATTGCGCGCGATCGCCGCCAGCCAGGACGCCGCCGACGCCTGTCCTTGCGCGAAACGCCCGGCGCGCTGCCAGATCTTGACGTAGATTTCCTGCAGGGCTTCTTCCGCTTCGCTCCTGTTTGCAAGGATACGCAAGCAGATGCCGAAGAGTTTCGGGCTGGTCTGGCGATAGAGTTCGGAAAAGGCATCGCGGTCGCCGAGCGAAATGCGGCCGAGCAGCCCGGCTATGTCCTCGTCCATCATCCAGTGCGCGCCCCAAAGCCTCGTTCACGAACGGAGATAGGGCGCTGATCACAATGTGCCAGCCGTTCCGTCATTCCGGCTTTATCTTGTTCGCCGATCATTCCCTCGGTCCGGAACTTGCGCTAAACAGCAGCCGGTATTTTTCGAGGGTCCGCCATGTCCGCCAATGAAAGTGAAATCCAGGCACGCCTGCTCACCCAGGCCCTGCCCTACATGCAGCGCTACGAAAACAAGACGATCGTCGTCAAATATGGCGGCCACGCCATGGGCAACAGCGAGCTCGGCCGCGCTTTTGCCAGCGACATCGCGCTTCTGAAACAGTCGGGCGTCAACCCGATCGTCGTGCATGGCGGCGGCCCGCAGATCGGCGCGATGCTGACGAAGATGGGCATCGAATCGAAGTTCGAAGGCGGCCTGCGCGTCACCGACGAAAAGACCGTCGAGATCGTCGAGATGGTGCTGGCCGGCTCGATCAACAAGGAGATCGTCGCACTCATCAACCAAACAGGCGAATGGGCGATCGGCCTTTGTGGCAAGGACGGCAACATGGTCTTCGCCGAAAAGGCGCGCAAGACCATCAAGGATCCGGACAGCAACATCGAGCGCGTGCTCGATCTCGGCTTCGTCGGCGAAGTGGTCGAAGTCGACCGCACGCTGATCGACCTGCTTGCCCGCTCGGAAATGATCCCGGTGATCGCGCCGGTGGCGCCGGGCCGTGACGGCCACACCTACAACATCAACGCCGATACCTTTGCCGGCGCGATTGCCGGCGCGCTCAACGCCACGCGCCTGCTGTTCCTGACGGACGTTCCGGGCGTGCTCGACAAGCAGGGCAACCTGATCAAGGAACTCTCGGTTTCCCAGGCGCGTGCACTAATTGCCGACGGCACGATCTCCGGCGGCATGATCCCGAAGGTCGAGACCTGCATCGACGCGATCAAGGCGGGCGTCCAGGGCGTCGTCATCCTCAATGGCAAGACCGCCCATTCGGTGCTGCTCGAAATCTTCACCGAGCGCGGCGCCGGCACGCTGATCGTGCCCTGATCGGCTTCAGCAACCATCGCTTCAAACAAAAAAGCGGGAGAAGGCATCGGCCCTCTCCCGCTTTTGTTTTGAACAGCGAGATCCGATCAGCTCTGGTAGACCTCGGTCGCCGCCGCCTTCAGCTTCTCCATCATCACGCGATACGGCCCCGGGCCATAGCTGACGCGCGAGACGCCGGCGCGGGCGAGCGCCTTCAGGTCGGGTGCGGTCGGTCGCATCATGATGTTGACGGGCAGGCTAGAGGCAGCACAGACCTTGGCGATCAGCGCCTCGTCCACCAGCCACGGCACGAAGAAGCCGCTGGCGCCGGCTTCGGCATAGGCCTTGCCGCGGGCAATCGCCTCGACGACGAGGCCGGCATGCCGGTTCTCGTCACCCTCCTGCAGGAAGAGATCGGTGCGGGCGTTGATGAACAGGGGGATGCCGCGCCGGTCGGCCATCTCGCGGATGGCGCGGATGCGCGTCGCCTGCTTTTCGACCGGGTGCACGCCGCCCTTGCCAACGATCTGGTCCTCGAAATTGATGCCGATGGCGCCGACGTCAAGGATGCGCGAGACATTGGCGGCACCGGTCGCCGGGTCGTCGGAATAGGCGCCCTCGAAATCGATGCTGACGGGCAGGTCGGTCGAAGCCACGATCAGGCGCGCGATATCGGAAAGCCATGCCAGCGGCACCTTCTCGCCGTCGCCAAAGCCGTGGGCGGCGGCCACCGACCAGCTTCCGGTCGCAAGCGCCTTGGCCCCGGCTTCGGCCACCGCCTTGGCGCTGCCGGCGTCCCAGATATTGTAGAGCACGACCGGGTCGCCCTTTTTATGCAGGGCGGCAAAGGCGAGCGCCTTTTCCTTCTGGTTCATTGCGTTTCCTCCACCAATAGGCTGACTGGTTTCATCTTCGCCTCGTGCCGAAGCAGCCATTGCTTGCGCCATAGCCCGCCGCCGTAGCCGGTCAACGAACCATCCGCGCCGAGGCAACGGTGGCACGGAATGACGATGGCGATCCGGTTGGAACCGTTGGCCTTGGCGACCGCACGAGCGGACTGGATGGTAGCGACCTCGCGGGCAATGTCACCATAGGAACGCGTTCCGCCGGCGGGAATCTTCACGAGCTTCGCCCAGACGTTGCGCTCGAAGGGCGTCCCCCCAGGCGCAAGCGGGGTTTGAAATCCGCTCGCCTCGCCGGCGAAATAGCTCTTCAGCTCGCCTTCGATCTGGTCGATCGGCGTCGTCCGGCCGGGAACGATGGCCGAGCGCGTCGCGCGCTTCAGCGCCTCCAGTTCCGTCGGCAGCGCCTTGCGTTCGTGGAACTCCAGCAGATGGAGGTGCGTCGCATCGGCAACCGCGACCATCGGCCCGATCGGCGTTTCGATCCAGTCGGACGAGAGCAGCGCCCTCCCCTGGGCTGCCGCCGGCGCATCGCCGAGCAGGCGCTGGAAGGCGGCGCGAAAGCCGCTCGGCGATTGATAGCCGGCCTCGAGCTGCGCATCGATCACCCGCCCGCCGTCCGCGAGCTGGCGGGCGGCGAGCCCCAGGCGGCGATGCCGCGCGAGATCGAGGAAGGTAATGCCGAGCGCGCGCTTGAAGGCACGCCGGACGGTCGACGGATCGAGCCCGCGGCGAACGAGATCGTCCTCGCTCCAGCGCCGCTCGGGCGCCGCTTCCAGTGCCTGCAGAAGCTCCTGGACGAGCGGGTCCTTGGCGCCGAAGGTGGCAAGCGGCCGGCACCGCTGGCAGGGGCGGAAGCCCGTCTCCAGGCAGGTTCCGATCGAGCCGACGAAGATCGTATTCTCCCGCTTCGGCTTGCGGGCGGGGCAAGACAGGCGGCAGAAGACGCCTGTTGTCTTGACGCAGACGAAGGCGGAACCTTCGTAGTCGCTGCTGCGCGCAATCAGTGCATCGTAGAGCGTGTCATCGGAGGGGAGATCGAACAACATGCTGCCGTTCTAGCACGCCGCGGGGTCGGGCGACGCCGGTTTTCGGGCGTCTATTTTGTGAGATCAGCGCCCGTCTTCAGATGAGGACCAGCATTACGACGCCAAGCACGATCAGGAGGCAGCCCAAAAGCTCCAGCCGGTTGATCCATTCCCGGAAGATGAAGAAGGACGAGGCGAAGGTGAAGAGCATTTCCACCTGGGCCACGACCTTGACGACGGCCGCCTGCTGCAGGGTCATCGCCATGAACCAGCCGAAGGAGGCAGACGCGCCGACGAAGCCGACAACAAAGGCCGGCTTCCAGGCGGCCGCGATGCGCGGTAGCTCGTCGCGCTCGCGCAGCACGATCCAGATCAGCATGACGACGGTCTGCAGGAGGATGACGAAGCCAAGCGTGAAGCTTGCCTGCATCATGTAGTCGGGTGCCGGCAGGCTCGGCGCCAGTGCGAGCGACGCCGAACGGTAGGCGACGGCCGAAAGGCCGAAGAAGGTGCCGGACAGCAGGCCGATGCCGGCCGTGCGCGAGAATACGGAGGTCACCAGCGTGCGCGCGCTCAGGGTCGTGCGCGCCACCGAAATCAGCATCACGCCGACGACCGAGATGGCGATCGCCACCAGCGTACCCTCGCTCGCCTTTTCACCGAGGAAGATCAGACCGAAGAGAGCCGCCTGCGCCGGCTCGGTGCGCGAATAGGCGGTGCCGACGGCGAAGTTGCGGAAGGAGAAGAGATGGACGAGCAGGAAGGTCGCGGCAATCTGCGCAAGCCCCCCGATCACCGCCCAGAGGAAGAATGTGCCATTCGGCACCGGCAGCGGACGGCCCACCACCTGCCAGAGCACAAGGAGATAGAGGAAGGCGAACGGCAGGCCGAAGCCGAAGCGCACGAAGGTCGCACCCGTCGTGCCCATGACGCCTTTCAAGTGTTTCTGCATTGCGGAGCGGACATTCTGAAGGAAGGCCGCGGCGATGGTGATGAGGACCCAGGTTTCCATCGTTTCGAGCTAGCATGCAGGCCGGCTCATTGCCAAGGACCACCTAACGGACCGACCGCTACTCTGCCCGTTCCCGCGCCTCTGCGAGTTCGGTGCCCTCGCTGATCGTGATCCGCGGCGCTTCGTCCTCGAAGGTCTTCACACGCTGATCGTAATTGGGCGCGAGCGTCCCGAGCACACGGTCCCAGAAGGAGAAGTAGTTGGCGTAATTGTACCTGAAGCCCGAATGGTGCTGATCATGGAACGTCGTGCACAGCAGCGGAGACGGGTAGCGCGCAGTCGAAGCGGCAAAATATTCAAAGCCGCAATGTCCGATCATGCCGTTGAAATGTTCGAACAGCCGATGGGCGACGAGCACCAGCGGCGGAAACGGCACGACGAAAACGACGACGGCCGAAAAGCTCTGAAGCAGGAAGTTGTCGACGACGTCTTCCGAATAGGTGCTCCAGATTGTTGGTGCGACGCTTTTATGATGCAGGGCATGCAGCGGATAGAGCCACTTGGTGTGCAGCAGCCGGTGCATAAAATAGAACCAGGCATCGTAGAGGATCATGCTGAGCACGAAGAGCGGCAGGGCGTTCCACCAGGTGAGCGTCCAGGGCGCCGGCGCCCAGCCCTTCTGCTGGGCGTAAAGCCCGATCGTCAGCGGCAGGCAGGCGCTGAACATCGATTTGAGGCTCTGGCGGATCTCGGCGCTGCGGCGTTTGTCGGAGCCGCGTCCCTTCTGGATCTTTCGCTCGGGGTTTCGCTCGTTGAGCCATGTGATCCCATGGCCGAGCGCGAAATAGGTGACGACCGTGAACGTGTAAAATCCGAACAGAAAGAGCAGATAAAACACTTCGTCAGACATTGGCATCCGCGTCCCCGAGCCAAAAACCGCGCGAGCCGGAAGATGCCACGCACAACTGCCAATTCAAAGCGCTAATCTATGCGCGAGCATTACGCCCCCCGCACCCCGCATCGCTATTTTCCCGTTTGCCGCCACGGTTGGCCGTGTCATAAGGCGGTCATGAAAAAGCTCGACCGCCTGCCGACCCGCTCCGAATTCGCCCATGTCACCGACTGGGTGTTCGACCTCGACAACACGCTCTATCCGCACCACGTCAACCTGTTTGCGCAGATCGACCGCAACATGACGGCCTATGTGGCGAAGCTTTTGTCGCTGGAGCCGGCCGACGCCAAGAAGCTGCAGAAGGATTACTACCGCGACCACGGCACGACGCTCAAAGGCCTGATGGTCCATCACGGCATCGATCCGAACGAGTTCCTCGAGCAGGCGCATGCGATCGACTATTCGATCGTTCCGGCCGACCCGGCGCTCGGCGAGGCCATCAAGTCGCTTCCTGGCCGCAAGTTCATCTTCACCAATGGCAGTGTTGCCCATGCGCAGATGACGGCCCGGGCACTCGGCATCCTCGACCATTTCGACGACATCTTCGACATCGTCGCCGCCGATTTCGTGCCGAAGCCCGCCGGCGAGACCTATGACAAGTTCATGAGCCTGCACCGGGTCGATACCCGCAATGCCGCCATGTTCGAGGACCTGCCGCGCAATCTCCTGGTGCCGAAAGCGCTGGGCATGAAGACTGTGCTGCTGGTGCCGCAGAACCTCGAATACACCTTTGCGGAATCCTGGGAAAAGTCGAACGACACCGACGAACAGATCGACTACGTGACGGAAGACCTCACGGGCTTCCTGCGCCGTCTCCTCACGGATCTCTAGAAAAACGGACGCGGGTGGAACACCGCAGAGACGGTGTCGCGCGCGCCCCGACACAATTTCGCCGCCGAAAAACCCCTTTTCGGCCAATGACTTAAATTACCAAAGTTTAACTGGTGCCGGCTGCACCTGCGTCTATCCTTGCGATCAGAAACAACCGATCGAAAGGACGCATGATGCCGAACAAGACCCTGATCCTCGGCGTGGCTGCACTCTCCGTCGCCGTCACCGGAATGGCCTCCCCCTCCTTTGCCGCCCGCGATAAGATGACGCCCGAGCAGCGCGGCCAGCGCATGATTGAGCGGCTCGACACCAACAAGGACCAGAAGGTTTCGCTCACCGAGTTCCAGGCGCGGATCTCCGACAACTTCAAAACCTTCGACACCAATGGCGACGGCCAGATCAGCACCGAAGAGATGAAGGTGAAGCGCGAAGCCTTCCGCGAGGCGCGCAAGGCCTGGAAGGACGCCAAGGCGAAGACCGGCGAAGAGCGCGAGACCGCCCTTGCCAAGCTGAAGGAAGCCCGCCCGGCCATGCTGCCTGGGCTCAAGCCGAAGGCCTTCAAGCGCGTCGATACCGACAGCAACGGCTCCCTGAGCGCCAGCGAAGTTTCAAGCGCGGCCGAAGCGATGTTCAAGCGGCGCGACAAGAATGGCGACGGCGTCATCGACGCGGCCGACTTCACCAAAAAGATCTGACGGGAGCTCTTCTCTCTCCCCACCGCCCGGTGGAGAGGCTCCTGCCTAGCCCATAGCCCCTTGCAACCCGCGCGAGGGGCTATGCGCTTTTTCGAACCGCTGCGATCAGCGGCGGCCGTTTGCCATCGGAACGGACTTCGGGTCGACCGTTTCGTAGAAGCGGGAAATGATATCCCAGGCTTCATCGGCCGTTTCGACGAACTGGACCAGATCGACATCGTTGGGCGCGATCGTGCCGAATTCGGCGAGCGCCTCGAAATTGACGATCGAGCGCCAGAACTTTTCCCCGAACAGAATAAGCGGAACCAGCGCCAGGCGCCCGGTCTGCATCAGCGTCATCGTCTCGAACAGTTCGTCCAGTGTGCCGAAGCCACCGGGGAAAACGGTGACGGCCTTCGCCCGCAGCAGGAAATGCATCTTACGGATCGCGAAATAGTGGAAGTTGAACGACAGTTCCGGCGTCACGTAGCGGTTGGGCGCCTGCTCGTGCGGCAGCACGATGTTGAGGCCGATCGACGGCGCGCCGACATCATCGGCGCCGCGATTGCCCGCCTCCATCACGCCCGGCCCGCCGCCGGTGACGACGACATATTCCTTGTAGTGCAGCTTGGCCGAATGCTCGGAGCAGAGCCGCGCGAACTTGCGTGCTTCCTCGTAATAGACCGAGGCGGCTTCGAGGTTCTTACGCTGCGTTTCGTTCTTCGCCGCCCAGGCGTCGCCGCCGGGCTCGGGAATGCGAGCGCCGCCGAACATGACGACGGTGGAGTTGATGCCGCGCTCCTCCAGCATCATTTCGGTCTTTAAGAGTTCGAGCTGCAGCCGGATCGGGCGCAGCTCCTCGCGGCAGAGAAAATCGTCGTCGATATAGGCGAGGCGATAGGAAGGCGAAGCCGATTGCGGCGTGACCGGAACGGTCTGTGCGCGTTGCCGGCTCTGCGAGCTGTCGGCCAGCGGATCCCAGACCCCATCTTTGCGGCGCAGAGCGCGCTTCTTCATGCGTGCCATATTCTCGTCTTTCCCGTCGCGTTCCGGACAATCGGCATCTCGTCCAGACGCGTCCTATCCTCAATCCTCGGTCATGAAGGTCGCAAGCGCAGCAGCGCGCTGCGGCGCCCTTGCGTATCCCGAACGGGCACGCGGCGCTGTAGTGCCGTGTTCGCCTCAGTTTGCCAAGCCCCGGCCACTGCGGCGACCTGAAAAGCCCTTCAACTTTTCAGGATCATGTCGTGCAGCCGCTGCCGCTCGGGACATATCAAGGTCGCTGCAGCAGCTAGATCTGCTGCATAATTTTGTCCTTAAATCGATTCCGATTTTCGGATTTATGCAGTAGAGCTTTCGCAGGATAACCGCCGAACTTTAAGGAATTCCGATGACGAACCACGACCTCGCCTCCCTGTCGCAGACGATCGAAGCCGCCTTTGAAGACCGCGATTCCGTCAACACCGGAACCCGCGGCGCGGTGCGCGATGCCGTCGAGACGGCGCTGAACCTGCTCGACAGCGGCAAGGTCCGCGTCGCCCAGCGCGGCGAAGACGGTAACTGGACGGTCAATCAGTGGCTGAAGAAGGCCGTGCTGCTCTCCTTCCGCCTCAACCCGATGGAAATCGTCAAGGGCGGCCCGGGCCAGTCGGTCTGGTGGGACAAGGTGCCCTCGAAGTTCGACGGCTGGAGCGTCAACGAGTTCGAGAAGGCCGGCTTCCGCGCCGTTCCGAACTGCGTCGTGCGCCGTTCGGCCTATATCGCCCCCAACGCCATCCTGATGCCCTCCTTCGTCAATCTCGGCGCCTATGTCGGCGAAGGCACGATGGTCGACACCTGGGCGACCGTCGGCTCCTGCGCCCAGATCGGCAAGAACGTGCACCTTTCCGGCGGCGTCGGCATCGGCGGCGTGCTGGAGCCGATGCAGGCCGGCCCGACGATCATCGAGGACAATTGCTTCATCGGCGCCCGCTCGGAAGTCGTCGAAGGCTGCATCGTGCGCGAAGGTTCCGTCCTCGGCATGGGCGTCTTCATCGGCAAGTCGACCAAGATCGTAGACCGCGCCACCGGCGAAGTGACCTATGGCGAAGTGCCGCCCTACTCGGTCGTCGTCGCGGGCTCGATGCCTTCGGGCTCGACCATGGGCAACGGCCAGCCGGCGCCGAACCTCTATTGCGCTGTCATCGTCAAGCGCGTCGACGAAAAGACCCGCTCGAAGACCGGCATCAACGAACTGCTTCGGGACTGATTGCGATGACACCGGAGGGGCCGCAGCCGAGCATGACCTGGCTGTTCTTCAGCCCCTCCGGTCGCATCGGCCGCCTGCCCTTCTTTCTCTCCTGGCTGTTCTGGTTCCTGATCGGCGGCTTCATGGTCGCCCGGATGGTCGCCAACGAGGGCAACGAGACGGTGCTGGCGCTCTGGACGCTGGCATTCGTCGTCTCGAGCCTCGTCTCGCTACCCTCCATCGCGCTGCTGGCGATCAAGCGCCTGCACGACATCGGCTATCCCGGCCCGCTTTCCCTCACTCTATTTATCCCGGTCTTGAGCCCGGTCGTCTTCATCGCCCTTTGCCTCTGGCCGGGCGATCAGGGGCCCAACGAATTCGGCGCGCGCAGCGACGAACCCGGCCCCTGAAGCCTTCGCCCCTGTACAAGAACCGCGCGAGCGCGTATGTAGCGCGCCATGACAGGCCCGCGACGTGTTGGCCGCGGCAATTGGCGCCGAGACGATCCGTTCGTCCTGGGCTCTACGACCGATATCCGAAAGACAAGATATGACTGAATTCGAAGGGATCGCGCCTGCGATCGCCGAGGCGTTGGCAAAACGCGGTTACAACGAATTGACGCCGGTTCAACAGGCGATGCGCGATCCGGAACTCGCCGGCCGCGACGCCCTGGTTTCGGCGCAGACCGGCTCCGGCAAGACCGTCGCCTTCGGCCTGGCGCTGGCGCCGACGCTGCTTGGCGACGAACGCCGCTTCGGGCATGCGGGTGCCCCCCTGGCGCTCGCAATTGCACCGACGCGCGAACTGGCGCTGCAGGTCAAGCGCGAGCTTGAATGGCTCTACGGTGAGACCGGCGCGACGATCGCTTCGTGCGTCGGCGGCATGGACATGCGCACCGAGAAGCGCACCCTGGAGCGCGGCGCCCACATCGTCGTCGGCACGCCCGGTCGCCTTTGCGACCACATCCGCCGCAACTCGCTCGACATCTCCGCGCTGCGCGCCATCGTGCTCGACGAAGCCGACGAGATGCTCGACCTCGGCTTCCGCGAAGACCTCGAATTCATTCTCGAAGAGTCTCCGGATGATCGTCGCACGCTGATGTTCTCGGCGACCGTGCCGAAGTCGATCGCGACGCTTGCCAAGAACTACCAGCGCGACGCCGTGCGCATCAGCACCGCTTCCGAACAGAAGCAGCATGTCGACATCGAATACCGTGCGCTGACGGTTGCGCCGAACGACCGCGAAAACGCGATCATCAACGTGCTGCGCTACTACGAAGCCCGCAACGCCATCGTCTTCTGTTCGACGCGTGCCGCCGTCAACCATCTGACCGCCCGCTTCAACAATCGCGGCTTCTCGGTGGTGGCGCTTTCGGGCGAGCTCAGCCAGAACGAACGCACCCATGCGCTGCAGGCCATGCGCGACGGCCGCGCCCGCGTCTGCATCGCCACCGACGTCGCTGCCCGCGGCATCGACCTTCCGGGCCTGGAACTGGTCATTCACGCCGACCTGCCCACCAACTCCGAGACGCTGCTTCACCGCAGCGGCCGCACCGGCCGCGCCGGCCAGAAGGGCGTCAGCGCCCTGATCGTTCCGGTCAACCAGCGCCGCAAGGCCGAGCGCCTGCTCGACGGCGGCCGGATCACCGCGACCTGGGCGCGCCCGCCATCGGCCGACGAGGTCAGCCAACGTGACGACGAGCGGCTGCTCGCCGATACGAGCTTTGCCGAGCCGATCCGCGAAGACGAGCAGGCGATCGTCGCAGCGCTGCTCGAGCGCCACGGCGCCGAGCAGATGGCCGCCGCCTTCGTACGCCAGTTCCGTTCAGGCCGGTCGGCTCCGGAAGACCTGATCGAGGTCGCCGTCGGCGCCAAGCCGCGCCGCGACGAACGCGCGCCGCGCGAAGATCGTGGACCGCGCGAGGATTTCGGCGCCGAGCGCGCGGATTTCAGCGACGGCAGCTGGTTCTCGCTGTCCGTCGGCCGCAAGCAGAGTGCCGAGCCGCGCTGGCTGATCCCGATGCTCTGCCGTCACGGCAAGCTGACCAAGCGCGACATCGGTGCGATCCGCATGCAGCAGGAAGAAACCTTCGTCGAAATGACCGCCGAGGGTGCCGAACGGTTCCTGTCGGCGATCGGCAAGGACAAGATGCTGGAAAAAGGCATCCGCGTGAAGCCGCTCGCCGGCGCGCCGGATCTCTCGCAGCAACGGCAGGAAAAGCCGAGCTTCTCCAGGGACAAGCCGAATTTCTCCAAGGACAAGGCGGGCTTCGGCAAGAAGCGCCCCTATTCTGACGACACGGCCCGTGGCGACGACCGCGGCGACTTCAAGCCGAAGCGCAAGTTCGACAAGAAGCCCGGTTATTCCGAAGGGCCGGCCTATACCGAGGACCGGCCGCCGGCAAAGGCCGCCGACAAGCCCTGGGCCAACAAGAAGAAGGGCAAGCCGGACGCGGGCAAGGACGGTGGCTTCAAGCCCAAGACCAAGCCCAAGGGCAATGCCAAGAACCGCCAGGGCTGAGCCCGGCGACGGCAACTCCAAAGCCAATCAAGAAGGCGCTGCGATCGGATCGCGGCGCCTTTTTTATTACGCCGAAGACCGGGAAAGGCGTCTCGGCACCAGCGCACGACGCTCAGCACAACGCGGATCATGCACGGCATCGAGCCAGCGCGCGTGATGGTCAGGCGGCGTCGAGTTGCGACTGGGCGACGATCTTGACCACCCAATCGGCGAAGACACGCAGGCGGCTGCTGAGGTGCCGGTTCGGCGGATAGACGAGATAGATCGGCATGGGCTCGACCTCCCAATCCTCCAGCACCGGCCGCATGGCACCGGTCTCGAGGTCGTCCCGCACCATGAAACGCGGCGCCTGGATGACGCCGAGGCCGGCGCGCGCCGCCGCAAGATAGGTGGTGGCCTCGTTCGCCGCCACGGCGTAGCGACCGTTCACCTCGATCTCCTCGTTGCCGCGCTTGAAATAGAACGGCAACTGCTGCCCGGTCTGCGGCCGGAAATAGCCGACGACATAGCAGTTCTTCGAGAGATCAGAGGGGTGCTGCGGGACCGCGTGGCGCGAGAGATAGTCGGGGGCTGCGCAGGCGACGAAACTCATCTCGGTGATGCGGCGCGCGATCAAGGACTGGTCGGTGAGCGCGCCGACACGAATGGCGCAGTCGACATTCTCCGCCACATAGTCGACCGTCCGGTCGGAGACCCCAAGATCGATCTGGATGTCGGGGTAGCGCTTGTGGAACTCCGGCAGGGCCGGAATGACGATCAGGTTGGCGATCGCGCTGGCCATCTCCACCCTGAGCCGTCCCTTCGGCAGGGTCTGGGCGCTCGAAAGACTGCCGTCGAGTTCGTCGAGGTCGGTCAAAAGGCGGGCAGCGCGTTCGTAGTAGAGCGCGCCATCGGGCGTCACCAGCACCCGGCGGGTGGTGCGGTTCAGAAGTTTTGTGCGCAGATGCGCCTCCAATCCCTGGATAAGATTGGTCAATGTCGCCTTGGGCATATTCAGCGAAGCGGAAGCGCGGGTGAAATTTCCGGTTTCGACGACCCGGAGAAACGCGCGCATGGCCGTGAGCTGGTCCATTTTCAAGAGCCGTAATTGTTCGAGAATACGAATAGTGTAATCAGATTGAAAAGACTATTCCAGACAGAAGACAATGCTATTCTCCCATCGTGGCGTTATGTCGCCACATGTGGGTTTGGCTCGGGCCGAAGGCAAGAGAGATGGGCGAACAGTTCAAAGTGGAGACGATGCAGACGGGCCAAGGCTCGTGCACGGCACGCGTCTACCGCGGCGAGACCCTGCTCAATCCGCCGCCGATCGTGCTGCACCTGCATGGCGGCTCCTTCGTCGGCGGAACGATCGCCGCCGGCGAGCGCGTCGCCGAGGCACTCGCGGCAGCCGGAGCGGTGGTGATCTCTCCGGAATATTCCGCGGCCTGCCTCAATCCCTTTCCCGCGGCGCTCGACGTCGCCTATGCCATGCTGTCGTCGATGCGCGCGCGCTGCCCCCAGTTCGCACACAAGAAGTCGTCGCTGTTCGTGGCCGGCGAAGAGGCTGGCGGCAATGTCGCCGCCGGGGCCGCGCTGATGGCGCGAGACCAGTATCTGACCGATCTCAAGGGCCAGATCCTGCTGTCGCCGATGCTGGATCCGTGTCTGGCAACGGCATCGTTCCGGCAATATTGTCCCCAGTCCTCGGCGCAATCGATCGCCGACGGCTGGCAGCGTTATCTCGGCCAGAACGGTGGCTTCACCCACCCTTACGCCGCGCCGGCTCACTGTACGCGGCTTGCCGGCCTCGTGCCTTCGCTGATCGTGACCAGCGAGCAGTGTCCGATGCGAGACGAGGCTCAAGCCTACGCCGAGCGCCTGCGCAAGGCGGGCGTGGCGGTGGAGTCCCACGTGCTGCCGGGACGCGCCGGATGGTTGCCGCAGAACGCGGATACCGGCGAAAGCTGGTCGGCACAGCAGAAAGAAATTACCGGCATCTTCGCCCGCTTCTTCCAGAAGGCGGGGGCAAAGCCGGCGGAAATGACGGTGCGTTAGGCGGGGCCGCTCCGAGGCTCATTCCCCGATCTGGCATCGAACGCAAAGCGCCGGCTCCCAACCGGCAAGGAGAGAAAAGATGACATCGACAGTGACCCGCCGGGCCCTCTGGGGCGCCGGCCTGAGTATCCTTTTGTCTGTCGGCGGCGGCGCTGCCGTCATGTTCGGCCTGCCGCAGCATTTCGAGGCCGACGCCGCGACCGATGCGTCCGCCGCTGCACCCCCGGCCGTGCCGGTCTCGGTGGCGCGGGCGCAGTCCAAGCGCATCACCACCTGGGAGGAATTCTCCGGGCGTCTGGAAGCGATCGAGCGCGTCGAAGTTCGCCCGCGCGTCGGCGGCGCCATCCTCAAGGCGCACTTCCGCGAAGGCGCGCTGGTCAAGCAGGGTGACCTGCTGGTGACGATCGATCCCGAGCCCTATGCCGCCGCCGTCGAGCGGGCGAAGGCCCAGGTCGAGGCTGCCGAAGCGCGTGTGTCGCTCGCCAAGATCGAACTCGAGCGCGGCCGCAAGCTGGTGACCACCAGCGCCGTGCCGCAGAGCAGCGTCGACCAGCGCGCCAGCGCCTATGACGAAGCCCAGGCCGAGGTGCGCTCGGCCAAGGCGGCGCTGCGCACGGCCGAACTCGACCTGCAATACACCGAGGTCCGTGCGCCGATCTCCGGCCGCGTCGGCCGGCTCGACGTCACCGCCGGCAACCTCGTTGCTGCCGGCTCGGCTTCGCCGGTGCTGACGACGCTCGTCTCCGTCGATCCGATCTATGCGAGCTTCAACGCCAGCGAAGAAGTGGTCACCACCGCTCTTGCCCGGCTCGCGGCGTCGGCCGGCGGCAACGCGATCGAGCGCCTGCCGGTCCAGGTCGGCACCGCCGCCGACGACGGCACGCCGATCTTGGGCCATATCCAGCTCATCAACAACGAGGTGGATGCGGCAACCGGCACGATCCGCGTGCGCGCGGCGCTTGAAAACGCCGACGGCCGGCTGATCCCCGGACAGTTCGTCCGCATCCGCATCGGCGAGCCGGACCCCGAGGAAAAGCTTGTGATCAGCGACCGCGCCATCGGCTCCGACCAGGACAAGAAGTTCGTCTTCGTCGTCGGCACCGACAACAAGGTCGAGTATCGCCAGGTGAAGCTGGGGCCGAATTCCGACGGCCTGCGCATCGTCGAAAGCGGCCTGAAGTCCGGCGAGAACATCGTCGTCAACGGCCTGCAGCGGGTTCGCCCGGGCGTCCTCGTGGCACCGCAGCAGGTCGAGGAAACGACCGCTTCGATCGCCAAGTAATCCCGGCGCCTCTTCGCCCGGTGTGAAGAGGCTCCTGCCTAAGCATCACTCTGCAGACATGGCTGCGCGGCGAGCTTTTTCGCCGCGCCCGCCGGAGGTCTGCCCGAACGCATCCCAAGGGGGATACCATGAACTTCTCACGCTTCTTCGTCGACCGCCCGGTCTTCGCGGGCGTCTTGTCGGTCCTGATCTTCGTGGCCGGCCTGATCGGCATGACCGGTCTGCCGATCTCCGAATATCCCGAAGTCGTCCCGCCGCAGATCGTCGTGCGCGCGCAATATCCGGGCGCCAACCCGGCGGTCATCGCCGAAACGGTGGCGACACCGCTTGAAGAGCAGATCAACGGCGTCGAAGACATGCTCTACATGCAGAGCCAGGCAACCGCCGACGGCCTGATGACGCTGACCGTCACCTTCGCCCTCGGCACAGACCCGGACCAGGCGCAACAGCTCGTGCAGAACCGCGTCTCGCAGGCCGAGCCGCGGCTGCCTGAGGAAGTACGCCGCCTCGGCGTCACCACGGTCAAGAGCTCGCCCGACCTGACCATGGTCGTGCACCTGCTTTCGCCCAACGGCCAGTACGACATCAACTACCTGCGCAACTACGGTGTGCTCAACGTCAAGGATCGGCTGGCACGCATCGAAGGTGTCGGCCAGGTGCAGATCTTCGGCGGCGGCGACTATTCGATGCGCATCTGGATCGACCCGCAGAAGGCAGCCGAGCGCGGCTTGGCCGCCGGCGATATCGCCAATGCAGTGCGCGGCCAGAACGTTCAGGCGGCAGCCGGCGTTATCGGCGCCTCGCCGTCCGTCCCCGGTCTCGACCTGCAGCTTTCCGTCAACGCGCAAGGGCGCCTGCAGACGCCCGAGGATTTCGAGAACATCGTCGTCAAGTCCGGCGCCCAGGGCGAAGTGACCCGCCTCGGTGACGTCGCCCGCGTCGAAATGGGTGCCTCCGACTATTCGCTGCGTTCGTTGCTCGACAACAAGCCGGCCGTCGGCATGGCCGTCTTCCAGGCGCCTGGATCGAACGCGATCCAGATTTCCGACGACGTCCGCGAGGCGATGGCCGAGATGAAGCTCACCATGCCTGCGGGCGTCGACTACGGCATCGTCTACGACACCACGCAGTTCGTGCGCGCCTCGATCGAATCGGTCGTCGACACGCTGCTCGAAGCGATCGCGCTCGTCGTGCTCGTCGTCATCATCTTCCTGCAGACCTGGCGCGCCTCGATCATCCCGCTCGTCGCCGTGCCGGTCTCGATCGTCGGCACCTTCGCGGTCATGTACGTCTTCGGCTTCTCGATCAACGCGCTCAGTCTCTTCGGCCTGGTGCTCGCGATCGGCATCGTCGTCGACGACGCGATCGTCGTGGTGGAGAACGTCGAACGCAACATCGAGCAGGGCCTGTCGCCGGTCCAGGCGACCTATCGCGCCATGCAGGAAGTCTCGGGCCCGATCATCGCGATCGCGCTGGTGCTTGTCGCCGTGTTCGTGCCGCTTGCCTTCATCACCGGCCTCACCGGCCAGTTCTACCGCCAGTTCGCGCTGACGATCGCCATCTCGACCGTCATTTCGGCGCTCAATTCGTTGACGCTTTCCCCGGCACTGGCCGCCCTTCTCTTGAAGGACCACCACGCGCCAAAGGACTGGCTGACGCGGGTGATGGACAGGCTCTTCGGCTGGTTCTTCCGTGGCTTCAACCGCTTCTTCGGTGCAAGCTCGGAAGCCTATGGCCGCGGCGTCGGGCGGATCCTGACCCGCAAGTCGCTGATCATGGTCGTCTATGTGGTGCTTCTCGGCGTCACCTTCACGCTGTTCCGCGCGGTCCCCGGCGGCTTCGTGCCGGCGCAGGACAAGCAGTACCTGATCGGCTTTGCCCAGCTTCCGGACGCAGCCACGCTCGACCGCTCGGAAGACGTAATCAAGCGCATGAGCGAAATCGCGCTCAAGCATCCGGGCGTCGAAAACGCCATCGCCTTCCCTGGCCTGTCGATCAACGGCTTCACCAACTCGTCGAACTCCGGCATCGTCTTCGTCGCCCTCAAGCCTTTCGAGGAACGCAAGACGCCCGAGCTGTCGGGCGGCGCGATCGCCATGCAGCTCAACCAGGAATTCGGCGTCATCCAGGATGCCTTCATCGCCATGTTCCCGCCGCCGCCCGTCCAGGGTCTCGGCACTACAGGCGGCTTCAAGCTGCAGCTCGAGGACAAGAACGGCCTCGGCTACCAGGCGCTCGACGAGGCGGCCAAGGCCTTCCTCGCCAAGGCCTACCAGGCACCGGAATTGGCCGGGCTCTATTCGAGCTACCAGATCAACGTGCCGCAACTCTATGCCGACCTTGACCGCGTGAAGGCGCGCCAGCTCGGCGTGGCCGTCACCGACGTCTTCGAGACGCTGCAGATCTACCTCGGCTCGCTCTACGTCAACGACTTCAACGCCTTCGGCCGCACCTACAGCGTGCGCATCCAGGCGGATGCCAACTACCGCAGCCATGCCGACGACATCGGCAAGCTGAAGGTGCGTTCGCAGTCCGGCGAGATGATCCCGCTGTCGGCGCTTCTGAAGGTCGAGCAGACGGTGGGTGCCGAACGGGCAATCCGCTACAACGGCTTCCTGTCGGCCGACATCAACGGCGGCCCGGCACCGGGCTTCTCGTCCGGCCAGGCGCAGGCTGCCATCGAGCGCATCGCTGCTGAAACCCTGCCGCCGGGCATCGGCTACGAATGGACGGACCTGACCTACCAGCAGATCCTTGCCGGCAACTCCGGCATCCTGGTCTTCCCGCTGGCGCTGCTGCTCGTCTACCTCGTGCTGGCTGCCCAGTATGAAAGCCTGACTCTGCCGATCGCGATCATCCTGATCGTGCCGATGGGCATCATGGCGGCGCTGGTGGGCGTCTGGCTGACCGGAGGCGACAACAACGTCTTCACCCAGATCGGTCTGATCGTCCTGGTCGGGCTATCGGCGAAGAACGCCATCCTGATCGTCGAGTTCGCCCGCGAACTGGAACTGTCGGGCAGCACGCCGGTCAAGGCGGCGATCGAGGCAAGCCGGCTCCGCCTGCGGCCGATCCTGATGACCTCCATGGCCTTCATCATGGGCGTTGTTCCCCTGGTGATATCCACCGGCGCCGGCGCGGAAATGCGCTCGGCCATGGGTGTCGCGGTCTTTGCCGGCATGATCGGCGTCACCGCCTTCGGCATCTTCATGACGCCGGTGTTCTACGTGCTGATCCGCAAGCTCGCCGGCGAGCGACCGCTGAAGCACACGGGAGCCCAAATCGAAGCGCCGCATCTGGCGCCCGGAGAATAAGACTTCTCCTACCCTTCGCGATCTTCAGGCGGGCCGGATCACTCCGGCCCGTCGAAGCTGCGGCGCTGCGCCTCCGCCCAGGCGCAGCGCCGTTTTGCGTCCGAAGTCACGGCTCCCCGTCCCGCGGGTCAGTCGCCCATCTCGCGCAACAGGTCGCCATCTTGCGTGACAGTTTGCTGGCGATCGGATAAACCAGCACCTCCATTCCCAAGGCCTCTCATGGCCATGCAGACGGCATAACGCTAAATGACCTCCACCGATCCGATCGCCAATCTCGCTACCCTCATCCGTTGCCCCTCGGTCACCCCGGCCGAAGGCGGCGCGCTTTCCGCGCTCGAAGCCATGCTGAAGCCGCTCGGTTTCGCGGTCGACCGCGTGATGGCCAAGGAGGCCGGCACGCCCGATATCGAAAACCTCTACGCGCGGCTCGGAACCGAAGGCCCGCATCTGATGTTCGCCGGCCATACGGATGTCGTTCCCGTCGGCGACGAGGCGGCCTGGAGCCACGGACCGTTTTCTGCCGACATTGCCGGCGGCGAGATGTATGGCCGCGGCGCGGTCGACATGAAGGGCGGCATCGCGTGCTTCGTCGCGGCAATCGCCCGCCATGTCGAAAAGCATGGCGCCCCGAAAGGCTCGGTCTCCTTCCTCATCACCGGCGACGAAGAGGGACCGGCGATCAACGGCACCACCAAGCTCCTGCAATGGGCGGCCGACAAGGGCGAGCGCTGGGATGCGTGCCTCGTCGGCGAGCCGACCAACCCGGATCAGCTTGGCGACATGATCAAGATCGGCCGGCGCGGCTCGCTTTCCGGGCGCATCACCGTTCACGGCGTGCAGGGCCACGCGGCCTATCCGCACCTTGCCGACAGCCCCGTGCGCGGCATACTGCAGCTGACGCAGGCGCTGATGGACCCGCCCTTCGACAACGGCACCGAGAGCTTCCAGCCCTCCAATCTGGAAGTGACGACGATCGATGTCGGCAACGGCGCCGTCAACGTCATTCCGGCCAAGGCGACGGCTGCCTTCAACATCCGCTTCAACGATACCTGGACGGCGGAAAGCCTGATGGCGGAGATCATCTCCCGGCTCGACCGTGCCGCGGCAAGCGGCAGCCTGCGTCCGGACCGCGCGCCCGTCCGCTACGAAATCGTCTGGGCCGAGCGCCCGAGCCACGTGTTCCTCACGCGCAACAATGCGCTGATCTCGTCGCTCTCCGGCGCGGTTGAGGCCGTCACCGGGCGTCAGCCGAAGCTGTCGACAACCGGCGGCACCTCGGATGCGCGCTTCATCAAGGACTACTGCCCGGTGGTCGAATTCGGTCTCGTCGGCCAGACCATGCACATGGTCGACGAACGGGTCGCCGTCGCCGACCTCGAGACGCTGACCAACATCTATGAAACCTTCATCTTCAGCTGGTTCGGCCATGCCTCTGCTTGATGAGGTGCTTGCCTATATCCGGGGGCTCTGGCTCCTGGCGCAGGGTAACGAAGAAGGCTTCCGCTGGTTCGATTTCAGCGAGAGCGGCCTCTGGCGCTCGTTCACGTCCATGCTCTGGTGCCTGCCAGCGATCGCCGTCACCTGGGCGTCCTGGCGGCTCTATTACCTCTCGGTCATGCCTGACGGCACCACGATCGGCATCGGCTTCATCTTCAAGCTGCTCGTCGTCGATCTTGTCAGCTGGCTCTTGCCGCTGGTGCTGATCGCCATTCTCTCGCGACCGCTCGGCTTTGCCGGAGCGGTGGTACCGATCGTCGTCACCACCAACTGGCTCTCGGTGCCGCTCTCCTACGCCATGGCGCTACCGGCAGCGATCCGCGTCGTCATTCCCGGGAGCCAGGGGCTGACGAGCTTCATCTGGCTGACGCTGCTCGTCATCAGCGTTGCGGTGCTCTTCCGGCTGTTGCGGATGGTGACCGGCAACCAGACGCTGCTTGCTTCGGCGCTGACCGCGCTCTTCCTGCTGCCGTCGATGATGATCGGCGATCTCCTGCAGCGCTTCTTCGGCCTGATCCCGACGAGCTAAGACGTCGGGATCAGTAGTCCACCTGAAGGAAATAAAGCCCATCGGGCGGGGCGACGGGGCCGCAGGCCTTGCGGTTGCGGGCTTCAAGCGCTGCCTGCAGATCGTCAGGCGTCCATTTGCCCTCGCCCACCAGCTTCAACGAGCCGGCGAAGGAGCGGATCTGGTTGTGCAGGAAACTCTGCGCCGTCGCGCGGATCTCGATGACGCCGGCGACAAGCGCGACGTCCAGCCGATCGAGCGTGCGCACCGGACTTGCCGCCTGGCAATGGGCGGAGCGGAAGGTGGTGAAGTCGTGATGGCCGACGAGGCGCTGGGCGCCCGCGTGCATCGCTTCATGGTCGAGCGGCTTCGGAACCCACCAGGCGCGCCGGGCTTCAAGCGCCAGCGGTGCCGGCCGTGAGATGATGCGGTAGAGATAATGCCGGCGCAGCGCCGAGAAGCGCGCGTCGAATTCCTCGGACACTTCCTCGGCCTCGAGGATCGCCACCCGCTCGCCCGCAAGCCCCAGATGGGCGTTCAGCGCGTTGCGCAGCGTATAGGGCTTCCACGGACGCGTAAGGTCCGCATGCATGACCTGGCCGCTGGCATGCACGCCGGAATCGGTACGGCCGGCGCCGCGGATCGATACGGTCTCGCCGGTCAGCGACAGGATCGCCTTTTCGATCGCCCCTTGCACGGACTCTCCGTTGTCCTGCCGCTGCCAGCCGACATAGTCCGAGCCGTCATATTCGACGGTCAGCTTGAACCGCGGCATCAGCCGACCCTCGTGCCGGGCGCCACCGGCGTTCCGCGCAGGAAATCGGCCGCGTCCAACGCCTTGCCGCCGGCGCGCTGCAATCGGGTGAGCCGAACGGCGCCCTCGGCGCAGGCAATCGTCAGATTATCGTCGAGCACCGTGCCGGCCTCGCCCGCGCCGGAAGCGGGCTGCGAGTTCAACACCTTGATGCGTTCCGGCTTGCCGGCGATCTCAAGCTCGAACCAGGCGCCCGGGAACGGCGACAGGCCGCGGATGTGGTCGTGCACCGCGCGGGCGGGACGGGCGAAATCGATGCGGGTTTCGTTCTTGCTGATCTTCTGGGCGTAGACGACACCGTCCTCCGCCTGGACCGTGAGCGGCAGATCGCCGGCCTCGAGTTTCGCCATCGCTTCCCGCATCAGGCTGGCGCCGACCTGCATCAGTCGGTCGTGCAATTCGCCCCCCGTCATCGTCTCGCCGATCTGGACCGTCTTGGTAAGCGCCACCGGGCCGGTATCGAGCCCCTTTTCCATCTTCATCACCATCATGCCGGTCTCATGGTCGCCAGCCATGATCGCGCGCTGGATGGGCGCTGCCCCGCGCCAGCGCGGCAGCAGCGAGGCGTGGCCGTTGTAGCAGCCGAGCTTGGTGCCGGCGAGAATGGCCTCGGGCAGCAGCAGCCCATAGGCGACGACGACGGCGACGTCGGCGTCGAAATCACGGAAGGTCTGGCGGTCCGCCTCGTCCTTGAAGTTGACCGGCGTCAGCACCGGAATGCCGAGCAACTCGGCCGCCTGGTGCACCGGCGACTTCTGCAGGTCGAGCCCGCGACGGCCGCCCGGCCGCGGCGGCTGGGTGTAGGCGGCGACGATCTGATGGCCGGCCTCGGCAAGTGCCGCCAGTGTCGGCACCGAAAATTCCGGCGTGCCCATGAAGATGATGCGAAGCGACAAGGCGGTAACTCCGTCCTCTCAGATCACTTCATGCGGGGAAACGGCGAAATGATCTCATTCTCTAAAACAGGACAATTTCAGGAAAGCCGTTTCACGCACTTCCTGGAATGTTCAAAGGGTTCCCGCCTTCAAGCTTTCGCGCGATCGTCCGCGATCGAAGGCTCAGATCGCCTTGGCGCCGCGCGTCTTGGCGGCCTTGGTAAACTTACGGATCACCATGTCGCGCTTGAGCTTGGAGATATGGTCGATGAACAGCACGCCGTTCAGGTGGTCGATCTCATGCTGCAGGCAGGTGGCGAGCAGGCCATCGGCCTCGATCGTCTGTTCCTTGCCGTCGCGGTCCAGATGCTTGACGGTGATGACAGCGGGGCGCTCTACCTCGGCGTAATAATCCGGGATCGACAGGCAGCCTTCCTCGTAGACCGAATAGGTGTCGGACGAAGCGACGATCTCGGGGTTGATGAAGACAAGCGGCGTCTTCTCGTCGCCTTCTTTCGAAACGTCGAGCACCAGCATGCGCCTGGCGACACCGATCTGGATCGCGGCAAGGCCGATGCCGGGGGCATCATACATGGTTTCGAGCATGTCGTCGGCCAGGCGGCGGACGTCCGCGTCGACGGTTTCGATCGGCGTGGAAACCTGGCGAAGCACAGGATCGGGAAGGATGATGAGCGGCTTGATGGTCATGATGCTCCCATAGCCGATCTTTCCATCGACGCGCAAGGAAATTGCCTTGCCACCTGCGGCACCCGTTCGCCCCTGGCCGGGCATTAACCTCGACGCGCTTCTGTTCTTGTTTTGATCTACACTTCGCGAGAGAATCTGTTAGGCTCGGCGCATGGAACCTGCGCCCCTTCCCTTCGCCCAGCCGCTGTTTTTCATCGGCACTCTGCCAATCACCCTGGGCCATCTCGTGCTTGCCGCCGGCCTTGTGGTCGTCGTTGCCGGTCTGATAGCGTTGTCGCGCCGACGCAATCCCCGCGACGACGAGCGGCAGGAACAGATGGCAATGCTGCTGGCCGCCCAGACGGAGATGCAGGGGCGGGTCGCGGCGATGGCCGAGGTGTTCGGTGCCCGGCAGGCGGAGCTCAACCAGACGCTCAGCCAGCGCATCGACGGCATGACCCACCGCATCGGTACCTCGATCAGCGAGCAGACCAAGGCGACGCATGAAAACCTGCGCCGGCTGCAGGAGCGCCTCGCGGTCATCGACACGGCCCAGAACAACATCCAATCGCTCGCCAAAGATATGGCCGGGCTTCAGGCGATCCTCTCGAACAAGCAGACGCGCGGCGCCTTCGGCCAGTCGCGCATGGAAGCGATCATCGCCGACGGGCTGCCGATGGGCGCCTTCGAATTCCAGGCGACGCTGTCGAACGGGGTGCGGCCCGACTGCACCATCCGCATGCCGAACGGCCAGCCGCCCCTGGTCATCGACGCAAAATTTCCGCTCGAAGCCTGGAACGCAATGCGTGACGCGCCGACCCCGGAACGCCGCCAGCAGATCGCCCAACTCTTTCGCCGCGACATGGAAACGCATGTGCGCGATATCGCCGGCAAATATCTGATCCCGGGTGAAACGCAGGACACCGCCTTTCTCTTCGTCCCCTCGGAATCGATCTTTGCGGAGATCCACGAGCATTTCGAAGCGATCGTGCAGAAGGCACACCGCCAGCGGATCGTCATCGTCTCGCCCTCTCTGCTCCTTTTGTCGATCCAGGTGATCCAGGCTATCCTCAAGGATGCGCGCATGCGCGAGCAGGCGCACCTGATCCAGGGCGAAGTCGCGCGGCTGATGGAGGACCTTGGCCGTCTCGACGAGCGTGTGCGCAAGCTGCAGGGCCATTTCGCCATGAGCCAGAAGGATGTCGAGGACATCCTCGTTTCCTCCAGCAAGCTGACCCGCCGCGGCGCCAAGATAGAGGCCCTCGAATTGCAAGCGGAAGGCGGCACACGGGACGCTGGTGAACCACGTGCCCCGGTCGACAATCGCGTCGGGCAATTGCGCCTGCGGGTGGTTGACGAGGACTGAGGCTGTCGGGCACTCTCCGGCCCAATTCGCAAAGCCGACAGGATACCTACACATGATTACTGTTTTTGGGTCCATCAACATGGATCTGATCGCCACCACCGCACGCCTTCCGAAGCCCGGCGAAACCGTCGCCGGCACCGGCTTCTCGACCGCCGCCGGCGGCAAGGGCGCAAACCAGGCGCTGGCCGCACGGCGCGCCGGCGCCACGGTGCAGATGGCAGGCGCGGTAGGCAAGGACAGCTTTGCCGACGGCGCGCTCGAACTGCTGAAGGGTGCCGGCGCCGACCTGTCGCTGACCAAGACAGTCAGCGAACCGACCGGCACCGCGCATATCCTCGTCGGCGGTGACGGCGAAAATGTCATCGTCGTCGTCGCCAGCGCCAATGCGACGGTCAATGAGGCCGATGCTGAAAAGGCAGTCGATGGCATGAAGCCCGGCGACACCTTGATGCTGCAGCTCGAAATTCCGGCCGCCTCGGTCGAAAAGGCGCTCACCGCCGCCAAACAGAAGGGCGTGCGCTCTGTCATCAACATCGCGCCGCTGACGCCGGAGGCAGCCCGCCTCGGCCGCATGGCCGATATCGTCATTGCCAACGAAACCGAATTCGAGCTGCTGGCCGGCAAGAGCGGTATCGGGAGCACTGAGCGCGAAGAAGCGATGAAGGCGCTGCACGCGGAGACCGGCCAGACGGTCATCGTCACGCTTGGCGCCGAAGGCGTGGTGGCCGTACATGAGGGCGAGATCCAGCGCGCCAAGGGCCTGAAGATCGAGCCGGTCGATACCGTCGGCGCCGGCGACACCTTCTGCGGTTATCTCGCAGCCAGCCTCGATGCCGGCATCGCCTTCCCCGACGCTCTGCGCCGCGCAGCAGTCGCCGGCTCCCTCGCCTGCCTGAAGAGCGGCGCTCAGCCTTCGATCCCGCTCGCTGCGGACGTGGCATCGCGCCTCTAGATTCCGCACCTAAAAGCGCACGCTTGAGACGGGCGATATTCGCCCGTCTTCATTATTCCCGGCCCCTTGCCCGCATCGTTTCCCCCCTTCCGACGACCGCTCGCGCAATCCGGACAGCCGATGTCGCGGACGTAAAACTTTGCGCGCAATTTTATCCAAGCGATGCGTAAAACAGCGTCCGTGTTGGCCCTATCTTAAGAATCTCCAGTCTATTCAGGACCGTGAGAAAACCGGCCAAAGCGCCTGGTCGTCTCCAACATGCCGGTCGGCATCTGACGCTCCATGATGGAGTTCACCCCCATTGCGAAATGCGTCCACCGCAGGTGAAAACCTGCGAACCTCCCAGCACGTGAGGATTTCATGTTCAAGTTCCAAGCCAAATCGCTGGCGACCAAACTGATCGCGGTGACAGGCGGCACGATCGCACTTGTCCTGCTTGCCTCGAATTTCGTTCTCATCTCCCAGACCGAGGACCGCGTCGAAACGCTGGTCCTCGAACAGGCTGGCGGCGAAGCCCGCGCGATTGCCTCCGACATTGCCGGCGACATCGGCGAGCTTGCAAGTGCTGCCCGCTCGATGGCGGGCATCCTCGGCCGCGCACATGCCGAGAAGTCGCTGGAGCGCACCGGGGTGATCAACATCCTCAGGGCAAACCTCGAGCAGAACCCGTTCGCCTTCGGCAGCTGGTTCGCCGAGGAGCCGAAGGCTTTCGACGGTCGCCAGGAAGACGTCGTCAACAACAAGCAACTGGGCGGCAACGACAAGGGCATCTTCACGCCCTATTGGTCGAAGAGCCGCACCAACGAAATCCAGTACTCCACTTTTGGCGCTGACTACGCGGCCGAGTGGTACAAACTCGCTGCAACAAGCGGCAAGGGTGCAATCACTCAGCCCTACACCGCACAGGACACCGACGTACCGACCGCAATGAGCTCGATCGCCTATCCGGTCATGTCCGGCGGCAAACTTCTCGGCGTCACCGGCGTCGACATTTCGCTCGCTTCGCTCGGCGATGGCCTCTCGAAGCTGAAGCCCTTCGACACCGGCCGCGTCTACCTGCTGTCGCAGACCGGCAAATGGCTGGTCGCACCGATCCCGGACCTTCTGCTCAAGGAGTATGACGGAGAAGGCAACGAGGTCGTCAAGAACGCGCTGGCCTCCGGCAAGCCGGGCATCATCTCCAACCTCTCCTATGACGGCAACGAGCCCTTCGACCGTCTCGTCTATCCGTTCACTCTCTCGGGCGTGAACACCAGTTGGGTCGTGCTCGTCGACGTGCCGCGCACCGCGATCAATGCGCCGGTCAAGGATCAGACCTACATGATGATCGTCGGCGGCCTCGTCGTGCTCGGCGCTGTGCTGCTCGGTCTCTATCTCGCGGTTCGTGGTTTCGTGCAGAAGCCGCTGGCAAGCCTCGTCAAGGACGTGAACGACCTCAGCCACGGTGACTATACCAAGGCGATCGCCGGCCAGGATCGTTCCGACGAAACCGGCGAAGTCGCCAAGGCGCTCGAAGGCTTCCGCCATCAGCTTGCCGACACCAAGCGCCTCGAAGGCGAAGCCCGCCATGAGCGCGAACAGGCCGAGCGCGAACGCGGCCGCTCGGAAACCGAGCGTGCCGAATCGAGCGCGCTTCAGCGCGACATCGTCGCCCGCCTCGGCAAGGGTCTCTCGCATCTGTCGTCCGGCGATCTCGCATTCCGCATCACCGACGATTTCCCGGGCGAATACGCCCAGCTTAAGCGCGACTTCAACGCGGCGATGGAAAGCCTCGAAGAGACGATCCGCACCGTCAACCATTCGGTCGTCAACATCGGCAACGGCACCAGCGAAATCAGCAGCGCCGCCAACGACCTGTCGCACCGCACCGAGCAGCAGGCTGCAAGCCTGGAAGAAACCGCAGCAGCCCTCGACGAGCTGACCTCGCAGGTCAACGCCAGCGCCGAAAACGCCAAGGTCGCCGCGAAATCGGTGGACGTCGCCAGCAGCGACGCCGGACAATCGGGCGAAGTGGTGCAGAAGGCGATCGCCGCGATGAAGGGCATCGAACAGTCCTCGCACGAGGTCAGCCGCATCATCGGCGTCATCGACGAAATCGCCTTCCAGACCAACCTTCTGGCACTGAACGCCGGTGTCGAAGCGGCGCGTGCCGGTGACGCCGGCAAGGGTTTTGCCGTCGTTGCCCAGGAAGTGCGCGAGCTCGCCCAGCGCTCCGCCAACGCCGCCAAGGAGATCAAGACCCTGATCAACACCTCGGCCGGCCAGGTGCGCGAGGGCGTCGATCTCGTCGGCAAGGCCGGCGGTGCGCTCGAAAAGATCGCCGAGCAGGTGGTGCAGATCAACGGTCTCATCCGCCAGATCTCCAGCTCCGCTTCCGAGCAGGCCGTCGGCCTGAAGGAGATCAACTCGGCCGTCAACCAGATGGACCAGGTGACCCAGCAGAACGCCGCCATGGTCGAGGAAACGACTGCGGCCGGCATGGCGCTCAACGAGGAAGCGCGCACGCTCAACACGCTCGTTGCGCGCTTCCGGGTCGCGCAGGCGACAACATCGGCCCAGCCGTCCTCCGCAGCAATGCTGCGCGGCACGGCCGAGCGCATGCGCGCGGCTGAACGCCCGGCTCCGGTCCCGGCCCCCGCCCGCGAAGCGCGGCCCGCTCCGGCAGCAAGCCCGGCGCGAAGCAACTATTCGGCTTCGACGCAGCGGGTGCTTACCCAGACCTCCGGCGCCAACGCGCTTGCCCAGGACAACTGGGAAGAGTTCTGATCAACGGAACGAGAAAAGAAAACGGCGCCTCTCGGGGCGCCGTTTTCGTTTAGAGTACGATGATCGAACCGAGGTTCAGATGCGGGCCAGCCGCTCGGTCAGAAGATCGAAGAAACCCTGGTCGTCGACGAAGCGCATGACCTTGGCGTTGTGTGGCCGGCCGGTGACCTGCCACCAGTCGACGACGGTCATGCCGGCCGTCAGCTCCGACTTGGTCTCGATCGCGACGTTGCAATCGCGGCCGGTGAAAAGCTCGGGCCGCAGCAGATAGGCAATGACCGTCGGGTCGTGCAGCGGGCCGCCATCGGTGCCGTATTTCTCGATATCGAAGCGCTCGAAGAATTCGAGCATCTCGGCCATGGCGATCGCCGGGCGGCTGCCGATGTCGCGGATCTTCTGGACACGCGCCTTGTGGGTCAGCACCCGGTGGGTGACGTCGAGCGGCATCATCACGATCGGAATGCCCGAACGGAAGACGATGTCGGCGGCTTCCGGATCGACATAGACGTTGAATTCGGCGGCAGGCGTGATGTTGCCGCCTTCGAAGAAACCGCCACCCATCATCACCAGCTCCTTGACCCGCGGAGCGATGTCAGGCGCCTTCTGCAGGGCCAGCGCGATGTTGGTGAGCGGACCGAGCGTGCAGAGCGTCACGGTACCCTCTGGCTCCTTTCGCAGCGTCTCGACGATGAAGTCGACCGCATGCTGCTCCTCGAGCTTCATCGTCGGCTCGGCAAGCTCCGGACCGTCGAGGCCGGTCTTGCCGTGCACATGCTCGGCGGTCACGAGCGGACGGGCAATCGGCTTGTCGGCGCCGGAGAACACCCGAACCCTCGGCCGGTCGCAGAGCTCGCACAGGATGCGCGCGTTGCGGGCCGTCAGCGCCAGCGGCACGTTGCCGGCAACGGCGGTGATGCCGAGCAGATCGATCTCTTCCGGGCTGCCGAAGGCGAGCATGATGGCGGCGGCATCGTCCTGCCCGGGGTCGGTGTCTATGATTATCTTTCTCGGCACGGGCACTTTCTCGTCCTCCCTGGATCACGGTGTTCGGCGCGATCGATACGTTGCATTGGGCCGGACGGGAGTGAACGCCCAAGCGTTCCTTGGTCCCATTCCCGGATTCTGCGAGAGCGGACTATGATTTGCGTGCACGCCGGAGGCAAGCGGCTTGCACTCATTGCGCACAGCTACCATATTGCGGAGAGGATGCTGCAAGGCAGGTCCGAACAACGGTCGCTTGATCTCGCAAGGACTTGAAGAATGAGCCGAATTACCCCTTTTACGAGCCCGCTCCTGCTGGGTTTCGATACGATGGAAAAGACCCTTGAGCGGATCGCCAAGGGCAACGACGGATACCCGCCCTACAACATAGAACGCGTTCGCGGCGATGCCTCGACCGACGAACCGGAACGGTTGCGCATCACGCTCGCCGTGGCAGGCTTTTCCGAAGAGGATCTCGAAGTCACCACCGAAGAGAACCAGCTCGTCATCCGCGGCCGGCAGATCGACAACGGCGACCGTGATTACCTGCACCGCGGCATTGCGGCACGCCAGTTCCAGCGCACCTTCGTTCTTGCCGACGGCATGAAGGTTCTGGGCGCGGAACTGCGCAACGGCCTGCTCTCGGTCGACCTCGTTCGTCCCGAACCGGTTCGTATGGTAAAGAAAATTAACATTTCAGTCCCAGAGTAGGATAACCGGCGGGATTCTCCCCTCACCGGCGACCACGGAGTGTCACCATGGGACTGAAAGACATCAGCTCGTCGCTGTCGAAGAACGACCTCGCGCATCTCGGCGAAGGCGAAATCGGCTACATCCGCAAAATGCGCTCGGAAGAAGTCTCGCGCTGTTTCCCGGAAGCACCGGAGATGGGACCGGGTATTGATCTCTGGGCGCTGTTCGGCGCCGATGGCACGCCGATCCTTTTGACAGACAACCGCTCCAGCACCTTCTTCAAGGCGGCCGAGGACGATCTGAAGACCGTCACCCTGCACTGACAGTGTTGCCGTCCATGGCGGCAGCGCCATGATGTTTGATTGTAAAGCCGTCGCTCGCGAGAGCGACGCAGGCCGGAGCGGAAGCCGCTTCGAACTTTCCTGGAATTGATCCTCTAGTCCGCAATTCCGGACGGAAAACCGCTTCGCACTTTTCCTGGAATTGATCTTCCAGTCCGCAATTCCGGACGGAAAACCGCTTCGCACTTTTCCTGGAATTGCTTTAGACCCGCCGAAACGTGAGATAGGCGGAGCTGCGCCCTTCCCTACGCGCCTTGGCCTCGTAGCGCGTGCTCGGCCATCCCTCATAGGGCGTCAGCCAATCGGAAGCCTTCTCTGCCGTCCACTCGAAAGCCGCGTGATCGCGGCAGTGCAACAGCGTCCAGTTGACATAGGTATCGATATCCGAGGCGAAGCAGAACACGCCGCCGGGCTTCAACACGCGGGCGAAGCGGTCGAGATTGACCTTGGAGACGAAACGGCGCTTCCAGTGTTTGCGCTTCGGCCACGGGTCCGGGTAGAGCAGGTCGATCTGGTCGATCGACGCGGCCGGCAGCCAGTCGAGCACCTGGGTGGCATCGTCGTCATAGAGCCTGACGTTGCTGACGCCGCGCTCCTCGATATGGCCGACGAGCTTGGCCATGGAATTGACGAAGGGTTCGACGCCGATAAAGCCGGTGGACGGCGCTTCAGCCGCACGGTGGATCAGGTGCTCGCCGCCGCCGAAACCGATTTCGAGGCGCATGCGGTCCACGCCCTCAGGATAGAGCGTCTTCAGGTCCGCCGGAGGCGGGCTCGAAAGGTCGAGCTTCAGGGTCGGCAACACGGTTTCCAGATGCGCCGCCTGCCGCTCGCGCAACGGCTTGCCCTTGCGGCGGCCGAAAAAGGCCTCGGTTGCTCTGGCGCGGCGCGGTTCGGTCATGTCGTCTTTCCCTTGGTCATACCGATCTGGATCAGGCCAACCCAAAATCAAAATGAACGAAGCGGGCGCTCCTGTCGGAGCGCCCGCCTTGATTTTCGCAAACGCCTGATAGCAGGACGTTGCGCTATCTTCAATGCGCGGCGTGACGCCGCGCCCTATCGCCTTTTAGGCGGCAGCGCGACCGTTGACGGCGCCGCCCTCTTCGATCGCAGCCTTCAGCGGCTTCACGAGGTCGAGCTTCTCCCAGGAGAAGGAACCGTCGCGGCCAGCCTTGCGGCCGAAGTGGCCATAGGCAGACGTCTTGGCATAGATCGGCTTGTTGAGGTCGAGATGACGGCGGATGCCGGTCGGCGACAGGTCCATCGTCTTGCGGATCGCATCCTCGACCTGGTCTTCCGAAACCTTGCCGGTGCCGTGCAGGTCGACATAGATCGACAGCGGCTGGGCGACGCCGATGGCGTAGGACAGCTGGATCGTGCAACGGTCGGACAGGCCGGCGGCAACGACGTTCTTTGCCAGGTAACGGGCAGCATAGGCGGCCGAACGGTCGACCTTGGTCGTGTCCTTGCCCGAGAAGGCGCCGCCGCCGTGCGGTGCGGCACCGCCATAGGTGTCGACGATGATCTTGCGGCCGGTGAGGCCAGCATCGCCATCCGGGCCGCCGATGACGAACTTGCCGGTCGGGTTGATGTACCAAGTGCAGTCGTCGGCGATCTTCAGGTCGTCGAGGGCTTCGCGGATATAGGGCTCGACAACCGAGCGAACCTTGACCGAATCCCAGGTGTCATCGAGGTGCTGCGTCGACAGAACGATCGAGGTGACTTCCGCCGGCTTGCCGTCGACGTAGCGTACGGTGACCTGGCTCTTGGCGTCGGGGCCGAGCTTGGCGACTTCGCCCTCGCCTTTCTTGCGGGCAGCGGCGAGCAGGTTGAGGATGCGGTGCGAATAGTAGATCGGCGCCGGCATCAACTCTGCGGTTTCGCGGCAGGCGTAGCCGAACATGATGCCCTGGTCGCCAGCACCTTCTTCGCCCTGCTTGTCCGAGGCGCTGTCGACGCCCTGCGCAATGTGGGCGGACTGGAAGTGCAGGAGCACGTCGATCTTCGCGGTCTTCCAGTGGAAGCCGTCCTGCTCATAGCCGATCTCGCGGATCGCCTTGCGGGCCGCGGACTTGAACTTCGAGGGGTTGATGACGTCGTTGCCGTCCTTGTCCTTCTTCAGAAGGCTCGGCGGCAGACGCACTTCGCCGGCGATCACGACGCGGTTGGTGGTTGCCAGCGTCTCGCAGGCGATACGCACGCCCCAGGGATCGACACCGGTCTTGGCCGCTTCACGGTAGACCAGATCCACGATCTCGTCGGAGATACGGTCACACACCTTGTCCGGATGACCTTCGGCTACGGATTCACTCGTGAACAGGTAGTTTGCACGCATGCGGGAAGTCCCCTCAATGAAGAAAAAGCGCTGGCACGGTGTTAGTGGTTTTGCGACCGAAAAACAAGCACACAACGACATAAATATATCTTTATATCGCCATCGCAGCCAATCACTTTGGTGCGCCGGAGGGAAAGGCGCGCAAGAAAAAAGCGGCACAGATGGCCGCTTTATTTTCAAGTCCCGACGGGGAACGTTGGAACTATTCGCTTTCTGCTTCCGCAGCGAGTGCCTTGACGAGATCGACAAGCCGGCGGCGAACCTTCGGGTCGGTGATCTTGACGAAAGCGCGGTTGAGCTGCAGCCCCTCGGAGGACGACAGGAAATCGACGACGTAGTTCGAGCTGGAAGCTTCTGCCATGCCGGACTGACCGGCAGCGTTATCGCCCGGGGCATCTTCGAAGAAGAAGGAAACCGGAACGTTCAGGATGCCTGAAATGTTCTGCAACCGGCTGGCGCCGACGCGGTTCGTGCCCTTCTCGTACTTCTGGATCTGCTGGAAAGTGATCCCCAGGCTTTCGCCGAGCTTCTCTTGGCTCATGCCAAGCATCGTACGGCGAAGACGAATCCGACTTCCGACATGAATGTCGATCGGGTTCGGCTTCTTCTTGTTTTCGATCATATCTGCGTTCCCAAACACGCTGTTTCGTTTATCCATCGCCCAGCATGAGACCTACGCTCACCGAAGCGACCGCCAGGGTGATAAGGACAGAGCCAGCACAACAAGGACGATGGTGCGGACCACTATGCAATTTTAGGGGTTTTAGGTCAATTCTTCCTAATATTAAAACCAACACGCGAAAACACTGCAACCAGAAGGAGGAAGATCGCACCCAGCCAGAAAACGCGGCTTCGCATAGCGTCGTCCAACGGGGTAGGCATCCTTCCCGGCAGAAGTGTGTCGACCACTCCCCTATAATTGTAGGATAATCCTACCATTAAAACCCCACGTGCATCAACAATTGCTGATATACCGCTGTTAGCGGCGCGGACAAGGGGGGTGCCAGTTTCTACGGCCCGTAATTGTGCCTGATGAAAATGCTGGCGCGGGCCCGGCGTATCTCCGAACCAGGCATCGTTGGTGATATTGAGAAGCACATCGGCTCGGCGCGCGGCCCCGTCGATCTCATCCGGGAAGATCGCCTCGTAGCAAACGAGCGGATAGAGCGTGCGGCCGCCGGGCAACGTCAGCAACGAACGGCTCTTTGCCGCGGTGAACCCGCCGGGCATCGACGCGGCGACCGAACTCAGCCCCCAGGACGACAACAGATCCTCGAAAGGGAGATATTCGCCGAAGGGCACCAGATGAACCTTGTCGGCAGCACCGATGATCTGGCCCCGGCCGTCGATCATGTAGATCGAATTGTAGTAGCGGGGCGGCAGGCCTGCACCGGCATCTTCCACGCGCACGGCACCGGCAACCAGGATCTGGTCGTCGTCGAGCACCTCGGCGATACGGGCCAGTGCGTCCGGATTGTCGGTGAGGATGAAGGGGATCGATGTCTCGGGCCAGACGACGATATCCGGCCGCTTGCCGTCTTTCTCCGGAGCGACCGCGGTCAGGGCCAGATGCTCCTCGAACACGTCGGCACGTTCGCCGTCATCGAGCTTCTTTGCCTGATCGATCACCGGCTGGACGAGGCGTACGGTCAGCGGCGGTTCAGGCGAGGCCGGCGCCGGCTGCGCCAGGCGGTAGAAGCCGAAGCCCACATGGGCGGCAAAAAGCACGACGGCAAGCGAAAGTCCGATCCGGCTCCCCCGGCCCGTTGCGATCAGGGCGGGCGCGGCGAAAACGAAGACGGCGAGCATGTTGATGGTCGCGAGATTGACGACGCTTGCCGACTGCATCATCAGCGGCATCGGCATGGCCGCATAGCCGATCGCATTCCAGGGAAAGCCTGTAAAAAGGAAGCTGCGAAGCCATTCGGCAAGGCCGAAGCCGAGGGCGAGTGCGGCGATACGCCCGACGCCATCGGACCAGAACAGGCGGGCGATCAGCGTTGCCAGGGCATAGAAGAGCGCGAGAAAAGCCGGCAGACCGACGACGGCGAGCGGCAGCGCCCAGGCAAACTCATCGGCCTCGACAAGCAGGGCATTGCCGAGCCACCAGAGACCCCCGAGGAAGTAGCCGAAGCCGAACCACCAGCCGACAACCGCCGAGGGCCAGAGCCGCCGGATGAAGCCACCATCCGGATTTCCGGTCGCACCATCAAGCAACCAGACGAGGATCGGGAAAGCGACGAAAGCAAATGCGAAGATGCCGAAGGGCGGCTGCGCCAGAACCGCGATAAGCCCCGCGAAGAAAGCGAGCGAAGCCCGGGGAAACCCGGAAAGTAACATCACCCTGCCAGCCAGTCTTACCATGCAGCCTCCAGTCGATCCCGCCGCCTGCCACGGCGGAGGAGCGCAACAACACCCGAATCAATCGGGGCCAGTCTTCCAAAAAACCGGCTGCTTGTCCCCTTTCGGGGCTGGATTAGGCGCCAAGCCAAGGTGCCCCGGCCCTTGATCAGTACTTACGACACGGGCGTGGGAGACATCGAAGGTAGGCGAGAGAGGGTATCCCGCACGCGCAAAGACGCGCGGGAACCGGACGATTATTGTTCGTCCGCCGTTGCCTCTGGCGCGGCTGCACCGTTGGCGCGATTGATCGCTCCGGCCTCTGCAATCGTCTCGCCTTCCGGCCGCAGAACGCGGCGGCGGGCGGGCGGGCGCTTGCGCATGATGCGGACGCGCTTCACGCGGCGCGGATCGGCATCGAGAATCTGGAACTCGAAGCCCGGGATCGCCTGGACGACCTCGCCGCGCACTGGAATGCGGCCAAGCGAGGCGAAGATCAGGCCACCGAGCGTGTCGACGTCTTCGAGCTGTTCGCGCACATCGAAGTCGGGACCGATTGCCGCGGCGATCTCTTCCAGCTCGACACGGGCGTCGGCGATGAAGACATCGTCCGACGTGCGCGCGAACATGACTTCGTCATCGTCGTGCTCGTCCTCGATGTCGCCGACGACCATCTCGACGATGTCTTCGAGCGAGACGAGACCGTCGGTTCCGCCATATTCGTCGATGACGAGCGCCATCTGGATACGGGCCGCCTGCATGCGCTGCATCAGGTCGGAGGCCAGCATCGATGGCGGCACGAAGAGAAGCTGGCGAACGATGCCCGCCTCTTCCAGCGACTTGCCGAGATCGACGCGCGCAAGGTCGAAACTTGCCTTGGGCGAGCGCGGCGTCTTTTCGGACGCAGCTGTCGTCGACGCCTGGGCCTTGCCGTTACGCCGGCGATTGCGGGCCTGCTTGGTGACGTAGGACAGCAGGTCGCGAATGTGGACCATGCCGCGCGGGTCATCGAGCCCTTCGCTGTAGACCGGCATGCGCGAGCGGCCGGATTCCTCGAAGATCACCATCAGCTCGCCGATGGTGATGCTCTGATCGACCGCCTCGATGTCGGCGCGGGGGACCATCACGTCCTCGACCCGGACCTCGCGGAAGCGCAGGATGTTGTTGAGCATCGCCCGTTCGCCAGGCGAAAAGACCGTGTTGCTGTCGGCATCGGTCTGCAGCGCGTCAGCAAGATCCTCGCGCAGGCTCGATGGACTTGCGCCGCGCAAAAGGCGCGCGGCCCGGCTCCAAAAGGTGGAAGTGGATTTCGTGCCCTCGTGTCGAGTGGCGGTGCTACTACTGCCCGCCTCCGCCTCTCCGGAGGCATCGGCCTCCTCGGTCGCCAGCGCGACGGGCTGTGTTTTATAATCGCTCATCGGTCCAAACTGTTAATCCGGGGTACGATCCCCGTAGGGGTCAGATAAGCCAAGACGCGCCAAAATGCGAGTCTCCAGGCTTTCCATTCTTTCGGCTTCGTCATCTTCCATATGATCATAGCCGAAAAGATGCAGGAATCCATGCACGAGAAGATGCGTCAGGTGCTGATCGAAGGACTTGTCGAGCTCCACCGCCTCGCGCTCGAGCGTCTCGCGAGCAACGATGATGTCGCCGAGCATCGGCCCGGGCATCGATCCAGGCATCACCGGAAAGGCGGGGAAGGACAGAACGTTGGTCGGTTTGTCCTGGTTGCGCCACTCGGCGTTGATCGCCCGCATGGAGGCGTCGTCGGTGAAGACGAGCGAGAGCTCCGGCGCCACCTTCGGCAGCGGCTGCTTTTCTTCGCTTACAAGAAAGGCTGCCGCCGCTTCGAGCACGGGCGACGCGAAGGCGAGCAACGCCTCTTCGTCCGGCCAGTTGCCCTCTTCCACGCTGATCTGGATATCCAATGCCGTCATGATCGCAGCGACCGCCTGTCAGCGGTCGCCCTGCTCGCTTTCGTCGTGCACGGCCGTGTGGGACTCGTAGGCCCTGACGATGCGCGCCACCATCGGATGGCGGACGACATCGGCATCCTTGAAGCGGACGACCGAGACGCCTTCGACGCCTTTCAAGATCTGCAGCGCCTCGACCAGGCCCGACTTGACGCCACGCGGCAAGTCCACCTGGCTCGGATCGCCGGTGACGATCATCCGGCCGTTTTCACCCAGGCGGGTCAAGAACATCTTCATCTGCATCGATGTCGTATTCTGCGCCTCGTCGAGAATGACGGCGGCGTTGCCAAGCGTACGACCGCGCATGAAGGCGAGCGGCGCGATTTCGATGACGCCGGCGGTAATCGCGCGTTCGACCTTGTCGCCCGGCATCATGTCATAGAGCGCGTCGTAGAGAGGCCGAAGGTAAGGATCGACCTTCTCCTTCATGTCGCCCGGCAGGAAGCCCAGGCGCTCGCCCGCCTCGACGGCAGGGCGCGACAGCACGATGCGGTCGACGGCGCCGCGCTCAAGCAGCTGTGCGGCATGGGCAACGGCAAGATAGGTCTTGCCGGTACCGGCGGGGCCTACGCCGAAGACGAGCTCGGACCGCTCGAGCGCACGGATATAGGCATCCTGCGTCGGCGTGCGCGCGGCGATCGTCTTCTTGCGCGTCGAAATCTGCGCCATTGTCAATTTGGCTTTACGCTCCATGGTCGGCAATTGTAGCTGATCGTCGGCGGCAACCGCCATACGGATCGCACCTTCGACATCAGACGTATCGATCGACGCGCCGCTCTGCAACCGCCCGTAGAGATAATCGAGAGCACGGCGGGCCTGGTTGGTGGCGACGACGTCACCCGAGATCGCGACGGAATTGCCGCGCGGCCGGGCGTCGATGCGCAGGCGCTCTTCGAGAAGTTTCAAGTTCTGATCGAACTGGCCGAAGAGCTCGCTGGCGAACCGATTGTTCTCGAAGGTCAGCACGAAGTGATTGGCGTCTGTCGCAGTGGTTTTCGACTGGCGCGTGGATGAAGAGATCAATTCGTGTCCGTTCAAGCGGTTCAGGCTCCTTGTTTTCGGTCCTTACCCGATCATCTCCGCAAACAGGCTGTTCGGCCCGGCCTTGATGATTCGCACCTTGATAATGTCACCGATTTGCGATGCTTTTGCATCAACATTCACCGGCTGCAGCCACGGCGAACGCCCGACGAGCTGGCCGGGCATGCGCCCTTCCTTCTCCAAAAGCAGGTCGATTTCGCGGCCGACGCAGGACTCGGCAAAGGCGCGCTGCTGAGAAAACAGCAAAGCCTGCAATTTTTCCAAGCGCTTGGCTTTCACGTCCTCGGGAACCTGGTCGCCGAGTTCGGCGCCCGGCGTGCCGGGACGGGTCGAATATTTGAACGAAAATGCCTGTGCATAACCCACGGCCTCGACGAGGCGCATGGTGTCTTCGAAGTCCTCGTCGGTCTCGCCGGGGAAGCCGACGATGAAATCGCCCGACAGGGCGAGGTCCGGCTGGACGGCGCGGATGCGCGCGATCAGCGCCAGATATTCCGCCGCCGTATGCCTGCGGTTCATCGCCTTCAGGATGCGGTCGGAGCCCGACTGCACCGGCAGGTGCAGGTAGGGCATCAGCTTTTCCATCGAGCGATGCGCCTCGATCAGGCTGTCATCCATGTCGCGCGGATGGCTGGTAGTATAACGTAGCCGGGCAAGGCCCTCGATCTCGCCAAGGCGTAAAAGCAGGTCGCCAAGGCCCCATTCGCGGCCATCGGGCCCGACGCCATGCCAGGCGTTGACGTTCTGGCCGAGCAGGGTGATCTCGCGCACGCCGCCCTCGACCAGCTTCTCCGCCTCCGAGACGATCTGGGCGACGGGGCGGGAAACCTCGGAGCCGCGCGTATAGGGCACGACACAGAAGGTGCAGAACTTGTCGCAGCCTTCCTGAACCGTGAGGAAGGCGGTGACGCCGCGCAGGCGGGTCTTTGCCTTGTCGGGTGCCGGCAGGTGCTCGAACTTGTCTTCGACGGCATAGTCCGTCTGCACGACGCGCTCGCCGCTGCGGGCGCGCTTCAGCGCCTCGGGCAGGCGGTGATAGGTGGTCGGGCCGATCACGAGATCGACGGCGGGCGCGCGCCGCAGGATCTCGTTGCCTTCGGCCTGCGCGACGCAACCGGCAACGCCGATCACCATCTCGCGGCCTTCCTTGGCCCTTTCCTTCTTCAGGTCGCGCAGGCGGCCGAGTTCGGAATAGACCTTCTCAGCCGCCTTCTCGCGGATGTGACAGGTGTTGAGCAGCACGAAGTCTGCGTCTTCCAGCACGTCGGTCGAGACATAGCCGTCGCGCGACAGGGCGTCCGTCATGCGGTCGGAATCGTAGACGTTCATCTGGCAGCCGTAGGTCTTGACGAAGACCTTGCGGGCCGGGGCGCGCTCGTCGCCCGTGGCGGGCGTCGTCGACAGAAGGGCAGTTTCCTGGGTCATGCCGGGTTCTTTAGTGCAAAGTGGTCGGAAGTTGAAGTATTTTCGGCGCAGCCGCCCTTGCCCGGGACGTCTCAGGCCCGCCCGCGCAGACGATCCGACAGCATGCTGCGGATGCGTTGCTCGACCGTACGGCTCACTTCCTTGCGATTGGTGTGGCGGTCGTAGTCGATCGCCTCACCGAAATCGACATCGACCTCGATCGCGCCCTCGCGCAGGATGCCGAGCAGATGCGGCACCAGTTCGGTATCGCCCGGCCAGGCGGCGATCGGCCGGTTGAAGCGGCCCATCGGCATGCCGTGGATGCCGGTATAGGAGATCGCGACCGGCTGCACATGCACGAGACCGGTCGGCGAATGCGGCACGGCGGAAGCGGCCGCTCCGAAAAGCGAGGTCTTGATCTCCAGAAGACGGTTGCCGTCCGAAGTCGTCCCCTCGGGAAACAGCACGACGATTTCGCCGGCGGCCATGCGCTCGCCGATTTCGCTCACCTGCTTGCCGGTCGAGCGCTTCTGTTCCCGCTCGACGAAAATCGACGCCTGCAGCCGGGCAAGCACGCCGAAGACCGGCCAACCCTTCACCTCGGACTTGGCGACGAAGACGACGTCGGCAACCGAGGAAAGCACCAGAATGTCTTTCCAGGAGGCATGGTTGGCGCAGATCAAAAGCGGCCGGCGGCGATCCGCCATTCCGTGGACGCGCACCTTGATGCCGAGAAGGTAACAGGCGAGCCGGTGCCAATATCGCGGCAGACGGCGCCGGGGTTTCAGCTCAAGCCAGAGGCAGACGACCTGGATCGGCATCAGCACGAGCGAAACCAGCGCCAGAAGCGCTGCGAAGATCGCGATCCGTAGCCAATTGACCATCCGGGAAGAGTTTTCCTGCGCGAGACCTTGAGAATCGCGATGATCTTCAGCCGAACCGCGGCGCGATCATCGTGACCTGTTCCAAATTGGGTAAAGCCGGATGCGGGCGAAAGACCGCCTTGGCCTTCCTCATCCTGCTCCTGTCCGTGTCGGGACTAGCGAAGATCGAGCCGCATGACAAGCGCGGCGGTCCGCTGGCCGGCCTTGTCCTGGTAATAGGCGCGGCGTTCGCCGACCTTGTTGAAGCCAAGCTTACGGTAAAGCCCGATTGCCGGCTCATTGGTCTCGTCCACTTCGAGGAACAGGGCCTCTGAGCCCTTGACCAGCGCTTCGCGCATCGCCGCCTGCATCAACCGCCAGCCGAGACCGGAGCGGGCATAACGCGGCTCGACGCCGATCGTCAGGATTTCCGCCTCGCCGGCAACCGCACGCGACAGGACAAACCCACCGAAGGCCGGGCGGAAGCTGCCATTGGTCTGCCGGGCGACAAAGCCGAACACCGTTTCCTGCACCAAAAGCGCATGGATTTCGCCATCGCTCCACGGGGACGCGAAACGCTGACGGTGCAGCGCCGCCGCGGCGATCAGGTCCGCTTCCTCCAGGGGGAAGATGTCGAACTCGGTACGGCGGGTGAAGTAGTCGGTAAAGCTCATCTCGGTCTATGCTCGGGCAATCGCGAAGCCCGCCTGCGGCTTTGCGTCGGGGCCTCTGAGATATAGCGGACGCGGCTTGGCCGAGGCTGGATCGGCAGCGGCGCCAAGGGCGGCAACCGCGGCAACGTCGATGAGTTCTGAAGGTTTGGACGGCAGATCGTCAGCAACGAGATGCGCGCCGGAGCCGCCAATGACGCCGTCGAAATCGGCGAAGCGTTCGCGGGCACTTTCGACGGAGAGGGCTTCGGGCTCGCCTGTGGCACCGCCGGTCGCATCGAAAGCCTGGAGATAGACCTCGTCCCGCTTGGCGTCGATGGCAACGAGGACGGGCTTTCCGGCAGCCGTGCGGCGCAGTCCCTCGGCGACGACGGCAAGCGTCGAGACGCCGACGGCGGGTTTGCCGAGCGCCAGAGCCAGGCCACGAGCGGCCGCGACGCCAACGCGAATGCCGGTGAAGGATCCCGGGCCGACGGTGACGGCGATACGGTCGATAGCGTCAAGCGACCGGCCGGACGCAGCCAGCGCCTCGTCGACGAATTCCATCAGCCGTTCGGCATGTCCCTTGCCGAGATCGGCCCCGGAACGCCCGAGCACGGCTTCCGTTTCGCTGTCATAGACGGCAACGGAGCAACCGGAACCGGACGTGTCGAGCGCAAGTACAATCATTTCAACGCAGGATCTTTCAGACGCCACAAGCCGCAAAGCCGATCGGGCTTTGCGGCAAAATCGATACGCGAAACCGGCGCGCCGGACAGGCGCGCGCTATTTTACACGGCCTCGACGGCCTCCACCTCGGGAACGAAGTGGCGCAGCAGGTTCTGCACGCCATGCTTCAGCGTCGCGGTGGACGACGGGCAACCGGAGCAGGCGCCCTTCATGTTGAGGAACACAGTCCCGTCCTTGAAGCCACGGAACGTGATGTCGCCGCCATCCTGGGCGACGGCCGGACGCACGCGGGTTTCCAGGAGTTCCTTGATCGTGGCGACGATCGTCTCGTCACCCTCGTCGAAGAACTCGTCTTCCTCGTCGGACTGCTCGGCGCGGCCGCTGCCAGCCATGATCGCCTGGCCCGACATGAAGTGCTCCATGATCGAACCGAGGATCGCCGGCTTCAGGTGCTGCCATTCCTGGCCTTCCTTGGTGACGGTGATGAAATCGTAGCCGAAATAGACGCCGGTGACGCCGGGGATCGAAAACAGCCGTGCCGCAAGCGGCGAGCCGGCGCGTGCTTCTTCCTCGTCGCGGAATTCGGCCGTGCCGTTTTCCAGGACGACCTTGCCCGGCAAAAACTTCAGCGTCGCCGGGTTCGGCGTGGCTTCGGTCTGAATGAACATGTCTGTCTCCGTTTCGCCGGGAGCGGCATCCGCCCAGCTTTTTAGAATAATTCAAAAGAATATAGGAGCATGGCTCTCGGCTCGCAAGAGCGCATAGCGACGCAGGTCAGCTGAGCGCGTCGATCTCCTCGTCCGTCAGGGCATCGGGGATGACCGTCACGGGGATCGGAAAGGCCGCGGCCTTGCCCGCAATGGACGACACCAGCGGACCGGGGCCTTCCTTCGCCGAACCGGCTGCCAGGACCAGAATGGCGATATCGCGATCCTCTTCGATCGCCGCGTGGATCTGATCGGTCGCCGCGCCCTCGCGGATGACGACTTCCGGCTCGATACCGATGCGCTCGCGCACCGACTGGGACACCTTGGCGAGCGTCGCCTCGGCCTCCTCGCGTGCTTCCGCACGCATGATTTCCTCAACCCCCAGCCATTGCTGGAAGTCGCCGTCGGCGATCACATAGAGCAGGACGAGGCCACCATTGGAATTTTTGGCGCGCATGCCCGCATAGTGCACGGCGCGCCCGCATTCCGGGGTATCGTCAATCACCGCCATGAATTTGCGGCGATGTCCTTCAAGTCGAGAGAGTCGGGTCGAGACCATAGGGTGAACAATACATCCCGCGCGAGCCGCCGCAAGGTCTGATTTTTGCGTTTCAGACGAGGACACGGAAAAGTGCCCGAGGCTTCCGGTCGAGGTTCACTTCGGCTGGTGAAAGCCGACCATCAAAATGAAATTGGGTCCGGGAGTTCCCCGGACCCAGTCAATTTACTGCAGGAAGCCGATGATTTCGCGCACTTCGCGCATCGTCTTTTCCGCCCGCGCCCGCGCCCGCTCGCCGCCATCCCTGAGGATCGCGTCGATATGGGCGGTGTCGCCCATCAGCCGGCGCATCTCAGCCGTGATCGGCGAGAGAACCTCGACCGCAAGGTCGACCAGCGCCGGCTTGAAGACCGAGAACTGCTGTCCACCGAACTCGGCGAGCACCTGCTCCTTGGTCTTGTCAGACAGCGCCGCGTAGATGCCGACGAGGTTTTCGGCTTCCGGACGGCCCTTCAGGCCGTCCACTTCGCTCGGAAGCGCGTCCGGATCGGTCTTGGCCTTGCGGATCTTCTTCGAGATCGTCTCCGCATCGTCCATCAGGTTGACGCGCGAGAGATCGGACGGGTCCGACTTCGACATCTTCTTGGTGCCGTCACGCAGCGACATGACGCGCGGCGTCGCGCCACCGATCAGCGGCTCCACCGGCGGGAAGTAGGCATGGATCGGCTCCTCACCGACGACCATGTCGACACCGCAACCGGCGCTGCGGATATGCTCCATGAAGTCGATGTTGAACTTCTGGGCGATGTCGCGCGTCAGCTCCAGGTGCTGCTTCTGGTCGTCACCGACAGGAACATGGGTGGCGCGATAGACGAGGATGTCGGCCGCCATCAGGCTCGGATAGGCGAGCAGACCGAGCGAGGCGTTCTCGCGGTCCTTGCCGGCCTTGTCCTTGAACTGCGTCATGCGGTTCATCCAGCCGATGCGGGCGACGCAGTTGAAGATCCAGGCGAGTTCCGCATGCTGCGGCACGGCCGACTGGTTGAAAACGATGTGCTCCTTCGGGTCGATGCCCGAAGCGATGAAGGCGGCGGCGATCGAGCGGATCTGCCCCTTCAGGTCCTCATGCACGAGCTGCGCGGTGATCGAGTGCAGGTCGACGACGCAGTAGATGCAATCGTTGTTTTCCTGCAGCGCCACGAACTTGCGGATCGCGCCGAGATAATTGCCGAGATGGAGATTGCCCGTCGGCTGAACGCCGGAAAATACGAGCGGCTTGAATTCGTTCATGTCGTCCTCAATAGGCTGGTGGAGGGCCCCAGGGCCGGCTGGCCCATGTTGCTAACGGCATGGCTTATGCACGCAGGATGCAAGGCAATCAAGGGGCCCGGCGAGGCACCCTCATGCCGCCGGCTGCAGCAGATCCCAATGGTTGCCGAACGGGTCGCTGAAGACCGCCACAGTGCCATAGGGCTCGTGGCGCGGCGCTTCGAGAAAGACGACGCCTGCGGCCAGCATCGCCGCATGGTCGCGGGAAAAATCGTCGGTGAACAGGAAGAAGCCGACCCGGCCGCCGGTCTGGTTGCCGATCGCCGCCTGCTGGCGCTCGCCGTCCGCCTTGGCGAGCAGCAAAGCCGTCTCGACCGCACCCTTGGGACGAACGACGACCCAGCGTTTGGTCGCATCGAGGACGGTGTCTTCGACGAGATCGAAACCGAGCTTACCGCAATAGAAGGCGATGCCGGCATCGTAATCCGGCACGACCAGGGCAATGCGTGCAATGGTCTGGCGCATCAGTCGCTCGCCTCAGGTGCTGCGGCGGGCGCTTTCGCCCCGCGCTTGATGTTGCGGCGGATCATCCCGAGGCTCGCGCCACCGAGCCCGAAGGCAAGCGCAAAGTAGATCACCATGGCGACCGCGACGAGACCCGTCAGCGTCGTTGCCCGCGTGAAGAGCGAGGCTGCCGAGGACAGCTCGAAGGCGAACCAGTCGACAGCATAATACAGCGCCGCCGCCATGCCCGCCGCGGCGAGGACGAGACGCGGGATACGGGTCAGAAGCGGGATGTCCCTGCCCCAATGGCCGCGCCAGACAAGCGTTGCGAACAGCAGCACGGCATTGACCCAGCCGGCAACGATCTCGGCGGTGGCGATGCCGCTGGCGCCAAGCCGTGGGAACAGGGTGAGCGCCAGGGACACGTTCACGACGACGGAAATCGCAGCGAAAATCATCGGCGTGCGCGTATCTTCACGCGCGAAGAAGCCGGGAATGAAGGCTTTGATCAGCACGAAAGCCGGCAGGCCGAGACCGTAGATCGCCAGAATATGACCGACGATGACGGTCGAATCGGCCGAGAACTTGCCGCGCTCGAACAGCAACCGGACGATCGGCTCGGACATGACGAGCAAGGCGGCCGCGGCTGGCAGTGTCAGGAACAGCGTGAACTCGACCGAGCGGTTCTGCAGGTTCGAGGCCTCGTTGACGTTGCCCGAACGCAGCGCCCGGGCAAGTTCCGGCAGAAGCACGGTTGCGACGGCAATGCCGACGACACCGAGCGGAAGCTGATAGATGCGGTCGGCATAGACGAGCGATGACACCGCACCTTCCTGCGCCGAGGCGATGTTGGTGTTGATCAGGAGGTTGATCTGGGTGATGCCGCCGGTGATCGCCGCCGGAAGCGCCAGCACCAAAAGACGCCGGACATTGGCGGTCATCTTCGGGCGGCGAAGGCCGATCTTGATACCGGCGTCGCGCACGGCGATCCAGACGATCGCAAGCTGAACGAGACCGGCGGCCATGACGCCCCAGGAAAGTCCGTAGCCGACCGCGATCGGATCCTGACCCGCATACCAGGCATAGCCGAGCACACCGATGAGGATGAAATTGAGGAAGACCGGTGCGATCGCCGCTGCGAAATAGCGGTGTAGCGAATTCAGCATGCCCGCCATCATCGCCGCCAGCGACATGCAGGCGAGATAGGGGAACATGATCGCCGCAAAGACGATGGTGCTGCCTAGCTTTTCCGGGTCGTCGGCAAAGCCGGGCGCAATCAGGTTGCTGACGATGAAGGGCATCGTCAATTCCATCGCGATCGTCAGGAACAGGAGCACGGTGAAGAGGACGCCGAAGACCTCCTCGGAGAAGCGCCGGGCGCCGTCCATGCCGTTCGCCTCGATCTCCCGGGCAAAGAGCGGCACGAAGGCGGAATTGAAGGCGCCTTCGGCAAAGAGGCGCCGGAAGGTGTTGGGCAGGCGGAAGGCGGTGTTGAAGGCGTCGGCAACGGGGCCGGTGCCAAGCGCTGCCGCCATGAAGGTTTCGCGGATGAAGCCGAACAGGCGGCTTCCGAGCGTCGCGCCGCCGACGGTTGCAAATTTCTTGACCAGACTCATGTTTCGGCTTTTGTCGTTCTGTGAGCGGAGGAAACGCCCGGGGGCGGCGCGATGATGCCCGAGGGCATGCGGTCGCGCGCTTCGTCCCCCTCCCCGGCCATGACGGCCTTGAGGCGTGCGGCAATGTTCATCTGTCGGTTTTCACTCGTCACCTTCTGGCCGACAAGGTCGGTGACGTAGAAGGTGTCGATCACCTTCTCGCCGAAGGTGGTGATGTGCGCCGAGGCGATGTCGAGCGAAAGATCGGACAGCACCGCGGTGATCTCGGACAGGAGGCCCGGACGGTCGAGGCCTTCGACCTCGATCACCGTGAACTTGTTCGACAGCGTGTTGCTGATCGTCACTTCCGGCGTGACGGTAAACGCCTTGGTGCGCTTCTTAACCTTGGTGCGGCTGGCAATCACCTCCGGCAGGCGCTTGCGGCCCGAAAGCACGTCCTCGATCAGCTTGCCGATGCTGGCAGCCCGGCGCATCTCGTCCTCGTCGACGGCGAACTCGCGGTTGACGAGGATGGTGTCGAGCGCGCGTCCGTCCGAGGTCGTGAAGATCTGCGCGTCGACGATGTTGGCGCCGGCGGCCGCACAGGCCCCGGCAATGACAGTCAGAAGCCGCGGATGGTCCGGCGAAAGCACGGTGATTTCGGTGATCGCGTGGAACTGGTGGGTGCGCACCATGGTCGCGAGAGCCTTGCCGGCGGCATCCGCCTCGCGGATGAAGCGCGCATGCCGGATCTGGTCTTCCAGCGCCACCGTCAGGAGATAGGGCTGGTAGTGCAGGCGCACATAGTCGTCGCGCTCCTTTTCGGACCAATCCGTCAGGGCCTCGCCGAGCATGATCGCGGCATGGGCCGCACGTTCCTTGCGCGACAGTTCCGAGAAGCCGCCCGACAGCAACAGCTCGGTCTCGTAATAGAGCGTGCGCAGGAGCTGGCCCTTCCAGCCGTTCCAGACACCCGGGCCGACGGCGCGGATATCGCAGACGGTCAGGACGAGCAGCATCTTCAGCCGGTCGAGCGACTGCACTCGCTCGGCGAAATCGACGATCGTCTTGCGGTCGTTGAGGTCGCGCGTCTGGGCGACCATCGACATCAGCAGATGCTCCTCGATCAGCCAGGCGACCAGTTCCGTCTGCTTCGGCGACAGCCCGAAGCGCGGGCAGAGCTTGCGCGCCACCTTGGCGCCAGCGGTCGAGTGATCCTCGGGCCGGCCTTTGGCGATGTCGTGCAGCAGCACGGCGACATAGAGCGCCTCGCGGTCCTCGATCCCCGGCATCAGCTTGGCGACGAGCGGATGGGCCTCCTCCTCGATGCCGCCTTCGATGCGCGACAGCACGTCGACGGTGCGCAGCAGATGCTCGTCGACCGTATAGTGATGATACATGTTGAACTGCATCATCGAGACGATCTTGCCGAAATCCGGAATGAAGCGGCCGAGCACACCGGCTTCGTTCATGCGCCGCAGGATCAGCTCCGGCTTGCGGCGGGACGTGAGGATCGACAGGAAGAGGCGGTTCGCCTCCTCGTTTTCGCGCAGCGCCGGCTTGATCAGGCTCAGCGACCGCGTGACCTGGCGCAGTGCCGCCGGATGGAATTCGAGCCCGTTGATATCGGCGATGTGGAAGAAGCGCAGCAGATTGACCGGATCGCGCTTGAAGACATCGGGGCTTGCAAGCGCGATGCGACCGCCGTCGTCGACGAAATCGAGCGTACCGGCGATCTTGCGGCTGCGATGGGTGAAGCGGCCGATGATGCCGGAAATGCCGGGCGCGTCCTTGGCCTGCTGGTCTTCGAGCGCTGCGCAGAAGATGCGGGTGAGATCGCCGACGTCCTTGGCCACCAGGAAGAAGTGCTTCATGAAGCGTTCGACGGCGGACAGGCCAGGGTGGTCATGGTAACCGAGCGCCTCGGCGATCTCACGCTGGATATCGAAGGAAAGCCGCTCCTCGGATTTGCCGGTGAGGAAATGCATGTGGCAGCGCACCGCCCAGAGGAAGTCCTCGGCTTTCTGGAAGAGTTGGTACTCCTGCCGCGACAAGACGCCGAGCTTGACGAGGTCGGCAGTGTCCTTCAGCCGGTAGAAGTACTTGGCGATCCAGAACAGCGTGTGCAGGTCGCGGAGCCCGCCCTTGCCTTCCTTGACGTTCGGCTCGACGAGATAGCGCGTGTCGCCGGCCTTGCGGTGACGCTCGTCGCGCTCGGCCAGCTTGGCGGCGATGAAATCCGGGCCGGTGTTGCGGACGATCTCGTGGTCGAAGCGGGTTTCCAGTTCGGCGCAGAGCGTCTGCGAGCCGCAGATGTAGCGTGTCTCGAGGATGGCCGTGCGGATCGTCATGTCGGCGCGTGACAACCGGATGCACTCATCGATGGTGCGGGTGGCGTGGCCGACCTTGAAGCCCAGATCCCAGAGAATATAGAGCATGAACTCGATCGCCGGCTCGGCCCAGACGGCCTTTTTCACCGGCAGCAGGAACAGAAGGTCGATGTCGGAACCGGGCGCCAGCGTGCCGCGGCCATAGCCGCCGACCGCCGTCACGGCGATCCGCGACGCCGGCGGTGCATTGGCGGCATCGAAGATCTCGTTCAGCACGAAATCATGCAGGACCATGATCAGCCGATCCTGCAGCCAGGAAATACGCTCGGCGCAGAGAATGCCGGCACCGTCGGCATTGAACAGTTCACGGGCCTTTGCCCGGCCAGCGACGTTTGCCTGCTTGAAGGCCGCGAGCAGCGCCTGACGCATCGGGTCGCGCTGTTCGGCATGGGCCGAGGCGATGAAGTCGCATTTCGCCCGGAGCGCTGCGACGTCGAGAATTTCGGGAAAGGAAATGTCTTGTCTGCCCATGAAGTGCCGAGGGGCGCCCTGTCCGACTGGTTGCGTGGTCGTTCGCTGTCAAGCGCTCCTGCATGATCCTTGCGACCGAGGCCGAATAAAGACCAAACAGCAATCAAGCGCCGCGCCGGCAAAGGCGCGCGGCGCTGTATAGCCTTTTTACCGACGGCTTGCACAGGAAAAAGGCGCAGCGCATAGGCCAAGGGTTGTTGGAATGCGGGCGGGAAACCGCACGCACGTTCCTCACCCCGCCTTGGTCGCGCTCAATTCCTTCTTCAGCGCATAGAGCGCATCGAGCGCCTCGCGCGGCGTCATGTCGTCGGGGTTCAGCGCCTTCAGCGCCTCGTCGACCTTGGAATTTCCGGCGGGCTTCACCTCTTCGCGGCGGATCGCCACCTGGAACAGCGGCAGATCGTCGATCAGCTGGCTCGCCGGGTTCTTGCGGTCCGCATCCTCGAGCTTGGCGAGTACGTCCTTGGCGCGCGCCACGACCGAGGCCGGCAGACCGGCGAGACGGGCGACCTGAATGCCGTAGGAGCGATCGGCAGCACCCGGACCGACCTCGTGCAGGAAGATCACGTCGCCGTGCCATTCCTTGACGCGCATCGTCGCGTTCGAGAGACGGCCGAGCTTTTCCGAAAGCACGGTCAACTCATGGAAGTGGGTGGCGAAGAGACCGCGGCAGCGGTTCGCCTCATGCAGGTGCTCGACCGCCGCCCAGGCGATCGACAGGCCGTCGAAGGTGGCGGTGCCGCGGCCGATCTCGTCGAGGATGACCAGCGAGCGGTCGGTTGCCTGGTTGAGGATCGCGGCCGTCTCGACCATCTCGACCATGAAGGTCGAGCGGCCGCGCGCCAGATCGTCGGAGGCGCCGACGCGGGAGAAGAGCCGGTCGACGATGCCGATATGGGCGCTCGCGGCAGGCACGAAGGTGCCCATCTGCGCCATGATCGCGATCAACGCGTTCTGGCGCAGGAAGGTCGACTTACCGCCCATGTTGGGACCGGTGAGCAGCCAGATCGCGCCGCCCTCCTCGCCTTCGGGCGGGGAGAGATCGCAGCCATTGGCGACAAAGGCATTCGACGCCTGGCGCTTCAGCGCCTGCTCGACCACCGGATGGCGGCCGCCGTCGATCGCAAACATGCGCGAGCGATCGACTGTGGGGCGGGCATAGGCCTGTTCCTCGGCGAGAACCGCAAGACCGACGGAGACGTCGACGGTCGCAAGCGCCAGTGCCGCCGCCTTCAGCGTCTCGGCAGCAGCGACGACCTCTGCCGTCATCCGGTCAAAGGCTTCAAGCTCGATCGACAGCGCGCGGTCAGCGGCGTTGGCGATCTTGCTTTCAAGCTCGGCCAGTTCCGTCGTGGTGAAGCGCATCGCGTTCGCCATCGTCTGTCGATGGATGAAACGGGCACGGCCGGCATCCGTGTCTGTCATCGAACCGGCATTGCCCGCCGTCACCTCGATGAAGTAGCCGAGAACGTTGTTGTGCTTGATCTTCAGCGACTTGATGCCGGTCTCTTCGGAATATTGCAGCTGCAGCCCGGCGATCACCCGGCGAGACTGATCGCGCAGGCCCCGGACCTCGTCGAGCTCGGCATTGGCGCCTTCGCACACGAAACCGCCGTCGCGCTTCAGAAGCGGCAGCTCGTCGCCAAGCGTCGCATCGAGCAGGCCGAGCAGACCGGCAGGCAGCGCCTCGATCGAAGCGCGCGCACCTTTCAGCTCATCAGACAGCGTGCCGGCCGCCATCATCCGCGCAATCGACGCGGAGGCATGCAGGCCGGCCCGGATGGCGCCGAGATCGCGCGGGCCACCACGGCCGAGCGCCAGCCGCGACAGGGCACGCGGCATATCCGGCGCGCGACGCAGCGCATCGCGCAGGTCGCCGGCAAAGGACGGCTGATCCGCAAGGATCTCGATCGAGTCGAGACGCTCATTGATACGGTCCGGGTCGGTCAGCGGCGACATCAGCCGCTCGGCCAGAAGCCGGGCGCCGCCGCTTGTCACGGTGCGGTCGAGCGCCTTCAAGAGGGTGCCTTCGCGTGCGCCGGACAGCGTCTTTACCAGTTCCAGATTGCCGCGGGTCGCCGGGTCGATGAAGAGCGTCGAGGCGGCACTTTCGCGCTCGGGCGTACCGAGCGCCGGCCGCTCGGCAAGCTGGGTCTTTTCGACATAGGAAATGGCAGCAGACGCCGCTGCGAGTTCGGCGCGGGAAAACGTGCCAAAGCCATCGAGCGTCTTGACGCCGAAGTAGCGGCTGATGCGGCCTTCCGCCGTCGCGCTGTCGAACAGCACCGCCGGCTGCGGCACGGCCACGCGGCCGAGCACGTCGAAGACGGGCCTTAGTTCCGGGTCGTGAAAGACCGTATCGGCCAGGATCAGTTCGCGCGGCTCGATGCGCAGGATATCGGCAAGCAGCCGGCTCTCGGCGGTTTCGGCGAGGCGGAAGATGCCGGTGGAGATGTCGATCCAGGCAAGCGCGTAGGCCGGCTCCGAGCCGCTCTTGATCCGCGCCAGCGCCATCAGATAGTTGGTCTCGGACGGCGAAAGCAGTTTCTCTTCGGTGATCGTACCCGGCGTGACCAGGCGCACCACGTCGCGGCGCACCACTGACTTGGCTCCGCGCTTCTTGGCTTCCGCCGGGTCTTCCACCTGCTCGCAGACGGCGACGCGGAAGCCGAGGCCGATCAGCTTCTGCAGGTAATCATCGGCCGCATGCACCGGCACGCCGCACATCGGGATCTCCTGCCCCATATGCTGGCCACGCTTGGTCAGCGTGATGCCGAGCGCGCGCGAGGCTTCGACCGCGTCCTGGAAGAACAGCTCGTAGAAGTCGCCCATGCGATAGAACAGCAGCGAGTCCGGGTTGTTCGCCTTGATCTCGATGAATTGTTCCATCATCGGCGTCGCGGTGGAACGGCTTTCCTCGCTCGCCAATTCGGCTGCGGATAAAACCTCCCCCGCGCGGGTCGAATAGTCTGTCACGAAATTCATGATTGTTCCGAAAAAAGAGATGGCACACTATCGCCAAGCAAATATAGACGACAACCATAAAGAGGCGCGCCGCAAGGCTCGCCCACAGGAGGATAGAGGAAACATGCCGGCCACCGACAAGACCGATCGCACCATGACGAGCGTCACCGCGCAGGAAGCGCTTGATTTTCACTCGCAGGGTCGCCCCGGAAAGCTGGAGATTTCCCCCACCAAGGCGATGGCCACCCAGCGCGACCTGTCGCTCGCCTATTCACCGGGCGTTGCAGTCCCCGTGAAGGCGATCGCCGAGGATCCCAACACCGCCTATGACTATACGACCCGCGGCAACATGGTGGCCGTGATCTCGAACGGCACGGCCATCCTTGGCCTCGGCAATCTCGGCGCGCTTGCCTCCAAGCCGGTCATGGAAGGCAAGGCCGTGCTGTTCAAGCGCTTTGCCGACGTCGATTCCATCGACCTTGAAGTCGATACCGAAAACGTCGACGAGTTCATCAACTGCGTGCGTTTCCTCGGGCCCTCCTTCGGCGGCATCAATCTTGAAGACATCAAGGCGCCGGACTGTTTCATCATCGAGCAGAAGCTGCGCGAGGTGATGGACATCCCGGTGTTCCACGACGACCAGCACGGCACAGCGATCATCGCCGCGGCCGGCCTCATCAACGCGCTGGCGCTGACCGGCCGCGACTTCAAGACGACGAAGCTCGTCTGCAACGGCGCAGGTGCCGCAGCCATCGCCTGCATCGAGCTCATCAAGTCGATGGGCTTCAATCCGGAAAACGTGATCCTGTGTGATACCAAGGGCGTGATCTTCCAAGGCCGCACCGAGGGCATGAACCAGTGGAAGTCGGCCCATGCGGTCAAGACCGACCGCCGCACGCTGGCCGAAGCGATGGACGGCGCCGACGTGGTCTTCGGTCTGTCGGCCAAGGGCGCGCTTTCGGAGGACATGGTGCGCTCGATGGCGCCGCGGCCGATCATCTTCGCCATGGCCAACCCGGATCCGGAAATCACGCCTGAGGAAGTCGCCCGCATCCGCGACGACGCGATCGTCGCGACCGGTCGTTCGGACTATCCGAACCAGGTCAACAACGTGCTCGGCTTCCCCTACATTTTCCGCGGTGCGCTGGACGTGCGCGCAACGACCATCAACGACGAGATGAAGATCGCCGCTGCCGAGGCGCTCGCCAGCCTTGCCAAGGAAGACGTTCCCGACGACGTCGCCGCCGCCTACCAGGGCAACCGCCCGCGCTTCGGCCCGCAATACATCATCCCGGTCCCCTTCGACCCGCGGCTGATCTCGGCGATCCCGATGGCGGTCGCCAAGGCAGCGATGGAAAGCGGCGTCGCCCGCAAGCCGATCACCGACCTCGAAGCCTATGGCCGCCAGCTTTCCGCCCGCCGCGACCCGATCGCCTCGACGCTGCAGCGCATCTACGAGCGCGTCCGGCGCCAGCCGAAACGCATCGTCTTTGCCGAAGGCGAGGAAGTGCAGGTCATGCGCTCGGCCATCGCCTATGCCAACCAGCAGCTTGGCACCGCCATCCTGCTCGGGCGCGAAGAGCGCATGCGCGAGACGGCGGAGCGTGAAGGCATCGACCTCGACCGCCCCGGCATCCAGATCGTCAATGCGCGGCTTTCCAAGCGTGTCGGCGCCTATACGGACTATCTCTATGCCCGCCTGCAGCGGAAGGGTTTCCTCTTCCGCGACGCCCAGCGTCTGATCAACAACGACCGCAACCACTTCGCCGCCTGCATGGTGGCGCTCGGTGACGCCGACGGCATGGTGACGGGTCTCACCCGCAACTATTCGACGGCGCTCGAAGACGTGCGCCGCTGCATCGACCCGAAGCCCGGCCACCGCGTCATCGGCGTCTCGATCGCGCTCTGCCGCGGCCGTACGGTGCTCGTCGCCGACACGGCGGTTCACGACATGCCCTCTTCGGAGGAGCTTGCCGATATCGCCGAGGAAGCGGCCGGCCTCGCCAAGCGTCTCGGCTACGTGCCGCGCGTGGCGATGCTTGCCTATTCCACCTTCGGCCATCCCCAGGGCGAGCGTTCCGAGCGGGTGCGCGAGGCGGTCAACATCCTCGACAAGCGTCGCGTCGATTTCGAGTATGACGGCGAAATGGCCGCCGACGTCGCGCTCAATGCCCGGGTCATGGAGCAATACCCGTTCTGCCGACTTTCGGGCACGGCCAACGTGCTCGTCATGCCGGCGTTCCACTCGGCATCGATCTCGACCAAGATGCTGCAGGAACTCGGCGGCTCGACGGTGATTGGCCCCCTGCTCGTCGGCTTCGACAAGTCGATCCAGATCGTCTCGATGTCGGCCAAGGATTCCGACATCGTCAATATGGCGGCGATCGCGGCCTATAACGCCGGCATGTAGGACCGGTATTGCCGGTCCGGCGGCTGCTCCATTTCAGTGCAGCCGTCTCCATTCGGATCAACGCGCGACCCCGATTGGTAGCAATTCGAAACAACTATAAAGAAGAAAAGCCCGCCTTCCGAAAAGGAGGCGGGCTTAATAACATGTAATGCATTTATGTTTAAGGTAATGAAAGACGGAGTCTTGGGAACCCTATGCCTGTCGATCCCCGGAAGATCGGCAGTTTCTCCATTTATTTTCTCTATTCGTTCGTCATGAAACTAGAGAAGAACATGACAATACATGTCTCTCTTTCGACCCTGAAAGTCAAACCCATCATTAATAATTGGTTAACCCCACCGGGACCCGGTCAGGAGGCGGCGCCACCGAAACGTCCGGCATCCGCGCCGTAGTAGTTGAGGTAGCGGCCCGAGATGTTGCTGATCGGCAAAACGATCAGAACGTCGGTGGTGCGGAACGCATGATCGACCACCGCTCCGTCGCCGACCATGGCGCCGAGCCGCATATAGCCCTTGATCAAGGGCGGCAGAGCGGCAAGCGCCTTCTTGGCATTGATCGCCTCGGCCGGCATCAGATCCATCGTCCGGTGCAGCTCGGGCCGTGCGCTGACGGCCCAGTCGTCGCGGGCGCGGATATTGTGGTGCAGGAAGGATAGCGCCAGCGCATGTTCGGCCGGAACGACACCGGGGAACGAACCGCAGCCGAACATCGCGTCCATGCCGTATTTGAGCGCATAGGCCCAGTTGCCCTGCCACAGGAGTTCGACTGTGCGCTTGGTCCGGTAGTCCGGCAGGACGCAGGAACGGCCGAGCTCCATGAAGCGCTTGGTCGGATGACGGGCGAGAAGCGCATCGATCGCGAATTCGGAAGACGAGTAGAAGCCGCCCGAGCGCTCAGCCACATCCTGGCGCAGCAACCGGTATGTTCCGACGATCTGATCCTCGGCGTCGCCTTCGATCGAGGTATCGAGAACCAAAAGATGGTCGCAGATCGCGTCCCAGCTGTCGACGTCGCGCTTGCGCCGATCTGCCTCTGGGCCGACCTGCGCCTTCATCTCCTCGACGAAAACCTTGTAACGCACGGCCTGAGCGGCATCGATTTCCGACGCCGTGCGGGCAAGCCGCGTCTCGAGATTGGCGATCCTGCCGAGAACGTCGGACGCCGGAGCGGCGGCTTTCTTGCCGATGCAAGCCTGAGAAGTGTCAACCACGTTCGCCGAATCCAGTAGCTCGATGGCCATCCGCGTAATCCCGAATCAAATCTGTCTGCGGGGGCTTAGACCACGTTTCTGCAACAACATAGTGACATGAACATTGCGTACAACCCCCGCTGTCCGATCAATACCGTAACCACCGCAAGAGTTACCGTTTGCGCAGCAGACGCGCGATCTCGGCGGTCAGCACCTGTGGTTCCACGGGCTTGGCGAGCACGACATCGGCACCGGCAGCAAGCAGGCGGTCGCGCATATCCTCGCGGATATCCGACGTCAGAACGATCACCGGCAGCCGCGCCAGCGCGCGCGACGCCTCGTCCGCGCGTATCTGCCGCATCATGGAAAGCCCGTCGCCACCCGGCATGTTGAGGTCGGTGACGAGAAGCTCCGGCGATGTGTTTCCGGCGGGCGCCCGTAGCGTCTCGGCGACCCCCGCGAAATCGCTGACCAGTTGAACCGCATGTCCCGAGCGCTGCAGCAGGGTGCGGATGATCAGTGCATTTATCGGGTCGTCCTCGGCCAACAGGATGCCGTGTCCCGGCCGACGGTCGGGTTCGACGACCGGCTCCTCGCGCAGGACCGGCCTGTTGTCGTTGATCGCGTCGCGCTTTTCGATGCCCTTCAGGCGGCCGAGCAGCACTTCGACCAGCGACTTTTCGCGCAAGGGCCGGATCAGCCAAGCCTCGTAGCCATCCATCTGGTTGACGGGATGACTGTTGCGCTCCTCCGGATTGATCAGATAGGTGCGGCGAACCTCCAGCCGCCCGATGGCCGGCTGCAGCGCCAGAAGCTGCTCGTACTGCTGTGCGTGTCGGTGATCGACGATCACGTCGGTGAGCGCCGCGCCGCCTGCCTGCACGTCGGCGAGAACATGCTGGGCTGCGGCAAGCGTCGTTGCGCGGTGGCAGCGCCCGCCAAGCGTCGCGATGGTTGCGGCCAGCGCCGCCGAGGCCGGGCCATCTGGGGCCATGACCAGCACATGCGATCCGGCAAGAGTGGAGCGGCGCTCCGGCGCGATCGCCTCGACCTCTGCAAGCGGCATGCGGATTTCGAAGCGGCTGCCGCGGCCGGGCGCGCTCGCAGCCGTGAGGCTGCCGCCGCAGGCCTGCATGATGCGCCTGGATATGGCGAGGCCGAGACCGGTGCCCTTGGCGCGCTGTTCGTCATTGCCGGCCTGCTCGAACTCCTCGAAGATGCGCTTCAGATCTTCGGGCGACATGCCCGGACCCGTATCGTCGATGCGGATCCGCACGCAGTCTTCGATCGTGTCGGCGCTGACGAAGACGCCGCCGACTTCCGTAAATTTGACCGCGTTGCCGATGACGTTGAAAAGCACCTGCCGCAGACGCGCGGCATCGAAAGCCATCAGCGCGGGGACGTCGACGGAAACGGTGGCGCCGATCTCGATGCCCTTCTCGTGGGCGCGGTTGGAGAGCATTTCCACGACGCTCTCGATCACGCCACGCGGATCCTGGCGGCTCGGGCGAAACTGGAAGCGACCGGCCGAAAGCGACGAGAAGTCGATAAGGTCTTCGACGAGCTGGACCAGCGCGTGGCCGGATTGCTGCATTCCGGCGAGATAGTTCTGCTGTTCGCTCGACAAACGTGTCTGGCCGAGCAGATGGCTCATGCCGAGAATGCCCGAAAGCGGCGTGCGAATTTCGTGGCTGACGGTGGCGAGCAGCCGCGATTTGGCTTGGCTCGCCTCCTCGGCCCGCCGGCGCGCCGCCTCACGCTCGCGCGCCGCCCGCGCTTCCTCGGTGACATCGCGCGCAATGCTGTGGCGCATGAGCTTGCCGCTCGCCGGATCGCGGGCGATCACGTCATGCCAATCGAAAAGGCGGATGCCTTCGGCCGCGGCGATGCGCACGAGGTAATGATTGGGCGCGGCCTTCGGCTCGAAGCTCAGGCCAAGGGCGCCGCAGGCCATGCCCCGGACATCCGACCGGCCGCAGATCTGATGGAAGACGGCATTGGCGTGGACAATCTTTCCGTCCATGCCGCGCATGATCGCAAGGTCGCCCAGCGCATCGTGAATGGTCGAAAGCAGCGCCGAGGTTTCAGAGCGGCGCCAATCCTTGTCTCGCTCCGCCTCATCGGAAACCGGCACGCTATCGAACGCGCGGATGGCTTCAACGGCGAGCAGAAGCGCACCGACCACGCCGGCCGCGGCAATCGCCGCGGCGAACAAGTGGAAGCCGGCAGTCATGCCGACGACGAGGATAAGGCCGGAAGCGACCAGGCCGAGCAGCGCCAGGGATGCGTAATTAAGCGCAGAGCGCGTACCGGAAGCCGGCTGCGCCGACACCTCACGGGACGGCGCCCCATCGAGCGGAAGCGCCGAAACCGACGCAGCGCTACCCGCCCGGGCGTCTCTCCCGAAGCCGGTTTCGATCCGCTCTAGCAGTCGTGACGGTTCGCTCATGCGTTCCGGCTAACACGACAGGCGTTCCGAATGGCTTCAAGGCTTCGATAAAATCTTACCGATCCGCCTTTTTCGCGTGCAGAAGCTCGTCAAGGATGATCGCCCCGGCCCCGATGGTGATGAAGGTATCGGCCAGATTGAAGACGGCAAAGGACCACGTCTCCGTATAGAACAGGATGTAGTCGATGACGTAGCCGAAGATCACCCGGTCGACGAGGTTGCCAAGCGCACCGGCGATGATCAGCGCGTAGCCGAAATGGGCGAAGAACCGGTCCTTCGGCGTGCGCTTCCACAGCCAGAGCACGAAGGCGCAGACGGTGAGCCGCATGCCGACGATGAACCAGCCTTCCATGCCCGACAGCATCGAGAAGGCGACGCCGTAGTTGTAGGTGCGGTAGAGCGCCAGCATTGGCACCACATGGACCGCCTGGTTGAACGGCAGGTAAAGCTCGACCAGATACTTGATCACCTGATCGGCGATGAGCGCGAGAACGATGAAGACCGCGATCGGCAGCGGCCGCGAAAACAGCACCTGCTTCTCGCTCATGCACGGGCATCCAGGGTCAGAAGGTGACGGCGCGCCTCGAACAGCATGATGCCGGTGGCGATCGCCAGGTTGAGCGAGTCGGCGCGGCCGGCCTGCGGGATGCGGGCAAGCGCACCGGCCTCGCGGGCGAGCTCCTCCGGCAGACCCGACTGCTCGTTGCCCATCAAAAGCACGACCGGCTTCGACTTGTAGTCAATGGTGCGATAGTCGACGGCACCGGCGAGATGGGTCGCGACGACCTTCACGCCGGCGGATTTCTGCCAGCGGATGAAATCCTCGACGCTGGCGCGCGCCACCGGCATCGCAAAGACCGAGCCCATCGTCGCGCGCACGGTTTCGAGCGAAAACGGATCGGTGGTCTCGCCGACGAGAATGACGCCGGAGGCACCGGCGGCATCGGCCGTGCGGATGACGGTGCCGAGGTTGCCGGGGTCACGGACGCGATCGAGCGCCACATAGGTTTCGCCGAGCTGCGGCTTCAGGTCCTTCAGCGACTGGTAGCGCTGCTCGAAGATGCCGACGACCATCTGCGGATTGTCGCGCCGGGTGATTGTCGACAGCACCTTTTCGCTGACTTCCAGCACCAGCCCGCCCTTGGCGAAGGTCTTTGCCGCCACCTGTTCGACATGCGGCTTGCCCTTGGCGGCCTTCGCATAGATCAGCGTCTTGATCTTCCAGCCGAGGTCGAGCGCGTCGATCACCAGCTTCAGGCCTTCGGCCATGAAGGAGCGCGTCTCATCGCGGTGCTTCTTCTGCGTCAGCGCGCGAATATCCTTGATGATCGGGTTGGTGAGGCTCGTGACCTCCTTCACCTGACCGACACGACCGGTGCCGTGCTCGCTTCTGTCGTTCGTCATTGCGGTACCCAGCGGCTGAAGAGTGAAGTCGAAAGCGCCCTGCCCGGCTCGCGGCCGTCAAGCCCGCCCTCGCGGATGATGAGTTCGCCCGACTCCACCCGGCCGCCGCGGCCGCGCATCGTCTCGCGCATCAGTTCATGGATCGAGTAGAAGCTCGCCCGGATCGAATAGGCCGTCAGCACCAGGCCGCGCGCCTCCGGCGACAGGATCTCGCGGCAGATGTCGAGCATCGCGGCCAGATGGTCGAAAAGCTGCCAGACCTCGCCGTTGGGCCCGCGGCCGAACTTCGGCGGGTCGGTGAGGATGATGTCGTAGCGGCTGCCGCGTCGCTCCTCGCGTTGGATGAACTTCATCGCATCGTCGCAGATCCAGCGGATCGGCAGGTTTTCGGCCCGCGCCAGCTGCTGGTTCTCGCGCGCCCAGCCGATCGCCTTCTTCGAGGCGTCCACATGGGTGACCTCGGCGCCGGCCCTGGCGGCGATCAGCGAGGCAACGCCAGTGTAGCCGAAGAGGTTCAGAACCTTCAGCGGCCGTCCGGCCGCCTCGACCTGCTCCTTCACCCAGCTCCAGTGCGCGAGCTGTTCGGGAAAGACGCCGACATGGCGGAACGAGGTGAAACGGCCGTGGAACTCCGTATTGAGAAGCTGCATCGGCCAGGTTTCGCCGAGCACGGCGCCGGGAAAGCGCCAACGGCCCATGCCGTCTTCGTCAGTGTCGCCGGTGAAGATCGCGTCGGCCTTCTCCCAGACGCTGTCGGGCAGGTTGCGCGGCCAGAGCGCCTGCGCCTCGGGGCGCACGATGCGATAGGGACCGTACTGTTCCAGCTTCTCGCCGGCACCGCTGTCGATCAGGTGGTAGCCGGAAGCGTCGGACGTTTCAAGAATGAGCGGCACGCGTTCGGCCGGCTTGTCGCCGTTTCGCCGCGCGATCACCCGCGCCGGCGTTTCCTGCGCAGGCGCATGTTTTGCTTGCTTCTCGCGCGTCTCCGCGCCCTGCGCTGCCGCCGGTCGCGCCGGCCGCTCCTTGAAGCCGCCGCCCTTTGGCGGCGCCGAACGCTTCTCTGCGTGGCGGCCGCCGCCACGCGCTTCGGCACCACGGCCCTTGGCCGTCGTCACGGAGGCATTCTTCGACCGCCGGTCCTTTTCCTTCACGCTGAAATCCCTGGGCTTTGTTGGTGCATGGGCCGCCTGCCTGCGCAGTATCCGGGACGAGCCGGCGGACGCCATGAGGTTTGTCGCCGCAGCCTGAAGCCGCGGCATCTCTTGAAGCTGCAAATAGCATCGCTGATGCTCTTGGCAAAGCCGTTTCCGTTTTGCGAAGATCAAGGCGCAAGAACCCGCTGCGAATTTCCATGGGCCGGAACCGGCTTCGCGACAAAATTCCGCGGCAGGTCTAGTGTGTCGAAGCGACATTTGCGCGTCGATATCGGGCGCGCGGCGTCGCATGGGGGGAGGAAAACGCATGGACATGACCGGCGAAGAACGGATTGCGGCTGGGCGCGACGCGGTGTGGCGCGGCCTCAACGACCCGGAGATCCTCAAACGATGCATCCCCGGATGCCAGTCGCTGGAAATGACGTCGCCGACCGAGCTTGCGGCCGTGGTGAAGATCAAGATCGGCCCGGTCTCGGCCTCCTTCACCGGCAATGTCGTGCTCTCCAACCTCAATCCGCCAGAGAGCTATACGATCTCGGGCGAAGGCAAGGGCGGCATCGCCGGCTTTGCCAAGGGCGGCGCCGATGTCGCCTTGACCGAGGACGGGGAGGAAACGGTGCTGCGTTACGACGTCAAGGCGGAGATCGGTGGGAAGCTCGCTCAGCTCGGCTCGCGTCTGATCGACTCGACAGCCAAGAAACTGGCGCAGCAATTTTTCGCCGATTTTAGCGCCGCCGTTGGCGGCCCGGCGGAAGCTGCGAGCTGAAAACGCGACGCGGCCGAGCAGGCATCCCGTCTCGGCCTTCGCAGGCTTGTGAGCGTCTGATCAGTTCTGCGGCGCTGCCAGCGTCGCCTGGGTTGCGAGCTTTTCCGCCTGGCTGCGGTGTTTCTCCGCCTCGCGGTGCCACTTCACTGCTTCGTTGGCCTCGTTGCGCGCGCGCCGCCGGTACTTGCCCTGGCTCAACCAGGTCGCGGCGGCACCGAGAATGACGCCGACGATGACCGCAAGGAACAGGAAGACGAAGAACGGCGCGCTCACCGAAAGCACGCTGTCTTCCGGCCGGAAGGGGTTCAGTGCCAGCGTCACGCTCTGGCGGTTGGCCACGCTGAGCACAATCAGGATGATGGCGACCGGTACAAGAACAACGATGTTGATCAGTTTCTTGAACATTCAATCGCTCCATTTCGCCGACGCCCACACTCTTTGCCGGACACTTGCCGGCAACGGGCCTCGTTTACAGGGGGTCGCTGGGGGTCTCTGTAGACCGCCAAGGATAATCAATCCTCGTCGTCGCCGTTCATGCCCGGGTTGAGCCGCTCGCGCAGTTCCTTGCCGGTCTTGAAGAACGGCACCCATTTTTCCTCGACGAAGACGGAATCGCCGGTTCGAGGGTTGCGCCCGGACCGCGAGGGCCGGTTCTTGACCGAGAAGGCGCCGAAGCCACGCAGTTCGACCCGGTTGCCTGCGGCGAGCGCGTCGGTGATCTCATCGAGGACCGCGTTGACGATATTTTCGACGTCGCGGTGGTAGAGATGCGGATTGCGAGCTGCAACAATCTGCACCAGTTCTGACTTGATCACTGTCGCCCCCTCAAATTCTTGTTTGTTTTGCTTTTTCGGTCTGCATTGTGATTTCCGCAAGGCGGTGCGCGGCATTTGCAAAATCACCGACATCGCTCGACGGCTCAGGCTGGGTATATGTCGCCTTGCTCATTGGCCATCAACCTGCCAAACCGAAACAAGACCGTCAAGAAACAACTTGTCGCCTGCAACTTTTTCGAGCCCGCTCATTGCCGGAAAAGCGTCATATCCCAACATCTTGATCCAGTTGCCGACCAGCGCGCCGAGGCCAAAAGGAAGGGTCTTGCGGGGGGCTTCCCAATCGACGATCGGCAGGTCCTTCGACACCTTTTTCTCGGTGAGGAAGGCGCGAATTTCGTCCTCGCCGCCGAGCTTGTCGACGAGCTTGGCCTTCAGCGCCTGGCGACCGGTGAAAATGCGTCCGTCGGCGAGCAGCAACGCATCGGGACGCGACAACTTGCGGCGCTCGGCAACCAGGTCGACGAACCAGGCGTAGCTGTCGTCGATCATCGACTGGATCATGGCCTTCGCCTCGTCGCTGGCCGGATGGAAGGGCGAAGGTTCCGCCTTCAGCGGCCGCGACTTGATCGATTCCAGGGAGACGCCGAGCTTGTCCATCAGCTCCTTGACCTGCGGGTACTGGAAAATGACGCCGATGGAGCCGGTGATCGAGCTTTCGCCGGCAACGATCGTATCGCCGCCGAGCGCGATCATGTAGCCCGCCGAAGCGGCAAGCGTGCGCACGTCGGAAACGACCGGTTTCTTGGCGGCGACCTTGCGGATCGCCTTATAGATGACCTCGCCGCCATAGGTGGTGCCGCCCGGCGACGAAATGGTCACGACCAGCGCCTTGACGCTGTCGTTGTCGGCAATCTTCTGCAGGCGCTCGAGCAGCTCGCGGTCATCCTGGATCAGGCCGGTGATCGCGACACGCGCCACGTGCTGCCTGTTGTGGCCGACATCGTCGGCAGCACCGGACCAGGCAAAGATGGCGAGCGCGACGAGGAGAAGCAGGCCCGCCACCACAAAGCGCCAGAAGCTCAACTTCCGGCGCAGGCTGCGGCGATCGGCGATGGCGAGTTCGTCCATGTGGGTTTCTCCCGATTTGTTGGCGCTGCTTCTGTCAGTTTCCGCGGGAACGTGCTATCTGCGCGCGAAGAGGCATATTCCATAAACGCGCTTGGTCACGGTTGAAAGCCGCGGCGGGCGTTTTTGCGCCTTACCCGAGTTTTTTTGCGGCGCCATTGTGCGACAGCAAAAAATATCCATATTTGCGACGACTTACACCAATGTATGTAAATGACCCCTTCGCCGGGTCAGCGACAAAAGCAGTAGAACCGACAGGCCTTTTCATGTTGAACCACGCGCCAGCCCCGGGCATCTTTGCCGATACGGGTGCGAGCTCCGCCGACGCCTACGCGCTCGCCGCGCGGCATTCCGCGCGCGTGCGTCGCCTGAAGATCATCCTGCCGATCATCGCCGGCGTCATCGCCGTCATTTTTGCCGCCGTCTCCTTCGTGCGCGCCTTCATGCCCGTCGACCTGCAGATCGAGACCGCGACGATCGAGGATGGCAAGATCGTCATGAAGAACCCGGCGATCTCCGGCCGCAACAAGCAGGGCATCAGCTATTCGATGAAGGCCCAGCGGGCGCTTCAGGATATCGCCAACCCCGACATCATCACGCTGCAGACGATCCACGCGGAAATGCCGATGAAGGATTCGATGATGGCAACCGTCGATGCCACCAACGGCATCTACGATCGCGGCGCCAATACGCTCGACATGAACGCCCCGTTCACCATTTCCGTCAATAATGGCATCAACGCCGACTTCCAGTCGGCCTATCTGGATATCAATGCCGGCGAGATGGAAACGAAGCAGCCCGTTGCGATCAGCATGAAGGGTGGTTCGATCATTGCGCAGACGCTGCGAATGACGGATAAGGGACGTATTGTAATTTTCGAGGGCATGGTGAGGGTGAACGTCGAGCCCACCGCCATCCGCAAAAACGCGAAATAGGACCCGGTGCACTCCATGTCGGTCACAACCGCATCATTTTTCAAGATTTCCGCCAGCCTGGCCATTGCCGGAGCCGGCGCTTTGATTATTGCCTCCGGCGCTTTTGCGCAGGCCACGTCGAGCAAGATGAAGGGCCTTGAGCTGTCCAACGACAAGCCAATCCAGATCGAGAGCGACAAGCTCGAAATCAAGGACCCGGAAAGCAAGGCGATCTTCAGCGGCAACGTCAAGGTCGTGCAGGGCACGACGACGCTGCAGGCGGGCAACATGGTCGTCTTCTACAAGTCCGGCGGCGGCTCGGTTTCGAGCGGCGACGCCGACATCGACCGCATCGAGGTCAGCAACAAGGTTTTCCTGAGCTCCGGGACCCAGCAGGCGACGGCCGACACCGGCTCGTTCGACATGACCAAGCAGGTCTTCGTTCTCAAGGGCGACAAGGTCGTCCTCTCGGAAGGAAAGAACGTCTTCGTCGGCTGCCAGCTCAACGTCCAGATGGAAACCGGTGAGGCCCAGCTCGAAGCCTGCGGCGGCCGCGTGCAGATCCAGCTCGACCCGAAGTCCCGCAAGACGAACTGACGTAGACCGCTCGTGCAACTTCCCTTCCTCCACAAGCGCAAACGGGTCCGCAAACCGTCGGCGACCGCTGCGGTCGCCTCCGGCCATGCGGTCGACAAGGCGCGCTATGACGGCACGCTGATCGCCCGTGGGCTGACCAAGGCCTATCGCGAGCGCCGGGTCGTCAACGGCGTATCGCTCGTGGTGCGGCGCGGCGAAGCCGTAGGCCTGCTCGGGCCGAACGGCGCCGGCAAGACCACCTGCTTCTACATGATCACCGGCCTCGTCCCCGTCGACGAGGGCTCGATCGAGATCAACGGCAACGACGTGACGACCATGCCGATGTATCGGCGTGCACGCCTCGGCGTCGGCTACCTGCCGCAGGAAGCGTCGATCTTCCGCGGGCTGACGGTCGAGGAGAACATCCGCGCCGTGCTCGAGGTCCACGACAGGAACCTGGAGCGACGCGAGAGCAAGCTCAACGACCTGCTCGGCGAGTTCAACATCACGCATCTGCGCAAGTCGCCGGCGATTGCGCTTTCCGGTGGCGAACGCCGCCGTCTCGAAATCGCCCGCGCGCTTGCGACCGACCCGACTTTCATGCTGCTCGACGAGCCCTTTGCCGGCGTCGATCCGATCTCGGTCGCCGACATCCAGGCACTTGTCCGGCACCTGACATCGCGCGGCATCGGCGTTTTGATCACCGACCACAACGTTCGCGAGACGCTCGGCCTCATCGACCGTGCCTACATTATCCATGCCGGCGAAGTGCTGACGCATGGTCGCGCCAACGACATCGTCACCAATCCTGACGTGCGCCGGCTCTATCTCGGCGACAATTTCAGCCTCTGAGACCGCCTCGCGGGCGATTCCGCCCGCGATCGCGCTTGACCAAACCTTTCCGATAAGCAATTTTTGGGCCAATTAAGAAAAGGGCCCGATCGGCGACCGGAGAAGCACCGCGGCCCCTGGAGATTTCTCGGGAGTTTCGCGTCAGCATGGCCCTGTCCGCCAGCCTTCATCTGCGCCAATCCCAGTCCCTGGTGATGACGCCACAACTCATGCAGTCGATCCAGCTGCTGCAGATGACGCATTTTGAACTCAACCAGTTCATTGCCCAGGAAGTCGAAAAGAACCCGCTGCTCGAATTTCAGGCAAATGACGATCAGCTCACCCCGGAGCGGGGCGAGATGGCCGGCGGCGACGAGAGTGGCGCAAACGACGACGGCGGCGGCCAGGCGGATCTCTATGACAGCGCCACATCGCAGAGCGGCGAGCGGCTTGACGACCAGCTCGATGCCGATTTCGCCAATGTCTTCCAGGACGACACGACGCCGCAGCGCGCCGACGCGCCGGAATTGCTTGGCCAGTGGAAATCGATGCCCGGCGGCGGCGAGGGCGAAGACTACGACCTCGACGACTTCGTCGCCGGCCGCAAGAGCCTGCGCGAAACGCTTCTGGAGCAATTACCCTTCGCGCTGCCGACGCCGTCCGACCGACTGATCGCGCAACACCTCATCGACCAGCTGGACGACGCCGGCTACCTGCAGGCGGACCTCGGCGAGGTCGGCGAACGGCTGGGTGCCGCAGATGCCGATGTCATCAGGGTGCTGCTGACGCTGCAGCAGTTCGATCCGCCGGGCGTCTTTGCCCGTTCGCTCGGCGAATGTCTCGCCATCCAGTTGCGCGCCCGCGACCGGCTCGACCCGGCGATGGAGGCGCTGCTTGCCAATCTCGAACTTCTGGCGCGACGGGATTTCGCAACGCTCAAGAAGATCTGCGGCGTCGACGAGGAAGACCTGATCGACATGCTGGCGGAAATCCGCAAGCTCGACCCGAAGCCGGGCACCAGCTTCGAGACCAGCGTCAGCGAGGCGATCGTGCCCGATATCGTCGTGCGGGCAGCGCCCGACGGGTCGTGGCTGGTCGAGCTCAATCCGGACGCTTTGCCGCGCGTTCTGGTCAACCAGGACTACTTCGCTTCGGTTTCGCGCGGCACGCAGAAAAACAGCGCCGACCAGGCCTTCCTCAACGAGTGCCTGCAGAATGCCAACTGGTTGACGCGTAGCCTCGACCAGCGCGCCCGCACGATCATGAAGGTCGCGACCGAGATCGTGCGCCAGCAGGACGCCTTTCTCGCCAACGGCATCGGGCATCTCAGGCCGCTGAACCTCAAGACCGTGGCCGACGCCATCAAGATGCATGAATCGACCGTCAGCCGCGTCACCTCGAACAAGTACATGCTGACGCCGCGCGGGCTGTTCGAACTCAAATATTTCTTCACCGTCTCGATTGGCTCGGCCGAAGGCGGCGACAGCCATTCGGCGGAATCCGTGCGCCACAAGATCCGCACGCTGATCCAGGAGGAGAGCACCGAGGCCGTGCTTTCCGATGACGACATCGTCGACATCCTCAAGAAGGCTGGCATCGACATCGCGCGGCGCACGGTCGCCAAATACCGGGAGGCGATGAACATCCCCTCCTCCGTGCAGCGCCGGCGGGAGAAGCGCGCGCTCGCCAAGGCCTCCGGTTTCTGAGCCTCGAACGTTAAGGCGCATTAACTTTTTTGCGACCTTCGATTGACTCTCTCCGACACAGGCGATATGAGCCCGCCGCAATTGCCGGGGACATGCTCGCCCCGGAGGCGACCGGTGCGACCGGTGGCTGCGACAGAGGCGCGCTCGCAAGTCTGAAAGGCTTGGATGACGGGACCGCTTGGAATAGACTGGCTGCGCAAATCACGAACGAGAGAGGAAACTCCATGAGTGTGCGTGTATCCGGTAAACAGATGGAAATCGGCGATTCGTTCCGCGCCCGCATTGGCGAGCAGATCGAGCAGGCCGTTACCAAATATTTCGACGGAGGATATTCAAGCCAGGTCACTGTGGAAAAATCCGGGCCGCGCTTTAGCGCCGACTGCAAGCTTCATCTCGATACGGGCGTGGTAATGCAGGCGAATGGCCAGGCGAACGATCCACAGGCAGCCTTCGACGCGGCGTCGGACCGCATCGAAAAGCGCCTGCGTCGCTACAAGCGCAAGCTGAAGGATCATCACAACGGCAACGGACAGAACGCTGCCGAAGTGGCCTACACAGTGATGGATTCGGTGCCCTTCGAGGATGACGAAGTCCCCGAGGATTACGCCCCGACGATCGTCGCCGAAAGCTCGAAACAATTGAGGACGATGTCTGTCGCCAGCGCCGTGATGGCACTCGACATGACGGATGAACCCGTCCTCATGTTCCGCACTCCCGGCAAGGCCGAACTGAATATCGTCTACAGACGCAACGACGGAAATATTGGCTGGATCGACGCTGCCAATATCAAAGCATGAGCGAAAAAGAGGGATGCCGGCATGCCGGCGTCCCTCTCCCGCAACTCAGCGGCCAGGCCGGAAAATGTGACTTTTCTGTGCATGGAACCCGCCATGACAAAGATGGTTAGAGCCATTGCGACGCATTTATGATGATGTTGTCCGGCTCTAACCGGCGAACGAGGACAAAAGAATGGCATTGGCAGGTCTACTGCATCAAAATGCGATCATCCCGGCCATGAGGGCCAACTCGAAAAAACAGCTCCTTCAGGAATTGGCGGCAAAAGCTTCTAAGATCACCGGGCTTCCGGAGCGTGAAATCTTCGACGTGATCCTGCAGCGCGAGCGCCTCGGTTCCACCGGCGTCGGCAACGGTATCGCCATCCCGCACGGCAAGCTCAACAACCTTCCCTCGATCATCGGCATCTTCGCGCGTCTCGATACGCCTGTCGATTTCGAGGCGCTCGACGACCAGCCGGTCGATCTCGTGTTCCTGCTGCTTGCTCCGGAAGGCGCCGGTGCGGACCACCTCAAGGCCCTGTCGCGCATCGCCCGCGTGCTTCGCGACCAGGACATGGTGGCCAAGATCCGCTCGAGCGATTCCGCCAGCGCGATCTACACGCTGCTCGACGACGACGCGACCTCGCACGCCGCCTGAGCTTGAACAACGGGCGCATCCGGCAGGATGCGCACAGTCACCCGAACCTTGCGTCAATAGAGCTGACGCCCGTTCAAATGATCAATGAAAATCCGAAACAGCGCACCCTGGCTCGAAATGCCGAGCCGGCGATAGATGTTCTTGCGGTGGATGCGCACCGTCCCTTCGGCAATGTTCATCACCTTGCCGATCGACAGGTTGCTGTGGCCCCTGAGGATCAGGCGCACGATGTTGCGCTGCTGCTTGGTCAGCCGATCTGAACAGAGGCTCTCGAACGCCACCTCCATCGCGTCGTCGCCCTCCTCGGAAGGCGGCGGCGCGACCGGCTGGCCCTGCTGGCGCCAGTTCGACCGGATGGCCTCGCGCACGATCGGCTCGTAGACGCGGAGCCGCGCCAGTTCCGCCTCGCTGAAAGGTTCGCCGCCGCGGCCGCGCATCAGCGAATAGGTCGCCTGCAGGCCGCCATCGAGCGGGATGACGAAGCCCACCTCCTCGACGAGAACGCCGGATTCCATCGACACGCAAGGATGCACTTCCGCCGACGACGAGAAGTCAGACTGGAAGAACTGGTCCGGCGCCAGCTCGCGCATTCGCCAGAGGCCCGCCGGCTGGCCGGCGCAACAGGCGACATAGAAGGGATCGAGCAGATAGGCGCCGCCGAGATAGGCGGAAAGCGCACTTGCCGACACCTTGGCCGTATAGCCGTCATGCAGGACGATCGGCCTGGCATCGTAGGGGTAGGCAAACACGACCGAGAGATCGAAGCCGGTGACCGACCGGAGCATCCGGTCGAGCGCCCGGCCGAAATCCTCGGTGCCGATCAGGCCGATCATCGCCGAGATATCTGCGGACTCGCTTGCGAGCATTCCCTTGTCATCCCCCAACCCTACGTATCCCCCATGGGATATCGACAGCCCCTCACTCGTCAACAATAATTCCCGGGGAGTGAGAAACCGGATCCGTCGCGGGTCGTCATTGGCGACCGCTGCGAAGGACGCCTAAGGGGGAGGATGACGATGGCAGGCAGGCTTTCAGGCAAGGTGGCGCTGATCAGCGGTGGCGCGGGAGGCTGCGGTCTTGCCGCATCCGAGCTGTTCGCGCGCGAAGGCGCAAAGGTCGCGATCGTCGACCTGCCGCGCAGCAAGGGCGAAGAGGTGGCCGCCTCGATCCGCGCCAATGGCGGCGAGGCGATTTTCGCCCCCGCCGACGTCTCGGTGTCGGCCGAGGTGACGTCCGCCGTCAAGGCGGTCGAAGCGGCCTTCGGTTCCATCACCGTGCTCTTCAACCACGCCGGCATCCTTGCCGTCGGCCCCTTCCTCGAAACGGAGGAGGACGAGTGGGATCGGCTGATGGCGGTCAATGTGCGCAGCATGTTCCTGATGACCAAGGCAGTGTTGCCGGGCATGCTTGCGGCCGGCGGCGGCAGCATCGTCTGCACCTCGTCGATCTCGGCCGTGGCGGCCACGCCGATGGAGGTGCTCTACGACACCACAAAGGGCGCCTGCCACATGTTCGCGCGCGCCATCGCCGTCGAGTTTCGCGACCGCGGCATCCGCTGCAACGCCGTCTGCCCGGGCTTCATCGCCACCGACCACGGCAAGCGCGAACTTGTCGGCCTCAGCAAATATGGCGTCGACGTTTCGGAGGCGGCGATCGCCGCGCAGCAGGGCCGCATGTGCGATCCGAAGGAAGTGGCGAACGCGGCATTGTTTCTGGCGAGCGACGAGGCGAGTTTCGTCAACGGCACGCATCTGTTCGTCGACAATTGCTTCACCGCGGTTTGAGGGAGGGGAAAATGCTTCAGGCAGGTGGCCACTGGCGCAACTGGGTCGGAAACCAATCATGCATCGTGCGCCATCGCGGCGCGCCGGAGAGCGAGGCGGCGCTGGCCGAAATGGTGCGCGATGCGACAGCCCAAGGGCTGAACGTGCGTTGCGCCGGGTCCGGCCATTCCTTCACACCGGTGGCGCTGACGAGCGGGCTGCATCTGACGCTTTCCAGCATGCAAGGTGTCGTCAACATCGATAGCGCGCGCAAGCGCGTCGCGGTCAGGGCCGGCACCACCATCAACCAGCTCGGCAAGGTGCTGAAGGAAAACGGCCTGTCGCTGATCAACCAGGGCGATATCGACAGCCAGGCGCTGGCCGGCGCGCTGACGACCGGCACCCATGGCACCGGCGCCAGGCTTGGCAACATGGCCTCGCAGATCGTCGGCATGCGCCTCGTGCAACCGGACGGCAGCATCCTCGTGGTCGACGAGACGACGCCGGATCTGCTCGAGGCGGCGCGCGTCTCCGTCGGCATGCTCGGCGTGATCTCGGAGATTACCCTGCAGGCGATGGAGAGCTACAATCTCCATGAAAAGCTCTGGCGCTGCACCTTCGACGAAATGATCGAGCAGCACGACGAGCTTGCCGCCAAGCACCGCCATTTCGGCTTCTTCTGGTGCCCGGTGCCCGAGAGCCGCCACTGCTACTGCCTGCCGGATACGGCCTCGGTTTCGACCACCGACAAGACCTCCGACGTCTGCGAGATGAAGGTGATCGACATCACCGGGGAAGCGCCGATGGAGCGTGGTTTCGAGAAGATCGCCTATTCCTCGGAGATCTACCCGATCGAATACGTGCCGAACTTCCACGAACTCGAATATGCGGTGCCCGTCGCCCACGGCAAGGAAGCGGTCAAGGCGGTGCGCAAGCTGATGCTGGAGAAGCACCCGACATGCATCTATCCGATCGAGTATCGCTTCACTGCTGGCGACACCGGCTGGATCAGCCCCTTCTTCGAGCAGGACTCAATCACGCTTTCGGTCTCCGGCGAGCCCGGCACCGACTATTGGGAATACCTGAAGGACGTGGACACGATCCTCAGGCAGTACGGCTCGCGGCCGCACTGGGGCAAGCTGCACTTCCTCGGCGCCGAGGATGTAACGGCACTCTACCCCCGCGCCGGCGATTTCCGGGCGCTGAGGGCCAAGGTCGATCCCGAAGGACGCTTCCTCAACGATCACCTACAGCAATTGTTCGGGTAACACTTGCCCGTGGCTGTCGCGCCGTGCACCAAACAAAGACGCCGCGCGAAGCTCGCGCGGCGTTTTTGTTGAATTCCGTTCGGCGGGATCAGGCGGCCGGCGTGTCGCCGTTCTCGCCAGCAACGACCTTGGGGCCGCCCTTGGAAACGCCGACCATGGCCGGACGCAGGACGCGGTCGCCGATGGTGTAGCCGGCTTGGACGACCTGCAGCACCGTGTTGTTCGGCACATCCGCATTCGGGATTTCGAACATCGCCTGGTGGAAGTTCGGGTCGAACTTCTGGCCTTCCGGCTCCAGCTTCTTGACGCCGTGGCGCTCAAGCGCCGAAAGCATCGAGCGCTCGGTCATCTCCACGCCTTCGATCAGCGTGTTGAGACCGGCTTCGCCAGCTTCCTTGGCTTCCGCCGGAATGGCGTCGAGCGCGCGGCGCAGGTTGTCGGATACCGCCAGCATGTCGCGGGCAAAGCCTGCAACCGAATAGGACTTGGCATCCTTGACATCGCGTTCGGTGCGGCGGCGCAGGTTGTCCATCTCGGCGGCAAGCCGAAGGTACTTGTCGCGCAGTTCGGCGCTCTCGGCCCGGGCGAGTTCCAACGGATCGGGCTCGGCAACGGCTGCTGCCTCGGCAGCGTCCGGTGCGGCGTCTAATACCTCGTCGGTGGCCTCGGGTCCGTGCTTGTTCGTATCGTCGGTCATGACGTTCTCCGCAGTGTCGTCTCTATTGTCCTTCGCATTTCCACACCGCAAGCGCGAGCCTGCGTTTCAGCAAAAATGCTCAGGAACTGGATTTGAAGCCGATATCGAGGTTTGGGGCCGAAAAATCAAGGGTTCAATGGCGCACGTGCGCTAAAGACGGGCTCTTAGCGCGAAAGCCGCGACATCAGCTGCGCGGTATAATCGACCATCGGCACGATGCGCGAGTAGTTGAGCCGCGTCGGACCGATGACACCGACGGCGCCGACGATGCGGTCCTCGCCATCGCGATAGGGTGCGACGATCAGCGAGGAGCCGGACAGCGAGAACAGCTTGTTTTCCGAGCCGATGAAGATCCGCACGCCCGGGCCGCTTTCGGCAAGATCGAGCAGCTCGATCATGCTGTCCTTCTTTTCGAGATCATCGAACAGCATTCTGAGCCGGTCGATATCCTCGGCGCCTTCGAGCCCTTCTAGCAGGTTGGCACGGCCGCGCACGATCAGGCGCGCCGGCTTCTCGTCGCCCTCGTTGCCCGACCAGATGGCAAGGCCGCGCTCGACGAGATCCTGCGACAGCGCGTCGAGTTCGCCGCGCACCGTCAGCTTCACTCTTTCGAGCTGCGTGCGCACCTCGGCGATCGTCTGTCCGGCGAGATGGGCGTTGAGGAAGTTTGCGGCTTCCGTAAGCTGCGAGCTGGTGACGCCTGCCGGCAGCTCGATGATGCGGTTTTCCACCTGGTCATGTTCGCCGACGAGCACGGCCAGCGCCTTGGTCGGCGCCAGGCGGATGAACTCGACATGCTTCAGCACCGGATCGGCCTTGGCGGTGATGACAAGACCCGCGCCGCGCGACATGCCGGACAGCATCTGGCTCGCTTCGGTCAAAAGCGCATCGACCGGCTGGGTATGGTCGTCGCGCCGGACATGCCGGTCGATCGAGGCGCGGTCTTCAGGTGAGAGATTGCCGACCTGCATGAAGGCGTCGACGAAGAAGCGCAGGCCCGTCTGGGTCGGCAGGCGACCGGCGCTCACATGCGGCGAATAGATGAGCCCGAGGTCTTCGAGGTCGCTCATCACGTTGCGCACGGAGGCAGGCGACAGCGCCATCGGCAAAAGCCGCGACAGATTGCGCGAGCCGAGCGGCTCGCCGCTCGTCAGATAGGTCTCCACGATGCGACGGAAAATTTCGCCCGAGCGCTCGTCGAGCGCCGCGGCGATTTCCTTTGCTCCGGGATTGCGCAGTACCATGTCACTCCACATATGCAGGCACATCCTGCCGTGGCCGGAATATAGTGTCCCTGCGGGCCGTTGGCAAAAGGGAAAAAACGGTCGATTGCCCGGCTTTCCACCGGTTCCCTTTGCCCGCGCCGTGTTCTGCAGCGCCGCGCGTCCTTGGACGCGCCAAAGGTCGCTGCAGCACCATAAACTGCTGCATAATTTTGTCCCTAAATCGATTTCGATTTAGGGAATTATGCAGTAGAAGGCTCACGAGATACGATAGGAGTTGACGATGCGGCCATCCGGCAGAAAAACCGATCAAATGCGCAAGGTTTCTTTCGAGCGCAATTTTTCCAAGCATGCGGAAGGCTCCTGTCTGGTGCGGTTCGGCGACACGCATGTGCTGTGCACCGCCAGCCTTGAGGAAAAGGTTCCGGCCTGGCTGCGCAATGGCGGCAAGGGCTGGGTGACGGCGGAGTACGGCATGCTGCCGCGCGCCACCGGGGAGCGCATGCGGCGCGAGGCGGCAAGCGGCAAGCAGAGCGGCCGTACCCAGGAAATCCAGCGGCTGATCGGCCGATCGCTGCGCGCCGTCGTCGATCTGCCGGCGCTCGGCGAACGCCAGATCTCGATCGACTGCGACGTCATCCAGGCTGATGGCGGCACGCGCACGGCCTCGATCACCGGCGCCTGGATCGCGCTCCACGACTGCCTGAAGTGGATGGAAGCCCGCAACATGGTCAAGGTCGAGAAGGTCCTGAAGGATCATGTCGCCGCCATTTCCTGCGGCATCTTCGCCAGCCAGTCGGTGATCGATCTCGACTACCTCGAAGATTCTGCTGCCGAGACCGACGCCAACTTCGTCATGACCGGCTCCGGCGGCATCGTCGAGATCCAGGGCACGGCGGAAGGCAAGCCGTTCTCGGAGGAAGAATTCGCAAGCCTGATGGGCCTTGCCAAGAACGGCATTGCCGAACTGGTGGCGCTGCAGAAGCAGGCGATCGCCGGCTGAGGAAGGAACGTCAAGATGGCCCCGGCGTTGGAAGGCATTCTCGAGACCGCCCTCTACGTGGGTGACCTCGATGCCGCCGAGGCCTTCTACGGTGGTATTCTCGGCCTGCAGAAGATCACGCGCGCCGGTAATCGTCACGTCTTCTATCGCTGCGGACCGGGCGTGCTGCTGATCTTCAATCCGGACGAAACGCTGAAGCCGCCAATCCCGCACGGCACAAGCGGCCAGGGTCACATGTGCTTCCGGGTTTCCGCCGCAGCGCTGGACGCCTGGAAGGCGAAACTGGAAGCATCGGGTATCGCGATCGAAGCGGACACCCGCTGGCCCAATGGGGCGCGGTCCTTCTATTTCCGCGACCCGGCCGGCAACAGCCTTGAATGTGCGGAACCGGGCCTCTGGTCCATCGAATGAACACGAAACGAGACACCATGCGCAAACTGGACAACAAGACGCTGATCGTGGCCAGCCACAATGCCGGCAAGATCCGCGAAATCCGCGATCTCATCGGCCCGCTCGGCTTCGAGGCGAAGTCGGCCGCCGACCTCAATTTCGTCGAGCCCGACGAGACCGGAACGACCTTCGAGGAGAACGCCACGATCAAGGCGCTTGCCTCGGCCAAGGCCTCCGGCCTGCCGGCGCTTTCGGACGATTCTGGTCTCGCGATCGACGCGCTCGATGGCGCACCCGGCGTCTATACCGCCAACTGGGCCGAGCGCGAGGATGGCAGCCGCGACTTCGCCATGGCCATGCAGAAGGTCGAAGATGCGCTGCAGGAGAAAGGCGCCAAGACGCCTTCCGAGCGCACCGCCCGCTTCGTCTCGGTTCTCTGCCTTGCCTGGCCGGACGGCCATGTGGAACTCTTCCGCGGCGAAGTCGAAGGCTTCGTCGTCTGGCCGCCGCGTGGCAGCCAGGGCTTCGGCTATGATCCGGTGTTCCAGCCCAAGGGCTACGACACCACCTTCGGCGAGATGAGCGCCGACGAGAAGCACGGCTGGAAGCCGGGCGACGAAGAGGCTCTGTCGCACCGCGCCCGCGCCTTCAAGATCTTTGCCGAAACCTGCCTCGGAGCGTGATCGGAGCGGGAGGAGGAAACCGCGGATTTATCCGCCGCGTCCCCGCTCCCTATGAAATGTGACCATGAGAGACGCAATAATGCAGACTGCCACGCTATCGGCGATCGGTGACGGCATGGACCCCGGTTTCGGGGTCTATGTGCATTGGCCGTTCTGCGCGGCCAAATGCCCCTATTGCGACTTTAACAGCCATGTGCGCCACCAGCCGGTGGACCAGCCGCGTTTCGTTGCCGCGTTCCTCAAGGAAATGGAAGAAGTGCGCGAGCTTTCCGGCCCGCGTACCGTCACCAGCGTCTTCATGGGCGGCGGCACGCCGTCCTTGATGGAACCCGCCACGGTCGACGCCATCCTCCAGGGTATCGCTCGCCATTGGCATGTGCCCGACGGCATCGAGATCACCATGGAGGCGAACCCGTCGAGCGTCGAGGCGACACGCTTCCACGGCTACCGCGCCGCCGGCGTCAACCGCGTCTCGCTCGGCGTCCAGGCGCTGAACGACCGAGACCTGAAATTCCTGGGCCGGCTGCACAATGTCGAGGACGCGCTGAAGGCAATCCGGCTGGCGCGCGAAATCTTCCCGCGCATGTCTTTCGACCTGATCTATGCCCGCCCGAACCAGACGGTCGAGGAGTGGGAGCGCGAGCTTAAGGAGGCCGTCTCCTACGCGGTCGACCATCTGTCGCTGTACCAGCTGACGATCGAGGAAGGCACGCCCTTTTTCGGCCTGCACAAGGCCGGCAAGCTCATCGTTCCCGACGGAGAACAATCGGCGGTGCTCTACGAGGCGACGCAGGACATCACGGCTTCGATCGGCATGCCCGCCTATGAGGTTTCCAACCACGCCCGCCCGGGTGCCGAAAGCCGCCACAACCTGACCTACTGGCGCTATGGCGACTATGCCGGCATCGGCCCCGGCGCGCACGGCCGCCTCGGCATCGGCAACGGCAAGATCGCGACTTCCACCGAGCGCAAGCCCGAGGACTGGCTCAACCTTGTCGAGACCTACGGCCATGGAATGATCGAACGGGAATCCCTCGATCTCGAGGCGCAGTCCGACGAACTGCTGCTGATGGGCCTGCGTCTGAAGGAAGGCGTCGACCTCGCCCGATGGCAGACGCTTTCCGGCCGCGACCCGGACCCGGAGCGCGAGCAGTTCCTGATCGACAACGGCTTCATCGAGCGGCTTGGCAATTCGCGCCTGCGCTGCACGCCGGCGGGCATGTTGATCCTCGACGCGGTGGTTGCCGATCTCGCCTGCCCGTAAGGTGGTAAGGACGCGATTTCCAACGGATAACCGCGTCGCACTTTTCCTGGGATTGCTTCTGGTAGGGTTTCGCCGGCTACAGGCTCAATCGAACGTTTCACCGGAGAGCGGCGTCGCCTGCATCGACGGCCGCTCTTCGAACGCATCGAACCAGCGGGTCAGCGACGGACGGTTGCGAAACGACGGAAGGTCGCGAAACGCCATCCACGAGAGCGTGGTTGCAAGCGCGATCTGGCCGATATCGACAGCCGCTTCCGGCTTTAACGTGCGCTCCAGCCAATCGTAGGTCGCCTCGATCTTCTCGGCATAACCATCGGCAAGCGCCGGATAACGCAGATGCTCCGGCCGGCGCTCCCATTCCCAGCGCAGGCCGATGCCGGTCTGCGCCAAGACCTGTGCCACCGACTGCAGCCTTAGCGCCCGCCAACGCGGCTCACCGGCCTCCGGAATCAGGTTGCGGCCCTCATGGAGCGTGTCGAGATAAGCGCAGATCACGTCGCTGTCGAAGATCGGCTCCTGCCCCTCACGCAACAGGATCGGAACCTTGCCGAGCGGGTTTTCGGCATAGACCTCATCGTTACGCCGTGTCGGGCTCGTTTCGTGGTGAATGACCTCGAGCCGGTCGGCAAGACCGATCTCATGGGCAAAGACGAGCGCTTTGCGGGCGAAAGGGGAATGGGTCTGATAGTAGAGGATCATGATTGCCTCGCGGGATCGTGGTGATTTCCTGGTCCCGTGAAGAAATATTGCATTCGACGCGATAAAGCTGCTCTGAATAGTCGGCTGTTCCGCAATTTTGTTTCGTCGAACGCCCTTGTGGTGGATCGTCTTTCACCAAGTCGCGGGGACGCCATCACAACGGCTCAGGGGGCCCTGGCTGGTCGCAAGGCAACGCCGCGAGGCGCTTTTCCAGAAACAGGGCTTCGGCCGGGCCTGGAGCCAAGGCAATGGCGCGCCGATAGGCGTCGGCCGCCGCGCAAGACCTGCCTGTCATGGCCAGGAGCGACGCCCTGGCAGCGCACCAAGGCTGGTAGTCCGCAAGCTCGGCCGCGAGCCCTTCGACGATCTGAAGACCCCTTGCCGGGTCGCCGGCTTCGGCCAGCGCGACGGCTGCATTCAATGCAACCACGGGCGTCGGTTCGAACCGAAGGAGGCCGCCATAAAGTGCTGCGATCTGCGGCCAGTCGGGCCCCGCGTCGGCCAACCGGCAGTCGGCGATCGCCGCCTTGATCTGGAACGGCCCCGGGCTTCTGCGGGCCACCGCCTGCGCAAGAATGGCGCGGCCCTCCGATATCAGCGCCTGATCCCAAAGCCCGCGATCCTGCTCGTCGAGCGGAAGGCTTGCCCCATCGGGGCCGATCCGCGCAGCACGGCGGGCGGCGGTCAACAGGATCATCGCCAGCGCGCCCTCGATTTCCGGGTCTTCGGGGCGCAGCCGATCGATCATCCGCATCAGGAATTCGCCCTCCAGGCACAGATCCCGCGCGCCCTCCGCCCCGGCCAGATAACCAGTCGTAAAAATCAGGTAGACGGTCGTCAACACCGCGTCGAGCCGCGTCGGCCAGTGCTCGGCAGCCGGCACAAAGAAGGAAATGCCCGCGCCGGCAATCTTGGCTTTGGCACGACTGATACGTTGGCCCATCGTCGGCTCCTGGTCGAGAAAGACACGGGCGATTTCAGGGGTGGTAAGGCCACAGACCGTGCGCAAGGTCAGGGCGACGCGCGATTTGAGTTCGAGCGCCGGGTGACAGCAGACAAAGATCAGCCGCAGGCGCTCATCGGGAATGTCTTCGGCTTCCGCTTCTTCGCGAACGATCAGCTGCGCCAGCGCCTCGGCCTTGCGGGCGTCGCGGCGCGCCCCGCGCAAGCGGTCGAGCGCCTTGCGCCGGGAAACCGTCAGCAGCCAGCCCTGCGGCGATGCCGGCACGCCGGCCCGGCCCCAATGCGACAGGGCCGATACGGCGGCGTCCTGCAGCGCGTCCTCGGCCAGTGAAAGATCGCGCAGGTTGGCCGCAAGGATGGCCAAAAGCCGCCCCCGATCCGACCGCAGCGTGCTGTCGAGCAACTTCGCCACGGCGATGGCCTTGGGGACGGTTTGTGACATCGGTTCAGGTCAGTTTGTGGGGTTGTAATCCATGAGCGGACGGACCTCGACCGTACCGAAGTGCGCCGAGGGTATCAGCGCAGCATAGGTGAGTGCTGCATCCAGGTCCGCGACATCGATGACATAATAGCCGCCAAGATGCTCGTGCGTTTCGGCAAACGGACCATCCATCGTCTCGACCTTGCCGGACTTTATGCGCAGGGACGTTGCGGTTTCTGTGCCCTGAAGGCCCTCGCCCGAGCGCAGGACACCATCGTCCTTCATTCGCGCGTTGGCAGCGAAGAATCCGGCCATCATCTCCTGGAATTCGGGCGTGCCATAGGCAGGCTCTTTCTGGGGGTCGTTATAGATCAGCAGCATGTATTGCATCGTTCTTGCCTTTCGATTGTGTGCGGATGTCAGAGGTCGACGGCGTTGACGCCAAGGCAGACCATCGCGTTGAGTGCTGCGAGAATGTTCGTGCCGTTTCCGACATAGCGCAGCGGATGCCCGGCATTGTCGGCCTTGAGCCCAAAGGGATGCGCGATGCGCCCGATCAGCAGCAGTCCGCCCGAAATGTGCAGGTAGAGCGCCGGCGCGCCCATGCCCTCGGCAAGCATCATCAGGATGATGACGAAGGCCGACCACTCCGCGCAATTGCCGTGCTGGCGAATGCGTTGAAGCAGAAGTGCGTTGCCGCCATCGCCGAACGACACGCCGTTGGCGGACCGCGAGGCGTTGACGCGGAACCAGAGGATAAGGTAGATCGCCGCCACCGGCAGCGCATAAAGCGGTGTCACTGTAAAAGTCATGGTCTCTCCAATGAGATTGAATGGTCTCTACGTGCGATGGACGTCCGCGCTTCGCGAATTTCGACACGGGTAAAAACTTTTCTCGAAAATTTTTGAGGATCGGTGTGCGGGACGATGCCCGAGGCGTCGGGGTGATGCAAGGCGCGCGCGAGCCCGCGTGGCCTACAATTAACGGTACCAGGCCGTTGCCACACGGAGGGTCGGAACGCCCTTTGCCATTGCCACCAACCGGACGATGCGAAGGACGATTTTTCCCGGCGAAACCGCCTGAGAGGCCGGGCAAGGGTATGGGCGCCGCGAAGGAGAGCGGTTCGATTCCTCGCGGAGGCGGGCGTGAAAATCACGCATCCGCGAGGTGGCGATGATTGCAAATCTGCACGCGTCTTCCGCGGAAGCCTATTTCATAGGATCGCCCTTGAGGCGATTGAGTTCGATGCCTTTCGCGACCAGCCGGGCGACCTGCGCATCGTCGACGTCATCGGTGCTGCGCAGGCGGATATAGGCCATGTCACCCTTGCCGCCGCCCTTCTCCATGCGAGGATCAAGATCGAGCATGTCGGCTCCGCGCCAGAAGCCGAAGGTGACGGAGTCCTTTGTGCCCTTGAGCAGGCAGACAGCGCCGCCGGCGTCGTAGACCGGATGCCCCCATTTGACGATGTCCGTCAGCCCGCCCACCGCGAGGATGGCATCATGCAGGCGTTTCGCCACGTCGGCGGGAACGCCGGAAAGGCCGGCAATGTAGTCCTTGACTGTCTTGGTCATGGTCGTCTTTCTGTCGCTTGCCGTTAGTTCTTGAGCGGGATGAGGGCGCGCAGGCGCGGATCCCGAAGCCAGAGGCCGCCCCAGGCGATCACGCCGAGATAAAAGCCGAAAAGCAGATGGGTGAAGAGCGGGCTGCCGGCCCGCAGATGCGTCGCCATCGCGCCGCCGAGATAGCCGGTGAGCAGAATGGCGCCGAGGATCGAGGTGCGCGGGATCACATATAGCACCGTGCATAGCAATGTGAGGATGCCGAGCAGACGTGCCAGGCCCTGGTCGGCCGAGTAGCCGAGCGCAACCATGGTTTCGGTGACGACAGCAAGCGGCACGAGCTTGATGACGGCATCGAAAATCAGGAAGGCGACTAGCACGCCGCTGAGGAAGCGGCCGAGGATGATCGACTTTGCCGTTGGGGCGGGCATAACGAGGCTGGTGGTCACTGATTTCTCTCCTTGGATTTCGTTCTCGGTCCAAGGACGAAAGCGCATGAGGGATCCCGACAGGCACCGTCAGATTTTTCTTTCGGAGATCTCGATACCAGGCGTTTCATCGAGCTTGTCGAGCTGCATGCGGATGTAAGCGCATTCGGCCGCGTTGGTCGCAAGCGCAATCGCATGGTCGAAGGCCACACGCGCCTCGCGGACCTTGCCGAGCTGCTTCAGGAGATGGCCGCTCAGGCCATGGAAATAGAAATAGCCGGAGAGCTTTTCCGCCAAGGGCGCGATCATCGCCAGCGCGGCTTCCGGCCCCTGACGCTTCGAAACCGCCACTGCGCGATTGAGCGTGATCACCGGAGAGGGCTGCAGCCGCTCGAGCGCCTGGTAGAGCAAGTCGATCTGGGCCCAGTCGGTCTCATCCGCACGCTCGGCGCGGGCATGCAGCGCCGCGATCGCCGCCTGGATCTGGTAGGCGCCCGGTTGGCGGTACTGCATCGCCCTGTCGATCAGCGCCAAGGCCTCGTCGATCAGCGGGCGGTCCCACAGGCTGCGGTCCTGGTCATCAAGCAGGATGACGGCGCCATCGGCGTCGAAGCGGGCGCGCGCCCGCGAATGCTGGATCATCATGAGCGCCGTAAGCCCCTTGATCTCCGGCTCGGCCGGGAAAAGCTGAAGCAACAGGCGTCCGAGCCGGATCGCCTCCTGGCACAGGTCGGCCGAGACGCTTTCCGGGCCGTTCATCGCCGAATAGCCCTCGTTGAAGACGAGGTAGATCATCGTGGCGACGGCGGCAAGCCGATCTGACCGGTCGGCCGCATCCGGGGTCTCGAAGGCAAGGCCGGCGGCCGCGACACGCGACTTGGCCCGCGTGATCCGCTGTTCCATCGCCGCCTCGCTGACGAGGAAGGCGCGGGCGATCTGCTTGACCGAAAGGCCCGAGACGATGCGCAGCGCCAGCGCGATCTGCTGCGTTGCCGGCAGTGCCGGATTGCTGCAGACGAACAGCAGGCGAAGAATGTCGTCGCGATAGTGGGAGCCGTCGAGCTGGTCGGCGAGCACGCCCTCCTGATCCTCGAGGTCGGAAAGAATTTCCTCCGGCGGCAGCGCCGTCTCGCGAGACTGGCGGCGCACCTTGTCGATGCCGCTGTTGCGGCCGACGAAGATCAGCCAGGCGGCGGGGTCGCGCGGCGGGCCGCTCTTCGGCCAGGTCTTCAAAGCCCGGATACAGGCCTCCTGAAACGCTTCTTCGGCAGTGTCGAGGTTGCGGAAATAGCGCAACAGCGCGCCCACGGCCTGCGGCCGGGCCGAAACGAGAGCGAGGTCTATCCAGGCTGTGTCTGTCATGAATCAAGCTCACTGGGTTTGTAGATGGCAAGGGGACGGATTTCATAGGAGCCAGCGGCCGGATTGGCAGAACTCAGATCACGGGCGAACTCGAGCGCATCATCGAGAGACGCACAGTCGATGACATAGAAACCGAGCAGTTGCTCTTTCGTTTCGGCAAACGGGCCATCGATTACGATCGTCTCGCTGTGACTGTGCCGGAGCGTCGTCGCCGCCGTCGTCGGCATCAAGCGCGCCACCGGCCCAAGCCGGCCTGCCTCCGCATATTTGCTCTGTACGGCCAACAGATCATGCATGACTTTTTCGTCCTGCTCCTTGGTCCAGGCGTTCGTGACATCTTCTTGATTGTAGCAAAACACGGCGTAAAGCATCGGAACTCCAGCTCCTGAAACAAAGACGGTGGCGGCAAGCAATAGCCGACAACCCGGATGAAAAAAACAGGGCCGGTGGTGCTTTCGCCCACCGGCCCGCAATGCGTGCAAATCAGAAATGCTCAAGCGTTGTCGCGGCACTCTAACTTGGTGTCGATGGCCGGTCGGGAAAAGAGGCGCAGAAGCCGCCCGTCGATCGCCGCCAGACCGGCCGCGATCAAGGTCATACCCAGGAAGTGCTTGGGTTCCAGCGTTTCGCCGAGGAAAAGGGCGCCAAGCAGGATGGCGCTGACCGGGATCAGGAAGGTCACCAGCATCAGGTTTGTGACACCGGCCGTTTCAAGGATGCGGAAGAACAGGACGTAAGCGAGCGCCGTGGAAATCAGCGCGATGCCCACGATCGCCGCCCAGACGTCGAAGCCGGGCATGGGAAGCGTCCAGGGATGATCGATCAGCAGCGACAGCGGGACCAGCATGATGCTTGCGGCCGAGACCTGACCGGTCGCCGTCACGATCGGCACCACGCCCATGCGCTTGAAGCGGCGGGCAAAGACACCGGCGAGCGCATAGGAGAGCGCTGCGCCGAGCACGGCGACCTGGGCAAGCAGGTTCGAACCGAGCCCACCGAGCGCCGCCGGGCCAATCATCATCGCAACCCCGAGGAAGCCGACGACGACGCCTGCAAACCGGTTGGCTGTCAGCTTCTCGTCATCGGTCAGGAGATGCGCGACGATCACGCCGAACAGCGGCGTGGTGGCGTTGAGGATCGAGGCAAGGCCGCTTGCGATATGCGTCTGCCCCCAGACGATCAGCGAGAAGGGGATGAGATTGTTGAGCAACCCCATCCCGAAGAAGGCCAGCCAAACGCGCGGGTCGCGCGGCATCGACAGTCCCATCAGTCGAACGAAGGCGAGCAGCGCGAGCGCCGCGAGACTGACGCGCAGCGCCACGATCGTGACCGGCGGCAACGCCTTGACGGCGACGCCGATGAAGAAGAACGACCCACCCCACAAAATGGAGAGCAGGATCAACATGCCCCATTCCCGGGCACCCATGACCTTGGCCTGCGTTGCTTGTGTCATTGCCTAAACCCTCGTTTGTTTGTCAGGCTAAACCGTGATGGCATCGACCATCTTGACTTTGTGCCATTATTCTCAGGATATTGAGCTTCGAACAAACGATCATTTCTCGCCGCATGATTGAGTTTGGCTAAACCATGGCTACATCCCTTCCGTCCCTCGCCTCGCTGCGCGCCTTTGAGGCGACGGCGCGCCATTCGAGCGTGACGAAGGCCGCACAGGAACTCAACGTGACGCCTGGCGCGGTCAGCCTGCAGGTGCGCGAACTAGAGCAGACGCTTGGCGTGACGCTGTTTGAGCGCCGGCCGAGACAGTTGGTGCTGACGGAGGACGGCAGCACCTATTTCGCGACGCTCAGGCGCGCGTTCCGGATGATGCGCGAAGCGACCGAGGAACTGACGGCGCGCAAGCGCGCGCCGGTGCTGACGGTGAGCTGCACGCCCACTTTTGCCGCCCAATGGCTGGTCCCGCGCATCGGCGCCTTCGAGTTGCAGGTGCCCGGCATCGACGTGCGCATCAGCACCACCAATCGGCTGACCGACTTCAACAGCGATGGGGTCGACATCGCCATCCGTCATGGGCTTGGCCGCTATGACGGTCTTGTGAGCGAACGATTGATCGATGACGACCCGGTGCCGGTCCTTCACCCGGCACTACGCGCCAGGAACCCACTCGACACGCCGGGCGACCTTGCCGCGCATGTGCTCCTGCACGACGTGCACCGTCAGGATTGGAGGCTGTGGCTGGATGCGGCGGGCGCCGACGGGGTGGACGCAGGACGAGGGCCAGTCTTCGTCAACAGCAACGGCGCCATCGAGGCGGCCAAGGCCGGCGACGGCGTTGCACTGGTGCGCCTGTCGCTGGTCACGCGCGAGCTTGCGGAGGGTGTGCTGGAAGCCCCCTTCCCTGAGGGCGTGATGACCGGGCTTGCCTACCATCTCGTCTACCCGCCGGCCGCGCTCGACCGCCCGCCGGTCACGGCCTTTCGCGCCTGGATCATCGAACAGGCACGAGCCGAGCAGGGTGTGAGGAAAGCGGCGACCAAGCGTCCGCCGCGGCCGGCACTGAAAGCGGTCCGATAAAACAAAAGAGCCCGGGCGAACCCGGGCTTTTTTTGCGGCAATGCGCCTCGGCTATTCGTTGATCAGGCGCTTCAGCAGTTCGATCTCATGGCTGAGCTTGGTGTCGCCCGAAATCAGCTCCTCGATCTTGCGCACGGCATGCAGCACGGTCGTGTGGTCGCGTCCGCCGAAGCGACGGCCGATCTCCGGGAAGGAGCGCGGCGTCAGCGTCTTCGACAGATACATCGCGATCTGGCGCGGCTTGACGATGACACGGGTGCGGCGGTTGGAGACGAGCTCCTGGCGCGAGACGTTGTAGTGCTTGGCGACGACGCGCTGGATGTCCTCGATGCGCACGCGGCGGGGTTCGCCGGCGTTGACGAGGTGGCCGAGCAATTCATCGACGCGCTCAAGCGAGAGCTGCGGCTCGAAGGAGCGGCGGAACAGGAGCTGGTTGAAGGCACCTTCCAGTTCGCGGCCGCTGGCGGTCACGTTGCGTGCCACGTGGCTCAGGATTTCGCCGGGAATGTCGAGCGAACCGTCGTCCTGACGGGCCGTGTCCAGGCGGCGCTTCAGCATTTCCAGGCGCATGTCGTAGTCCGGGCCGTCCATCTCGATGGCGACGCCGCCCTGGAGACGCGAACGAACGCGGCTGTCGAGCGATTCCAATTCCCACGGTGCGCGGTCGGCTGCGACGACGACCTGCTTGGCGGAATCGAGCAGCATGTTCAGCAGGTGGCAAAACTCATGCTGGATCGACTTGCCCTGAAGGAACTGCATGTCGTCGATGATCAGGAGATCGATGTTGCGCAGCGACTCCTTCAAGGACAGCGCGTCGTTGTCGCGGATCGCGGTGGCGAAACGCCACATGAAGTATTCGGCCGTCAGGTAGACGACGCGCGGCGCACGCGCGCTCTGCAGCGCCTGGATGGCGATCGCCTGCAGAAGGTGCGTCTTGCCGAGACCGACGCTCGAATGGATGAAGAGCGGGTTGAACCGCACCGCACCGGCGCCGGCTTCCGCAATCGTCCGGGCGGCGGCAAGCGCCACGCGGTTCGAGGAACCCTCGACGAAGTTTTCGAAATTGTAGCGCTGGTCGAGCGGCGAGCCGAAGAGCGGCGCCTGGGTCGGCCTCTGCATGCTTGCGACAGTCGCCGCGGCAACGGTTGCCACCGGCTGGGCTGCGGCCGGACGGCGCGCGGGCTGAGCCGGAGCTGCTTCTACCGCCTGCGGCAGCGCTTCTTCCTGGGTGGTCGGACGGGCGCCACGGGTTGCCGTGCGCACCAGGATCTCGATCTTCATGATCTCGCCGTCTTCCTGCTGGAAGATCGAGGTGATGAGGTCAAGATAACGGTTGTTGATCCAGGACTTCAGGAACGTGGTCGGCACCGAAAGGCGCACAACGCTCTTGGATACGGAATGGAGCTTCAGACGCCCAAACCAGCTTGCAAAGACATCCGGACCGACTTGAGCTTTGAGACGCGCACTTACCCGCTCGAACAGTGCGTCGTGCCTCATGTCGGTTTTTTCCCCCGCCGCCTGAGATAGATTGCTTCCGGCTTGAAATGCGTCTCCTTCTTTCTGAAGTGCGCCCGCCGTCACCAAATTCATCTGCATTTTGCCGCCTTCCAATTCATGTTCAGATGCCGTCATCGCTGCCGGCCTCATCTCTTATGTCCGCCGCCCGCGGCGCCCGTATGGGCCATGCCGCTTACGCCGAACGTCACAGTCGCAGACGACGCCGGGCTCCTCATCTCCCGCCTCGCTGCGCGCTACGCGCACCCACCTGCCCTTCGGGCCGGAGGATGTCCCCTCGCGCCTCTTGTCAACAATCCCTTCGACGCGCTCCCGCGCCGTACCGGATCCTCCTCCTCGTCAACAGCTCCTCGCACCCTCGTACGAAGCGATGAGCCGCGCGTTGGACCTTGGCCTCGCGTCGGGCGCCGCTTGCACCCTCCATCGAGACCGCCTGCATGTTTCCTTTGTCGTAGCCGATCAAAGGGCAGGATAGGCAGCCGTCAAAGCGCCGCAGCGACCTTCAGGCGTCCGACCGGACGCACGGTGCTGCAGATGGCCGCCTCACAATCACAGGACGAAAGTTTCTCGTCCGGAGTGGTCTGAACCATCCGGTTTTTCACCTTCGACTTGTCTGATTGAACGACGCGGAGCCGCCCTGATACAAAGGACAGAAACATCGAAACCATTTCTTCGAAATGGCCTCTTTTGCTTCCTTTTACAGATGTGGTCCGTGTCCCCTGTGGAGGGCATTTAGGCAGGATCGATGGGCAAGATCAATCGCGATTTTTACGCAACCTTAAGCGCCGGCCGTTGACTCTCCGGCCGCCATTTGCTTGCCGCATTCCGAGTCCGAGAAGAATCCCTGTTGAATCAAGGGTTTTGATTTTTCGCCCTTTGCTTAGCTGGCGAAAAAGAAAAAAAATAAAAATTCGCTTGACTCAGAATGGGCCTAACAGACCCCCAGCCAGAGACATCCTTTTGATAAGGACCTCTCACAAGTCATTGAAATAATTATATAAATTTTGTCATCGCACTGACATAAGCCCAAGCCGCCAGATTAACCATCGCAATGACAGAAGTATGAATCCGAAAAGCCCGGCGCAAGGGCCGGGCTCTCGATTAACAGATTTTTCTTAGCCGGATTAGGCCGAAAGCGACTTTACGCGCTGTGCAAGACGCGAAACCTTGCGCGATGCAGTGTTGGCGTGCAGGACGCCCTTGGTGGCGGCGCGCATCAGCTCGGGCTGAGCTGCCTTGAGCGCTGCGGCTGCAACAGCCTGGTCGCCGGTGGCGATCGCTTCTTCGACCTTACGGATGAAGCCACGGACGCGCGAACGACGGGCCTTGTTCACTGCAGTGCGGCGTGCGATCTTGCGGGTCGCCTTTTTCGCCGAAGTTGTATTGGCCATTGGTGCCTCTCTTCGAAAACTGATATGAACTCCGCCCTCGCCGTGCCGGGTCACTGCGACCTGTCATCAAAGCAATTCGGGAGTATTTCCGGAAAGCCCAGGATGGCGTTCCAAACTGAGGGCGGCGTATAGCGGGAAACGGCCGCCCCGTCAACGCGCATTTTCCAGAATCTGCGCGCCTTCCTTTGAGCTAGCGATGCTTGAAGTCCGGCTTCCGCTTGGCGACGAAGGCGGCCATGCCCTCCTTCTGGTCCTCGGTCGCAAACAGCGAGTGGAAGAGACGCCGCTCGAAACGCAGGCCTTCGGCAAGCGTCACCTCCAGCGAGCGGCTTACGGCCTCCTTCGCCATCATGACCGCTGGCAACGAGAAGGAGGCGATCTTCTGGGCAGCGGCCAGCGCTTCCTCCATCAGTTTCTCCGACGCCACCACACGCGAAACGAGTCCCGCACGTTCGGCCTCGGCCGCATCCATCATCCGGCCGGTCAGAACCAGGTCCATCGCCTTCGCCTTGCCGACGGCGCGCGTCAGGCGCTGGGAGCCGCCCATGCCGGGAATGACGCCGAGGGTAATTTCCGGCTGGCCGAACTTGGCTGTCTCCGACGCGATGATGAAGTCACACATCATCGCAAGCTCGCAGCCGCCGCCGAGCGCATAGCCGGAAACGGCAGCGATCAGCGGCTTGCGGGCTGCCGCCACCTGGTCCCAGCCGCCGATGAAGTCGCCGAGATAGCTGTCGACGAAATCGAGCGTCTGCATCTCCTTGATATCGGCGCCGGCGGCAAAGGCCTTCTCCGAGCCGGCGAGGACGACGGCGCCGATCTCCTTGTCGGCATCGAAGGCCTTCAGCGTTGCGGCAAGCTCGCGCATCACCGTCGAATTCAGCGCGTTCAGCGCCTGCGGACGGTTGAGCGTCACCAGGCCGACGCGGCCGCGTGTTTCGACCAGCAGCGTTTCGTAGGTCATTCCTGTTTCCTCCGGTTCATGCACCAGACCGCTGACGGACCGGCGTTCATTTCTGGCAGTGCGGGCAATAGAAGGTCGAGCGGCCCGCCTGCACGATCCGCGCGACCGTACCGTCGCAGCCGGTCGTGCGGCAAGCCTCTCCTTCGCGGTCGTAGACGGAGAAGGAGTGCTGGAAGTAGCCGAGCGAGCCGTCGGCCTGGATATGGTCCTTGAGCGACGATCCGCCGGCGGCAATGGCATCGGCGATGACCTCGCGGATCGCGTCCGTCAAGCGCACAAGCCCGTCCTTCGGCTTGCCGCGCTTGTCGACGAGCGCGCCGGCCGGTTTCAGCGGCGACAGGTGCGAGCGCCACAACGCCTCGCAGACATAGATGTTGCCGAGACCGGCGATGTTCTTCTGGTCGAGCAAGGCCGCCTTCAGCGGCTGCGCCTTGCCGGCAAAGCGTGCGGCGAGATAGGCGGCATCGAGCACGTTTCCGGTCGGCTCCTCGCCGAGCGCGCGAAAATAGGCGTGGTTTGCCACCGTGTCGCGGCGAGCAAGGTCCATGAAGCCGAAGCGGCGCGGGTCGTTGTAGATCACCCGCAGCGGGCCTTGCGCGCCGTCGAGATGGAAAATGACGTGATCGTGCTTTTCGTCCTTGCCGCGCGGATGGTGGAATTCGCCCGGCGTTGCGGCCGCCGGTCCCACCTCGATGCGGAAGGAGCCGGACATGCCGAGGTGGGCGATGATCACGTCGCCGGCTTCCAGATCGATCATCAGGTACTTGGCGCGGCGCGACAGCGAGACGATGCGCTGGCCGGCAACGGTCGAGGAGAAATTCTCCGGGAAAGGAAATCGCAGATCCGGACGGCGCAGTTCCGCATTGACCAGCAGCGCCCCCTCCATGGTCGGCGCCAGGCCGCGCTTGACGGTTTCGACCTCGGGCAACTCCGGCATGAATGCACTCCTTCGATCTCAGCCACCGGATGTGGTGGTTGGCATTTCCTTGGCGGCCTTCTTATCCTATAGGGGTGCGCTATGCCGCAGCCGCAGTCCCGCCCACGAGATAGCGCGTGGCGGGCCTTTTCGCTATGGTGCCGGAAAAATTGGTTCAGGTGGAGTTCTTCGTATGACGGATCAGCGCGTATCGGCCGATGGCGGCATGGAAACATCCTTCGGTTTCCGCAACGTCGGCACGGGCGAGAAGCAGCCGCTCGTCAACGACGTCTTCCACAAGGTGGCCAAGCGTTACGACATCATGAACGACGTGATGTCGGCCGGCCTGCACCGCGCCTGGAAGGATGCGATGATCGCCGCGCTCAACCCGCCGCGCCGCGAGGTCTACAGAACCCTCGACGTTGCCGGCGGCACCGGCGATATCGCCTTCCGCATTATCGAGGCCTCCGACCGCAAGGCGCATTCGACCGTGCTCGACATCAATGGCTCGATGCTCGCCGTCGGCGCCGAGCGGGCCGAGAAGAAGAAGCTCACCGCCAATCTCGATTTCGTCGAGGCCAATGCCGAGGACCTGCCCTTCGAGGCCAACACCTTCGATGCCTATACGATCGCGTTCGGCATCCGCAATGTGCCGCGCATCGACGTGGCGCTGAAGGAAGCGTACCGGGTGCTGAAGCGCGGCGGCCGCCTGCTGGTGCTGGAATTTTCCGAAGTCGAAATGCCGCTGCTCGATCGCTTCTATGACGCATGGTCGTTCAACGCGATCCCGAAGTTCGGCAAGCTGATCACCGGCGACGAAGCGCCCTACCAGTATCTGGTGGAATCGATCCGCAAGTTCCCGAACCAGAAGGACTTCGCGGCGATGATCAAGGAAGCGGGCTTCTCCCGCGTTTCCTTCACCAATTACACCGGCGGCATCGCAGCGCTGCATTCCGGCTGGAAAATCTGATCCCGATGAGCACGCCTGGAGCATATATCCGCCTCGCGCGGATCGGCTGGGTTCTCGTGCGCGAAGGCGTCGTCTCCGCCGTCCCGACCGAACATCTGCCGCCCTTTGCCCGTTTTGCCCAGAAGGCGGCCGGACTTTTGGCGCGCCGCAGGGTTCCGGGAGAAGAGCGCAGCGACCGGCTGTCGCGCGCCGTCGCCCGGCTCGGCCCTTCCTATGTGAAGATCGGCCAATTCCTTGCAACCCGCCCCGACGTCGTCGGCGCGGAGTTTGCCGCCGATCTGTCGCTGTTGCAGGACCGCATGGCGACCTTCCCGCAGAACGAGGCGAAGGCCGCGATCCAAGGCTCGCTCGGCCGGACGGTCGACGATCTCTACGCCGAATTTTCCGAGCCGATGGCTGCGGCCTCGATCGCGCAAGTGCATCCGGCGATCGTAATGCGCGACAGCGGCCCTGAGAAGGTCGCGGTCAAGGTCATCCGCCCCGGCGTGCGGCAGCGTTTCGCCTCCGACATCGAGGCGATGTATCTCGTCAGCCATATGCAGGAGCGGTTCCTGCCCTATACCCGCCGGCTGAAGCCGGTCGAGGTGACCAAGACGCTGGAGCAGACGACGAAGATCGAGATGGATCTTCGCCTGGAGGCGGCCGCCCTGTCCGAACTTGGCGAGAACACCAAGGACGACTCCGGTTTCCGCGTGCCGAAGGTCGACTGGGAACGGACCGGGCGTGACGTCGTCACCATGGAATGGATCGACGGCGTCAAGATGTCGGATATCGAGGGGCTGAAGGCGGCCGGCCACGACCTCAACCTTCTTGCCGAAGTGCTGATCCAGTCCTTCCTGCGCCACACGCTGCGCGACGGCTTCTTCCATGCCGACATGCACCAGGGCAATCTTTTCGTCGACGATGCCGGCCATATCGTCGCCGTCGACATGGGCATCGTCGGCCGCCTCGGCAAAAAGGAGCGCCGGTTCCTGGCCGAAATCCTCTTCGGCTTCATCACCCGCGACTACCAGCGGGTCGCCGACGTGCATTTCGAGGCGGGCTACGTGCCTTCGCACCACGATGCTGCGAGTTTCGCCCAGGCGATCCGCGCGATCGGCGAGCCGATCCACGGGCAGCCGGCCGAAACCATCTCGATGGCGAAGCTTCTGACGCTGCTTTTCGAGGTCACCGAACTCTTCGACATGCAGACGCGCCCCGAGCTCGTCATGCTGCAGAAGACGATGGTGGTCGTCGAAGGTGTGGCCCGTACGCTCAATCCGCGCTTCAACATGTGGAAGGCGTCTGAACCGGTCGTCGGCAAATGGATCCGAGACAATCTCGGACCGAAGCGCATCGTCACCGACCTGCGCGACGGCCTGCATGCCGCACTGCGGCTGGCCGAAGCCGCGCCTGAAATCGCCGCACGTACCGAGAAGTTCTCGAGCGAGATCATGGCGATGAGCGAAAACGGCCTGCGCTTCGATGCCGAGACCGCGCATGCGATCGGTAAGGCGGAGGCGAAACACACGCGCTCCGGCCGCATCGCGCTTTGGCTGATCGCCGCCACCCTCGTCTACATCGCCTGGCAGGTGACCTGACCGTCGGCAATCCGGTCGCCGAACCGGCTTGCTTTTCTACCCTCGCTTGCTATCGTCCCCTGATGGACAATCGCTCGATGCTCGCAATGGTGCTTTGCACGCATACCCCGGGGGTGTGCGGGAGACCTGTTGCGCTGACTTAAGGCGAAATGTCCCCCCACCAACCCTGCCGAGGCGAGCAGGGTTGGGACCTGTTTCCTCGGAACCAAAGAGAGGAAACAATGACCGACGCAAACGACCCTTCAGATATCAACATCCGCGCGGCCCGCGTCGTCGATTTCGAAGCGATCGCGGCGCTGATGAACCAGCCGGGCATCCGCTCGGGCACGCTGCGCCAGCCGTTCGCCACCCCGGAACAGACACGCAAGTGGTTGGAGAGCCTCTCGGACGACAGCGTCGTCATCGTCGCCGAGCGCGCCGGTCGGATCCTCGGCCTGGCCGGACTGCACCGCAGCAAGGGGCGCCGGCATCATTCGGCAGCACTTGGGATCAGCGTCGACGACAATCATCGCGGCGAAGGCATCGGTAAGTCGTTGCTGACCGCTCTGATCGATGCCGCCGACAACTGGCTCGGCATCAGCCGCATCGAGCTTACGGTCTTTACCGACAACGAACCCGCAATCGCGCTCTACCGCAGGGCCGGCTTCGAGATGGAGGGTACGCACCGGGCCTATGCGCTGAGGAACGGTGTGCTGGCCGACGTGTTCGCGATGGCCCGCATTCGTGAGCCTGGGGCGCCGAAGGCCGCTTGAAGGCCGCAACGGCCGGCAACCGGCACGGACTGTGGCCGGCCGATTGCGATCCAGCGCAACCGCCGGCACCGTCCTGTTCCATCCGGAACTGCGAATATCTCGGCTTCATGCGACTTTCGTCTCATGGATGACAAAGGTTCATCCCAACCCATCCGGAGGAGAGATCATCATGCGCAAGTTCATCGTCGCAGCCGCTGTCGCCATTACCGCCGCCATCTCCTTTGCAGCACCTTCGCAGGCCGGTGGTATTTCGATCGGCTTCGGCAACGGCTACTACGGTCATGGCTGGAGCGGCCGTGTCGGCTACGTCGGCAGCTATTATGGCGGACCCTACTACTACGAGGACGAACCCTATTGCTTCCTGAAGACGGTGAAGCGCTACGACAGCTACGGCAACCGCTACTACAAGAAAATCCGCATCTGCCGCTAAGCGACAGAATGAGGGAGGGCGCTTGAGAGCCCGGCCGCCATGCGGCCGGGCTTTTGCATTCCCACCCCCACCGGCGTCAAAACGATTCCTCTGCGCGGAAATCTGGTGTAGCTCGGATGCCGAGCCATTCTGAATTCCGCAATCGAGGAGGGTCGGCCATGGATCTTGGCATCGCTGGAAAACGCGCGCTGGTGCTCGGCGGCAGCAAGGGGCTGGGGCGCGGCATTGCCGAGGCTCTTGCCGGCGAAGGCGTCATCGTAGCGCTGACCGGCCGCGACGCGGCATCGGCCGCCAAGGTGGCAGCCGACATCAGCCCTTCGGCGCGCGGCTATGCCCTCGACCTCTCGAAACCCGAAAGCCTCGATGGCCTGCTGGACCAGCTCGAAGCCAATTTCGGTGCGATCGACATTCTGGTGCTGAATGGCGGCGGGCCGCCGCCCTCGCCTGCGTCGGTCATCGAAACGGACTTCTGGCGGGCGCAATTCGAGACCATGGTACTGGCTGGCATGCGCATCACCGGACGACTGCTGCCCGGCATGCGGGAACGCAAGTTCGGGCGCATCATTGCCGTCGCCTCCACCAGCATCCGCGAGCCGATCGTCGGGCTCACCGCGTCGAACGCACTCAGAAGTGCGGTTGCCGGCTGGCTGAAGACGCTTGCCGGCGAAGTCGCGGCCGACGGCGTGACCGTCAACCTGCTTCTGCCCGGAAGGCTTGCCACCGACCGCACGCTCAGCTTCGACCGGATGGACGCCGAAAGCGAAGGACTCGATATTGCAACCGTCGCAGCCCGCAGCCAACGCGACATCCCGATCGGCCGCTACGGCACGCCGGCGGAATTCGGGGCGGCCGCAGCCTTCCTTGCCGGCCGTCAGGCAGGCTACATCACCGGCGTGGCGTTGCCCGTCGATGGCGGCCTCAGCCGTTCGATGCTCTGATACGGTTCAGGGCATTTCCGCCGACGGATTGGGGTGACCCACGAAGGCGAGGTCATGCCTCGTCCCGGCTGTCATCGCCGATGAGCGCTGAGAGATCCTCTGCAAGCCGCGTGACTAGATCGCCGGCCTCCGGCCGGTAATAGAGTCCGATCTCCATCGTCTCGACCATCGGCAGCCCGTCCTGCGGCTTCACCACCCGGTGCCCGTCATGGACGACGCGGGCCGGCAGCAGGCTGATACCGAGCCCATCGGCAACCGCCGACTGAATGCTGGCAAGGCTGGAGCTGGTATAGCTGACGCGCCAGCGGCGCCCTGAGGCGTCCAGCGCCGCCACCATGTCGTCGCGATAGAGGCCGCGTGGCGGAAAGACGACGAGCGGCAGAGGATCGAGCGCCAGAACAGGATGGGCGGCGCTATCGATCCAGCACAGGCTTTCCTGCCAGCGTTTCACGGCCTCGCCCGTGCCGCGGCGCTGCTTGACGACGACGATCTCGAGCTCGCTGCGATCATAGAGTGACCGCAGCTCGCGGCTGAGCCCACTCGTCACTTCGAGCCTGACATTGTCATACCGGCGCGCAAAGGCCGAAAGCATGCGGGTCGTGCGACCGGCGGCAAAGTCTTCGGGCAGGCCGAGGCGCAGCGTCGCGGCGACCGATGCGCCGGAGAGAAGCTGCCGCGCCTCTGCATCGAGCGCCAGCATGCGCCGCGCATAGCCGATCAACTGCTCGCCCGCCTCGGTCAGGCGGACCTGACGATGGCTGCGTTCGAGCAGCCGATGGCCGGCCTGCTCTTCCAGCCGCAGGACTTTCTGGCTGACGGTCGACTGGGTGGAATTGAGCCGGCCGGCGGCAGCGGTGAAACCACCGCAATCGGCCACCGTCGCGAAAGCTCTCAGCAGATCCAGATCGAAAGGCTGACCATTCATATTTCCACTTGATAGCATTCATACATTTAATTTCCAAATGAATGCGGCAGTGCCTAAGGTCGCAGGTGGGAGGGCCATGCCGGGCGCGGGAGACGTTCGGCGACGACGCGTGTCTTGCGCCCTTGAAAAGGTCACGGATCGGCTCAAGTAGCCAAGAGATCGCGATGAGCGAGAGCGGCATGGACGGAGCCCCATCCGGGTTTCCCAGTTCCGCTCGTAACCGGAACCATTGCGATCGGTCGATCCATTCGACCGGCCTGCATGATCGGAAAGACCAAATGCGACCAAGACTTTTCGGCTCGCTGATCGGCGCATCGATTGCCGCCTTCAGCCTTGCACCTCAAACCGTGGGGGCTTCGATGCCTGAAAACCAACTGATCTCCGCCGCCGAGACCGGCGATCCGGAAAAAGTCAAAGCGCTGCTCAAGGGAGGCGCGAGCATCGAAGCGCGCGACGCCAGCGGTGCGACGGCGCTGCTCGCCGCCACCCATGAAAATCGCGTCGATGCGGCGCGTGCCCTGATCGAGGCCGGCGCCGACGTCAACGCCAAGGACAAGATAGAGGACAGCCCCTACCTCTATGCCGGCGCGCGCGGGCATCTCGAGATCCTGAAGCTGACGCTTGCCAATGGCGCCGACCTCAAGAGCACCAACCGCTATGGCGGAACGGCGCTGATCCCGGCCGCCGAGCGCGGCCATGTCGAGACCGTCAAGACCTTGATCGAAGCCGGCATCGACGTCGATCACGTCAACCGCCTCGGCTGGACCGCGCTGCTCGAAGCCATCATCCTCGGCAGCGGCGGTGAAAAGCACACCGAGATCGTACGCCTGCTGATCAAGGCCGGCGCCGACGTGAACCTTGCCGATGGCGAGGGTGTCAGCCCGCTGACCCATGCCCGCCAGCGCGGCTATGGCAAGATCGAGAGGCTGCTGGCCGACGCCGGCGCACGCTAGAAAGAACTCTCATGACCCAGGAACAGACCTATCTGGCCGAGGCAGTAACGCTTGCCCGCCGCAACATCGAGAAAGGAGGACGCCCTTTCGGCGCCGTCGTCGTCAAGGATGGCAAGATCGTCGGTCGCGGCGTCAACGAGATGTTGTCATTCGGCGACCCTACCTCGCATGCGGAACTGAACGCGTTGCGTTCCGCCGCCCAAAACCTTCGTTCCCCGCGGCTTGAAGGCGCCGCCGTCTATGCCAGCGGCCAGCCCTGCCCGATGTGTCTGGCGGCCATGCGCATGGCCGGGATCACCGAGATCGCCTATGCGAACTCGAATGCCGACGCCGAGCCCTTTGGCCTCTCGACCGCGGCGATCTATGCGGAACTGGCAAAGCCGCTTGCCGAGCAGGCCATGCGCTTCCGCCATGTGCCGGTCGACGATGCCGGGACGGCACCGCTTTACGCCGCCTGGCAAGAGCGGCAGGCCAAGGCCTGAGCCGCCGGGTCAACGCCCGGCCATCCGGATGTGAACAGCCGGGGCGGCCGACGGCCGCCTCGGGCCTTCCGTTCAGTCCAGAGGATCGGGGAAACGATGCCCCTTGCGGAACACACGTGCCGGCTGTAATCGCATAGGCGTTTCTTCCTTTTATGCCGCCCCATCTCTTAAGGAGACCGGGCGGTTTCCAGCCAGCAGGTGCCCGTGATGACTGCCTATTCCGAAAAAGCCGGCCGCTTCGTCGCGCTGCTTCTCATCGCAGGCTCCGGTGTGGTGACGATCGCCAAGGGCATGAGCCTGACCTTCCTTGCAATCCGCCTCCAGCGTGACTTCGGCCTCAACCCTGCCAGCATCGGCGCGTTGATCGGCGTGGGTCCGCTGCTCGGCGCGATCGTCAGCCCCTTCGCCGGCACGCTCTCCGATCGGATTGGCCGAAAAGCCGTGTTGACCGTCGCACTCTTCATGGCCGGACTGGCGCTGGCCGGGCTCGGACTGGCGCAATCGATCGCCGCCTTCGCGCTGGCCCACATCGTCTCCGCCGTTGCCGCCGCCGTTTTTGAACCGGTCGCACGCGCCTTGATGAGCGATGCGGCGCCTGAACATCTGCGCCTCAAGGTTTTCTCCTGGCGTTATCTCGCCATCAATGCCGGCTGGGCGATTGGGCCATTGATCGGCGTATGGGTCGGCGCTGCCTATGTGACGCTTTTCGTCATCGCGGGCGTCATCCACGCAGCCTTCGGTCTCGTGATCTTGCTCACGGTACCCGAGGCGAGCAGCAGGCAGGCTATCGAAGCCGAACGAACGTCAGGGAGTGCCGGTGGCTGGCGCGGACTTGTCGCCGCCTTGCGTGACCGGCGCCTGGTCTTCTTCGTCGTCGGCGGCACGCTGCTTCTCGCCGTTCACGGTCAGTGGTCGGTGACCCTGTCGCAGTATCTCAATACCGGCTTTGAGGACGGCGTCACGCTCTTTGCGCTGCTGGTTTCGACCAACGCGGTAACGGTGCTGGTCGCCAGCACGCCGGCCCGCTTCGTCATCGAACGGATCGGCGCCCTGCACGCGCTGTCGCTTGGCAGCCTGCTGTTCCTGATCGGCGAGATCGGCTTTGCCGCCTCGTCCGGAATGGAAATGCTCGTCGCCTCGATGATCCTTTTCACCATAGGCGAGGTGCTGGTCGTGCCGTCGGAATATGTGCTGGTCGACGGAATTTCCAACGCCGGCAACCGCGGCACCTATTTCGGTGCCCATTCACTCTCGACGTTTGGAAACTTCCTCGGGCCGCTCACCGGCGGCCTTGCGCTTGGCGCCGTCGGCGGCGCCGGCATGTTCCTGCTGTTCGGGGCATTTGCGGCGGCAGGTGCGCTTCTGTTTGCGATCGGCCATTCCATGCCGCCGCCGCGTCCTGAGGCTGCGCGCACCACAGCGCTCGACGATGGCGCCGCCACGGGAGACCTGCTGCGGCTGGGGCAGTTTGCTTGAGACCGGTTATCCGCCGGTCGCGGGCGACGCGTTGATCTGCTCCTGTACCCGTTCGAGTGGCCCCGGCGCCAGTGCTGCCGGCGGCTGATACGGATTGGAGAAGGCGTAGATCAGGAACAGGATGATGCCGGTATAGGCGCCGAAGAGGCAGAGCAGCAGCAGGTTACGCCGTCTCGGCGGATAGGCATAATAGGCGAGCGCGATGAAGATCACGCCGGAGAGTGCCGCGAACCAGAAGATGCTGTCGATCGAGTCCGCGACGTTGCTTTCCCGCTTGGTTCGGCTCTGCGAAACGTCGTGCAGCCGCTCCAGCATCTGGCTGCGCAGGCTCTCCTGACGCTTGTCGGCCGGCACGAGGTTCAGCACATGCTGGTAGGCCTTGTCCCAGAACGCCCAGGCCTCATTTGAAAGACGGCCCTTGTCGGCCAATGACTGCCACTCGCCGTCGATCACCTGGGACACGTAGGCGGAGATCGCCTGCTGGATCGGTGCCTTGAAGCCTTCGCCGTAGCGTGCGGCATCATAGTAGATGTCGGCGATAGCGCCGGCTTCGGTCGCCATTTCGTATTTAAGCTGCTGGTACTCGACCATCTCCTGCGCGAACACGAGAGCAAGGATCAGGCCATGCAGTGCCGAGATCCGGAAGATGACCGAACTGGCCAGCTCCTTGTCATGACCCTCGGCCTCACCGCCCATGATCAGCCGCATCAGGAAGTACGCAGCAAGCGTCAGTGCGACCGTGCCACACACGAAGAGTGCACCGAGCAGCATCTCGACGATCATGTCCCCTCCACAGCCCATTCTCCTGCCGCGGGCCTTCGTCAATTCTGAGCCCACGACCGGCGAAAGACAACTGCACGCCCCGGACCAGGCCCTGGGCGGCTGTCTTGCGGCTGGCCGAAACGCTATGCTTGCAGCGCCATCCACCCGTCTTGCCACCATTTCGACACTGCCAACACCTAAGCACCGCGCCAAAACTGGAGTAAAAACAAGATCATGAGTGCGCCAAGCGAACAGACAGTCCTCAAACAATCGATCGCGGCCACCGTGGTCGTCGGGGTGACGGGCGTTATCTTCGGTCTGCTATCGGGCTCGGTTTCCATCGTGTTCGACGGCGTCTTCTCGGCCGTCGACGCCTCTATGACCCTGCTTGCGCTTGGCGTGACGCAGCTGATCCCGAAGCCGAGCAAGCGCTTCCAGATGGGCTTCTGGCACATTGAACCGATGGTGCTGCTCTTCAATGCCGGCCTTCTGACCCTGCTTTCCTTCTACGCGATGGTGAACGCCGTGGGCTCCATTCTGTCGGGCGGCAATCACCTCGCCTTCGACTGGGCGATCGCCTATGCCGCCGTCGTCGTGGTGATCTGCGCCTTCATGTTCTTCTATGTACGCCGGGCGAACCGGCCGATCGGCTCGGAGTTCCTGGCGCTCGACGTGCGCGCCTGGGCGATGTCCGGTGCGATCACCTCCGCGCTGCTGGTCGCCTTTGCGATCGCCGCCGCCCTGAAGGGCACGGCTTACGAATACGTCACGCCCTATGTCGACCCGGCGATCCTGATCGTGCTGACGCTCTGCCTGATCCCGCTGCCGATCCGCACGGTCTTCCAGGCATTGAAGGAGATCTTCCTCATCGCACCCGCCGAACTCGACGAGCGGGTGCGGCAGGCAGCGGCGAACGCCGCCACACGCCATGGCTTTGCCGATTACCGCACCTATGTCGCCAAGGTCGGGCGCTCCAAGACGATCGAGGTCTATCTGATCGCAACGCCCGAAACCAAGGTCGGCACGCTCGCCGAACTCGACCGGATCCGCGCCGAGATCGGCGAGGAGATCGGTGATCCCGGCCCTGACCGCTGGCTGACGATCGCCTTTACCGGCGATGCGCGCTGGGCGGAATAGTCCCGTCAGGAAAGTTCGATCCGCCTGGTGATGCCGATCGCCTCCAGGAAGGCCTGGTCGTGGCTGACGACGAGCAGCGCGCCGTCATAGGCCCTGAGCCCCGCCTCGACCGCCTCGATGGAATCGATGTCCAGATGGTTGGTCGGCTCGTCGAGGATGAGGAGCTGCGGCGGCTTGCTGCCGCTGAGCACACAGGCGAGACCGGCCCGCAACATCTGGCCGCCGCTGAGACTTGAGACGATCTGCAGCGCCGCGTCCGCCCGGAACATGAAGCGGGCGAGCGCCGCCCGGCAATCGTTCTCGCTGGCCTCGGGATTGAGGCGCCGGAAATTGTCGCGGATCGACAGACGAGGATCGAGCAGGCTTACCTTCTGGTCGAGCATGGCGTGATCGACCAGGACGCGCACCGTGCCGGACCATGGCTGGAGATCACCCGTCAGCAGCGACAACAGCGTCGTCTTGCCCGAACCGTTGCGACCGGTAAGCGCAACGCGCTCCGGCCCGACGACAGAAAGCGACAGCCGGTCGACGACCGGCTTCCCCCGCTCATAGCCGACGCCGACGTTATCGACCTGCAGGACACTCCGACCGGCAGGCAGTCCGGTCGGCGGCAGGCGAACAGTCAGCGGCTGCAGGATTTCGATACGCTCGCGCGCTTCGGCGAGATCGCCGACTGCCTGGTCCCGCCGCCGTTCCGCGAGGCGGGCATTGTCGCCGCCGGTCTTTTCGCTCCGCTCTTTCCTGGCGTCGAGCAGGAGCAGCGGTTCGTCGCCCTTGGCGCGCTTGCGGCGGCCGGCGGCATCTTTGCGCGCCTTGCGTTCGGCCGTCTCCTGGGTCTTGCGCTCGACCTCGGCCAGACGACGCTCGGCATCGGCGAGATCGTGGTGAGCAGACGCCAGCTCGATCGCCTTGCGTTCGCGATAGTGGCTCCAATTGCCGCCGTAGGTGGTGGCGCCGAGCGTGGTCAGTTCGACGATGGCGTCCATCTCTTCCAGGAGTTCACGGTCATGGCTGACGACGATGGCGCCGCCGCGCCAGCCCGCCATCAGCGCAGCGACGGCCGCCCGCCCCTCGCGGTCGAGATTGTTGGTGGGTTCGTCGAGCAGGATGAAGTCCGGCTCCCTGAAGACGAGCGCGGCAAGCTTCACGCGGGTCATCTGCCCGCCGGACAGGGCGGCAAGGCGCGTTTCCGCCGACGCGTCCAGACCGACGCGCGCCAGCGCTTCCTCCATGCGGGCCTCCAGCGTCCAGTCGGCGGAAGCCAGTTCGTCAAGGGTGGCGCGCCCCTCTTCTGCTTTCTGCAGAACCGCAAGTGCGTCGGTGACGCCGAAGAGATCGGCGACGGTCTCGCCTGCCGCGACCTGAACGGTCTGGCTGAGCACGCCGAGGCTGCCGACAACAGTGACCTTGCCGCCCTGCGGTGTCAGCGTGCCCTCGACCAGTCGCAGCAGTGTGGATTTGCCAACGCCATTGCGGCCGACAAGGCCGGTGCGGACAGGACCAAAGGTCAGGTCGAGACCGGAAAGAAGGCTTCGGCCCTCAGGCGTGGACCACGAAATTTGGAAGAGTGAAATCGAAGCAGGCATGGATACGGTTTTCCCTGATGGCAAGTCGGTTCGGCTTGGCGGTCAGGGTGAAATCCATCGATGCGTGTATCCTGTTCAAATTTCTATCGCGGTCATAGATAGCATCGAATGCGCCCGTTTCAAGGCGGGGCATTCGATACAGTGTTTCGGAAGGCAGGGGATCAGGCGAGGCTGCGACGCGCTTCGTCGCCGCCGAAGGCGAGCCCGGAGGCCCGCACGCTCCGGTTTCGGCCGTGGTTCTTGGATTCGAGAAGAGCGGCATCGGCCCGGGTCAGAAGCGAGGCAACGGGCCCATCGTCCGGCGCCGCGGCAACGCCGACCGAGACCGACACCGTGCCCAGAATGCGGCCGCGATGCGAAAGCGGCGTCGTACCGATCCGCGTCCTCAGCCGCTCGGCAAGCTCAAAGCCCGCCGCTTCGCCGGCGTCGGGCAAAAGCACGGTGAATTCCTCGCCGCCGAAGCGGTAGGCACTGCCGGCATCGCCGACCGTGTCGACGATGATCTGGGCGACATATTGCATCACGACGTCGCCGGCATCGTGGCCGAACTCGTCGTTGAAGCGCTTGAAGTGGTCGATGTCGATCATCAGGCAGCTGAGCGGCTTGCCGTCCTGCCCGCGTGGCTGCCGGTTCAGCGCCTCGTCGAGGCAGCGCCGGTTGAGCAGGCCCGTCAGTGCGTCGCGGACGGCGAGATTGGTGAGCTTTTCGCGCAGTTGAAGATTGGCGACGGCAAGCCCGATGTTTTCGGCGATCAGCTCGAGATAGAGGCGCGACGCCTCGACCGCGAACTTCTCCTCAGACCGTTCCTCGAAATAGAGGAGCCCGATCGTGTCGCCCTGGGCCGTCAGCGGCACGCAGAGGCCGATCACGCCTTCATCGTCGAGGTGCTGGCAGGCAATGTCGCTGTGGCCGCGGTTGCTGACATGCGGCCGGCCGCGGCGGAGCCCCCAGCAGGCGCTGGAGGGAAACGTCGGCGCTGAATGCTGCGGATCGAGCCAGGTACCGACGCGCGACAGGAGCGTCCGGCTGTCGTTCAGCACATAGAGATGGCCGGCGAGGTTGGGAAAGACCTGCGGCGCGAAACGGGCGACGACCTCGGCCAGTTCGTCCTGGCTCTGGCAGGCCTGCAGCCGGTGCATCATCTGCAGGATCAGGTCCTTGGTCTGCTGGTCCAGCCGCCGCTCGGCATCGAGACGGTCCCGCTCCAGGCCGTTTTCGCGGAAGATATGGATCGCCTTGTTCATCTCGCCGATCTCGTCGCTGCGGCGATCGAGCGGGACTTCCACGGCGTAATCCTGCTCGGCAAGCCTTGTGACGATACCGCTCATGCGGGTAAGCGGCATGGCGACGCGGCGCTTGAGGATGAAATAGAGCACGCTCAGGAACAGGGCGGCGGTGATGCCGAGCATCGTCTTGGCGGCGGCCGCATACCAATCGCTGCGCTCCTGCGCCTCGTTGAGGGCCGCGCCGGTGCGGACGTTGGTCAGGTCCCTGAACCGCGCCACCGTCTCAAGAAGGGCGGTCTGCAGACGCTCGTGCTCGGGCCCAAAGAGCTTTTCCTGCGCGCCGGCGCGGTCACCCTTCTGATAGGCATCGATGGCGGCAACCTCGACCTTGTCGAGCGCTTCCGCCTCGCGAACGATATCCTGCAAGGCGGCGATCTCCGCCGGCGTCGCGCCAAGATTGGTCGCGGTCTTGGTCGCCTCCTCGCGGCGGCGTTCTTCTTCCTCGGCGCGGTGGAAGGCTTCGAGATGGCGCTCGTCGCCGCGCATCACATAAAGACGTGCCTCGTCACTTCGCGTTTCAGCCCCGAGCGCAAGCTCTTCGCCGAGTGTATCAAGCACCAGATGTTGCTCAACCGCCTGGCGTTCCTTGATCGCGCTGTCGGTCGACAGGATGAAGGCGGCACCAGAAAGCCCCGTCAGAAGGACGGTCACGCCATAGGCCCAGTTTGTGATCGCATTTATTCGCATGGAAGAAGCTTAGCCCCCGCGGATTGAGAGCGGATTAACCGCATTATCAGGCTTCGGCAACAGCCCCTGCCCCGGTTGACGCAAGCGGCGCGGCTTTTGTTCCGCCGCATTTCCTCGATCCGCTGGGCGCAACGCGTGTCCGCCGGCGGCACACGTTGCGCCTGACGGATCGCTCAAGTAGGTTCAATCCAGAGACGCTGGCAAAGCCAGCCGTCCCAAATGTTCTGGTATCGCGTAGGCTCGGCAGCCCATGCCGGGCAAGAGGACGGCCGAAGGGCCGGGTACAAATGACACTGTCGGGCAAGCGTATTCTCCTCATCATCTCCGGCGGCATCGCGGCCTATAAGAGCCTAGATCTCATCCGGCGCCTCAGGGAGCGCGGCGCAAGCGTGCGGCCGGTCATGACGGCGGGCGCACAGCAGTTCGTGACGCCGCTTGCCGTCGGCGCGCTTTCGGCCTCGCATGTCTATCTCGACCTGTTTTCGCGCGAGGACGAGCAGGACGTCGGCCATATTCGGCTGGCGCGCGAATGCGATCTGATCGTCGTGGCACCGGCGACCGCCGACCTGATGGCGAAGATGGCGAACGGCCATGCGGACGATCTCGCCTCGACCATTCTGTTGGCAACGGACCGCCCTGTGCTGGTCGCGCCGGCGATGAACCCGAAGATGTGGGCGCATCCGGCGACCCGCCGCAACCGGGCGACGCTTGCCAGGGACGGCATCCGTTTCATCGGCCCGGAAGCGGGCGAGATGGCGGAAAGCGGCGAAGCCGGCGAAGGCCGCATGAGCGAGCCGCTGGCGATCGTCGCGGCCGTCGAGGATCTTCTTGGCGGAACGCCAAAGCCGCTTGCCGGGCGCAGCGTCGTCGTCACCTCAGGGCCGACGCATGAGCCGATCGACCCGGTGCGCTACATCGCAAACCGCTCCTCGGGCAAACAAGGCCATGCGATCGCCGCGGCGCTCGCGAAACTCGGCGCCGACGTGACGCTGGTCTCCGGCCCGGTGACGATCCCGGATCCGGCCGGCGTCAAGGTCGTGCATGTGGAACGGGCCGAAGAGATGCGCGACGCGGTGCTTGCCGCCCTTCCCGCCGATGTCGCGGTCATGGTCGCCGCCGTTGCCGACTGGCGGGTGGCGACGGCCGCCGGCAACAAGATCAAGAAGAAGCCGGGCGAGGCGCCGCCGCCGCTGCTGCTTGCCGAAAACCCCGATATCCTGAAGACGGTCGGCCACCATGCCAGGCGACCGAAGCTCGTCATCGGCTTTGCCGCCGAGACCGAAAACGTCGCCGACAACGGCCGCGCCAAGCTCGAACGCAAGGGCGCCGACTTCATCCTCGCCAACGACGTGTCACCGGCAACGGGCATCATGGGCGGCGACCGCAACAAGGTGAAACTGATCTCGGCCACCGGCAATGATGATTGGCCGGAGATGGACAAGGACGCGGTGGCGGAGAAGCTTGCGGCCATGATCGCCGACGAACTGGCGCGGAAAGATCGGGGCTGATCCACCATCGCCCCTCTCCTAGGGTTAAATCCGAGGACTAACCCTACCCCGCCGGCGGGGCGAGGGGACGTGCCCTACCCAGCGACGGTGAGGTAGAGTGAAGACGGCGCTATCCTGTCCCTTCGCTCCGCCTGCGGGGAGAAGGCGGCGGCAACCTGATGAGGGGTCGACGACAAGTGCTGCAGTCGTGGATGCGATATCTCAAGCCAGCTGGCGCGACCGAACCGGCGTACCCTTGGTCGAAAACAACCGGACATCGACGCCATTCTCGCCGACGATGACCGCCGTACCGTCGGGGATTTCCACCCAGGCGCTGTCGTCGTCGTTGAGCGGCTCGGAAACCAGGCAATAGCCGCCGCTCGGGCCCATCGGTGCGGCATAGAGCGTCGGCGCCTTCCAGTCGGAGGCGTAGCGCACGGCGTAGAGATCCCGGCCGTCGGAGAAAGCGGCGGTGAAGCGCACCAGCACCTGCCGCTCCAAATGCTCGGCAAGCTGCTCGATGAAGGCCAGCGCCTCGGCGATGGCGCCGAGCGGATCGCGGTCGAGGCCGAACTGCATCGCGAGCAGGAACAAAAGCTCCGAATCCGTCGTGCCGGTGCGCGCCGAGTAGAGGTCGTTGTCGAGCATGCTCTCCATCGGCCGGCGCAGATGCTCGAAGTCGCCGATCTGGCCGTTGTGCATGAAAGACCAGCGGCCAAAGACGAAGGGATGACAATTGTCGCGCCTTGTGCCACCGCCGGTCGCGGCGCGCACATGGGCAAGGAAGAGCGGCGAGCGGATCTGCCTCGCAATGCTCTTCAGGTTGCAGTCGGACCAGGCGGGCAGGATATCGCGGTAGCGCCCCGGCTCGGGATGGTCGCCGTACCAGGCGATGCCGAAGCCGTCGCCGTTGGTGGCGGTCTTGGCCCGTGTCGCGCAATGGGACTGTTCGATCAGTGAGTGCGCCGGAGAGGTCACCAGTTCCTCGAGATACAGCGGCTCCCCGCGATAGGCTGCCCAGCGGCACATGCTGATTTCACTCCAGCTCCGCCCGGTTCACTCCGGAGCGATTCGTTAACCATGACGAAATCCGATGTTTCAACGGAACATGGTAAAAATGCGTTAACACATTCCCCCTTCGTCAAGGTGAGGGTAGCCGGAATGCACAGTTTTGGCTGTTTCGAGCGGCACAGGGCGTGCACTTCGCCCTATTTCGAACAAATATTCCATATTGACAAATCTTGCACAATTCATTTCATTTCGAGCCAATACGGCAGCGCCGCCAGGGAGGAATTCGGCATGGGCAGCAAGCGCAAACTCGGCATCGGCCTGATCGGCACGGGCTTCATGGGCAAGGCCCATGCGCTCGGCTTCACCATTGCCGCGCGGGTCTTCGACCTGCCCTTCGAACTCGACCTGGTTTCCGTCGCCGACGTGACCGTTGAAAGTGCCGAGCGCGCCCGCGGCCAGCTCGGTTTCCGCAAGGCGACGGTCGACTGGCGTGAACTCCTGACCGATCCGGATATCGACATCATCGACATCACCACGCCGAACCTCTTGCACAAGGAGATGGCGCTGGCGGCGATCGCCCATGGCAAGCACGTCTATTGCGAAAAGCCGCTGGCCCCGACCGTTGCCGAATGCCGCGAGATGGTCGAAGCGGCGGAAAAGGCCGGCGTCGTCACCCAGGTCGGCTTCAACTATCTGAAGAACCCGCTGGTCTTCCTTGCCAAGGACATCATTGAAAGCGGCGAGATCGGCGAAATCCGTTCGATGCGCGGCATTCATGCGGAAGACTTCATGGCCGATGCGCAGGTTCCGTGGGGCTGGCGCCTGAACCCGGCCAGCGGCGGCGGCGCGCTTGCCGATATCGGCAGCCACATCATCGCCTCCATGCGCCACCTCGTCGGCCCGATCAGCCGGGTGCTCGCCGAGACCATCATCCAGATCCCCGAACGCCCGGTTTCCGCCGGCTCCAGTGAAACCCGCGCCGTCGAGGTCGACGACATCACCCGCGCCTTCGTGCGCTTCGAAAACGGTGCCACCGGCAGCTTCGAGGCAAGCTGGATCGCAACGGGCCGCAAGATGCAGCACGATTTCGAGATCTACGGCTCGAAGGGCAGTATCGTCTTCACCCAGGAGCGGTTGAACGAAATTCGCCTCTACAAGACCGGCGACGACATCCGCACCCGCGGCTTCCGCACCATCTGGGCGGGGCCGGAGCATCCGCCCTATGGCGCCTTCTGCGTGGCGCCGGGCCACCAGATCGGCTTCAACGACCTGAAGGCCATCGAGGTCAAGGAGTTCCTCGATGCCATCGCCGGCGGCAAGGCGCCTTCGACAGATTTCCGCGAAGGCTACGAGGTGCAGAAGGTGCTTTCGGCAACCTATCAATCGGCCAAGACCAACGAATGGGTGCAGATCTAAGCGGTTCCGTGCTGCGCGTTGCGGGCACAAGACCGCTGCGCACTTTTGCTGGAAATGCTCTCTGTTTGGCTACGCATTCCCGGACGCAAAACCGCGGCGCACTTTTGCTGGAAATGCTGGAGGAAAAATAGAACGCCTGTTCTATCCCGTTCCCGACTAATCGATTAGGGTGAGGCCGAAAGCCAGACTGATATCGAGGGAGACGAGCGAGACATGGCCATGCCGGAAACGACGACAGAGGTGCCGCAGGATTTCGAGGCGCTGAAGGCCGCCATTCTGGAACGCAAGGCGGAGCTGCCGAAACGGCTGCGCCAGGTCGCCGCCTATTCGCTCGACAATCCCGATGAAATCGCCTTCGGCACAGCCGCCAGCATCGCCACCTCGGCCGAAGTGCAGCCGTCGACTCTGGTGCGCTTCGCGCAGCATTTCGGCTTCGAGGGCTTCTCCAGCCTGCAGCAGATTTTTCGCGCCCGGCTACGCGAGCGCACGCCCGGCTATGAGGACCGGCTGAAGGCGCTGAGCGCCAACGATCACAGCAAGCTCGAAAGCGGCTCGATCTTCAACGGCTTCGTCGCCGCCGCCCACCGCTCGCTCGACAACATCGCCTCCTCGGTCGATCCGGAAGCCTTTGAGCGCGCCGTCGATATCCTCGCCAAAGCCGACACGGTCTACCTGATCGCCAAGCGCCGCTCCTATCCGATCTCCAGCTACATGGCCTATGCCTTCGGCAAGCTGAAGGTGAAGTACCAACTCGTCGGCACCGCCGCTGGCATCGACGAAGACATGCTGGCCATGGCGACGAAGAACGATGCCGCCTTTGCCGTCAGCTTCTCGCCCTATGCGTCTGAAAGTGCCGCCCAGGCGCGGCTTCTCGCCGAACGCAAGGTGCCGGTCGTGTCGCTGACGGACTCGGCCTTCTCGCCGCTCGCGGAATCCTCGAAGGTCTGGTTCGAACTGGTCGAGGCCGACCATGCCGGCTTCCGTTCGCTTTCAGCCAGCATGGCCTTTGCCATGGCCCTGACGGTCGCCATTGCCGAGAAGCGCCAGCGCCTCGCCGAGGGCGATTAGGCGAAACGGAACAGATAGAATGAAAATTCCATATTGACGAAACGTCGGAATTTATGTTTCATACGACCATCACCCACAGTACGGAAATGGTCGGGCCCGCCAAGGTGTCCGCGGGGAGGAAGCAGTGAGCCAGAACGTTTCGGCACAGGGAGCAAAGCCGCTCGACCTGATCACCATCGGCCGGGCCTCGGTCGATCTCTACGGCCAGCAGATCGGCACGCGGCTTGAGGATGTTTCGAGTTTTGCGAAGTCCGTCGGCGGCTGCCCGTGCAACATCTCGGTCGGTACGGCGCGCCTCGGTCTGAAGTCAGCACTTCTGACCCGCGTCGGCGACGAGCAGATGGGCCGCTTCATCCGCGAGCAGCTTACCCGTGAAGGCGTCGAGACCCGCGGCATTGTCACCGATCCGGAGCGGCTGACGGCGCTCGCGATCCTCGCGGTCGAAAACGACAAGACCTTCCCGCTGCTCTTCTATCGCGACAACTGCGCCGACAACGCGCTTTGCGAAGACGACGTTTCGGAAGAATTCATCCGCTCCGCCCGCGCCGTGCTTGTCTCCGGCACGCATTTTTCCAAGCCGAACACCGACGCTGCCCAGCGCAAGGCGATCCGCATCGCCAAGGAAAACGGCGCGAAGGTCGTCTTCGACATCGACTACCGCCCGAACCTCTGGGGCCTTGCCGGCCATGACGCCGGCGAGAGCCGATACATCGCGTCGGATCGCGTTTCGGCGCACCTGAAGACCGTTCTCGCCGACTGCGACCTGATCGTCGGGACCGAAGAGGAAGTGCTGATTGCGTCCGGCGAAAGCGACCTCTTGCAGGCGCTGAAGACGATCCGCTCGCTGTCCAAGGCGACGATTGTCTTGAAGCGCGGGCCGATGGGCTGCATCGTTTATGACGGTCCGATCACCGACGACCTCGAAGACGGCATCGTCGGTAAGGGCTTCCCGATCGAGGTCTATAACGTGCTCGGAGCCGGCGACGCCTTCATGTCCGGCTTTCTGCGCGGCTGGCTGAAAAACGAACCGCACGCGACGTCGGCCACCTGGGCCAATGCCTGTGGTGCCTTCGCCGTCTCCCGCCTTCTCTGCGCGCCTGAAATCCCGACCTGGACGGAACTGCAATTCTTCCTGGAAAAGGGCAGCAAGGAGCGAGCCCTGCGCAAGGACGAGGCGATCAACCACGTTCACTGGGCGACCACCCGCCGCCGCGACATTCCGCTTCTGATGGCACTGGCGATCGACCACCGCAGCCAACTCGAAGACATGGCCGCCGGCGACCAGTCCTTGCTGGACCGCATTCCGGCCTTCAAGGTGCTGGCGGTGAAGGCCGCCGCACAGGTCGCGGCCGGCCGCTCCGGCTTCGGCATGCTGATCGACGACAAATACGGCCGTGACGCGCTTTACGCCGCCGGCGCCCATCGCGATTTCTGGATCGGCAAACCGATCGAGCTTCCGGGCTCGCGGCCGCTGCAATTCGAATTCAGCCAGGATCTCGGCAGCCGCCTGATCGACTGGCCGGTCGATCACTGCATCAAGGTCCTCTCCTTCTATCACCCGGATGATCCGGCAGAGCTGAAAGCTCAGCAGGTGGCAAAGCTGCGCTCGGCCTTCGAGGCGGCGCGCAAGGTTGGCCGTGAGATCCTGATCGAGATCATTGCCGGCAAGCATGGCAAGCTCGACGACCAGACCATTCCGCGGGCGCTGACCGAGCTCTACGATGCCGGCCTCAAGCCGGACTGGTGGAAGCTCGAGCCGCAGGCAAGCCGCGGCGCCTGGGCAGCGATCGATGCCGTCATCGAAGCCCGGGATCCGCTCTGCCGCGGCGTGGTGCTCTTGGGCCTCGAGGCGCCCTATGAGCAGCTGAAGGACGGATTTGCCGCCGCTCGCACCTCGAAGACGGTTCGCGGCTTTGCCGTCGGCCGCACGATCTTCGCCGATGCCGGCAGGGCCTGGCTCGGCGGCACGATGAGCGACGAACAGGCGATCGCCGACATGGCCGGAAAGTTCAAGGCCCTGGTCGATCTCTGGCTGCAACTGGGTGAAACAAAGGCGGCATAGGATCGACTCCAAACGTCGGACGATGCAGCAAGCAGGGTGGAACGGGACGATTCCGCCACGAGGAGGAAACAGATTATGAGCCAGAAGACCGTGCGCCTGACCATGGCACAGGCCGTGGCGCAGTTCCTGACACGCCAGATGACCGTCATCGATGGCAAGAAGGTACCGATCTTCGGCGGCGTCTTCGCGATCTTCGGTCACGGCAACGTCGCCGGCGTCGGCGAAGCGCTGCATGCGATCAAGGACACGCTGCCGACCTACCGCGCCCAGAACGAGCAGGGCATGGCCAATGCCGCGATCGCCTTTGCCAAGGCGAGCTTCCGCCGCCGCTTCATGGCCTGCACCACCTCGATCGGCCCCGGCGCGCTCAACATGGTGACCTCGGCGGCGCTTGCCCACGTCAACCGCCTGCCGGTGCTCTTCCTGCCGGGCGACGTCTTTGCCAACCGCCGTCCCGATCCGGTACTGCAGCAGGTGGAAAGCTTCGGCGACGGCACGATCTCGGCGAACGACTGCTTCCGCCCGGTGTCGCGCTATTTCGACCGCATCACCCGGCCCGAACAGATCATCCCGGCGCTGCGCCGTGCCATGCAGGTACTGACCGACCCGGCCGATTGCGGCCCGGTGACGCTGTCGCTCTGCCAGGACGTTCAGGCCGAAGCCTATGACTATCCGGAAAACTTCTTTGACGAGAAGGTCTGGGTGCCGCGCCGCATCGAGCCCGATCTCGACGAACTGGCGACGGCGATTGCGGCGCTGAAGGCAGCGAAGAAGCCGATCATCATCGCCGGCGGCGGCGTGCTTTATTCGGAAGCGAGCAAGGAACTCGGCGATTTCGCCGAACGCCACGGCATCCCGGTCGTCGAGACCCAGGCCGGCAAGTCGGCGCTGCCGCATTCGCATACGCTCAACATGGGCTCGGTCGGCGTTACCGGAACCTCCGCCTCCAACGCGCTTGCCGAGGAGGCCGACGTGGTCCTCGCCGTAGGCTCGCGCCTGCAGGACTTCACGACCGGCTCCTGGGCGCTCTTCAAGAACGAAGGCTTGAAGATCATCGGCCTCAACGTCCAGCCTTTCGACGCCGGCAAGCACAACGGACTGCCGCTGATTGCCGACGCGCGTGCCGGCCTTAACCGCATCTCCGGCGGGCTCGGCAGCTACAAGGCCGATCCGAGCTGGACCGCCAAGGCCAAGTCCGGCAAGGCTGAATGGCTGGCGGTCGCCGACAAGGCAACGGCCACGACCAATGCGGCCCTTCCCTCCGACGCCCAGGTGATCGGCGCCGTGCAGCGCGCCCGCGGAGCCAAGAACACGACGCTCGTCTGCGCTGCAGGTGGTCTGCCGGGTGAGCTGCACAAGCTGTGGCAGGCGGAAGAGCCCGGCGGCTACCACATGGAATACGGCTTCTCGACCATGGGCTACGAAGTGGCCGGCGGTCTCGGCGTCAAGCTCGCCAAGCCCGAGAGCGACGTGATCGTCATGGTCGGTGACGGCAGCTACATGATGCTAAATTCGGAGATCGCCTCTTCGATCATGCTCGGCGCCAAGTTCACCATCGTGCTGCTCGACAATGCCGGCTACGGCTGCATCAATCGGCTGCAGATGGGCACCGGCGGCGCCAACTTCAACAATCTCCTGAAGGACACGCATCACGTCGAACTGCCACAGATCGACTTTGCGGCGCATGCCGGCGCGATGGGCGCCGTCACCCGCAAGGTCGGCTCGATCTCCGAGCTCGAAGCAGCGCTCAAGGAGACCGCGAGCGAGACGCGCACGACCGTGATCGTCATCGACACCGACCCGCTGATCACCACCGAGGCCGGCGGCCACTGGTGGGACGTCGCAGTGCCCGAGGTCTCAGGTCGCAGCCAAGTCAACGCGGCGCGTGACGGCTACGAGAAGGCGCTCGCCGCCCAGCGCTTCGGCTAAGATTGCCCTTTCGGCGCCCGCGTTTTCGCGCGGGCGCTTTTCCCGTTTATGCTCACAAGATATCCGCCTTGCGCGGATGGCATCAGAAAGTGAAAGACATGATCCGCTACGGAACCAACCCGATCGCCTGGAGCAACGACGACGATCATTCGATCGGCGCGCATCTGACGCTCGAGGACTGCCTGTCCGATTGCCAGAAGATCGGCTTCGACGGCATCGAGAAGGGCCACAAGATGCCGTCCGATCCGGAAGCACTGAAGCAGAAGCTCGGCGCCTACGACCTCGTCTTCGTTTCCGGCTGGCACTCGACCAACCTGCTCACCCATGACGTCGAGGCCGAGAAGAAGGCGATCCAGCCGCATCTCGACCTCCTGAAGCACAATGGCTGCAAGGTGGCGATCGTCTGCGAAACCTCGAACGCCATCCATGGCGACGACGGAAAGTCGGTCGCCAACGACAAGCCGGTCCTGCCGGCTGACCAGTGGAAGACGTTTGGCGCCGATCTCGAAGCGATCGCGCAATATTGCGCCGATCAGGGCATCGACCTCGTCTACCACCACCACATGGGCACGATCGTCCAGACCGGTGAGGAAATCGATCTCCTGATGCAGAACACCGGCCCGGCGACCAAGTTGCTGCTCGACACCGGCCACGCCTGGTTCGGCGGTTCGGATCCGGCCGAGGTCGCGAAGAAATACATGCACCGCGTCCGCCACATCCATTGCAAGAACGTACGGCCCGCCGTCCGCAAGGTCGTCGAGGGCGAAGGCCTCTCCTTCCTCGAAGGCGTGCGCCGTGGCGTCTTCACGGTTCCGGGCGATAGCGAAGGCGGGGTCGACTTCCTGCCCGTGCTGAAGATCGCCGCAGAACACAACTATTCAGGCTGGCTGGTGATCGAGGCGGAGCAGGATTCGGCGGTGCGCAACCCGTTCGAGTACCAGTCGCTCGGGCTGAAGTCGCTGAAGGCCTTTGCCAAGGAAGCCGGGCTCGACAAGTAAGCCCAGACTTTCGGTCGCCGGGTTCGATGGGACCGGCCCGTCATCCGCACGGTGAGGAAAGCCCTCATCCGGCTAACGCCACCTTCTCCCCGCGAGCGGGGAGTGGGCTAGCCTTCGGGTTAAACCCGAGGAGAGGGGCAGACCGCACGACCGGCACCCCATGATAAAGAGTTAGGGAGATCGACATGTCCAGGCTGCTCGTCAAACCGAAGGCCAAATCGGGCCTCATGCAAAACGTGACACCGGAAAGCGCCGGCTGGACCTATGTCGGCTTCGCGCTGGAACGGCTGAAAGCGGGCGAGACGACCGAGGGCGAGACCGGCGACAAGGAAATTTGCCTGGTGCTGGTGTCCGGCAAGGCAAAGGTCGCCGTCGACGGCGAAAGCTTCGGCGAACTCGGCGAGCGCATGACGCCGTTTGTGGGCCAGCCCTATGCCGTCTACGTGCCGAAAGGCAGCCGCTGGCAGGCAACGGCAACCTCGGATCTCGATCTCGCCATCTGCTCGGCCCCGGGCGGTGACGGCTTCAAGACGAAGGTCATCGCGCCGGGCACGCATCCGCAGATGACCCGCGGCAAGGGCACCAATACCCGTTACGTTACCAACATCATGCCGGAAGACGACGGCTCGGCGCAGTCGCTGCTCGTCGTCGAGGTGATCACGCCCGGCGGCCACACCTCCTCCTATCCGCCGCACAAGCACGACCAGGACGACCTGCCGGCCGAGAGCTATCTGGAAGAGACCTACTACCACCGCATCAACCCGCCGCAGGGTTTTGCGATGCAGCGCGTCTATACCGACGACCGCTCGCTCGACGAAACCATGGCTGTCGAGGACGGTGACGTGACGCTGGTGCCGAAGGGCTATCATCCGGTCGCCGCCGTGCATGGCTACGACGTCTACTATCTCAACGTCATGGCCGGGCCGAAGCGCATCTGGAAGTTCCACAACGCCCGCGAACACGAGTGGCTGTTCACTGGCGTGTAAGCGGCGGCGAACCAAACGGCATCGCACCATCGCCCGTCCTCCCTACGCCACAGGGGGGAACGAAGCGTCGCAACCGTCGAGCCCCATCACTCGCTGAGGTTCAGGGGCGGATGAGAACGGCATACACTTTTTGCGGCTCCGCCCTAGCTCTCCCGCTTTCAGGGAGGGCTTCATGCACATCGACGGGCAATGCCATTGCGGCTTCGTGACCTTTGAGGCGGAGATCGATCCGGCCGATGTCGGCATCTGCCATTGCACCGATTGCCAGCAACTGACGGGATCGGCCTACCGCGTCACAGCCGGCACCGAGCGAGAGAACTTCCGGCTGACCGGCGGCGAACCGAAGCTCTATGTGAAGATCGGCGCAAACGGCCGGCAGCGGCTGCAGTTCTTCTGCCCCAACTGCGGCTCGCCGATCTATACGACCGGCACGGACGAGGACGCCCTGGAGGTCGGCATCCGGGTGGGAACGATCAATCAGCGCCGGCAGCTCCGGCCACGCTCACAGATCTGGTGCGCCTCGGCACTGCCCTGGATCGGCGACGTCAGGAAGCTGCCGGGCCGCGATCGCGACGGGCCGCCGCACACTTAGCCGCCTCGGGCGCAACCATCATGCCGCAACGAGCAGGCGTTCCTTGAGCGGTGCCCAGGCTTCGCCGATCACCACCGATGCGGGCGTTGCCGTCATCTGCGACGGGCGCGCATCCGGGTTCGCCGCCAGATAGGTCTTCACGAGGTGATAGCCGATCGTGTAGCCGGCCCAACGCGGCAGGGAGCGACCGGTGCCGAAAAACCAGCCCGCATGATCATAGGTCTCGGCCCAGAGCTCTCGCTCGGCGCGCTCCAACAAGCCTTCCCAGTCTGCAGCTTTGAGCGCATGATTCCACGCGTGGCCGTCGCCGCCGTTGATTTCCGCATCGAAGGCATCGGCTAGCCCCTCGCTGACCAAAGCTTCGCCGAGCTTGGAACCATAACCGCAGGCGCCGTGGCGGAAGGAATGATGCAGCTCGTGCGTCAGCAATTTGCGCACTTCTCCTGCAGCAAGGCTTGCCTCGAAGTTCTCGTTGCCGGGATCGACCGTGAAGAAGACCAGTGCCCTGCGATAGCAGGCGCCTGCAACACCGAGTTCGGGAATCGTCTCACCCGCACGATGCTCGACGAGGACATCGATGGGTGCGGCGCTGTCTGAGGCAGAAACCGCCGCGCCGATCCGCTCGGCGCTCTCGCGCACGGACTCCAGTATCCGTTCGCGCCACGGCGCCAGAGATCCGTCCGCTTCGAGGAAGTGAACACGCAGATCCAGCATTTCGATCATCTCCCTTTCGCGCCGCTTGGAATCGCAACGTAGGGATGCGGCCTGTGATTGCAACGTCGAAAAGATGAAAGTTTCCGTGAGCCGCGAATGCGGGCCCGAGGACGCGTCATTGCGATGGCCGGCGGCGGCGCTGCGGTGTACAAGACGAAGCTGGAGACCGGAGCAGGCGCGCGAGATGTCGAAGGGCAAGATCAGGATGCTGCACAGCGCGGCCGCGGGCATAGACGCGGTCGAGGCCGAAACGCGCCAGTCCTTCGCCCGTCACACGCACGATCAGTTCGGCATCGGTCTCATCTATGAGGGCGCGCAGAAGTCGCTCAGTGGCCGTGGCATGGTCGAAGCCGGCGCTGGCGACATAATCACCGTCAACCCTGGCGAAGTGCATGACGGCATACCGATCGGCGATGCCGGCCGCGCCTGGCGCATGCTCTATTTCGATCCATCCGTCATCGCCACTGCCGCCGAGGATATCAGCCAGGGCCGTGCGGATTCCGGCGAGTTCACTGCCCCCGCCTTTCACGACCGGGAGGTGGCAGATCAATTTCGGGTGCTGTTTGCGGCCATCACCGACCCAACGGCCAGGGCCCACGCCATCCGGCATGAAGAACAGCTCCTCATGCTGCTGGCAGGCGTTCTTGCCACCGGCAAGCGACACCAGGGTGAGAGGCCGGCAACAGTCACGGCGGCCAAGACGATGATCGACGACGACCCGACGGCCGCGATCACGCTTGCCGATCTCGCCGCTGAAGCCGGGCTCAGCCGGTTCCAGCTGGTGCGCAACTTCGCAAGCGCGGTCGGCCTGACGCCACATGCCTATATCGTCCAGCGCCGGATCGATCTCGCTCGCCGCCTGATCGGTGGAGGCATGCCGCTGGCGGAGGCTGCGTTTACGGCCGGCTTTGCCGACCAGAGCCACATGACCCGCGTCTTCGTCCGCAAATATGGCCTCTCGCCCGGCATTTATGCCGAGGCCAAAAAGTAACACCCGCAATTCCGTTCAAGACCGGAGCCCTCCCCCGGGCGCATTGCTGCACCGGCCGCGCAGCGACAAGCGTGGCGCAGCAACGGAGAACGGACGTGTCGGGAAAATTTCAAGGCTATCTCTACCTGTCGCTCGCGATGATCCTCGTCGGCAGCACGGTCATCGCCAGCAAGATCATAGCAGCGGGCCTGCCACCGTTCACTGCCACCGCGCTGCGCTTTGCCGTCGCCTTCCCGCTCTTCCTGCTGTTGATGTGGCTCACCAGGACGTCATGGCCGAAACTGAAAGGTCGCGACTGGCTTCTCCTCATCGCCCAGGCGGGCGCCGGCAGCGTCGGCTATACGACGCTCTTGATCGCCGGCCTGAGCCTGACGTCGGCAACCGATGCCGGCGTGGTGATCGGCACCCTGCCGGTGGTTTCCGCCACCATCGCCATCCTTCTTCTCGGCGAGCGCCCGGACCGCAAAGTGCTTGCGGCGGTCGCGCTTGCCGCAGCCGGCGTGCTCACCATCGTCTTCAAGCCCAGTGAAGGCGGCACGCATTCGCCGCTCGGCATCGCCCTCATCTTCGGCGCCGTCATCTGCGAGGGCCTTTTCATCCTCCTCAACAAGCGCGTGAAGACGGAGATCTCGCCGCTGGCGCTTTCGACGCTGATGGCCGGCCTCGGCTTCGTGGTCGCCCTCATCCCGGCGCTCTTCGAGACGCATGCAACGGCCGCGATCGACAGGGATGCAATCGTTGCGGTTCTCTACTACGCCCTCATCCCGACCGTTGCCGGCTTCCTGCTCTGGTATGCGGGGGCGGCCAAAGTGAGCGGCACCGAGGCCTCCGTCTTCACCGCGCTGGCGCCCGTTTCAGCCGTCGCCTTTGCCTTTCTCTTGCTCGGCGAGCCGGTCGGCGTCCCACAATTGCTTGGGATCGGCTGCGTGCTCGCCGCCGTCCTCGGCCTGGCTCTACGCCAAATCCGCGCTGGCCGAAGGACAGCACGCGCCCTTCCCACCGCAAAGGCCTGAACCAGAGTGAACGCACCCAATTCGAGGACTTCCATGCACTTCCAGCACGTAGACGACATCTGGCGCGATTTCCCGGAGCTGAGCGCCGGCGCGCTTTTCATCGATGGCATCAGCGGCGGCGTCTCGGTCGGGGACCATGTTCGCCAGTTCCAAGCGATCGCGAACGATCGCCTCGGTTCAGGTTCGGAAAGCGACCTGCCCGAGATCCAGGCCTGGCGCCGGACCTTTGCCAAGATGGGATTGAAGCCGACGCAGTATCGCTCGGCGTCCGAAGCCTTGCTCCGGCGGTTCCGCAAGGAAGGCAACCTGCCTTCGATCCACCCTCTGATCGATCTCTGCAACGCCGCGTCGCTCGCCTTCGCCATTCCGATCGCGGCCTTCGATCTGGCGCAGGTTGCCGGCCATCTGCATGTCTGCCGGGCATCCGGCAACGAGAGCTATCTGACGTTCTCAGGAGAAACGGAAAATCCGGAACCAGCCGAAGTTGTCTTCACTGACGCCGAGGGGCGGGCCCATGCCCGACGCTGGACCAACCGGCAGAGCGGCCTTTCGGCGATACGACCTGAGACAACGCGAGCGCTGATCGTAGCGGAAGCGCTGCACGAGACGGCACGCGAGGACATCGAACGCCTGCTTACAGCACTTTCGCCGGCCATCGAACAGAGCTGGGGCGCTCGTCCAAGCATGACCATGCTCGATCGTTCGTCGCCGCGTTTCGATTTTTCGGTTTAGGGATTTCGTTCCGAAACGGCGCTTGAGCGCCGAGAGACCGGCCGATGCCTTGGCACCGGCCGGACGCAAACAATCAGGCCGCCTTGGCGACGTGATATTCCTTGATTGCGACCATCTTGATCGCCGGGTAGCGCTCAGCCTCGTAGCGCAGCGAGAAACTGTCCTGCGCCAGGAACACCGGGTCGCCATCGAGATCGCGGGCGATGTCGCCACGACGGGCCGTGACGAACTTGTCGAGTTCGGCAGGCTGGTCGGACGAGATCCAGCGGCAAACCGAGAAGCGCGACATTTCGAAGGAGACCGGCAGGCCGTATTCGGCGCTGAGGCGCTCCTTCAACACGTCGAGCTGCAGCGCACCGACGACACCGACGATCGCCGGGGAACCGTCTTCCGGCGAGAAGAGCTGCACGACGCCCTCTTCGGCCATCTGCTGCAGCGCTTCTTTCAGCTTCTTCGCCTTCATCGCATCTTCCAAGCGCACGCGGCGCAGGATTTCCGGCGAGAAGTTCGGCACGCCCTGGAACACCAGCGGCTCGCCCTCGGTCAGCGTATCGCCGATCCGGAGCGTGCCATGGTTCGGGATGCCGACGACGTCGCCGGCATAAGCCGTGTCGGCGAGCTGGCGCTGCGAGGCGAAGAAGAACTGCGGAGCGCTGAGGCCAAGCTGCTTGCCGGTGCGCGACAGGCGTGCCTTCATGCCGCGCTCGAGCTTGCCGGAGCAGACGCGGGCAAAGGCGATGCGGTCGCGATGGTTCGGGTCCATGTTGGCCTGGATCTTGAAGACGAAGGCCGTCATCTTGTCGTCGGTCGCATGCACCGTGCGGATATCGGCGACCTGGTCGCGCGGCGGCGGCGCGATGTCGCCGAGCGCGTTGATGAGATCGCGCACACCGAAGTTGCGCAGCGCCGAGCCGAAGAAGACCGGGGTCAGGTGGCCTTCGAGGAAGGCCTTCTTGTCGAAGGGCTTGCACGCCTCGATCGCCAGCATCAGCTCTTCGGTAAAGGCATCGCGCTCGTTTTCCGGCAGGCGATGGGAGGCCATTTCCGGGCCGTTGACCTTGGTCGGGATTTCCTGCGTGTCGGACCCGCGCACGGTGTTGTCGGCGAGGTTGTAGGAGCCGCAGAAGGTCTTGGAGCGCCCGATCGGCCAGGTCACCGGCGCGCAGTCGAGCGCCAGCTTTTCCTCGACCTCGTCCAGGATCTCGAAGGGATCGCGGCTTTCACGGTCCATTTTGTTGACGAAGGTGATGATCGGGATGTCGCGCATGCGGCAGACTTCGAAGAGCTTCAGCGTGCGCGGCTCGATACCCTTGGCGGCGTCGATGACCATGACGGCCGCATCCACCGCCGTCAGTGTGCGGTAGGTGTCGTCGGCGAAGTCCTCGTGACCGGGCGTGTCGAGAATGTTGAAGACGTTGCCGCCATACTCGAAGGTCATCACCGAGGTGACGACCGAGATGCCGCGCTCGCGCTCGATCTTCATCCAGTCCGAACGGGTCTGGATGCGGTCCTTCTTGGCCTTGACCTCACCGGCGAGCTGGATGGCACCGCCGAACAGCAGCAACTTTTCCGTGAGCGTGGTCTTACCGGCGTCCGGGTGGGCGATAATCGCAAATGTGCGGCGGCGGGAGACCGCCTCGGCGAGAGTTTCAGCCATATCGTAAAATCCTGTGAGTTGCCGCGTCCTTTACAGGCTCGGCCCCGATTATGCAATTGACCGAGGCGCCCGTGGCCCGGCTTATGCGGGCATGAGCACGCACACGCCCCTATCCCGCCCAACCCTCAACCTCGTTCGCCTGCCGCACGGCGAAGGCCTGGAGCTTCCGGCCTACGAGACCGCAGGCGCTGCCGGCATGGATTTGCGCGCGGGCGTTCCCGCCGATCGGCCGCTGATGCTTAACCCAGGCAAGCGCGCCCTCGTTCCGACCGGCTTCATCTTCGAAGTGCCCGCCGGCTACGAGGCGCAGATCCGCCCACGCTCTGGCCTTGCCTTCAAGCACGGCATCACCTGCCTCAACACGCCCGGCACGATCGACAGCGACTATCGCGGCGAAGTGAAGGTGCTGCTGGTCAATCTCGGCGACGAGGAGTTCATCATCGAGCGCGGCATGCGCATCGCCCAGACGGTGATCGCACCGGTCACGCAGGTGACTGTTCGCGAGGCCGAAGGGGCAAGCGAGACGGCACGCGGCGCCGGCGGCTTCGGCTCGACCGGCGTTTAAGACAGATTTCCCATTAAAGGAGCGGCGGCAGGCGGCGCTTGACCGGCGTCGACTTGACGATCGAGGTGTTGGTCTGCGCCTTCTCGGCGATCCGGTCGAGGATCGTGTCGAGCTGCGCCATGTCACGCACGTAGAGCTTGGCGATGAAACAGTCGTCGCCGGTGACCTTGTCGCACTCGACGAATTCCGGCGTCTCCTGGATCAGCCGCTCGACAATGTGCAACATGCCCGGCATCGGCCGCACGCGGATGACCGCCTGCAAGGGATAGCCAACCTTCGCCGGATTGAGGGCGATGGTGAAACCGTCGAGGACGCCGCGCTCTTCCAGCTTGCGCAGCCGATCCGCAGCACTCGGCGATGAGAGCCCCGCCTCCTGCGCCAGCTCCTTCAGCGACACCCGGGCATTGGCTGCCAGTATGTCGAGGATTCGTCGGTCTATCTCGTCCAGCATCACGACACCATAAGCCACAACAACAATCAGAACTTCGATAATTAGGCAATATAGCACAACTGCCTTCGTTCATCCATGGGAAAGGCCCTGAGTACAGGCTATTCTGCGATCACCAATAGGAGAGCAGTGACCATGAATACCGAGCTCAAACGCGGCAGCTTCGAGATGACGGCAGCAATGCTGATCTCCGGTACCATCGGCTGGTTCGTGCTGATGTCGGGGCAGCCGGTGACGAGCGTGGTGTTCTGGCGCTGCGTCTTCGGGGCCGTGACACTCGTTGCCATCGCCGGGGCGCTCGGGCTTCTCGACCGTCGTCACTTCAGCCGGCGGATGCTGCTGCTGTCGGTCGTCGGCGGCATCGCCATCGTCGTCAACTGGCTGCTGCTGTTCGCCGCCTATTCCCACGCATCGATCTCGATCGCGACCATGGTCTACAACACCCAGCCCTTCATGCTCTTGGGGCTTGGCGCCGTGTTCCTCGGCGAAAAGATCACTGTCACCAAGATCTTCTGGCTGCTGGTGTCGTTTGCCGGCATGCTCGCGATCATTTCGGCCAAGCCCGGCCAGGGCTTCGCGCCCGAAGACTACCTGATCGGCGTTGCTCTTTCGATCGGCGCTGCCTTCTTCTACGCGATCGCGGCGATTGCGACCAAGCTGCTCAAGGGCACGCCGCCGCATCTGATCGCGCTGATCCAGGTGATCACCGGCACCGTGATGCTGGCACCGATGGCGCTTGCCGCACCCGCCCCGTCAGGTGCAACGCAGTGGTCGATCGTCCTGACCCTCGGCATCATCCACACCGGGCTCATGTATGTGCTGCTTTACGGCGCGATCCAGCGGCTCCCGACACATATGACCGGCGCGCTTTCCTTCATCTATCCGATCGCCGCGATCGTCGTCGACCGCTTCGCTTTCGGGCACCAGCTGCAGCCGATCCAGATCGCCGGCTCGGTCGCGATCCTCGTTGCCGCCGCCGGCATGACTCTTGGCTGGAAACTTCGGTTTCCGTCTTCTATCAAGCGGGAACGCGAAGGGAGAACCGCATGATCACCTGCTACCTGAAATACGTCATCGACCCTTACAAGGCGGCCGAGTTCGAGCATTATGCCAAGCTCTGGATCCCGCTCGTCAATCGGCTGGGCGGCACGCACCACGGCTACTTCCTGCCGCACGAGGGGGCGAACAATATTGGGCTGGCGCTCTTCAGCTTTCCGAGCCTGGCCGCATACGAGGCCTACCGCAAGGAAATGGCCGCGGATCCCGAATGCCAGGAGGCCTTCGCCTATGCCGAGAAGACGCGCTGCATCCTCAGCTACGAGCGCAGCTTCATGCGGCCGGTTTTCGAGTAAGCCCGTTCCGGGATTGAAGAAGGCATCGGCAAACGCGCGTTAGCGCCGTGCTTCCGAGGCCATGCTCAGCGCGAAGCCGAACAGCGCCGTGCCCATCGCCCAGCGCTGAACCACCATGAACAACGGCCGCCCGGCAAGGAAGGCGGCGATGCCGCTGGCGGCCAGCGCGATCATGGCGTTGACGGTCACGCTGGTCGCAATCTGGATCGAGCCGAAGACCAGCGACTGGCCGAGCACGTTGCCGAGCTCCGGCCGGATGAACTGCGGCAGCAGCGAGAGATAGAGCACCGCCACCTTGGGATTAAGCAGGCTCGTCAGGAAGCCCATGACGAACAGTTTCTTCGGCCCATCCTTCGGCAGGTTCTTGACCTGAAAGGGCGAGCGTCCGCCGGGCCTAACCGCCTGCCAGGCGAGATAGAGAAGGTATGCCGCACCGGCGATGCGAAGCGCATCATAGGCGAAGGGCACGGCCAGGAGCAGCGCCGTGATACCGAGTGCCGCCGAGACCATGTAGACGACGAAGCCGAGCGCCACGCCGCCGAGCGAGATCAATCCGGCGCCAGGCCCCTGGCTGATCGAGCGCGAGATCAGGTAGATCATGTTCGGCCCCGGCGTCAGCACCATGCCAAGGGCCAGGAGGGCAAAGCCGATCATATCCTTCAACTCGGGCATGGAGAGGCGCCTTTCGCTCGTTTTCAGCAAGCTCTACGCATTTCGCAGCAGCGGACAACGCCAGACTTGTCACCCGATCAATTTCGCCAGCAGACGCCCGCCGATCGCAGTTCGGTGATTTCCTTTTTCGGTCGCTTGCGGTAAAAATCGGTATCATCTTCGCAAGGACGTTCCATGACGCTCGCGGCCCTCATCGCCTATAGCGGCGCGCTCTTCATCGCCGCTGCCATCCCCGGCCCCGGCGTGACGGCGCTGGTTGCGCGCGCGCTCGGCTCCGGTTTCCGCGAAACCTTCTTCATGGGTCTCGGCATCGCGCTTGGCGACATGATCTATCTGACGGCCGTTATCCTCGGGCTCGCGCTGATCGCCCAGACCTTCACCACAGCCTTCCTGGTGGTGAAGTTTGCCGGGGTTCTCTATCTCGCTTACATCGCCTGGAAGCTCTGGAGCGCGGGGCTGCTGCCCGAGGACATCAAGGCAAAGCCGTCGACGAGTGCGGCCATGTCCTTCCTGTCCGGCCTGCTGATCACGCTCGGCAATCCGAAGACGATGCTGTTTTACGTGGCGCTGGTGCCGACGCTGATCGACATCAGGGCGATCGGCCCCGGCGATTACGGCCTGCTGCTGACCGCCACCTTCCTGCTGCTCCTAAGCGTGCTCGTGCCCTATATGCTGCTCGCCTCGCGTGCGCGCCTGTTGCTCAAGCAACCGAAGGCCCTGAAAGCGCTGAACCGGGTCGCCGCCAGCGTGCTTGCCGGAACGGCGGCCTATCTCGCCGTTCGCGCCAACTGAAAAAACTTTTCCCGAACAACGACTTCGCCGGTGGTTTTTCCTTCGACGGATCGCCGCGCGGTGTTTGTCGTTCTGGAATTGCGCGTTCATTGTTCCTATTCTCATAGCACGACACTTCAAGCCCAAGGGAGAAACCCATGTCCGACACACGCAAGCCCGGCCGCGGCCGCGTCTACTCCTCGATCACGGAAACGATCGGCGACACGCCCATCGTGCGGCTGGACAAGCTTGCCAAGGAAAAGGGCGTCAAGGCGAACCTGCTGGCCAAACTCGAGTTCTTCAACCCGATCGCCTCCGTCAAGGACCGCATCGGCGTGGCGATGATCGAGAGCCTGGAAGCGCAGGGCAAGATTACGCCCGGCCGCACGACGCTGGTGGAGCCGACCTCCGGCAACACCGGCATCGCGCTTGCCTTCGTCGCGGCCGCCAAAGGCTACAAGCTGATTCTGACGATGCCGGAGACCATGTCGGTCGAGCGGCGCAAGATGCTGGCGCTGCTCGGCGCCGAGCTGGTGCTGACCGAAGGCGCCAAGGGCATGAAGGGCGCGATCGCCAAGGCGCAGGAACTGGTCGAGACGCTGCCGGACGCCATCATCCCGCAGCAGTTCGAAAATCCGGCCAATCCGGAAATCCACCGCAAGACGACGGCCGAGGAAATCTGGAACGACACGGACGGCGCGGTCGACATTTTCGTCTCCGGCATCGGCACCGGCGGCACGATTACCGGCACCGGCCAGGTGCTGAAGGCGCGCAAGCCCTCGGTCAAGGTGATCGCCGTCGAGCCGGAAGAATCGCCGGTTCTTTCCGGTGGCGCCCCCGGCCCGCACAAGATCCAGGGCATCGGCGCAGGCTTTGCCCCGGCGATCCTCGACACCACGGTCTACGACGAGATCGTCACCGTCAACAGCGCGGAAGCGATCGAGGTCGCCCGCCTTGTCGCCAAGCTCGAAGGCGTACCGGTCGGCATCTCCGCAGGTGCCGCGCTCACGGCGGCGATCGAGGTCGGCCAGCGTGAGGAAAATGCCGGCAAGACCATCGTCGTCATCATCCCGTCCTTTGCCGAACGCTACCTCTCGACGGTGCTGTTCGAGGGCCTGGGCGGCTGATCGGGCTGGCATCACTTGCAATTGGAAAGGGCGCCACGGGCGCCCTTTTTGTTTGTCGTTGATGCGTGGTTCTGCTTCAGCCAGCCTGCTCCGTGAAGCCTACAAGATTGGCGAGCGTCGAGCGCAGGCCGGCGTCGTGATCTTCCTTCGAAATGCCCTCCGGCACGTTTTCGCAGGTGACGCTGACGCGGGTGCCATCTGCCACCGGCTCCAGCGCCCAGGTGATCCGCATCGTCCCGGCAAAAGCCGGATCGTCGGATTGAAACTCCGTCTCCTGCACCACGCACCGATCCGGCTCCAACGCGACGAAGCGACCGGAAACGATGTCGGCATCCTCCGAGCTCTTGCCCTGCGTCCTGTCGTCCGGCGTCTCGTAGATCAGCGTCATCCGGAAGACGCCGCCGACGTGCGGCTGAAAGGCATGCACCTGCCCCTTCATGCCTTCGGGCGGCAACCAGACCGCCACCGCATCGGGATCGACCAGCGCGGCGTAGATCGCCGACGGCGACGCCTTGATCCGACGTTCGGCGCGATCCGTTCTTCTGCCCTTTGGAGTATCCGTCATCCAGTTCACTCCCCGCCGGCCAAGCTGGTTCAAGAAAGCTTGGACGATCCGCTTCAACTCCAGCATCATGCGTGCCCGAGACGGCGAGAGTTGGGCATGCACAGTCGTGTCTGCCCTCGTCAGGCAGCCGCCTGCAGCCGTTCGCCGGCGATCCGGTAGGAAATCGCCTCGGCGAGATGAATGCGGCCGACGGTTATCGAGCCATCGAGATCGGCGAGCGTGCGGGCGACCTTCAGTACACGGTGGTAGCCGCGGGCGGAGAACTTCATCTTTTCGGCAGCGTCCCTGAGCAGCTGCAGCCCGGCCGCATCGGGTGCCGCGATCTTCTCGATCAGCGAGGTCGATGCGCGGGCATTGCTGGTCAACTCCGCATGGCCGAGGGCGGCAAAGCGGTCGATCTGCATGGCGCGGGCGCGGGCGACGCGACGGGCGACGACCTCGCTGCTTTCGGCCGCTGCCGGCTTCAAGAGGTCGGCGGCGCTGACGGCCGGCACGTCGATGCGGATATCAATGCGGTCCATCAGCGGGCCGGAGATGCGCGCCTGGTAGTCGGACATGCAGCGCGGGGCCCGGGCGCAGCTACGGCCCGGCTCGCCGGCCATGCCGCAGCGGCAGGGGTTCATGGCGGCGACAAGCTGGATCGCGGCGGGATAGCTCACCCGGTGATTGGCGCGGGCGATGATGCATTCGGCGGTTTCGAGCGGCTGGCGTAGCGCATCGAGTACCTGCGGCGTGAATTCCGGGAACTCGTCGAGAAACAGCACGCCATGATGGGCGAGCGAGGCCTCGCCGGGCTTGGCGCGAAGGCCGCCACCAACCATCGCGGCCATGGTGGCGGAATGGTGCGGCGTGCGAAACGGCCGCCGGTCCGAAAGCTTGCCGCCCGGCAGTTGCCCGGCGATCGAGTGGATCATCGACACTTCGAGCAATTCGGCCGGATTGAGCGGCGGCAAGATCGACGGCAGGCGGGCAGCAAGCATCGACTTGCCCGATCCGGGCGGGCCGACCATCAAGAGATTGTGGTTGCCGGCAGCAGCCACCTCGAGCGCCCGCTTGGCGCTCTCCTGTCCCTTGATGTCGGCGAGATCGGGCAGGTTAGACGCGCCCGAGCGGATGGCCGCTTCAGGCCGCGAAAGCACCTGCGTGCCGCGGAAATGATTGGCGATCGCGATCAAACTGCGCGGCGCAAGGATATCGATATCGGCGCCGGCCCAGGCCGCCTCGGGTCCGCTTTCGGCCGGGCAGATCAGCCCCTTGCCGAGCGCATTGGCGCCGATCGCGGCGGGAAGCGCTCCGGCAACGGCGGCAATGGTGCCATCGAGATTGAGTTCGCCGATCACGACGTAAGGCGCCAGTGCATCGCCGGGGATGGCGCCGAGGGCTGCCATAAGCCCGAGTGCGATGGCGAGGTCGAAATGGCTGCCTTCCTTCGGCAGGTCGGCGGGCGCGAGATTGACAGTCACCCGCTTGGCCGGCAGGGCGAGACCGGAGGCATGCAGGGCCGCCTGTACCCGCTCGCGGCTTTCGGCGACGGCCTTGTCCGGCAGGCCGACGATCTGCATGCCGACCTTGCCCGGCGCGACCATCACCTGCACGTCAACAGGCAGGCCCTCGATACCCTGAAATGCGACCGTGCTGACGCGCGCGACCATGCTTGCCCCCTCGCCCAGGCAGCCCGGCTATCGGGCGCCGCAACCGCCCAGGGTTGCAGGCAGAAGCCTTGCACGGATCGCGCACAAAAACAAGAACAATCACAGAACATTTGAGAGGGGTGGACGCACCGGCAAGGGCCGTTCCAGAAAACGGCCGCGGGCAAAGACCCGCGGCACGCTTGATCCACCGGAGGCAGATTACACGCTAGCGCCGATCAGGCGCGGTTGCGTTCGATCGCGTCCCAAAGCAGGCTTGCGACATCGGCGCCGCCGAACTTCTTGACTTCGCGGATGCCGGTCGGCGAGGTCACGTTGATCTCGGTCATGTAGTCGCCGATAACGTCGATGCCGACGAAGAGGAAGCCGCGCTCCTTGAGTGCCGGCGCGATGCGCGCGCAGATTTCCTTCTCGCGCGCCGTCAGTTCGGTCGGCTCCGGGCGGCCGCCGGCATGCATGTTGGAGCGGGCGTCATGGTCGGCCGGAACGCGGTTGATGGCGCCCACCGGTTCGCCGTCGACGAGCAGGATGCGCTTGTCGCCCTTGCGCACTGCCGGCAGGTATTCCTGGGCGATGAAGGGCTCGCGGAACATCTGGCCGAACATTTCGAGCAGAGAGGACATGTTGCGGTCGTCGCGGGTCGAGTGGAAGACCCCGGCGCCGCCGTTGCCGTAGAGTGGCTTCAGGATGATGTCGCCCATTTCCTGGCGGAAGCTGGCGATTTCGGCGGGATCGCGGGTGATCAGCGTCTTCGGCATCAGGTCGGCGAATTCGGTGACGAAGATCTTCTCCGGCGAGTTGCGCACCCAGGCCGGATCGTTGACGACGAGCGTCTTCGGATGCAGGCGCTCCAGAAGATGCGTCGAGGTGATGTAGGCCATGTCGAAGGGCGGGTCCTGGCGGAGCAGGATGACGTCCATGGTCGAGAGATCGACGCGCTCGGCTTCGCCAAGCGTGAAGTGATCGCCCTTGACGTCGCGCAGCGTCATCGGCTGCGCGCTCGCATAGACCTTGCCGTCGCGCAGCGACAGCTTTTCGGGCGTGTAGTGGAAAAGGCGATAGCCGCGCGACTGTGCCTCGAGGCTCATGGCGAAAGTGGAATCGCCCGCAATGTTGATGCCCGACACATGGTCCATCTGGACCCCGACATTGACGATTTTCGCCATCTACCCATCCCTCATGGATCACGGACAGCCGTGATCGATTTCAAACTACCGGAACGGAAGAGGACCGGAAAAACCGCTACCCCCTGCCGCACTGGTAAAGCCCTCGACATGTAGAATGCGGGCGGGCCTTAGGCAAGGAGAGCCGGGCCTATTCGAAGCCTTCGACGACGCAGGTGATGAGATCGTGGTCCGAGAGCGGCCGGCCGGTTTCGTCGAGCGACGGGATGATGCGGGTCTCGCCAATTTTCAGACCGCGCGAAAGGAACCAGTCGAGCTTCATCGCCCGTTCCGGCCAACGGGTGATGAGGCTCGGCCGTGTGGTCATCACGTCCAATGGCCCGCCGTGGCGGGTAAAGCCGCGTGCAGCACTGACGGCAAATAGACCTTCGGCCTCGAAGTCGCCGCCGGCATGGTTGCCGGTGTTGAGGTCCCCGCCGATCAGCAGCGGCAGGCCCGGGAAGGCTTCAACGACCGCGTCGATCAATTCCTTGAACTGGCGCTCGCGATAGACGGCGGTCGTTGCGCTTTCGAGATGGGTGGAGACGGCGACGAAGGGACCATCCTCGGTCTCGAGGACGGCGCCGATCGCCATACGTTCCCCAAGGCGCGGCTGCTCGCCATCGGTGAACCACAGGCGTTCACCCCAGAGGCGCAGCATGAAGGGTCGACCGAGCGGTACGGATGCCATCAACGCATTGCCATGGAAACCCTTGGCGTTGAAATCGTCCTCGCAGAATTCGCGCTCGGTGTCGGAGCCGAGGCCAAGCTCGATGAACTCGATGCCATAGGCGTATTGCATGCCGAGCGTATCGGCGACTTCGGCGGTCGGATGACGCTGGCCGGTGCGGGCCATGCCGTTGTCCATTTCCGAAAGCAGGACAACCGGCGCGCCCGTTTCTGCCAGATGTGCAGCACTTTCCGGCGCAAACAGGCAGCGCTCCAGGTTCCAGGCAGAGACGGTGAACGGAAAGGCGAGCGACGTCTCGGAGGAGGACGGCGCACCACCGACCTCGACGCTGTTCATCTCCGGCCGGGCAGCCATGGCGGCGTCATGGGCGGCGATGGTGCGCACGATCTCGGCAAAGCTGGCGCGGGTTTCAAGCGAGGGAACGGCAAGTTGCTCGACGGTTTCGAAAATCACGATGCGGTCTCCAGGCGAAGGGTCTGCGCCGGGGCTTCATTGGCAAACGACGTGCCGCGCTCCAGCCGCTTTCCGGTCTCGAGCGAGAAGAAGTGCAGGCGGTCGACCGCGATGGTCACCGCGAGATCGCCCGATAGCGGCGTTTCCGGCGAAAGCGCGATGGTCAGCGCCTGGCCCTCGATGGTGCCATGCACGAGCCGCTGCGCGCCCAGTTCCTCGACATAGTCGACCTGAAACAGCATGGCGTCCTCGCCGACGCCAGCAAGCCGGAGATCCTCGGCGCGAAGGCCAACGGTGACGGCACCCTCCACCGGCGCGCGGCCGGCGAGGTCTATCCGGTAGAGACCGATCTGCAGGCCACCGCCATCGATGTGCCCCTTGATCAGGTTCATAGCCGGCGAGCCGATGAAGCTCGCGACGAAGGTCGAGGCCGGGCGGTGGTAGACGTCGAGCGGACGGCCGATCTGCTCTATCCGGCCACCATTCAAAACCACGAGCCGGTCGGCAAGCGTCATCGCTTCGAGCTGGTCGTGGGTAACGTAGAGCGATGTGGTGCCGAGGCGTTTCTGCAAGCGCTTGATCTCGCCGCGCATCGACACGCGCAGCTTGGCGTCGAGGTTGGAGAGCGGCTCGTCGAAGAGGAAGGCCGCCGGCTTACGCACGATGGCGCGGCCCATGGCGACGCGCTGGCGCTGGCCGCCCGAGAGCGCGCGGGGCTTGCGGGAGAGATACGGCTCGATCTCCAGCATGCGCGCGGCTTCCGCGACGCGGGCGTCGATCGCGGCCTTCGGCGTCTTGCGGTTCTTCAGGCCGTAGGCCAGGTTTTCGTAGACGGTCATGTGCGGATAGAGCGCGTAGTTCTGGAAGACCATGGCGATGTCGCGCTCGGCTGGATCGACGTCGTTGATCACGCGCGAGCCGATCGTCACCGTCCCCTTGGATATCGTTTCAAGGCCGGCAACCATGCGCAAGAGCGTGGACTTGCCGCAGCCGGACGGGCCGACCAGCACGATGAATTCGCCGTCGTCGATGTCGATCGAGACGGATTTCACCGCCTCGACATTGCCGTGATAGATCTTCGAGACCTCGGCGATGGTAATGGCCGCCATGGCTGCCTCCGTAAAATTGGTGTCGTTTCAGGAGCGGGCGGGACCTTTGTCCCGCCCCCGCCTCCGCTTACTTGTCGCTTTCGGTCAGCCCCTTGATGAACCAGCGCTGGAAGATCACCACGATCATGACCGGCGGGAGCATCGCGAGGATCGCCAGCGCAAAGGCCTCGTTATAGTCGGGGATGTTCGAGCCGACCCAGACGAGCAGGATCTGCTTGATGCCGCGCACCAGCGTGAAGAAGCCTTCGTCCGTCGTCATCAGGGTGGGCCACAGATACTGGTTCCAGCCATAGACGAACATGATGATGAAGATCGCCGCCATCATCGTGCGCGACAGCGGCACCAGGACGTCGATGAAGAACTTGAACGGCCCGGCGCCGTCGATGCGCGCGGCTTCCAATAGCTCGTCCGGCACCGACTTGAAGAACTGCCGGAAATAGAAGGTGCCGGTCGCCGAAGCGAGCAGCGGCACGATCAGGCCGGTATAGGTGTTCGTCAGCTTCAGCGTGTTCATCACTTCGTAGGAGGGAAGGATGCGCACTTCGAGCGGCAGGAGCAGCGTGGTGAAGATCACCCAGAAGAAGAAGGTCGCGAGCCGAAAGCGGAAATAGACCAGCGCATAGGCCGCCAGCATCGACAGCACGATCTTGCCGACGGCAAAGCCGAGGCCCAGGATCATCGAGTTCAGCATCATGTTGAAGCCGGTGATCTTGCCGGTGAAGCCGCCCTCGCGCGTGAGCACCGTCGTGTAGGTCTCGACGAAATGGCCGCCCCAGGTGAGGCTGAGACCGTTGCGGTGAATGTCGGCTGCCTCGTGCGTCGAGGTCATGAAAGCGACGACGACGGGCGCCACCATGATGAAGACGCCGAAGAGCAGAATGACGTGGTCGAAAATCTTGGTGCGATACATCGGCTCCACCTCAGTTGTAGTGCACGCGCCGCTCGATGAAGCGGAACTGGAAGATGGTGAGCACGAAGACGATCAGCATCAGGATCACCGACTGGGCCGACGAGCCGCCGAGGTCGTTGCCGCGGAAACCGTCCATGTAGACCTTGTAGACAAGGGTGATCGGGTTGTTGGCGGCCTTGTCCTTCACCATCACGTCGATCACGCCGAAGGTGTCGAACAGCGCATAGGTGACGTTGATGATCAGAAGGAAGAAGGCGGTCGGCGCCAGAAGCGGCAGGATCACCGTCCAGAAGCGGCGGAAGCCCGAGCGGCAATCGATCGCCGCTGCCTCACGCACCGAGACCGGAATGCCCTGGAGCCCTGAGAGGAAGAAGATGAAGTTGTAGGGGATCTGTTTCCAGACCGACACGACCACCATGGAAAAGGCGGTGTCGAAGTAGTTCAGGCCAACCTTGATGTCCCAGCCGAACCAACGGGCGAGCTCGACGATCGGGCCGATATGCTGGTCGAAGAACATCATCCCGATCAGACCCGCAACCGGCGGGGCGATGGCATAGACCCAGATCAGCAGCGTCTTGTAGGCGGCGTTGCCGCGGATGACGCCATCGGCCTTGACGGCGAGCAGCAGGCCGATCGACAGCGCAAAGAACGTGACGAGCGCGGTGAAGACCGCGGTAAAGCGGGCGATGCCGAGATATTCGCCTGACTTCAGCACGTCCGTATAGTTGGTCATGCCGACGAAGGTCGATCCAAAGCCGAAGGGATCTTCGAGATAGAAGGACGACTGGATCGCCTGAACCGAGGGCCAGTAGAAGAAGATGAAGATGATCGCGAGCTGCGGCGCGAGGAAGAGGTAAGGCAGGAACCGCGAGGAGAACTGCACGCGCTTTGCAGCACTTTCCCCTCCGCTATTCGACTGGCCACCGAAAAGCCGGAAGACGCCGAAGCGACGCCCCCCGGTCTTTGTTCCGGTCCCTCCCCGCGATGCGGGGAGGAGATCTGTCACGGTCGACATGGAGATCAGCCGGCCGTCTTGGCGAAGCGAGCGAGCAGCTCGTTGCCTTCCTTCTCGATCGTGTCGAACGCGTCCTTGACGGTCGTTTCGCCCGAGAAGATGCGGCCGTATTCGCGTTCCATGATTTCGCGGATCTGCGGGTAGAAGCCGAGGCGGTAGCCCTTCGACCAGTCGCCCGCCGGCAGCATGAGCTGCTTGATGCCGACTTCGGCAACCGGCTTCTCCTTGTAGTAGCCATCCTTCTGGGCAAGCTCATAGGCTGCCTTGGTGATGGCGACGTAGCCGGTGGCCTTGTGGTAGAAGTACTGGATCTCGGGCGAGGTCAGAAACTGGAAGAAGTCGGCAACGCACTTGTTTTCTTCATCCGACTTGCCGGACATGGCAAACAGAGCAGCACCGCCGATGAAGGAGTTGGTGCCGGCGCCCTTGATCGAGCCCCAATAGGGCAGGAAGGTTGCCGAGAATGGCATCTGCGCCGTCTTCTGCAGGCCGCCGAACGAACCAGACGAGCCGATCCAGAAGGCGGCCTTGCCTTCTTCGAAGACCTTCTGGTTGTCGTTCCAGCCGGCGCCGTAGAACGCGAAGTAGCCTTCGTCCTTCCAGGCCTTGAGCTTGTCGAACATCATCACGAGGTTCGGGTCGGTGACCTTCAGCTCAGTGTCGACGACGGCGTCATAGCCGTTGTTGTTGGTGGCGAACTGGATGTTGTTGCGCGAGAAGAAGTTCTCGGTGAACTGCCAGGTCAGCTGCGACTGGACGAGCGGGATGTAGCCGGCTTCCTTGAGCTTCGGGGCAGCGGCTTCGAACTCTTCCCAGGTCTTCGGCGCTTCGACGCCGGCCTTCTTCAGCGCTTCGTCGTTGATGTACATGATCGGCGCCGAAGAGTTGAACGGCATGCCGACGAACTTGCCTTCGCTGTCAGCGTAGAAGTAGCGGACGCCGTCGATGAAGGCGTTGCGGTCGAAGTTGTGGCCGGCCTTGATGATGAGGTCTTCGGCCGGGATGACCGCGCCCTTGGCGTTGATGATGGTGGCGGCACCGGCGTCGAAGACCTGCAGGATGTTCGGCTGCTCGCCCGAGCGGAAAGCGGCGATGCCGGAAGCGAGCGCTTCCTCGTAGGTGCCCTTGGAAACCGGGGTCAGCGCGCAGGCGCTCTGGGCTTCGTTGAACTTCTTGGAAACTTCATTGATGACTTCGCCGTTGCGGCCGGCCATGCCGTGCCACCAGGTAATATTGGTCGCGGCGAGCGACGAGGTCGCCGAAAAGGCAAGGGTAAGGGCTGCGAGCGTAAACTTCTTGAACATGACTAATCCTCTCCACCGGGTTGCGGATGGCAGTGGACTAGTGACCTTCGATGACAGGCTGGTAACGCTTTTATGTCGGAACGATTACAAATCCGCGAATATGTTCCAACGGGAGACCCGGACGGAACAAGACGATCATTTTCCGTCATCCGGTACCGGCTCAGAACGCATCCGGCAGGTGCCGCGGCCAGCCCCAGGGCGTCACCGTGACGATGTCGTAACGTACGGAAAGCCTGTTGAAATCCGGCTGTTTCGCCAGCCAGAGATCGCTTGCGGCACGAATGCGCCTCTGTGCCGTCGCCGTTACGGCAAAGACGCCGTCTTCGGCCGAGCGGCGGGCCTTGACCTCGACGCAGGCGATGAGATCGCCCCGCCTTGCGATGATGTCGATCTCGCCAAGCTTGGTGCGATGGCGCATCGCGACGATGCGGTAGCCCTTGAGCAGGAGACAAAGCGCGGCGCGGTATTCGGCAAGGTATCCTCGCCTCAGCGCCTTCAGCTTCCGCCTGTCGCCGCCATCAGTCGTCATGGCGCTCCTTCAGTTGCAGCAGCCGGTCATAGAGTTCCTTGCGCGGCAGGCCCGTCTGGCGGGCGGCTTCGGTTGCCGCCTTTCCGGTGGGCATATCGGCGACGAGGCTTTGCAGCAACGCATCGACATCGGCCGCTTCCGGTTCGGGCGCGGCGTCAGGAGGGCCGATGACGAGCACGATCTCGCCCTTGACCGGCCCCGCCTGTTCATAATGAACGGCAAGTTCGCCGAGCGTGCCGCGGCGAAACTCCTCGAAGGTCTTGGTCAATTCGCGGCAGACGGACGCCCGCCGGCCCTCCCCCAAAACGTCGGCCGCCGCGGCAACCGTGGCAGCGATCCGGTGCGGAGATTCGAAGAACAGGATGGTTGCCGGCACGGCGGCGAGTTCCCTGAGGCGATCGCGCTTGGCCTTGTCCTTGGTCGGCAGGAAACCGGCAAAGAGGAAAGCGTCGTTCGGCAGGCCGGAGCCGACGAGGGCTGCCAGCGGCGCCGAGGCGCCGGGGATCGGCACGACCCGATGTCCGGCTTCGATCGCAAGCTGGCCCAGCCGGTAGCCGGGGTCGGAGACCAGCGGTGTGCCGGCATCGGAGACCAGCGCGACCGAACGCCCCTCCGCAAGTGCTGCCAGCAGGCGCGGCCCGACCTCGTCGGCATTGTGCTCGTGGTAGGCGTAGGGACGATTGACGATGCCGTAGCGGTCGAGCAGCACACGCGTGACCCGGGTGTCCTCGCAGGCAAGCACATCGGCGCCGGCCAGCGTTTCCAGCGCCCGCAACGTAATATCGCCGAGATTGCCGATCGGGGTCGCCACCAGATAGAGCGCGGCATCGAGGGGGCGGGCCGGAACGCTTACATTGTGCAGCCGGTAGCTGCGCTCCCTCTGTCCGCCTGCCGGTTCCGCTGTCTTCTGCTTTTCCACCTGTAACGTCCTGATCGTGCTGACCGATGTGTCTATCGGGCCTTTATGAGTGAGCCACCATGACAGAGCAAGGGCAAGACGGCGGGCCTACGTGCTGCATCTGGGGACAGAAGCCCTCAAACCCCTTGCTTTCCGGGCGCTCTTTCTGCCATTTTGCCGGTCCACATCTATCCGGTCGGTCGGCCGGGGCACTCGCAGTTGACGCTCAGGCGGACGTTCGCCCGCCGGGCAATGGTTGAAAGCGGCATCCCATGCGCATTACTCTCGAGCGATCCAACCTCCTGAAATCGCTGAACCACGTGCACCGCGTGGTGGAGCGGCGAAACACGATCCCGATCCTCTCGAACGTGCTCCTGCGTTCCGACGGCGCCAGCCTCGAAATGAAGGCGACCGACCTCGACCTCGAAATCACCGAGGCGACGCCGGCGCAGGTGGAACAGGCGGGCGCGACCACCGTGCCGGCACACCTGCTCTATGACATCGTGCGCAAGCTGCCCGACGGTTCGGAAGTGCTGCTTGCCACCAACGCCGAAGGCACGGCGATGACCGTCGCCTCGGGCCGCTCCAAGTTCTCGCTGCAGTGCCTGCCGCAATCCGACTTCCCGGACCTGACCGCCGGCAGTTTCTCGCATTCGTTCCGCCTCAAGGCGACCGACCTCAAGATGTTGATCGATCGCACCCAGTTCGCGATCTCGACCGAGGAAACCCGCTACTATCTCAACGGCATCTTCGTCCACACGGTCGAAAGCAAGGGTGAACTGAAGCTGCGCGCCGTCGCAACCGACGGCCACCGTCTGGCGCGCGCCGACGTCGAAGCGCCGTCCGGCTCCGAAGGCATGCCGGGCATCATCATCCCGCGCAAGACCGTCAGCGAATTGCAGAAGCTGCTCGACAACCCGGATCTCGTCGTCACCGTCGAAGTCTCCGACGCCAAGATCCGCCTGACAATGGGCTCGATCGTCATGACCTCGAAGCTGATCGACGGCACCTTCCCCGACTACCAGCGCGTCATCCCGGCCAACAACGACAAGGAACTGCGCGTCGATTGCCAGTCCTTCGCCCAGGCCGTCGACCGCGTATCGACGATCTCGTCCGAGCGTGGCCGCGCCGTCAAGCTGGCGCTGAACGAAGGCCAGATGACGCTGACGGTCAACAATCCGGATTCCGGCAGTGCTACGGAAGAACTGCCCGTCGGCTACGACCACGATCCGCTCGAAATCGGCTTCAACGCCAAGTACCTGCTCGACATTACGTCGCAACTGACCGGCACCGATGCGATCTTCATGCTGGCAGACCCGGGCTCGCCGACGCTCGTCCGTGATCTGGCCGCTGAAGATGCGCTCTATGTGCTCATGCCGATGCGCGTGTAGCCGGGCCTGACGCGGCACGAATTGCCAACCCGTCGCGCCCGCGCGTGGCGGGTTTTTTGTTGGCCGCGGCATTTGCGGGCTGTTGATAAGCGAACGCTTTCAGGCGCAGACAGACTTGTTTTTGCCGCAGATGGGGACACATTATGTTGACGCCGCCGCCACCGGCTCGAATCACCGGGTGGGGAATTTTGCGCGGACGGCCTGTGCGAGGAGAGGACAGCGGTTTTGAGGGGTTCAATGAATTTGCGCGTGAAGGTGAAGGAACGGCTCGGACGGAAGTTCGACGAGGAGATTCGCTTTTTCAAGGGATGGATGAGTAACGCCAAGGCCGTCGGCGCGATCCTGCCGACCTCCTCCGTCACCGCGCGCCGAATGGCGAGCGTCATCAACCCGGCCTCGGGCCTTCCGGTTCTTGAGCTCGGCCCCGGCACTGGCGTCATCACCAAGGCGATCCTGGAACGTGGCCTTGAGCCGTCCAATCTCGTGTCGATCGAGTATTCGACCGATTTCTACAATCAGCTCAAGACCAACTTCAACGGCGTCAACTTCATCAACGGCGATGCTTTCGATCTGGAGCATACCCTTGGCGAACTCAATGGCCAGACCTTCGACAGCGTCGTCTCCGCCGTTCCGCTTCTGAACTTCCCGATGCACCGGCGCGTCGAACTGATCGACGATCTGTTGTCGCGCATTCCGGTCGGCCGGCCGGTCGTGCAGATTTCCTACGGACCTTTGTCGCCCGTCGTTGCCATGCCGGACCGCTACAGCATCCAGCATCTCGACTTCGTCGTGCGCAACATTCCGCCGGCGCAGCTCTGGGTCTATCGCCGGGCGCACTGACGGGATGTTCGGCATCTACGTCACCCATCCGCAGGTCCAGATCGATCCTGATGTGCCCGTCCCGCAATGGGGACTTTCCACTGTTGGCCGCGAACGCGCGGTCATCACCGCCCGATTGCCCTGGGTGCGTTCGCTCGGACGGATCGTTTCGAGCGACGAAACCAAGGCGATCGAGACCGCACAACTGATGGCCGATGCGGCCGGCGTGACGGTCGAGGTCCATCACGACATGGGCGAGAACGATCGGTCGGCCACCGGCTTCCTGCCGCCGCCGGAATTCGAGAAGGCGGCCGACTGGTTCTTCGCCAATCCCACCGAGAGCTTCAAGGGCTGGGAGCGCGCGATCGACGCCCAGGCCCGCATCTCGAATGCGGTCTTTCGGATCCTCGGCGATCACGACCCGAAGATCCCGATCGCCTTCGTGGGCCATGGCGGCGTCGGCACGCTTCTGAAATGCCGGCTCACCGGCGCGCCGATCTCGCGCGCCGCCGACCAGAAGGGTGGCGGCGGCGGCAATGTCTTTGCTTTCCGCCTTGCGGATCGAGCCGTCGCATGCGACTGGACCCCGATGGAACACTGGCAGGGGATTTAGACGATGACCGAAACCGCGCGCGACAGACTGATCGTTGGCCTCGACCTTCCGACGATTGCGGATGCCGAGAAGATCGTGTCGACGCTCGGAAACGACGTCTCCTTCTACAAGATCGGCTACCAGCTGGTCTTTGCCGGCGGCCTGGAATTCGCGCGCGACCTGGCCAAGAGCGGCAAGAAGGTCTTCCTCGACATGAAGCTGCTCGACATCGACAACACTGTGGCCAAGGGCGTCGAGAACATCACCAAGATGGGCATGTCGATGCTGACCCTGCACGCCTATCCGAAGGCGATGAAGGCGGCAGTCGAGGCCGCGAAGGGCTCCGATCTCTGCCTGCTCGGCGTCACCGTGCTCACCTCGATGGACGAGCAGGACGTGATCGATGCCGGCTATGAATACGATCCCCACACGCTGGTGCTGCGCCGGGCCGAACAGGCGCGCACCGCCGGCATGGGCGGCATCGTCTGCTCGGCGGAAGAATCTTCGGCCGTGCGCAAGATCATCGGCCCCAACATGGCGCTCGTCACTCCCGGCATCCGCCCGGCCGGCGCGGACAAGGGCGACCAGAAGCGGGTGATGACGCCCTCCGAGGCGCTCAAGGCCGGATCCAGCCATCTCGTCGTCGCGCGCCCAATCGTCGCAGCCGCCGAGCCGCTTGCCGCTGCCCGCGCCATCCTTGCCGAAATGAACGGCGCGCTTGCCCGCTGATGCCGGGCGGTACCCCTCGGACCCGCGCGGCCGGCCGATCCGCTTGACCTCGGCCCAAATTTGCCGGAAGTAACACTCCCGTCAGCCTTTCGTGCTGCAAGACGAGGAGCTCAGTATGGCCAAGGGATACTGGATCGCACGGGTCGATGTCCGCGACCCCGAGCGCTACAAGGACTATGTGGCGGCCGCAAAGCCGGCCTTCGAGAAGTACGGCGCCAATTTTCTGGCACGCGGCGGTGTGCATCACCGGCTGGAAGGTGGCGTTCGCGCCCGCAACGTGGTTATCGAATTTCCATCTCTGCAGGCGGCGATCGACTGTTATAACTCGCCCGAGTACCAGATTGCCGCTGCGATCCGCCAGGAAGTCGCCGACGCCGAGATGGTGGTCGTCGAAGGGATCTGATCCCCACCGCCTCTAACCTTCAGCGGGCTCTGCACGCAGGCGTCGATTGGCCTTCACCTCTCGCGGCTGTTGGGCTATGTAGCAATCAATTCTTTCCTATCCGATCAGGAGTGCACATCCCATGACCTTGTCCAACCTTCCGCCGCTGGTGACGATTTTCGGCGGATCCGGGTTCGTCGGCCGTCATGTGGTGCGCGCGCTCGCCAAGCGTGGCTATCGCATCCGCGTCGCCGTTCGCCGTCCGGATCTTGCCGGCCATCTCCAGCCGCTCGGCAATGTCGGCCAGATCTCCTTCGTCCAGGCGAACCTGCGTTACCGTAAGTCGGTCGACCGCGCCGTCGAAGGCTCCGATCACGTCATCAACTGCGTCGGCGTGCTGTTCGAAAGCGGCCGCAACACCTTCGATGCCGTCCAGGATTTCGGCGCCCGTGCGGTGGCTGAAGCCGCCCGCAGCGTCGGCGCCACGCTGACCCACATCTCCGCCATCGGCGCCGACGCATCGTCCGCCTCGAACTACGCCCGCAGCAAGGGCCGCGCCGAGGCTGCGATCCTGGAAACGAAGCCCGACGCGATCATCCTGCGTCCGTCGGTCGTCTTCGGTCCCGAGGACGGCTTCTTCAACAAGTTTGCCAACATGGCCCGCTTCTCGCCGGCCCTGCCGTTGATCGGTGGCGGCGAGACGAAGTTCCAGCCCGTCTACGTGACCGATGTCGCCGAAGCCGTTGCTCGCGCCGTCGACGGCAAGATCGCCAAGGGCAAGATCTACGAACTCGGCGGCCCGGACGTCTTGAGTTTTCGCGACTGTCTCGAGATCATGCTCAACACGATCGACCGCAAGCGCGCACTCGTCTCGCTGCCCTTCGGCGTTGCGTCCCTGATCGGCAGCGTTTCGTCGCTGATCCCCTTCGTCACGCCGCCGCTTACCGCCGACCAGGTGGTGTTGCTGAAATCCGACAATGTCGTCTCGGCAAAGGCCGTTTCGGAAGGCCGCACGCTTTCGGGCATCGGCATCGACCCAACGATGCTGGAACCGATCCTGCCGACCTACCTCGTGCGCTACCGCCCACAGGGCCAGTACACCCGCAGCGGCCGCGCCGCCTGATCGGCAGCGACCCAGCGATTTTTTGAACGGCCGTCGGAACCTCCGGCGGCCGTTTTCTGTTGTATTGCGGTAACAGCGTTGCAGTTCTGCCGCACTGGCAAAAGCGATTGGCATTTACCGCAAATTCAACATGTCCTGATATTGATCATGTCATATCCACCAACTAAACACCGCCTCGCGCCCCCGATCCCAAGGCATGACGGCGGGCGGCGGCATCAATCTCGAAAGGCATAGCGTCCATGGGCAAGTCGATCGCAATCTTTTTTGCGTGTGCGGCACTGATCATTCTGGCTGGCTCGTTCATGGCGCCGAACACGGTCGCCAGCAGCGGCAAGGATTGCGCACCGGCCTATGGCGTCGATCCGTGCACCACGGCATCGATCGACCTTTCCGGCCACTAAGGGCCGGCGCCTCGACAAGGCATCAAAAGTTATTGGCGGGGGCCAGTAGCCGCGTGCGTTTCACCATGAGACGCACGCGGCTTTGTTTTTAGGGCCTGACAACAGGTCAAAGAAAAAGGCGCGTCCAGGACGCGCCTTTTGTCATTCTGAGATCGTCGGTTCTGCTCAGCCGACCAGCCAGAGACCGATGAGCCCAGCGGTACCAACGATAATGCGCCAGATGGCAAACGGCGTGAAGCCGCGCCGCGAAACGAAGTCGAGCAGCGAGCGCACGACGAAGATGCCGGCGACGAAGGCCGCGATGAAACCGACGGCAATCAGGGTGAAATCGTCGAAGGACAGTGCGTCGCGGTTCTTGTAGAGGTCCAGCGTGAAGGCGCCGAGCATGGTCGGCATCGCCAGGAAGAACGAGAACTCGGCGGCCGAGCGCTTGTCGGTGCCCATCAGCAGCGCACCGGCGATCGTTGCGCCCGAACGGGACGTGCCGGGGATCATCGCCAGGCACTGGAACAGGCCGATCTTCAGCGCCAGCGACGGCGGATAGTCCATCACGTCGGTATAGCGCGGCTTCAGCGGCATTTGGTCGATCGCATAGAGGATGACGCCACCGACGATCAGCACGACGCAGATAAGGACAGGCGTCTCGAACAGCACCGTCTTGATGAAATCATGGGCGATGGCGCCGATGATGGCCGCCGGCAGGAAAGCGAGCAGCACTGACACGACGAAGCGGCGCGCCTTGATGCTTGTCGGCAGCGCCAGCGCGATCGACAGAAGCTTCTGGAAATAGACGAGCAGGATCGCCAAAATGGCGCCAAGCTGGATGAGAACGGCGAAGGTGTTGCCCGGCGACTTGAAGCCGAGAAAGTGGCCGGCGAGAAGAACATGCGCCGTCGACGAGACAGGGATAAACTCCGTCAGGCCCTCGATGAGCCCGAGGACGAGCGCGCTGATGATCGATTGATCCGCCATATATGAGATTTTCCTGACAAGTTTTGAAGTGGGGGGAAAAGGCTGATTCGCTTGTGTTTGCCACCACAAATTTCTATAGCTCTTTCTTATGAGCCGTGGCCAGACGCTTGCGCCGCCACGCTGATGCCCCCAGCAAAAAGCCTCTGAGAAACCAGATCATCGATGCCGACACTGTATCATCACCCAATGTCCTCCGCCTCACGGTTCGTTCGCCTGATCCTTTCGGAATACGGCTATCAGACGGAACTGACCGATGAGCAGCCCTGGGAAAATCGGCGCGACTTCCTGGCGTTGAACCCGGCCGGCACGCTACCGGTCTATGTTGACGATAGTATGAGGGCTCTCTGTGGGGCCACGATCATCTCGGAATATCTCGACGAGACGAACGGCATCATGAAGCGGGATCGCCGGCTGCTCGCGGAAGATCCGTTCCAGCGCGCCGAGATCCGCCGGCTGGTCGAGTGGTTCCTGCAGAAGATGGAAGCCGATGTGACCCGGCCGCTGGTGCGCGAGCGTATCTTCAAGCTGCAGATGACGCCGGACCAGGGCGGCGGCGCGCCCGACAGCAAGATCCTGCGCACGTCCCGCGCCAACATCCGCCAGCACATGAAATACCTCTCGTGGCTCGCGGGCACGCGCACCTGGCTTGCCGGCGACCGCATTTCCTATGCGGATCTCGCCGCGGCCGCGACCGTGTCCGTGCTCGACTATCTTGGAGAAATCGACTGGTCGGACGCTCCGAGCGCCAAGGAATGGTACCAGCGGCTGAAGTCCCGCCCCTCGTTCCGCCCGCTGCTTGCCGAACGCGTGCGCGGCGTGACCCCCGTTCCGCACTATGCGGATCTCGACTTCTGAGGCGAACAGCGTGCCCGGCATCGATGCCAAGGCAGACAGTGAGGAACGGCGCCGGCTGAAGCTGACGGCGTTCCTGAAGGCTGAAGCGGCAGACAAGGGCTTCGATCTCTGTCGCATCACCCGGCCCGATGCCATTCCGCAAGCCCCAAGCCGGCTCAGGGATTTCCTCGACGAACGTTTTCACGGCACGATGGACTGGCTCGAGGAGACGGCCGAGCGCCGTTCCGATCCGCGCACGCTCTGGAGCGAGGTGCGCTCCGTCGTGATGTTCGCGATGAACTACGGGCCGGAACACGATCCGCGCGGCATCCTGGAGCAGACCGATCGCGGCGCGATCTCGGTCTATGCCCAGAACCGCGACTATCACGACATCATCAAGGGCAAGCTGAAGGAAGTCGCGACCCGCTTTGCCGCCCGCGCCGGCGAGGATGTGAAAGTCTTCGTCGATACCGCCCCTGTCATGGAAAAGCCGCTCGCCGAAAAGGCCGGCCTTGGCTGGCAGGGCAAGCACACCAATCTCGTCAGCCGCGAATACGGTTCGTGGCTGTTTCTCGGCAGCCTGTTCACCACGGCCGACCTTGCGTTCGACGAGGCCGAGCGCGACCACTGCGGTTCCTGCCGCGCCTGCCTCGACGCCTGTCCGACCGATGCCTTCCCGGCGCCCTACCGGATCGACGCGCGCCGTTGCATCTCTTACCTGACGATCGAGCACAAGGGGCCGATCGATCCTGAATTCCGGCCGCTGATCGGCAACCGCATCTATGGCTGCGACGACTGTCTTGCCGCCTGCCCCTGGAACAAGTTCGCGCAGGCGGCCTCGGAAATGAAGCTCCGAGCACGCGACGACCTGAAGGCGCCGTCGCTCGAAACCCTGCTTGACCTCGACGACCCGAGCTTCCGCAGCCTGTTCTCAGGCTCGCCGGTCAAGCGCATCGGTCGCGACCGCTTCGTGCGGAACGTGCTGATCGCCGCTGGCAACTCCGGCAGTGAGGCGCTGGTGCCCGCAGTCAAGGCGCGCGTCAACGACGCCTCTGCCGTGGTGCGGGCGATGGCGGTCTGGGCGCTGTCACGATTGGTCGCGCCTGCGGCGCTTGCGGAATTCGCCGAACAATGCGAGCCAGAGACGGACGAAGACGTCCTCAACGAATGGCAGATCGCGGGAGTGAGCCGATGCATGTCCTGATCCTTGGCGCCGGCTACTCCGGTACGGCAATCGCAAAAGCGATGGCCCTGACGGCCACAAGTGTCATCGGCACCACCCGGACCGAGGAGAAGGCGGCAAAGCTCGAAAGGTCCGGCATCCGCCCGGTCCTCTTCGACGGCGAGACGATCGCTGACGAACTGGCCACCGCCCTTGGCAAGGCAACCCATTTGATCCAGTCGATCGCGCCCGGTCGCGACGGCGATCCCATGTTCCGCGCCACGAGCCCGGACCTCGCGCAGATCGCGCCGAACCTCAAATGGATCGGCTACCTCTCGACGGTCGGCGTGTATGGCGACCACGGCGGAGAATGGGTCACCGAGGACATGCTGCGCAAACCGGTCTCGGCCCGCTCTGTCGAGCGGGTGGAGGCGGAGGACGCCTGGATCGCCTTCGGCAAGAAGCAGGATATTCCCGTCGCGGTGCTGAGGCTCTCCGGCATCTACGGCCCCGGACGCAACGCCTTCTGCAATCTCGAAAACGGCACGGCACGGCGGCTGGTCAAGCCCGGCCAGGTGTTCAATCGCATCCGCGTCGAGGATATCGGCGCCGCGGCGCTGTTCCTCGCCAACACTGGCACCGGCGGTGTCTTCAACATCACCGACAACGAGCCGGCGCCGCCGCAGGACGTGGTCGCGGAAGCCGCCCGGCTGATGGGTGTCGAGCCGCCGCCGGAAACGCCCTTCGAGCAAGCCGAACTGTCACCCATGGCCCGCACCTTCTATGGCGAAAACAAACGGGTTTCGAACGCCCGCATGCGCGAAACCGGTTTTGAATTCGCGTTTCCGGATTATCGCGTCTCGCTTGCACAGCTCTGGCAGTCGGGCGCTTGGCGCGGACAGTGAAACGAAATATGGCGCGCGCCAGATAGCATAACCCGTAATGCTTATAGAACGTCGACAGTCAGTCCGTCAGTAATGGTCAGGGCTGGGCGAGCGCAATTGTGACATTCTTTGGATATTCGTTCGATACTTGGCTAATTTCACACAACCTGTGCGCTAGTAACGAATTTTCGACCATCCGGATTCCGGACAATTGGTCCAATTCGAAATTTTTAATGTTTTTTTTCGTTTACCGGCGAGTTCGGCCCGCGTGCGGAAGTTGGCGAGCGCTCAACCCCTGATTCCAAAGAACTTCCAGCGCAGGCTTAAACTATTTCAAACAATCTTCGTTTTTGAAATTTCGTCATTTTTTTAATAAATCCTAATAGAGCGTAAATGGTTGAAGCACGTTTTTGCCATTTTTCGCCCCAATTAGCGGTTCCCAGAAGTTCTTAACCAAGTGTTTTGACCGAGGGGATCGCCAGTTTGACGCCAGCGAAGATCAAGACTGCTGCCGCTGCAGCGCTATTCACGGCCACTATCGGTCTCGTTTCCGTTTCCGATAGCCATGCAGCCGGCGCCGGCTGCGGCGGCGCATCCTGGTATGCGCTGAGCTCCAAGACCGCGTCCGGCGAGCGCATGAATGCCGCTCACCTGACGGCCGCCCATCGCAGCCTGAAATTCGGCACCAAGGTGCAGGTCACCAACAAGCGCAACGGCAAGAGCGTGATCGTTCGCATCAACGATCGCGGCCCGTTCATCCGCGGTCGCGTCATGGATCTTTCCAAGGCTGCAGCTTCGCAGATCGGCATGGTTCGCTCCGGTACTGCCAGCGTCTGCTACCGCGTCGTCAACTCCTGATCTTGAAATACTGCTACCCGGCCTGCGTTCGGGTGGATCTACTTCGCTAAAGGCCGTTCTCGGCGGTTAATCTTCTCCGCCGTCTTGCTCTTCGATGCCATCGCCGTTACCACGGCGAAAAAGGAGTTGATCGAAGATGCGTTTGGGCGGCAGGCTCGCTGGAGCCATTGAGGTTCTTGAGGATATCGAAAAGCGGAAGCGCCCGGTCGCCGACGCGCTCAAGGATTGGGGCCTTGCCCACCGTTTCGCCGGATCCGGCGATCGCTCGGCGATCGGCAACATCGTCTACGACGCCCTTCGCATGAAACTCTCTCACGCTTACCTCATGGACAGCGACAGCGCCTCGGCGCTCGGCCATGCGGTGATGTACCGCCAGTGGGGCTTTTCGCCAGAAAAGCTGGCCGCCGAACTCGATGGCGACAAGTTCGCGCCGGAGGCACCGGCCGAACAGCTTCAGGCCTTCAGGTCGCGCCGGATCGAAGACGCCCCGGCCCATGTGCAGGGCGATATCCCCGAATGGGTGCAAGCCTCCTTTGAAGAAAACTTCTCCGACGACTGGCTGGAAGAAGCCAGGGCGCTCGCCGGCCGGCCGACGCTGGACCTGCGCGCCAACACGCTGAAGGCGTCGCGCGCCAAGGTCCTGAAGGCACTCGAGCGCAGCGGCGCCGAGCCAGCAACGATCGCCCGCAACGGCATCCGCATTCCCGCCGGCGAAGGCGCCTCGCGCCTGCCGAACGTGACCGCCGAGCTTTCCTTCCAGAAGGGCTGGTTCGAGGTCCAGGACGAGGGATCGCAGATCGTCGCCGAACTCGCCTATCCGCAGGAAGGCGAACAGGTGCTCGACTATTGCGCCGGCGGCGGTGGCAAGACGCTCGCCATGTCGGCAGCGATGAACAACAAGGGCCAGGTCCACGCCTACGACACCGACCGCAAGCGGCTTGCCCCGATCATCGAGCGGCTGAAGCGCGCCGGCACCCGAAATGTCCAAGTGCATGAATCGACCGAAAGCCTTGCGCCGCTCGTCGGCCGCTTCGACCGCGTGCTGGTCGATGCGCCCTGCACCGGCACCGGCACCTGGCGCCGTCGCCCCGACACCAAGTGGCGGCTGAACCAGAAGAACCTCGAAGAGCGCATCTCCCAGCAGGAAGAAGCGCTGGCAAGTGCGGCGCAGTTCGTCCGACCCGGCGGCCACCTGATCTACGTCACCTGCTCGGTTCTGCCTGAGGAAAACGAGGCGCAGGTCTACGGCTTCTGCGAAGACAATCCGGAATTCGAGATCCTGTCGGCCGCCGATATCTGGGCGACGCTGTTCGGCACCGACAAGCCGCAGCCCTGGTCGGCGGACATGAAGACGGTGACGCTGACACCCGCTTCCACCGGCACGGACGGCTTCTTCTTCTGCCTGATGCAACGCAAGGGTTAAGGCCTTTTGACGATCGGCAAAAGACACGCATCAGATTGAAAGCGTTCTAAACTATACACTTTGACACAAGTTTGCTTTTGGTTCATGAGAAGCGGGCTCGGCGGGGCTTTTCTCATGGCCTGACGGCTGAACGACGCCATGTTTTGCGGCGCGTTCGACGGCGCCGGGGGACGCAACAGGAGAGGGTCATGACCAAGAAATTTTTCCGCGGCGCCGCGCTGGCGCTGATGACGGCGACCTCGGCGATGGCCCTGCAGCCGGCCCATGCCGCGACCGATGCCGCCGCCGTGGTGAAGCACTACACCGCCGTCGCTCACGCCAAGTTCGAAGACGCGCTGACGACTGCCGAAGCGCTCGACAAGGCGGTCGACGCGCTGATCGCGACGCCGAGCGAAGAAACGCTGAAGGCCGCGCGCGACGCCTGGAAGAAGGCCCGCAACCCGTACCAGGAAACCGAAGTCTACCGTTTCGGCAACGCGATCGTTGACGAGTGGGAAGGCAAGGTCAACGCCTGGCCCCTCGACGAAGGCCTGATCGACTATGTCGACCCGAGCTACGGCACCGAGAGCGACGAGAACGCGCTGTTCACCGCCAATGTCATCGCCAACAAGACGATCAAGATCGACGGCAAGGACGTCGACGCCTCCAACATCACGCCGGAATTCCTGGCGGGCACGCTGCAGGAAGCCGGCGGCATCGAGGCGAACGTCGCGACCGGTTACCACGCGATCGAATTCCTCCTCTGGGGCCAGGACCTGAACGGCACCAAGGCCGGCGCCGGCAACCGCCTCTACACGGACTACGACACCAAGGCCTGCACTGGCGGCAATTGCGACCGCCGCGCCGCCTATCTGAAGGCTGCGACCGAGCTGCTCGTTTCCGACCTCAAGGAAATGGTCGCCAACTGGACGCCGGATGGTGCCGCGACCAAGGCGGTCGAGGCCGACCCGAAGGCTGGCCTCGTCGCCATCCTCACCGGCATGGGCTCGCTCTCCTATGGCGAACTGGCCGGCGAGCGCATGAAGCTCGGCCTCTTGCTGCACGATCCGGAAGAAGAGCATGACTGCTTCTCCGACAACACGCACAACTCGCACCTGCACGATGCGATCGGCATCCAGTCGGCCTATACCGGCGAATACACCCGCGTCGACGGCACCAAGATGACCGGCCCGTCGCTCTCCGAACTCGTCGCGGCCAAGGATGCCGCGCTCGACAAGGAGATGGCGGGCAACCTCGCAACCACGGTCGAGAAGATGCAGGCGATGGCCAAGCGCGCGGAAACGACCGAGTCCTACGACCAGATGATCGGCGAAGGCAATGCCGAGGGCAACGCCACCATTCAGGCGGCGATCGACGGCCTGATCGCCCAGGCAAAGACCGTACAGCGTGTCATTGCGTCGCTGGATCTCGGCACCGTCGAGCTTGAAGGTTCCGACAGCCTGGATAATCCTAACGCCGTCTTCCAATAAGCTGAAAAGGCGGGCCGCATCGACAAAGATGCGGCCCGATCCTCCTGAGATGAAACTCGGCGCTTCCCGCCTTTACGCGCTTCTTCTCGTGCAAGCGCTTTCCACGGTCCTGCCCGCCTTCGCAGGCGATGGCCTTTTGACCGAACGCTCCGATCTCGACGACAAGGACCGCCAGCGCGTGCAGGCGGTGACCCAGCCTGCGACCGATTTCTCCAAGGCGGAAACCTTCGAGGCCATGTCCGGGGGTGCCGCGACCTCGATCGCGCCCGTCAATGCCGACAGTTTTTCGCAGTTTTCGGCCAACCTCACCTTCCAGGAGGAAGAGGGCTTCAAGCTCGGCAACGCGCTCTTTCGCAAGCTTTGGGTTTCCTCCCCCTCCTCCACCCAGGCCTCCGACGGGCTCGGCCCGCTCTACAACGCCCGCGCCTGCCAGAGCTGTCACCTGAAGGACGGGCGCGGCCGTCCGCCGGAGGGCGCCGTCGATACGACCTCGATGTTCTTCCGCCTGGCGCGGCCGCCCCGCGACGACGAGGAGCGGCGGATGATTACGGCGCACGAAGTGGTGAACTTCGGCGACCCTGTCTATGGCGCCCAGCTTCAGGATAGCGCAGTGCCCGGCCTTGCCGCCGAAGGCCATCTGAAGGTCAGCTACACCGAAGAGCCCTTCACCTTTCCTGACGGCGAAGCCGCGTCTCTGCGCCGGCCCAGCTATTCCGTCGCCGACCTTGCCTACGGACCGCTCGATCCGGCAACGACGCTCTCGCCCCGCGTGGCGCAGCCGATGATCGGCCTCGGCCTGATAGAGGCGATCCATGAGGCGGATATTCTGGCGAACGCCGACCCCGACGATAGGGATGGTGACGGCATCAGCGGCCGACCGGCGCTGACGCGGGATGCCAAGACCGGCAAGCTTATGCTCGGCCGCTTCGGCTGGAAGGCGCAGAACGCCACCGTTCGGCAGCAGAGCGCCGATGCTTTCGCCACCGATATCGGCATCTCGTCTCCCGACGCCGACCGGCCGCACGGCGATTGCACCGCAGCCCAGAAAGAATGCCTGACCATGCCGACCGGCGAGCAGGCGCGCCTCGGCCCCACAGAGGCGCCCGACCCGGTGCTCAACCTCGTGACCTTCTACTCGGAGAACCTCGCCGTGCCGGCACGGCGCAAGGCGAGCTTTGCCGAAACGCTCCGCGGCAAGAAGGTCTTTTACGATCTCGGCTGCACCAGTTGCCACACGCCGAAATTCGTCACCCGCCGCGATGCGGTGGGCAAGGCGCAATCCTTCCAGCTGATCTGGCCCTATTCCGATTTCCTGCTGCACGACATGGGCGAGGGTCTTGCCGACGGACAGCAGGTGGGTGTGGCTACCGGCCGCGAGTGGCGCACGCCGCCGCTTTGGGGCATCGGCTTGACGAAGACCGTCAGTGGGCACACTTTTCTGCTACACGACGGACGCGCCCGCAATTTCACCGAAGCGATCCTGTGGCACGGCGGCGAAGGGCAGAAGGCCCGTGATGCCTTTGCCGCCCTTGCCGCAGGCGATCGCCGCGATCTCCTTGCCTTCCTGGAGTCACTCTGATGCCCCGCACGCATACGCTTACTCTCGCTTTTGCCCTGACACTGACGCCCGTTTTCCCCGCAGTGGCCCAAGAAGGAAGCGCGCTCTCGCCGCGCGTCGTCAACGAGGCGGCCGTGCCTACGGTCATGGCCAAGGCCGTCGACGACTTCATCATCCCCGGCTACCGCAACCTCACGGAAAAGACCGCTGCCGCTACAAAGGCCACGGCCAAGCTCTGCGCGGCGCCATCACAGGCAACGGTCGACGGCGCTCGCACTGCGTTTTCCGAGGTGGTCGGCGCCTGGTCGGCGATCGAGGTGGTGAGGCTTGGTCCGGCGCTTGAGCAGAATCGCTTCGAGCGGTTCCTGTTCTACCCCGACCGCAAGAGCACGGGCTTGAAGCAGGTGCAGGCGATCATCTCGAAGAGGGACGAAAGCGCTGCGGACGAAGCCAAGCTCAAGGGCAAAAGCGTTGCAGCGCAAGGCCTCGGCGCGCTCGAATACGTGCTCTACGGCACGGGCGCCGAGACGCTTCTGAACAAGGACGGCGATTTCCGCTGCCGCTACGGCCTGGCGATCACCAAGAACCTCGACACCATCGCCAACGAGTTCCTGGCCGCGTGGCAAAAGCCCGACGGCATTCAGGCGGCCTGGAAACATCCGGGGCCCGACAATCCCGAGTTCCGCGACAACCGCGAGGCGGCCACCGAACTGCTCGGCATTCTCGTCCATGGCGTCGAGACGGTAAAGGACCAACGGCTGAAGCCCTTCTACGAGGGCAAGGACGACAAGGGACATCCGAAGCTCGCGATCTACTGGCGCTCCAGCAACACCATGCCGTCGATCGCCGCGAACGTCCGGGGGCTGAAGACCCTGTTCGATGTGGCCGACATGCAGAGCCTGCTGCCGGAAGACAGCCGCTCGGTCGCGGGTTCGGCCGACTTCGTCTTCAAGTCGGTGATCAGCATGGCCGGCAATGTCGACGGGCCGATCGACGCCGCCCTTGCCGACGAAGGCAAACGCGGCAAGCTCGCCTTCCTGTCGCTCAACGTTAACGACCTGCTCAACCGCCTGAACAACGATTTCGGCGGCGCGATCGGCCTTGGCGCCGGCTTCTCCTTCGCCGATGGCGACTGAGAAATCCGGCGGCCCGACCGGGTGTTGACAAGGACGATTTTTGGGCGCAAAGCGCTTCCCGTGTCCGCTCTCGCGGGCACGTTTCACCACAAGGACCAACTCCCAATGAACCCCGACAGTCGAAGTCGAGCCTTCACGCTCACGACCGTCCGGTCCTGATTTGATCAGGGCTTCACGGCGGTCGGATGACTCGCCCTATGGAGCCCAATATGCTGCGCATCTTCAAAAGCCAGAACAGCCACCTCGTGCTTGTCGACATGCTCGATGGCATCGCGCTGCCGACCCCTGCCATCTGGTACGACCTTCTCAATCCCTCCTCCGAGGAGACGCGCCTGGTCGAGGGCCAGCTCGGCATCGAGATCCCGACCCGCGACGAGATGCAGGAGATCGAGCTTTCCGACCGGCTCTACCAGGAAGCCGGCGCGGAATTCATGACGATGACCGCAGCGGCCAAGCTCGACAGCGACTATCCGGTCAAGGTGCCGGTGACCTTCATCCTCAAGGGCACGACGCTGGTCACGGTGCGCCATGCGGACCCGAAGCCGTTCCAGACCTTTTCCCATCGCATCCAGAAGGCCAACGGCCAGATCTGCGAGAGCGGCGAACTTGTGATGCTCGGCCTCCTGGAAGCGATCATCGACCGCACGGCGGACGCGCTGGAGCGCGCCGGCAGCGAGGTCGACGCGATCTCGCGCGAAGTGTTCCGCAAGACCAATGCCAGCGCTACCAAGAAGACGCGCAACCTGCAGTCGCTGATCGAGCAGATCGGCCAGAAGGGCGATCTGTTGACGGTCATTCGCGAAAGCCTGGTCAGCATCGGCCGGCTCGTCGCCTATCACGTGGCGCTCGAAGGCATGGGGCCGCGCAAGGCCGGCAAGGAGAGCCGTCAGCGGATCAAGCTGATCCAGCGGGACGCGACCTCGCTTGGCGACCACGCGCTGTTTTTGTCGAACAAGATCAACTTCCTGCTTGACGCAACGCTCGGCCTTATCAATCTCGAGCAGAACCAGATCATCAAGATCTTCTCGGTTGCCGCCGTCGTCTTCCTGCCGCCGACGCTGGTCGCCTCGATCTACGGCATGAACTTCGGGGTAATGCCGGAACTGCAGTGGGAATTCGGCTACCCTGCGGCACTGATGCTGATGGTGATCTCGGCAATCGTGCCCTATTTCTACTTCAAGCGCCGGGGCTGGCTCTGAGCGTTTAAGGTGCCAAGACAAACGGCGGCACAGCCGCCGTTTGTGCGGAAATTCCATGACTGGGGACAATGGCATGACAGCCGCCACAGGCCTGATCGACCGACGCAGTTTCCTGAAAGTGGCGGGCGCTGCCTGGATGGCGAGCCTTGCGCCCGACCGGGCCTTCGCTCTGACCCGGGCGGATGCGGTCTTCGCCTCGGCCTTCATGGCGCCTGATGGCAGCTATGGCGTTGCGACGCTGACGGAAGCCGGCGAGATCATCGACAGCACGGCGCTGCCGGCCCGAGCCCACGGCATGGCCTATTCGCCGGCCAGCCGCCGCGCCGTCGCGTTTGCCCGCAGACCCGGCACCTATGCGATGATCCTTGCGACCGATGGCTCGGCCGAGCCGGTGGTCATTGTCGCGGCCGACGGCCGGCATTTCTACGGCCACGGCTGCTTCTCAGGAGACGGCAAGCTGCTCTATGCCACCGAGAACGACTTTGCCGCCAACCGCGGCATGGTCGGTATCTATGACGGCAGCGATAACTTTGCTCGCATCGGCGAATTCCCGACCTATGGCATCGGCCCGCACGACATGACGCTGAGCGCCAACGGGAAACTGCTGGCGATCGCCAATGGCGGCATCGAGACCCATCCGGATTTCGGCCGCACCAAGCTCAATCTCGACCACATGCAGCCGAGCCTGACGCTGGTCGATACCACGACCGGCGCGTTGGTGCAGAAGCACGGTCTGCCGGATGATCTCAGCCGTCTGTCGACCCGGCATGTCGACATCGGCCCGAAGGGCGAAATCTGGTTTGCCTGCCAATACGAAGGTGCGCGCAACGATCTGCCGCCGCTCGTCGGCTCGTTTTCCCAGGGAGAGGACCTGAAGTTCCTGTCGCTGCCCGAGCGCACGACGGAAGCGCTGGCGAACTATGTCGGTGCCATCGCCGTCAACCGGAACGAGGGACTGATCGGGCTGACGTCTCCGAAGGGCGGCGTGGCGGTGACGCTCGACGCACGAACCGGCGCGGTGCTGAAGCAAGAGCGCGTCGTCGATGCGGCGGGGGTCGCCAGCGCCGATCACGGCTTTGCCGTTTCCTCCTATGACGGTCACTTCAAGGCCAACAAGAGCCGCGTGGCCTGGGACCAGCACATCGTGCGGCTGGTTTAGCGCCAAAGCGATCTCAGGCCGAAAAGCGGCCGTCGCCCGAGAGCCTTGCCAGATCGTTCCAGCGATAGGCGGTCTGGTCGTGGTTTTCGCCACCGAGACTCACCTGTCCCTGGCCGACGGCAACGGCGCCGAGGCGCTCGTAGAAACCCCGGCTCGGGTTGCTGGAAAGCACCCAGGCAAAGAGCGACTTGCCGCCCAGTTCCCGGCAGTGGCCGGCGACGCTGCGCACGAGTGCCGAGCCGATGCCGGCCCCCTGGAACTCCTTGAGGATATAGAGCGCATAGAGTTCCCGGTCGAACCGCGGCGGCATCGAGCGCGCTTTGCCGTAATTGGCAAAGCCGATCACCCTGTTCGTGCTCATGTCAACCGCAACCAGATGGAACACATCGGCGATGCGCATGCGCCTTGCGTGACGCAGCGCCTGTTCCTCGCTGCTCATGCCGTCGAGAAAGGCATCGGAAATCAGCCCGCGGAACGTCGATCGCCAGGTTTCGACGATAACGGAGGCGATCATCATGATGTCATCCGGGCCGGCCGGGCGGATGTCGATGCGTCTGAAGCTCTTCATGGCGATGATATAGGTGACACATCGCGGCTTCAAAACGGCAAGGCCGCTGGAAAGCGTCAAAGTTTGTTCTATCTGTCGAAGCCATGAACAGACCGATCGTTTACACAATCTTCATCGCCGCCGTTCTCGGCCTCGGCCTTCTCATCGGCTACAACAACATCCCCGGCGAATGGTACCAGTCGCTGGCAAAACCCGCCTTCAATCCGCCGAACTGGGTCTTCGCGCCCGTCTGGTCGATCCTCTACGTGATGATCGGCATCGCCGGTGCCAGGATCTTTCTCGACCATCGCCGTACCGCCGCCATGCGCCTGTGGCTGGCGCAGATGATCCTCAACTTCCTCTGGTCGCCGCTGTTCTTCGGCATGCAGGATATCTCGTCGGCGTTGATCGTCATCCTTGCGCTCGTGATCGCGGTCGCCGGCTTCGTCATAGCAAGCTGGCAAAGAGACCGTCTTTCGGCCCTGCTGTTCCTCCCCTATCTCGCCTGGGTTGCGTTTGCGACCGCACTCAACAGCGCGATTTTGCTCATGAATTGAACTTGTCGGACCTTCATGAGCGTGCCACTGTCCGCCCAGCATAATGATGCCGCGCGACACAAAGGCCCGTGGACTGATGGACGACCGCGATCCCCCCGATTTCCGAAACCGTATCCGCAACAGTTTTGCGCGGCAGGCGGCGATGCGCACGATCGGTGCCGAACTGACGCTGGTCGAGCAGGGCACGGTCGAAATCGAGCTGCCCTTCGACGACAAGCTGACGCAGCAGCATGGCTTCCTGCACGCCGGCGTGATCTCCGCAGCGCTGGATTCGGCCGGCACCTATGCGGCCTATTCGGTGATCGACCCGGATGCCTCGATCCTGACGATCGAATTCAAGGTCAACCTGCTTTCGCCCGGACGTGGCGAGCGGTTCCTTTTCCGCGGCGAGGTGACCAAGCCCGGCTCGACGATCATCGTTTCCGACGGTCGCGGCTATGCGATCCGCTCCGACGGACCGGCAAAGCTGATCGCGTCGATGACCGGAACGATGATGGTGGTGCGCGGACGCGAAGGGATCGAAGGATGAGTTTTGCCGTCAAGGACGTTGCCGGACGCAAGGTGCTCTACGTCATGGCCGTGGATGCCGAATACGGTCCGCATCTGAAGCGCCGGATCAAGCCGCTGATGACCGGCGTCGGCCCCGTTGAGGCGGCCGTCGTGTTGACGCGCACGCTTGCTGAACTCGCGGCCGAGCGGGCCCTGCCCGATCTCGTCGTTTCCCTCGGTTCGGCGGGTGCGGCCAAGCTCGAACAGACGGAAGTCTACCAGGCTGTTTCCGTCGGCTACCGCGACATGGACGCCTCGCCGCTCGGCTTCGAGAAGGGGAGAACGCCGTTTCTCGACCTTCCGGCCGTGGTGCCGCTGCCGCTGCGCATCCCCGGCGTGCCCGAGGCGCGGCTTTCGACTGGCGCCAACATCGTTTCGGGCGCTGCCTATGATGGGATCGACGCCGACATGGTGGAGATGGAGACCTTCGCGGTCTTACGCGCCTGCCAGTCCTTCGGAACTCCCTTGATTGCGCTTCGCGGCATTTCCGACGGCAAGGCCGAACTGAAGCATGTCAACGACTGGACGGAGTATCTTCACGTCATCGACGAGAGGCTTGCAAGCGTGATCGACCGGTTGGAGAATGCGGTCTTGAGTGGCGCGATCCCGCTCTAAAACCCCGGAATTGTCCGGGTGCAATTGAATCGTTGCGTCGATGGCGGGCTTTCATTAAAGGCTCGCCATGATCAAGCTTGTTTGAAGGCACCCAATGACCCAGACAGCCCATCCCGACACCGTCCTCATCGTCGACTTCGGCAGCCAGGTGACGCAGCTCATCGCCCGACGCGTCCGCGAATCCGGTGTCTATTGCGAAATCGTGCCGTTCCAGTCGGCCGAAGAAGGTTTTCAGCGGCTGAAGCCGAAGGCCGTCATCCTCTCCGGTAGCCCGGCCTCCACGCTCGACATCGGCTCGCCGCGTGCGCCCTCGGTGATCTTCGATTCCGGTCTGCCGGTCTTCGGCATCTGCTATGGCCAGCAGACCATCTGCGCCCAGCTCGGCGGCAAGGTCGAGAGCGGCCATCACCGCGAATTCGGCCGCGCCTTCCTCGAAGTCGAGAAGGACTGCCCGCTGTTCGAAGGCCTCTGGTCGGTCGGCTCGCGCCACCAGGTCTGGATGTCGCACGGCGACCGCGTGACCGCGATCCCCGAGGGCTTCGAGGTCGTCGCGACCTCCGCCAACGCGCCCTTCGCCTTCATCGCCGACGAAAAGCGCAAGTACTACGCCGTGCAGTTCCATCCGGAAGTGGTGCACACGCCCGACGGCGCCAAGCTGATTTCCAACTTCGTGCACAAGATTGCCGGCATCAAGGGCGACTGGTCGATGTCGGCCTACCGCGCCAAGGCGGTCGAAGCGATCCGCAAGCAGGTTGGCGACAAGAAGGTCATCTGCGCGCTCTCGGGCGGCGTCGACAGCTCGGTTGCGGCCCTGCTGATCCATGAAGCGGTTGGCGACCAGCTCACCTGCATCCTCGTCGACCACGGCCTGATGCGCAAGGACGAGGCGAAGAACGTCGTTGCGATGTTCGAGGAGCACTACAACCTGCACCTCCTGCACGTCGACGCATCCGACCGTTTCATCGGCGAACTGGAAGGCCAGAGCGATCCCGAGACCAAGCGCAAGACCATCGGCCGCCTGTTCATCGAAGTGTTCGAAGAAGAGGCGAAGAAGCTCGGCGGCGCCGACTTCCTCGCTCAGGGCACCCTCTATCCCGACGTCATCGAAAGCGTTTCCTTCACCGGCGGCCCGTCGGTGACGATCAAGTCGCACCACAATGTCGGCGGCCTGCCCGAACGCATGAACATGCAGCTCGTCGAGCCGCTGCGCGAACTCTTCAAGGACGAAGTGCGCGTGCTCGGCCGCGAGCTCGGCCTGCCCGACAGCTTCATCGGCCGCCACCCCTTCCCGGGTCCGGGCCTCGCCATCCGTTGCCCGGGCGGCATCACCCGCGAGAAGCTTGAGATCCTGCGCGAAGCCGATGCGATCTATCTCGACGAGATCCGCAAGGCCGGCCTCTACGACGCCATCTGGCAGGCCTTCGCCGTGCTTCTGCCGGTGCAGACCGTCGGCGTCATGGGCGATGGCCGCACCTACGAGTTCGTCTGCGCACTGCGCGCCGTCACCTCGGTCGATGGCATGACGGCGGACTTCTACCACTACGACATGGAATTCCTCGGCCGCGCGGCGACGCGCATCATCAACGAGGTCCGCGGCATCAACCGCGTCGTCTACGACGTCACCTCGAAGCCGCCAGGCACGATCGAGTGGGAATAAACGCGCGGACGCATCTGCTGCGTCGGCGATAGAAACGTTAAAGGGCGTGCTTCGGCGCGCCCTTTTTGCGTCCCGGCACAGTCGCCGCCCGCATGCAGCCCTACTTCACCGCGTCGCGCATCCCATCGCGCAGTTTTCGGACCCGTTCGTTGAGGTCGATCATTTCCGGTACGGTAAAGCCGGAATTTTCCAGGAGCGCATCGGTCAGGCAACCGGTCTTCACGTGCAGGCTGCGCCCTTTCGCGGTGAGATGGACCTCGACCTGCCGCTCGTCCGTGACGCTGCGATGCCGCCCCAGGAAGCCGGCGGCTTCGAGGCGCTTCACAGCCGGCGTGATGGTGCTCGATTCCAGACCCAGCCGATCGGCAATCGCCGAAATCGTCAGCCCATCCCGTTCCCAAAGCGTGCTCAGGACGAGATACTGCGTATAGGTCACGCCGAGTGCATCGAGCATCGGCTTGTAGACGCGGTTGATGGCGATCGACGCCGAGTAGATCGAGAAACAGAGCTGGCTGTCGAGCGGCAGCGTTGTCGGGTCGTCGGACATTCCGGCCTCCTTGCGGCGTTTGCGGCCTTTCGCCGCGAAATTAGATATCGCGATAATTAATATCTTTACAAGAAAACCGAGTCGCCGTATACGATGACTATCGCGATAATAAATATCGCGAAAACAACTTACCGAAGGAGATCCGAAATGCTCAAGTCCCTGATCACCGCCGCTGCTTTCGCCCTCTCCGCAAGCGCGCTGACACCGGCCCACGCGGCCCCCGCCACCAAGAATGTCGTGCTCGTTCACGGCGCCTTTGCCGACGGCTCCGGCTGGCAGGGCGTCTACAACATCCTGAAGAAGGACGGCTACAACGTCACCATCGTCCAGAACCCGACTGTGACGCTTGCCGGCGACGTTGCGGCCACCAAGCGTGCGATCGCCGCGCAGGACGGACCGGTCGTGCTCGTCGGCCACTCCTATGGCGGCGTGGTCGTTTCGGAAGCCGGCACCGACGAGAAGGTGAAGTCGGTCGTCTACATCGCCGCCTTTGCGCCGGATAAGGGCGAGTCCGTTTCCTCGCTCATCGCCAACCCGCCGGCCGGCGCGCCCGTTCCGCCGATCCTGCCGCCGGTCGATGGCTTCCTCTCGCTCGACAAGGAAAAGTTCACTGCCGCCTTCGCGGCCGATGTCGATCCTGAGCTTGCCGCCTTCATGGCCGACTCCCAGGTACCGTGGGGCATTGAAGCGACAACCGGCGCCGTCACCGCTCCGGCGTGGAAGCAAAAGCCGAGCTTCTACCTGGTCGCGACCGACGACCACATGATCCCGCCGGCCGCCCAGCGCCAGATGGCAAAGCGGGCGGGTTCCACCGTCGTCGAGACACCCGGCAGCCACGCCATCTACGTCTCCAAGCCCGAGGCGGTGGCCGCGATCATCGAGCAGGCCGCGCAGGCGAGCGAATAAGCGGCCTCAACGGACAGCGACAGAAATGGGGGCGAAGCGCGAAGCTTCGCCCCTTCGCTTGTCTCCAGGGCCAGCCTAACGACCAATCCGCGTGGAACCCTGCTCCACCGTCGCCATCATTGGTTAGAGCTTCTGACCACGCCATCCTCGATTGGCCGCTCGATCGAACGGATCGCCTTTTCTATCCTCCGTCTCATCAACTCAGGGGCATCAGCACCCGAGCCAATCAGAAACGGACCTCTTGAAAGGCGATACCCATGGATAATGTTGAGGGAAAAGTCGTGGCCATCACCGGCGCAAGCAGCGGCATCGGCGAAGCCACCGCCAAGCGGCTGGCTGCGGCCGGCGCCAAGGTGGTGATCGGTGCACGCCGAGCCGACCGGCTGGAGCGCATCGCCGACGAAATCGCCGCTGCCGGCGGCGAAACGCGCTTTCGCGTGCTCGACGTTAACGACCGCGACGACGTTGCCGCCTTCGCCCGCTTTGCCCAAGCCGAATTCGGGCGCCTCGATGTCATCGTCAACAATGCCGGCGTGATGCCGCTGTCGCCGCTGGCAGCGCTCAAGATCGACGAGTGGGACCGCATGGTCGACGTGAACATCAAGGGCGTGCTCTAAGGCATTGCCGCTGCCCTGCCGATCATGAGTGCGCAAGGATCCGGGCAGATCATCAACATCTCCTCGATCGACGGCCATTCGGTGTCGCCGACGGCCGCCGTCTATTGCGCCACCAAGTACGCCGTCCGGGCGATCTCGGACGGCCTGAGGCAGGAGACCGACCGCATCCGCGTTACCGTCATCTCGCCCGGAACAACGACCTCCGAGCTCGCCGATACGATCAGCGACCACATCGCGCGCGAGGCGATGAAGGAATGGCGGGCCGTCTGCATCACTCCCGACGCCGTTGCATCGTCGACCTCCTACGCCGTCGGCCAGCCCAACGATGTCGACGTCAGCGAGATCATCGTGCGCCCGACGGCGAGCCCGCATTGAGGCGATCCGCTCCTGGGATCAAAGCGACAGAAGGCACGCCTGGAGCGTGCCTTTTCTTTCTGCAGCAGCATAAAAATCAATAGCATTGACTAATCAATTAGCATCCGCTATTCGTTTATTCATGATGATCGAAACCGCCCCTATCACCGCCGTCATGCGCGCCCTTGCCGATCCGACCCGGCGCGCCGTGTTCGAGCGCATCGCCAATGCCGAGGAAATCACCGTCGTCGAACTGACGCGCGGCAGCGGCGTGACGCAGGGCGCGATATCGCAGCACCTCAAATCGCTGAAGCAGGCGGGCCTCGTCGCCGAGCGTCCGGAGGGCCGCAACGTCTACTACCGCGCCGAGCCCGAGGGCCTGGCGCCGCTCGTCGACTGGATGAGCCACTACGGCAGCTTCTGGCGCGACCGCTTCGCCAATCTGCGCACCCTTCTCAAGGAGATCGATCCATGACCGACGCAGCAGCCTTGAAACTCGAGACCCAGGATATCGTCGTCGACGAGGTCTTTCCGCATACGCCTGAGACGATCTGGAGGACGCTGACCAACGGCGAATTGATGGGCCGCTGGATCATGCCGCCGGCGGGCTTCCAACCGGTGGAAGGCACCCATTTCACTTTCCAGACGACGCCGGCCGGCGCGTGGGATGGCACCATCCGTTGCCAGGTGTTGGAAGTGCGCCCGCATGAACGCTTCGTCTATTCCTGGAAAGGCGGCGACGTGGGCAATAGCGGCTATGGCTCGCGCCTCGATACGGTCGTCACCTGGACGCTGACGAAGGTCGACAACGGCACCCGCCTCCGGCTCGTTCATTCCGGCTTCGTCACGCCGAAGAACGACAGCGCCTATGCCAACATGAGCAATGGCTGGCCGAAGGTCCTGTCGCGTATTGGCACCGTTACCGACGAACAGCATTGAAGCCCGGCCGGATCGCCACGGCGATCCGGCACCGTACCCACCTCGATAGACAAAGCGTTCGATCGGCGCCCGCCTGTGCGGCCGCGCGCCGGCTTTGTCGTGCCCGCAACAGGAGGAATGCATGAGCAAGTCATATATCGGCGGCTGCGCCTGCGGCGCCATCCGCTACGAGATCTCGAGTGAACCGGTCTTTTCCAACGACTGCCAGTGCCGTGATTGCCAGCACGAAAGCGGGACCGGGCACGGATCGCATATGACGTTCCGTCGCGAGGGCGTGAAGCTCGAAGGCCAGGCCTCGCATTGGGACATGGTCGCCGACAGCGGCCATGTGAAGACGCGCGGCTTCTGCCCCACCTGCGGCTCGCCGGTCTACATGACCTTCTCGGCCATGCCGGAATTCTTCAGCGTTCGCGCGGCAAGCCTCGACGATCCGAGCCGCTACAGGCCGCAGGCGGTGACCTATGCGGTGCGCGGCCTTGCCTGGGACCGTCTCGATCCGGACCTGCAGAGATTTAGCCGGATGCCGACGGAATAGCGAAGCAGGAGTCTCAGCCAACGGGCGAAGTCTTCCCTTGCCCACCGGATGTCCTTGGCATTGTCGGCCGGCATCCCCATCTGCCTTTGAGGCCACATGTCGTGGCGCGCGCCCCGGGCGGTGGAGGATGCCGTGTCGTCGAACCAATTCGCATTCGATCTCGGTGATCCCCAGCCGGCTCCGGCAACCGAGATCCTCTACTTCGCGCTGCTTCCGGACGAGCCCGCCGCCACGCAGGCGCTGGCAATCGCCGAAAGGGATTTCGCCGACCAGGCGGCGGACGGCTTCATCTACCGGCCCGATCGCCTGCACGTCTCCGTCGACAAGCGCTGGCAGGGCCGCGGCATACCCGACTTCGCGGTCGCGGATGCGCTGCGGCAGGGTGCGTGCATCGACGTGCCGCCGGTCGAGATCCACCTCGACAGGCTGGTCAGCAACGGCAATGGCCGCGACCGCCCACGCACCCTGACGACGAGCGACGCCGCACCGGGCTTCAGCGCGCTGGTCCGGCAGATCGGGGCGCTCAAACGCCCGCTCGCGGCAATCCCTCACATGACGCTTTACCGGAACGATCGGGTCGCGCCGGAGATCCGCGTTTCAGAGCCGGTCTCCTGGGTGGAGCGCGAACTCGTGCTGATCCATGCGCGCAAGGGGACGGGCTCCGCGAAGATCCTCGCCCGCTGGCCGCTGCTGCCGGCGCGCTAAAGCGCCCGCGGTGCCATGACCTGCCTTTGGCGGCTTACGGGTTGCCGCAGCCAAAGGCAGGTCACCGCGAGACAGCATCGAGCGGCAGCGGCTCGAAATGCCGACTGCCGGGACGGCCTGAGATCAGGAATGCTTCAATTGCGTGTTGCAGATGCTGTAGTAGCCGCCACCCTTCTTGATCCAGGTGAGGCCGTTCAATGAATTGTTCGCCTTGTCGGCGTTGTACTGGTCGAGGCAGGTGTGCATGCGCGCCTTGCCGGCTGTTTCCGTAGAGTATTTCGCATCGACCTTGCTCGGGAAGACCACGCCCTTCGGCGCCTTGGCCGTCGTCGCGGCCGGTTCCGGAGCACTTTCCGTGTTGCTTGCAGTGGGCTCTTCATTGGTCATGGCGGTCGGCTTGGCGGCAGCTTCCGTGCCACACTGGGCTTTTCGGAAATCGTTCCACTTCATGCCATTGAGCGAGCCGGCAGCCTGCGCCGACTTATACTTCGCGCTGCACTCGCTCATGCTCAGTGCGTGTGCGCCGGATGAAAAAAAGAAGGGAGAAAGCGAGAGAACGGTGAGGGCTGCAATGCGGGTGATTTTCATGGAAATTCCCCTTTGCCAGAGGCACCAAACGCCCAAGAGGCTCCTGAACGCCAGCCTCACCACGAGAATCTGCCGCGTTTGTGACCGGATGATGGAAATTGCACCGGGCTGAAGGTAGCCGGGCAATCACGCCTTGGTGATGTGGCGGCCAGGCTTCGACGAGAAGCCCTGCCCCTCATGCCGGCGGGATGAAGGGCTGGCTGATCGTCTGGAACACCGGAAGCGCTTCAAGCATGTCTGCATGCGCCTGCAGGCGCGGATAGCGCGCCACCGCGACCAGATCGGGATGCACCTCCTTGAGGAAGCGCAACACGGCCGCAACGGCAATATCCGCATGGCCGATGCGCTCGCCGAACCAGTAGGCGCCCGTGCCTTCCGAGCGGCTCGTTTCGAGAACCTGAAGCGTCTCTTCGATCTGGCGACGGCAGCGGTCGACCCAGAGCGCCGAGACCGCGCCGTGCAGCCTTTTCTCGTAAAAGAGGCTGACGGCCTTGTCGCCGAGGCCGGTCGCAAGCGTGGCGACCCTCAGCGCCCGATGGCGCGCCGGTTCCGTTCGCGGGAGCAGGACCCGGTCGTCGGAAACGAGACTGTCGAGATAATCGAGGATGATATGGCTGTCGGCAAGCACCGTCCCATCGTCCAGCACCAGCGTCGGCACGCGCGTCAATGGATTGTAGACGCGAAGCTCGTCGGCGTTGCCGAAGGACGACCACGGACGGTGTTCAAACGGAATGTCGTAGAGGCTGAGCGCGATGCCCACGCGTCGCACGAAGGGGGAGTCGTATTGGCCGATGAGGATCATCTTGCGGTTTCCTGCCTTTGGTGACGGTTCAAGGAACAATAGGCCGGCCCTCCATGTCAAAGGCAAAGCGCCATCGGCGCAACCCGAAAGCGCACCTCTGTTTTAGCGACTTGCGGAGCGCCGCCGGAATGCCGATAAGCGCCACCAGCATACGAAACGGGAGGAGCCCATGGACGTTTCCGAAATCATCATCGCCGGCGATACGCCCGGCATCGAATGGCGCCTGCCGGTCTTCCGTTTCAAGGGCAGGGCGGCCGCCGCACCCAAGACCTACATCCAGGCGGCGTTGCACGCCAACGAGCTGCCGGGCACTGCTCTTGCGCATTTCCTGCTGCAGCGGCTGCAACAGGCGGAGAAGGACGGCGCCATCCTTGGCGACATCACCGTCGTACCCCAGGCAAACCCGATCGGAGCCGCGCAGTCGCATTTCGGCGAGCTGCAGGGCCGCTTCGACCTTGGGTCGCGCACGAACTTCAACCGTGATTTCCCGTTGATTGCGCTCGGCGACCGTGACCGGCTGATCGACGATCTCGACCGTTACTCCGCAACGGACCGGCTGAAGAGGCAGCTACTGCATATGGCGCTCGGCGCCGACCTGATGCTCGATCTTCATTGCGACGACGAGGCACTGCAATACGCCTATATCGACGACGCCTTCTGGCCGGAAGCCGGCGACCTCGCCTCGGCCCTCGACATGGAAGCGGTGTTCCTTTCGGACGGCGAAAGCTCCGCCTTCGAAGAGGCTGTCGCCTATGCCTGGAAATACGAAACCGGGCAGAAGAAGACGCGCCTGCCGGGACGCCTCTCGGTGACGGTCGAGCTTCGCGGCACGCGCGACGTCTATCCGGAGCTTGCCCGCAAGGATGCCGAAGGCGTCTTCCGCTTCCTCGTCGCCCGCGGCGTCGTGACCGGTGACGAAGAAACGATCGCCCCCTTCGCCGCCATCGTCGCGCCGCTCGACAACATCGAAATGATCCGGGCCCCTGAGGCCGGCGCCATCCTGTTCCACCGGGATATCGGCGAGAGCGTGAAGACCGGCGACCTGCTCGCAACGATCCTTACGCGCCCCGGCCAGGCGGATGGTGCCCTCGAAGTGCGCGCGCCGCAGGACGGGCTGATCGTCACCCGCGTCTCGACGCGCCTTGCACGCCGACGCTCGGACCTGATGAAGATCGCCTGCGCTGCGCCGTCGAGCGCCATGCGCAAACCCGGGTCGCTCGAAGCCTAGGCCTGCCATTGAATGTTCAAGCGGCCGTCACGCCCCCGTGGCGGCCGTCATCTTTGGGCTGTCGAGCAGGATGGTCGAGCGCAAGGTCTTGATCTCGGCGATCTGCTCGAATTCGCTCCAGAGCAGGCGCTTGTAATCGGCAACGTCGCGCACCGCGATCTTCAGGAGAAAGTCGAAATCGCCGGCGACCGTGTGGCATTCCACCACCTCCGGCATGCGCGACACCAGCTCTATGAAGCGCTGGCCGACCTTGCTTGCGGTGCGCTCCAGCGTCACCTCGACAAAGGCCTGGAAGCCGATGCCAGCTGCCTTCGGATCGACGACCACCGTCTGGCGGATGACGCCGGCCGCATAGAGCCGGGCAAGGCGGCGCGACAGCGGCGCCGGCGAAAGGCCGACCCGCGCCGCAAGCGCATTGTTGCTGAGCGATGCATCCTCCACCAGCAGGCGGATGATCCGCCGGTCGATCTGATCCAATTCCATCGCTACCTTTTCAACCATCCTCGGCCCCTAGCGCGCAAATCAGCAAATCAATTGCAGAGTTTTGCGCAAATAGCACGCTGTCGATATTGTCGCCGTGGCAAATATCGCATCGATTTTGCGCTTGCGCTGACTTAAGAAGAAAGCCGCAGGGCAGCCGGATGAACGGCGGCCGGCAGGCTTTCTCGACCGATATCGCATCGCTGCCATTCAAGGGGGAATTTCCGGCATGTTCGACGCTCTGACCCGCCAACCCGATGATCCGTTGCTGGCCCTGATCGGGCTTTACCGCAAGGACGAGCGCCCCGGAAAGGTCGATCTCGGCGTCGGCGTCTACCGCGACGAAACCGGCCACACGCCGATCTTCCGCGCCGTGAAGGCGGCGGAGAAGCGCCTGCTCGAAACGCAGGACAGCAAATCCTATGTCGGCCCCGAAGGCGACCTCGTCTTCCTCGACCATCTCTGGACGCTGGTCGGTGGCAACACGATCGATCGCAGCCATATCGCCGGCGTGCAGACGCCGGGCGGCTCCGGCGCGCTCAGGCTCGCCGCCGACCTCATTCACCAGATGGGCGGCAAGCGCATCTGGATCGGGCTCCCGAGCTGGCCGAACCATGCCAGCATCTTCAAGACCGCAGGCCTAGAGCCCGCCGGTTACCCGTTCTTCGACGTGCCGACGCAGACCGTGCTCTTCGACAACATGATGACGGCACTCCAGGGTGCTGCAGCCGGCGACGCCGTGCTGTTGCATGCGAGCTGCCACAACCCGACCGGCGGTGTCATCACTGAGGCGCAGTGGATGGAGCTTGCCGCCGTCATCGCCGAGCGCGGCCTGCTGCCGCTCGTCGACCTCGCCTATCAGGGCTTCGGCCGCGGCCTCGATGAGGATGTCGCCGGGCTCCGCCACCTGATCGGCGTCGTGCCGGAAGCGCTGGTTGCGGTCTCCTGCTCCAAGTCCTTCGGGCTTTACCGCGAGCGCGCCGGCGCGATCTTCGCGGTGACGAGCTCGTCGTCGTCGGCCGATACGGTCCGTTCCAACCTCGCCGGCCTTGCCCGCACCAGCTACTCGATGCCGCCGGATCACGGTGCTGCCATCGTGCGGATGATCCTTTCCGACGCCGAGCTCAAGCGTGACTGGCAAGAAGAGCTCGAAACCATGCGGCTGCGCATCACCAACATCCGCCGCGCGCTCGCCGAAGGCCTGCGCGATCGCTGGCAGGCGCTCGGCGCCGTCGCCAGCCAGGAAGGCATGTTCTCGCTGCTGCCGCTCGCCGAGGCCGACGTCATGCGGCTTCGGAACGAGCATGGCATCTACATGCCCGGTTCCGGCCGTATCAACATTGCCGGCCTGAAGACGGCGGAAGTCGACGGCGTCATCGCCAACTTCAAGAACCTCTGAGGACCATGATGGCCGAGCGCAGCATCGACGCGACAGAAACCCCGACCGAACGCCATCGCCTCTACGAGGATGCGCTGGCGATCCTGACGGGCACGCTGATCATGTCGCTCGGCATCATCATCTACAGCAAGGCGATGCTGCTTACGGGCAGCACGTCGGGTCTGGCGCTGCTGCTGCAATATGCGACCGGCGCCGAGTTCTGGCTGGTCTTTTCGCTCGTCAACCTGCCCTTCTACATCCTGGCGGTCAATCGGCTCGGCTGGATGTTTGCACTGCGCACCTTCATCGCCGTCAGTCTCGTTTCGCTGTTTTCCCGGCTGACCGCCGGCTGGGTGGAGATCGCCCGGCTCGACCCGATCTATGCGGCGGTTGTCGGCGGCGGGCTGATGGGCATGGGCCTGTTGATCCTCTTTCGCCATCGCACCGGGATTGGCGGAATCAACATCGTCGCAATCTATCTCCAAGAGAGGTTCGGCATCCGTGCCGGCTATTTCCAGCTGGCAGTCGATCTCGCCATTCTGGCGGCCGCCTTCTTCGTGCTGCCGCCATCGAACCTGGTACTTTCGGTGATCGGCGCGGCGGTCGTCAACATGACGCTGGCGATCAATCACAAGCCGGGGCGCTATGCCGGCGTGACCTGACGCAAGGTCTCGGTCTTCCCTCCCGCGCATCGGGCGGCTATCACTCCTGCCACGCTTTGAAATTGCGCGATTCCCGGCGTTCGGGAATTGTTCGCTGCGGCTGGAGCATGGGCATGACGGTTACGATTTACGGCATCAAGAACTGCGACACGATGAAGAAGGCGCGCACATGGCTCGACGGCCGGGGCGTCGCCTATCGCTTCCACGACTACAAGGCCGAGGGCATCGACCGCCCGCATCTGGAGCGCTGGTGCAAGGAAGCCGGGTGGGAAACGGTGCTGAACCGCGCCGGCACGACCTTCCGCAAACTCGACGAGGCCGATCGACAGGACCTCGACGCGCAGAAGGCAATCGCGCTGATGCTCGCTCAGCCCTCGATGATCAAGCGCCCGGTGCTCGAAGCCGACGGCAACCTGCTGATCGGCTTCAAGCCGGACCTCTACGAGGCCGTGCTCGCCAAAGCCTGATCCCATTCGGAGCGACGACGATGTCGAAGACCACGCGCGCCACGCAGATGCTTTCGAAGGCCGGCGTCGCCTTCAGCGTGCATGCCTATCACTACGATCCCAATGCGGAGCGCGTCGGCCTGCAGGCGGCCGAGGCGCTCGGCGAGGATCCGGGCCGGGTGCTGAAGACGCTGATGGCCGAGGTCGACGGCAAGCCGGTCTGCTGCGTCGTGCCCTCCGACCGCGAGGTCAGCATGAAGAAGCTCGCCGCTGCCTTCGGCGGCAAGTCGGCGGCTATGATGAAGCCGGCGGACGCCGAGCGGCTGACCGGCTACCATGTCGGCGGCATCAGCCCGTTCGGCCAGAAGAAGCTGGTGCCGACGGCGATCGAGGAGGCAGCACTTGCCGAAGCGCAGGTCTACATCAATGGCGGGCAGCGCGGCCTGCAGGTGCGGCTCGCACCGCGCGACGCCCAGTCCGCGCTAAAGGCGATCGCCGCACCGCTCATCGCCTGAGGCGCTGCCATCAAAATATCACAGATGCCTTATATGAGCCGCTGATGCGGGGACGGGAAGTGCAACTTTCACATGCATGCCCGCTTTCGAACGGCGTCGGGTCTCTCTCATGGCATTTGCAAGTTTTCCCAACGCGAAGCGTCTTTTAAAGCGCCTCGCTGTCGGCATGGCAGCGCTGGTCGCGGCCACGGTCATCTACCTCGTCGGTCTTCAGTGGACCGGCAATTTCCATACGCTCGTGGCCGGTGAGGTCTACCGTTCGGCGCAGCCGACGCCGCAAGCAATCGCCGCATACTCCAAGGCCTACGGCATCCGCACAATTCTCAACCTGCGCGGCGAGAAACCGGACGAGCGCTGGTATCGCGAAGAGGTTGCCGCCGCAGAGCGCAACGGTATCCGGCTCATCAACTTCCCCATGTCCGCTTCGGCCGAGATCGACCGCAAGGAAACCGACGTGCTGATGGCGATCCTTCGGGACGCACCGAAGCCGCTTCTGATCCACTGCAAGGCCGGCGCCGACCGCACCGGGCTCGTCTCGACGATCTACCTGCAGCAGATCGCAGGGGTCGACGAGGAAACGGCCGAGTGGCAGCTTTCGCCACTCTATGGACACGTGGCCATTCCCTATCTCTCCGGCACCTTCGCCATGGACGAGACCTGGGAAGCGCTGGAGAAGTCGTTCGGGCTGAGCAGCTAGGCGACGACGGCGTCCTGGATTGACGTTCGCCGCATCAGCCCCCTCATCCGGCCTGCCGGCCTCCCCCTCCGCAAGCGGGGCGAAGGAGACGCGTGGCGCCCGTTCGTCCCCCTCATCCTCGGCCTAACTTGAGAGTGGGGCAATTCGTGTCGACGTCGCAATTCAACGCCTGCGATGTCACTTTCCAAAACTAGAAGCCGCTATCTTAGCTTCGCCAGCAGCGCCGCCAGTTGCCGCGCTTCCGCTTCTGTCAGCCGGGCACCGACATGGGCCTCAATCGACGGGCCGTAGGTCTGCCACATGCGGGCGCGCATCGCCCGGCCGGCCTCGGTGATGACAACCCATTGGCCGCGACCGTCGGCGTCGAAGGTTTCGCGGCGGACAAGGCCTTCCTTCACCAGACGATCGATCAGACGCGAAAGATTGTACTGCGCAAGGAGGGTCCGCGCCTCGATCTCGAAGGGCCGCAGCCGGCCGTCTTCCGCCTGAACCAGTTCCCACAACACGTCGTACCAGCCGAGCGGCGGCAGGCTGGCCGCCTTGAAATCGGCCTCGATCCGCGCAAGCACGCATTCGCGCGCGCGCATCAGCCCGATCCAGGCTGCGGTCGCGTCTGGGCCAGGGCCTCTTTTGTCGGTTTTCGTTTCTTTGCTCATAGATGCAATTACATCCATCTTGAAAGTCGAAGCAAGCCCACATACATGCATGTGCATCTACTTTTGTTCAACCGGGAGATCGCCATGCTTATCCTCGTCAGCCACCATCTCTGCCCCTATGTGCAGCGCGCCTCGATCGCGCTCGACGAAAAAGGCGTTCGCTTCGAGCGGACCTATATCGACCTCAAGGCCAAGCCCGACTGGTTCCTGAAGGTTTCGCCGCTCGGCAAGGTGCCGCTGTTGCAGGTGCCGCAGCAGAGCGGCGAAGCGGTGCTGTTCGAAAGCTCCGTGATCGCCGAATATGTCGAGGAAAGCCAAGCCGGCCCGAAGCTTCACCCGCAAGATGCGCTGGAGCGCGCCCGGCATCGCGGCTGGATGGAATTCGGCTCGTCGATCCTTTCGGATCTCTGGGGCTTCGAGACCGCCCGGGACCAGGAAACCTACGAGCAGAAGCGCCAGGCGGTCGCCGGCAAGTTTGCGACCATGGAAGCGGCGCTCGGCGACGGCCCCTACTTTGCCGGCACACAATTTTCGCTCGTCGATGCGGTCTTCGCACCGATCTTCCGTTACTTCGATCTCTTCGACACGCTTGCAGATCACGGCATTTTCGACGGACTCGATCGTGTCGGCGCCTGGCGCAAGGCGCTCGCCGAGCGGCCGAGCGTCAAGGCGGCCGTGACGCCGGATTACGGTGAGCGGCTGATGACCTTTCTCAGGGAGCACGACGCCTATCTGCTGCGCGCCGGACAGGCATAGCGAAGAGCGCGAGATCACGCCGTCCTTCAGTTTGGCGCGCGCCTGCTCTATGACAGGGCGCAAGCCATGCTGGAGGAGCGCCTTGTGACCGACATGATCTCGACCCTGACGATTCTTGAGCCCTATCCCGGCGTCTATGCCTACTATGACGGGCGCGTTGCCGGAGTGCGGCTCTATTCGCAGGCGGCAAACTGGCTCGATGACGGCGCCTACGAACTCGGCGTCGCCTCCTACGCCATCGTCGACGGCCGCGAGGCGCTGGTCTACGACACCCATATCTCGCTCGATCACGCCCGGGCGATCCGCAACCACCTCGAAAGCCTTGGCGTCACCACGATCCGCGTCGTGCTCAGCCATTGGCACAAGGACCACGTGGCCGGAAATGCCGTCTTTGCCGATTGCGAGATCATCGCGCTCAGGCTGACGGCAGAGAAGCTTGACGAGAACCGCGAGAAGATCGAAACGGCGACGCCACCGATCCAGCCGCTCGTCATGCCGAGCCGGCTGTTCGACGAGACGCTTCTGCTGACCGTCGGGACGCGGCCGGTGGAACTGCATCACTTCGCCATCCATAGCGCCGACGGCAACGTGATCTGGCTGCCCGAGGAAAAGTTGCTACTGGCCGGCGATACGCTCGAGGATACGACGACCTTCATCAGCGAGGCCGATCGGACGGCGACGCACATCGCCGAACTCATGCGCCTGCGGCAGTGGCCGATTGCTCGGATTCTCCCGGCCCACGGCGACCGCGAACGCATCGCCAGCGGCGGCTACGGGCCGGACCTGATCGACGCCAATCGCGGCTACATCGAGCGGCTGACGCAGGCGATCTCGACCGGTGCTGCCACAGGCACGCTCAAGGAATTCGCCGCCGCGGATATCGCCTCCGGCGCGATCCTTTATTTCGCGCCGTACGAGGCCGTGCACAGGAGCAATGTCGAGCGGGTGCGTGCGGCCCTCGGCGCGCGCTGATTGCACCAAACCTCCGGCACTCAGCCTTCATTTTCGCCGCAAAGCGCTCTAAGTCTTCTTCTTCCGATTTCAGAAAGACAGGTAGATCATGACCTTTCCCGCCAATACGCCCGATCCGATCGACCCGGTGAAACTCGACAAGCTCGCGGAAGTCGCGATCCAGGTCGGCCTGCAGCTTCAGCGCGGCCAGGACCTTGTCATGACCGCGCCGGTCGCGGCGATGCCGCTTGTTCGCCTTATCACCAAGCACGCCTACAAGGCCGGTGCAGGCCTCGTGACGACTCTCTATTCGGACGAGGACACGACGCTTTCGCGTTATGCCTATGCACCGGACGAGAGCTTCGACCGGGCAAGCGACTGGTTGTTCAAGGGCATGGCCGAAGCTTTCGCCGGTGGTGCAGCGCGGCTTGCGATCTCCGGCGACAACCCGATGATGCTGTCGGCGCAGGATCCGGCCAAGGTGGCGCGCGCCAACAAGGCGAACTCGATCGCGTACAAGCCGGCGCTCGAAAAGATCTCCAACTTCGACATCAACTGGAACATCGTCTCCTACCCGAACCCGTCCTGGGCGAAGCTCGTCTTCCCTAATGATCCGGAAGAGGTTGCCGTCGAGAAGCTCGCCAACGCCATCTTCGCCGCCTCGCGCGTCGACGTCGCCGATCCGGTGGCCGCCTGGAAGGAGCACAACGCCAACCTCGCCCGGCGCTCGGCCTGGCTGAACGGCGAACGCTTTGCAGCGCTGCACTTCACCGGCCCGGGCACCGATCTGACCGTCGGGCTTGCCGATGGCCATCTCTGGTGCGGCGGCGCATCGGAGGCCAAGAACGGCTTCACCTGCAACCCGAACATCCCGACCGAGGAGGTGTTCACGACCCCGCATGCGCTGCGTGTCGAAGGCCATGTCTCCTCGACCAAGCCATTGTCGCACCAGGGCACTCTGATCGACAACATCCAAGTGCGTTTCGAGGGCGGCCGGATCGTCGAAGCCAAGGCATCGCGCGGCGAGGAAGTACTGAACAAGGTGCTCGACACCGACGAGGGCGCGCGCCGGCTCGGCGAAGTGGCTCTGGTGCCGCATTCCTCGCCGATCTCGGCAAGCGGCATCCTGTTCTACAACACGCTGTTCGACGAAAACGCCTCGTGCCACATCGCGCTCGGCCAGTGCTATTCCGGCTGCTTCGTCGACGACGCCAAGCTGACACCTGACCAGATCCGCGCCCAGGGCGGCAATTCCAGCCTCATTCACATCGACTGGATGATCGGCTCGGGCCAGGTCGACATCGACGGCGTGCGCGCCGACGGCAGCCGCGTCCCGGTCATGCGAAAGGGCGAATGGGCCTGATCACGCCCCTCCCCAGTATCGTCCGGCCTGAAAGGCTTGTGGCCGCCGCAGGACATGCGGCGGCCTTTTCTATTGGGGAAACTGCCCCTTCAAGCGTTGGCAGCCCGCTTCAGACGCGGCATCTCCGCCGACTGGTAGAGCGACAGGACATGACCATCGGGATCGGCGAACTCCGCTGACCAGCCGCCGGGCGCATGGCTCACCGGCGTGACGATGGTGGTTCCCTTTTCGGCGAGGCCGCCCACGACATCGTCGATGCCGCCTTCGGCGAGATCGAACACGACGATCGGCGTGTTGCCCGGTTTGCTTTCCGCGACGAAAAAGATCAATTCGACCTCGTCTTCTATCTTGGCCATCAGCCAGGCGCCGGCTTCGTCGTCCTCCATGCGCTGGACGTTGAGACCCAGGACATCACGGTAGAAGGCTTCCGTCCGGGTAAGTTCCGAGACGAAGTAGCAGATGGCCCCGATACGTGGTTTCGACAGCATTGGTTGATTCCCTTGTGCTTGTTACGCCGGCTTGTTGCCGCCGGTTGCCGTTTCGTGAGACACGCGCGGCGAAAAATTGATCGCGAAGAGATGGCCGTCCGGATCGTGGCTGGCAAAGGCGGCGCGGCCGCCGCGGGTGACCGGCAGCAGGGCCTGACGAATACGGCCGCTTTCGAGCGGATAACGAAGCCCGGTCAACTCCAGACTGGTCTCGACATGGCCGGCATCACGCCAGGCCCGGCGCAGCATCAGGATGCGCTGGCGCAGCGCTTCATCGGAAATGCCAAGGAGGTGACGGATTTCGAGGCGATTGTGGCCGGCGATCGCAAGCAGCATCACGATCCTGAGACTGGGGGAAAGCGTGGCGGCGAAGGCGAGCGGATCGGCGGAACTGGCGTCTTCCGCTTCTGGGATATCAAGCTGCTGCTCCCGGCGAAGTCGGCGAGCGGCAGTACGCGCCTGCATCGCTGCGAGCTTGCGGAGAACGCCGCAGAACCAGGCGCGATCGCTGCCGGTCGGAAAGCGCCCTGCCTTGAGCGCCACGATCAGCGCCTCATGCAGCAAATCCTCCGCTTCTGCTGCGCGGCGCGTCTGGCGCCTGGCGAAACGGAGGAGATCAAAATAGTGCGCCGGCGTCAGGTGCTCGGTCATTGCGGCATGCGCTTCCTGGGAATTGAGGTCCCGGCAATGTGAAGCGCATGCCCTGTGGTTGCAAGCCCGCTTTCAGGCCCGCGCCGGTCGCACCTTCGGGGCGAGTTGCGCGCGCTGGCTGAGCCAGACGCTGAGGAAGACGACGAGGATGCCGAGCGCCTGGACCGGTGTCAGTTGCTCTCCGAGCACGCCCCAGCCGAGCAGGATGGCGACGACGGGGCTCAAGAAACCGAGCGGCGAGACGGCAGAAGGCTCGAGGCGCGAGAGGCCGCGGAACCAGAGCAGATAGGTGAAGGCGGCGCCGATCAGGCCGAGATAGGCAAGACCGAGGACGTTGGCCGTCGTCAGCGGCGGCAGCGACGGCTCGAAGAACAGCGCCACCGGCACGAGCATGAGGCCACCAGCCGCCAATTGCCAGGCGGTGAAGGTGAGCGGCGGCACCGGCGGCGCCCAGTGGCGGCTGAGCACCGTGCCGAAGGCCATGGAGACCGCGCCGGCGAGACCGGCGAGCACCCCGAGCGGATCGAGCGCGGCGCCGGGCGTGAGCACCAGTAGGGCAACGCCGGCGATGCCCGCAAGGCCGGCGACGACGCTGAGCAGACGGATCGGCGAGCCCAGGAAGACGCGCGACAGGAGGATGACGATCAGCGGCTGTACGGCACCCACCGTGGCGGCGACGCCGCCCGGCAGCCTGTAAGCCGAAACGAAGAGCATCGCCCAGAAGAAGGAAAAGTTGAGTGCGCCGAGCACGAAGGTGCGCGGCCACCAGATGCCTTCCGGCAACCGCCGAACGATGAGGAGCAGGAGCAGCCCGGCCGGAAGCGCCCGTAGCATGGCGACCGTCAGCGGATAGCCGGACGGCAGGAACTGCGTGGTGACGAGGTAGGTGCTGCCCCAAATGGCAGGTGCCAGCGCGGTCAAGGCAAGGTCGACGGTGCGGTTCGAGCTCATATCTTTACCTCAAGAATCTCTATATCAAGATAAATTGAGAATAACGCGGTTTATCTCTAAGTCAAGATACTCTATGCTGAGATAAATGCATGGGGGTATTGATGGATCGCGTCGACAGGATTTTGGCCCAATGGCACCGGGAGCGGCCGGACCTTGACGTTTCGGCCATGGGCCTGCTTGGCCGGCTCTCACGGGTCTCGACACATATCGCCCGTGAAATCGAAAAGTCGTTTTCCGAACGCGGGTTGAATGCGTCGAGCTTCGACGTGCTTGCGACGCTTCGTCGGTCCGGGCCGCCCTATCGGCTTTCGCCCGGAGAACTTCTCGATACGACCATGGTCAGTTCCGGCACCATGACGAACCGCATCGATCAGTTGGAAAAGGCGGGGCTCGTCGAACGGATCGCCAATCCCGAGGACAGGCGGGGCGTGATCATCGCCTTGACGGAAGAAGGCTTGCGCCGTGTCGACGAAGCCGCGACCGCGCATGTGGCCAACCAGCATCGCGTGGTTTCCGCGCTCTCGCCCGAGGAACGCGTGGTGCTCAACGCACTGCTGCGCAAATATCTCGCGACGTTCGAGTAGCTGCGATCATAGACTTGAGGCAAGCCGGCGGACGCGCTCCAGATGCGCCTTGCGCTTGGCGTCGGTCGCCCGGTCCATGTCGTGCAGCGCCAGCATGCGGAAGTTCAGCCCCTTGGCGCAGAAGGCGGCGATGCCGCGCTTCAACAGCCGCTTCACCGGATTGCCCATATAGAGATGCACCACCCACCAGGGCGAGCCGGTCGTCGTCAGCGCCCAGAAGAGCTTGATATTGTTGAGCCGCGGAATGATGCGACCGCCGGCCGGGTCGTTGTCGAAGGCGACGCCCGGGGCAAAGACGCGATCGAAGAAGCCCTTCAGGATCGCCGGAAAATTGAACCACCATTGCGGAAAGACGAGCACCAGCCCGTCGGCCGCCTGCAGCCGCGCGATCCAATCTGCCGCGCTTGAGCGGTCATAGGCGTCGGTGAAGTAGCTGCCGCGCTCGGCAACGGTGAGGCGCGGATCGAAATCCTCGCGATAGAGGTCGAGCAAGTCGACCGAATGACCGTTCGCCTCCAAGGCGGCGCGCGCCTGACGCGCCACGCTTGCGGCAAAACTGTCTTCGAGCGGGTGAGCAAGCACGAGCAGGATGCGCATCCGGCGTTCCCTAACATATCGATCTGGAATCAAGATCCGTAGCCGGGAAAATGAGCTGAAAAATCAACCGAATACAATGCCGTTTTTCGCGAGCGACGAGCGGCACCGAAGAAGGATAGCCGGCTCACTGTTCTTAGACCTGAGATCCTCCAGATCCTGCCCGCGCCTCCAGCGCCAGTGCGTCGAAGGCGGAGGGCGCGCGGCGCACCGACCAGGCGGAAATCAACTGCGCGGCTTGGTCCTCGGCGGCCTGCCCCGGACCGAGCTCCAGATCGTAACGTTGTCCGAAGTGAATGCGGTGAAAATCATCCGCGGCGCTGCCAATCGGCCGGTCGGCGCGAAGCCGTTCGCGCCGGACCAGTTCGTCGAGTTCACAGTGAAGCGCGACAAAGAACACGTCGAACGGCTGAAACATCACCGCGAGCTCAGACGCCCAGCCGGGCTCCTCGAGAATGTGCTCCAGCAGGAGATTGTTGCCGGCTGACGCATAGGCGACCAGCGAGCGGTGGAACCCGTCGAAGAAGCGCGCTCGATGTTCCTTCCAGCAAAAATCGCCGCGGCGGAACCGTTCCATCGGCAACGTTCCCGAATCGCGAAGATGGTCGATCGAGACATGCCAGAACGGCTCGCCCATCTGCGCCTGGACCGCCCGCGCCAGCGTCGATTTTCCGCTGCTGGAGGCCCCGTGGATGAAGATAATCTTGGCTCGCTCGACCATGCCGGGCTCCGTCGCTCTCGTGGGAACGCTGGCGTTACGCCGTCGCCATGACAGCGGGATGACGCGCTAGAACAGGTTGCCCTGTTTCGGCGGGTCCCCCGCCGCCTCTGCAGGTTTTGTCTGCTTCTTGCGCGGCGCCGTCGGCGGGGAAGCCGGCTCGCCCTCGCCTTCGCCGGCAATCGCCGAAACGCGACCGTCGGCGAACTCCAGGCTGAGCGTCATGCCAACCGAGACGGATGCAGCCTGGCGCACCGGCCCGCCTTCGGCGTCACGCACCAGCGCAAAGCCGCGCTGCAGGACGTTGCGATAGGAAAGCGACTGCAGGATGCGGTCCTGGGCGACGATGACGCTGCGCAGGCGGCGGACGTCGGCGCGCACGGCCGCATCGGACCGGGCCGCAAGGCCGGCCACGCGATCGGATGCGCGATGGATCTGGCCGATGAGGCGCGAAGGCAAGGCGCGCAGTGCAGCGTCGGCCGCCGAAACCCGCGCCTCGCCGCGATGTACTTGCCGCTCGACGATGCGGTCGGCCTTGTTCATGGCGTCGACCAGGCGCTGGCGGCGCTCGGAAAGCTTGCCCTTGAGAAGATCGGCACGCAACTCGGCCGAGGCGCGCTCGAACTGGCGCCGCTTGTTGGCTGTGTTCATCGTGAGGCCGCGCCCGAGCCCGAGGGCGGCCTCGTCGAAGCGGCGGCGCGGCAACGCCAGCAACTGGTCGAGCGACGGCAGCGCCCGTGCGAGCGCCCGCACCGACTGGCGGCGATTGTCCATCTGGCGGCCGACGGCCGACTTGAGGCGGGCCGACAGGCCAGAGAGACCGGCTTCGAGATCGGCCCTGACCGGCACTGCCATTTCGGCAGCACCCGTCGGCGTCGGCGCGCGCTGGTCCGCGGCATAGTCGATCAGCGTCCAGTCGGTCTCGTGGCCGACGGCAGAAATCAATGGGATCTCGGAGGCGGCGGCTGCGCGCACGACGGCCTCGTCGTTGAAGCCCCAGAGGTCTTCGAGGCTACCGCCACCACGCGCAACGATCAGCACATCCGGCCGCGCAATCGGCCCGCCGGGCTCGACCGCGTTGAAGCCGCGGATCGCCGCTGCCACCTCGTCACCCGAGCCATCGCCCTGCACCCGAACCGGCCAGACGACGACATGGACGGGAAAGCGATCGGCAATGCGGTGCAGGATATCGCGGATGACGGCGCCGGTCGGAGACGTCACGACGCCGATCACCTTGGGCATATAGGGCAACGGCCTCTTGCGATTGGCGTCGAACAGCCCTTCGGCGGCGAGCTTGCGCTTGCGCTCTTCGAGCAGCGCCATCAGCGCGCCGGCTCCGGCCGGCTCCATCGTCTCGATGACGATCTGATACTTCGACGAGCCGGGGAAGGTCGTGACCTTGCCGGTCGCGATCACCTCCATGCCCTCTTCCGGACGGAAGCGCAGCCGCGAAAAGGTACCCTTCCAGATCACCGCGTCGATGCGCGCGCGGTCGTCCTTGAGCGCGAAATAGGCGTGGCCCGAGGAATGCGGGCCGCGATAGCCCGAGATCTCGCCGCGCACGCGCACCTGGTCGAAGGCCTGTTCGACCGTTCGCTTGATCGAGCCCGAAAGCTCGGACACCGAATATTCGGTGAGGTTGCTCGGAGAATCGTTGTCGAAGAAAGAGGCCATTGCCTCTTTTACCGCACCCTTCGCCGAAGGCCAGCACATCCCTCACGCTTTCCACGCGCCAGGGGCGTGGCGCTCAAGGCGACAGCGTGTAGAGCCGGATGGGTGAGCCTTCCGACACCGGGAGCGGCGTCAGAAACGCCGGCACGCGCCCGGCGGCGAGGTCGGCATAGAGACCATCGGGGGCGCGGGCAGCTATGATCTGCGTTTGCACGTCGACGGCGCAGAAGGCGAGCACGGGCTGGCCGAGCTGGTGCAACAGGACGGCTGCGGCTTCAGGCTCGGCCAGGCCGATCTTCAGCTCGCGGAGCATGCCGGCGGCATTGCGATGATAGGGAGCGCTGAGCACGCGGTGTTCCGTGCGGCGAAGCAGCGTCGCGCCGATATCCGACGGCCCGACGACCAGCGACGGCGCAAGCCGCTCAATATCGGCAAGTGCGACGTCGCTCAGGCACGCCTCGCCGTTGGTGACCGCTCTCTCCGTTGCAGCAAACCCGTTGATCCCCTTTTCCGCAAGCGTTCCGGCAATGGCCCACGTCGCCGGAACGGAAACGAGCAGCGCACCGACATAGAGAAGGGAGGCGCGGGCCCCAGCCGTTCCGCCGCTCGACCGCGCGCGCAGATCGGCCAGCAGCAGCGCCATCGGCACGATGGCGAGCAGGTTGGAGAATGCCATGCCGCGGACCTGGACAAGCGCGATCGCCAGGCTCGAAAACACCAGGGCCAGGAGCACGAGATGGAGATCGACCCGGTCGCGACGCCAGATGCGCCAGACGCAGATGGCCGAGGCAAAGGCGCCGGTGAAATAGTAAGCGCCGATATTGGTCGGCTCCTGCGCCGCGATCAGCGCGACGGAACGGGCTTCGGAGACCTGGTCGAGCCAGAGCTCGACGAGCAGCGGATCGAGACCGGCCAGCGGATTGCCGAGGCATTGCGGCGCCACCGCCAGGGCGACCGCGACAACGCCGAGACCGCAGAGAGCGAGCGCGCCGAGGCGCAGCGCCGGCGCGCGGTGGCTGACCGTGACGGCCGCGAGCGCCAGGAGGACGCCGCCGGTCAGCGCCAGCGAGTAGAAGGCGATCGAGAGATTGTCGCAGGTCGCGACGAAATAGAGGCGCGGCGGCACGGTCGAAAAGAAGATGACGCTGAGGCCCGTTGCCAGCGACAGGCCGAATGCGACGGTCGCGCGGGCGGCCGGTTGGCCGGCCCAGAGCCATTGGCAGGCAACGATGGCGCAGACGACGGCCACGAAGGGCGTGGTTTCCGCACCGACGGCGATCGCGATGGCCGCCGCCACCCCGGCAAGCGCATAGTTCAGGGCACGATACCGGCGATCGACGAGCATGGCCACCATGACCGCGGCCAGCACCAGTTGTACATTGTGGTGGTCGATCGCGCCCCCGAGGAAGCGGTTCGACGTGGCGATGAAGATCGCAGTCAGCCCCAGGCAGAAATGCATGGCGGCCGTGCCGCCCGCCCGACGTCCGGCGAGCCCCATCACCGCCAGCAGCGCGACCGCGAGCGCCATCGGCCAGATCGCCAGCGCCAGGACTTCCGCCTGCGCCACGCCGACAAAGGGCCGGAACATGAACATCAGCCCGGCGATCGGCAGGTCGATCAGGCGCGACCAGTGCATCAGCGTTCCACCCTCGAGCCCCAGGCGGGGCTGCGTCAGGTCGAACCAGCTCTGGCCGGCAAGGAGGTCGCGCACCTCGACCAGGCGCATGGCATCGTCATTGTCGCGGCCGAGATAATCCGGTGCCCGCATGAACTGGATGACGAGGAAAAGAACCGTGGGCACGCCATAGGCGAGCGCCATCCATAGGAGGTTCGACGAGAACCGCCGCTGCCTGGGCATCGCCGCCATTTCCGGTAGTGCTGCCGTGCCGCCCGACATAGGTCTACGCCCCTCTTGATCGCGCGGAGCTTACGCCCCTGCGATCAAGAAAGCGTAAAGCGCACGGCAGCGGCGCATGCCGCTTGGACCGCCCCGCGCGGCGCACCTTGGCACCTTGTTAACACCCTGATCCTATGATGGCGCGATCCAACAGCAACCGAGCCACCCTGATGTTCGACCGCTTCAACATCGCCGTTCTCCTGCCTTGCTACAACGAAGCGTCGACCATCGGACAGGTGGTCCAGGGTTTCCAGACGGCACTGCCGACGGCACGCATCTACGTCTATGACAACAACTCGACCGACGGCACCGCGCTGAAGGCGATGCTCGCCGGCGCGACCGTCGTGCGCGAGCGCCGGCAGGGCAAGGGGCACGTGGTGCGGCGCATGCTCGCCGATATCGACGCCGACATCTACGTCATGGCGGACGGCGACAGCACCTATTGCCCGACCGATGCGGAAGATCTGATCCGCACCCTGATCACCGAGCGCGCAGACATGGTCGTCGGAACGCGTCGCGGGGTCCACGACGACGCCGGCCGGCAGGGCCACGCCTTCGGCAACAGGCTCTTCAACATTCTCTATCGGGAAATCTTCGGCACGGATTTCAACGACATCTTCTCCGGTTACCGCGTGCTCTCGCGGCGCTTTGCCAAGAGCTTCCCGGCCATTTCCAACGGCTTCGAAATCGAGACGGAGATGTCGGTCCATGCCTCGCGTCTCAAGTTGCCGGTCGCGGAACTTGAACTGGACTATGGCCGGCGCCCGGAAGGTTCCCATTCCAAGCTGTCGACCTACAAGGACGGCGCCAAGATCCTCTGGACCTTCGCGATGCTCATGAAGGAAACGCGGCCCTTCACGTTCTTCGGCGTGATCGCCATGGCCTTCTTTGCGACGAGCATCGGCTTCATGATGCCCGTCCTGCTCGAATATTTCGCGACCGGGCTCGTGCCGCGCATGCCCACCTGGGTCTTTGCGCTGGCCATGCTGATGATGTCGATCATCACGTTCACGGCAGGCCTGATCCTCGATTCGGTCTCGCGCGCCCGCACCGAGCAGCTCCGGCTGCACTACATCGCAACCCCTTCGCGGGCCATGCCGGCCGAGAGCGTCGACATCCAGGAGGCCGGATTGCAGTCGGCACCACGCATTGTGCGGGAGCGCCGCGGATGAACCGGGAAACGACCAATCGCATCCGCTTCCTGATCGAAGACGTCATTCCACCGATCCTCAGGGATTCGCGCCTGTTCAAGGGCATGGCGAGCCTCGCCTGGGGCAAGCACATCGCGCATCTCGCCGACTTTCGCGCACGGGCACCGTTCCTGTCAGCGAACGAGTACGAGGACCTCTACCGGCAGCATCCCCGGGTGCACGAGGGAACGGACAATTCCGAAGCCTGCGTGCGCAAGATCGCGGCAAGCGTCGTCGGCGACAGCGTCTGCGACGTTGGTTGCGGCACCGGTGTTCTCCTGAAGCGGATCCGGGAGACCAAACCTGACCTCACGCGCCTCGCCGGCGTCGACTTCGCAATCGACGATGCGGCACGGATCGAAGGCATCGAATACCACGCCGCGATGATCGAAGACCTGCCCTTTGCCGACGGCGAATTCGACACGGTCGTCTGCACGCATGTGATCGAGCACATCCTCGACTATCGCAAGGCAATCGCCGAGCTTCGCCGGATTACCCGCCGGCGGCTGATCATCGTCGTGCCGCGCGAGCGCGAATATCGCTACACCTTCAATCCGCACTTCAATTTCTTCCCCTACACCCACTCCTTCCTGCGGGCGATGCATCCGGTTCCAGCCGCGCACGCATGCGTCGATATCGGCCGCGACATCTTCTATTGCGAAGACAGAACTGCCGCGGCGGAGTGAGGCATGGCGATGAACCTCAATCTCGCACCCACCGTCTGGTTCGGGTTGTTTTTCACCCCGGTGCTGATCTCGGCAGGGCAGATACTCTTCAAGCTGACAAGCGCGAAGACCGGGAACGCCAGTGCCCAGGGACTTCTGGCCCTGGCCCTCAGCCCGACCCTGCTGATCGCGCTCGCCGTCTATGGCATCGGAACGATCATCTGGATCTTCACGATCAAGTCGGTGCCCCTGACGATCGCCTATTCCTTCATGGCGCTCACCTTCTGCATCGTGCCGCTGCTCGCCGCCGTCTTTCTCGGCGAGGCGGTGACGCTGCGCTACGCCTTCGGCGCCGCGCTGATCATCAGCGGCATGATCATCATCAACTCCTAAGGGGATAGCCGGGCCTCATGATCGTCACCGCATCCTTCGTCCTCGGCATTGCCATATGCGGCCTCAAATCCGCCCGCGCCTGCCTGTTTGCCGGCACGGGGCTGCTGGCGCTGGCCGGCGCAAACGGCGACTGGATCCAGGCGGCGGCAGCGATCGGCGCCTACAACATGGGCGTCGCGCTGATGATTTGCGGCGCAATCGCCATCGGCATCGAGCGCGACCGGTAGCCCGTCATCCCTTGCGTTCGAAGAACGCCCTGGTCTCCTCGTCCGCCGGAAAGAAGGATTCGATCAGCACGCCCTCGACCAGCGCATCCTGGGTCGAGCCGAAAGTCTGAAGCGTGGTGATGAAGCTTAGTCGCAGGCCGCCGATGTCGAGCTCGATCGGCAGAACCGGCAGCCGGTCGGTGTCCGGATGGTTCTCGATCGCACGCGCCACGGCCGGATTGGACGCGGCTTTTTCCAGCCGTTTGCCGAGACGGCTGCGCGGACCTTGCAACCAGGCTTCGGTCCTGACCCGCTGCACCAGATCGGCGGCAGCGGCCTCCCAGTTGACGACCAGCTTGCGCACATTGTCGTTGCCAAGAAACGTGTCGAGGAAGTTCTCTCCGGGCTGGAACGGAATGTCGGCGGCAACAGCAAGGCTCGCCAGCGCCGGATTGACGACAAGCAGCGTATATTCGTGGTCGAGCACCAGCCCCGGATAGGGATCGTGGCGCGCGAGAATCAGTCTGATGGCATTGGCAACGACCGGCGGCATGGCGTCCAGCCCGGCGGCAGGCCGCGTCGCCATGCGCGGTCGATAGCCGGCTGCCGAAAACAGCGTGCCCTGGTCGCGGGCGGGGACTTCCAGCACCGAGGCCAGCCGCAGGATCATGCCCTCCGACGGTTTCGAGCGGCCGGTTTCGAGAAAGGACAGGTGGCGCGCCGAGATGCCGGCGGCAACCGCAAGATCAAGCTGGCTCATGCGGCGGTGCCCGCGCCATTCCTTCAGATGTTCACCAAACTGCATAGATCGTGATTCTCCGTTCTGCCGGAGAGTGGCGCGCGCCGGTCGTAAAATCCATTACCTCAGAGGTAATTGGTTTAATGACACCGAACCGGCAATCTCCGGTCATCGACAAACCGATGGAGCCGACGATGAACCTCTCGAACCGCAGCCTGCTCAACAAGACCTTCCTTGCCGACGGCATCTACTCTCTTGCCGTCGGCGCCGTGCTGATCCTTTTTGCCGCCCCGCTTGCTTCGCTCTTCAGCCCTGCCGCGACAGCGGCGATGATGAAGATGCTCGGCGTCGGGCTGGTCTTCTGGGGGATCTTCCACCTTGCCGCAGCGCGCAACGGCGGGCCGGTCGCTTCGGCGGCACGCGTCAGCATCGCCGGCGACATCCTCTGGGAGGTGGCAAGCGTCGCGCTGCTGGTCGCGGCCTATCCGTTGCTCACTGTCGCAGGTATCGGCTTCATCGTCATCGGCGTGATCACGGTCGCCGACTTTCTGATCTTCAAGCTGCGGGGCCTCGCACGAGAACAGGCAGCGCTTGCCTGACCGGATGGTCGCAGGAGATCAAGAGGCAAGGGCCTGCCGGCAAGACCGGCGGGCCCTTGCCGTCGATCAGATGGTCTCCCAACCGTCCTTGGCGCTGGCGCGGTAGATCGCGTCGATGAATTTCTGATTGAGGCGGGAGTTTTCCAGCGTCACCACTTCCTCGTCCTCGCCGCTGGCGGCGCGGGCGAAAGCCTCCGCCTGGAGCTTGTACTGGCGCGCGTCCTGGAAGCGGAAGAGCTGGGACTGGGCGTGGTTCTGATTCGTCAGTTCCACTTCCTCGCGGCCGTAGCGGTCAGCATTGAAGGGCGACTTCACCTCGATGAAGCCCTTGTCGCCATGGAAGACCATGACCTGGCGGGCCGCCAACTGGGTGGAGATGTAGAAGCTCAGCTCGAAATCACCGAAATCGGCGCGCACGCTCGAATAGATATCCGTGCCGAATTCCGGATCGCGATCGGTGCTTGCCTGAACGCGCACCGGCTCCTTGCCCGTGACGAAGCGGGTGGTGATCGTCGGGTAGACGCCGATATCCGGCAGGCCGCCACCGCCGAGCGCCGGGATGTTGCGCATGTTGTTGGGGTCGCGGTTGAAATAGGTGAAGGCACCCTGGACGTGGCGCAGCCGGCCGATCGCGCCCTCGGCGATCAGCGAGCGGACCTTTCGCCAGACCGGGCTGTAGGTGACCATGAAGGCTTCGGCGATCACGACGCCGTTGCGGTCACGCGCGGCGATGAGCTGGTCGATCTCGGAGGCACGCAGCGCAATCGGCTTTTCGCAAAGCACATGCTTGCCGGCATTGGCGGCCTTGACCGACCACTCCACATGCTGCGCCGTCGGCAGCGGAATATAGACCGCATCGATGACGTCGGAGGCCAGCATCTCTTCGTAGGAACCGAAGGCATGCGGCGCGGAGAAGCGATCGGCCATGGCCCGGGCCTTGGCGAAGTCGCGGCTGGCAACAGCCGAAACGACGGCGTTCTCCGCGTCCTGAATGGCCGGCACGACGAGGTCGCGGCCGATCCTGGCCGTGGACAGAATTCCGAAACGTAACATGACAAGGCTCCCTGATTTGGCGGCAGAGACTAGCGCCGAGGTACGTACCTAGCAAGCGGCAGAGCGCTGTTTGGCGAAGAAGGGTACCGTGCAGAAAATTGCCGAAAGGCGGGTGACAATGTCAGCTTTTCTGCCCTATCTTTCCCTCGCAATCCTCCCGATCGCAACATGCCTTCATCCAGTCCAATGGAGCGAAACCATGGAAAAACTGAGACTTGGCCGCACCGACCTGACAATCGCGCCCCTCGTCTTCGGCGGCAATGTCTTCGGCTGGACCGCCGATGAGAAGACCTCTTTCGCGCTGCTCGACGCCTTTTTCGATGCCGGGTTCAACGCCATCGACACCGCCGATGTCTATTCTTCCTGGGCGCCCGGCAATCAGGGCGGCGAGTCCGAAACGATCATCGGCAAGTGGCTGAAACAGTCGGGCCGGTCTCGCGACAAGGCGGTCATCGTCACCAAGGTCGGCTCCGAACTCGGCCCCGATCGCAAGGGACTTTCGCGCCGGTGGATCCTGCAGGCGGTCGAGGATTCGCTGAAACGCCTGCAGACCGACCATATCGACCTCTATCTCTCGCACTGGCCGGATCCGGAAACGCCCTACGAGGAGACGCTTGCGGCCTACGACCAGCTTCTGTCCGAAGGCAAGGTGCGGGCGATCGGCGCCTCCAACCTCAATTCGCTGCAACTGCGCGAGGCGCTCGACGTGTCCGCCAACCAGGGCCTGCCCCGCTATCAGGTGCTGCAGCCGGAATATAATCTCTACGACCGCGATGCCTTCGAAGGGCCGCTGCGCGACCTCTGCATCACCGAGGAGATCGGCGTCATCAGCTATTTCGGGCTGGCGCGAGGCTTCCTTTCCGGGAAATACCGGACGCACAAGGACCTCGAAGGCTCGGTGCGCGGCAGCGGCGTCGAGAAATATCTCGACGGACGCGGAATGCGCATCCTCGGCGTGCTCGACGACATCTCGGCCGACACCGGAGCGACCCAGGCGGAAATCGCCCTTGCCTGGATCCGCACGCGCAAAGGCGTCACGGCCCCCATCGCCAGCGCCACCAGCCTTGCGCAATTGCAGAGCCTCATTCGGTCCGCCGAACTCAGGTTGTCGGACGAGGCGGTGCGAAAACTCAACGACGTCGGTGAATGACGGGAGCAAAAACAACACGATGGCATTGACGATACGCGCCGCGACAGGCGGCGACGAGGCGGACTGGCGTCGCCTCTGGGCCGGCTATGTCGCCTTTTCCGGCAGCGAACTCGCCGAAGACATCATCGACGGCACCTGGAACCGGTTGATCGATCCCTCCGCGCCGCTCTTTGCGCGGCTGGCGATCCTCGACGGGCAGGTGGTCGGCTTTGCGATCTGCCAGGAGCAGCTCGCCACCTTCTTCCGCCATCCGATCTGCTACATCGAGGATCTCTATGTCGAGCCTGCCGCACGCGGCCAGGGCGTGGCGCGGGCGATGATCGACGATCTGATCGCGCATTGCCAGGATAAGGGCTGGGACCGGCTCTACTGGTACACCGAGGCCGACAATGCAACGGCGCGGCGGCTCTATGACCGCTACTCCGGCACCGACGAGCATGTGCGCTACAAGGTCAATATCGGCGCGGTCCTCAAGTCAGGAAACCCGGCATAGGCCTCGGCATGGCGGCCTCCCTGGTTCGCCGCACCGGCCTTGGTCAAGACACCGCGCGGCTCGACGAAACTCATGATCCGGCGCGCCGGCCGCTCGTGCCATTGGATGTTGAAAGCCCAGAGCTTCGGGAAGAAACAGAGCGAGGCATAGGGCAGATGGTCGTGGATCCACCAGGCGATCGACTGCCAGCCGCCGATCTCGCCGCGCCGGTCCCAGACCCAGGGAATGACGATACAGGCGGTGGCGCCGATGCATCCGTCCGCATCGCGCATGTCCCAGATGTGATCTGCGGCCGAGGCCGCATTGGTCGAGCAGTTCAGCCCGTTGGCATTGCCGAAGCCGTTGACGGCGCGATTGCGATAGCCGGATCGGATGACGAGACGACCGAAGGTCGCCTCCAGCGGCTCCAGCAACTCTTCGCACAAACGCCGCCCGGCCTCGATCGCCAGATCCGGATCATCGGGAATGTTCGGGATGCGGTAGAAATCTGCGATTTCCGAATGCAGGAAGTCGCGGAAGAAGAAGTTTTGGGAAAGCCGCACCCGGCCGAGATCTTCAAGGCCCTTCATCGAACCGGGCTTCTTCATGGGCCTTCCTCTCATCAAGACACGAAACCGATGGCATTCCAGATCCGGGTCTGTCGCGCCACCCGATTTCGCGCCGCGGCTAGCCGCTGTGCCGGAAGAAATCGATAAAGGCGCGCAGTGCCGGCCGCATCTGCCGGCGGCTCGGATAGTAGAGATAGGGACCGGCATAGGGCGCGCACCAGTCCGCCATGACGCGCTCCAGCTTGCCTTCGGCAATCGCGGTCTCGACGCGCGACAGGAAGAGATAGGCAAGGCCGGCGCCGCCCATTGTCGCTTTGATGATCGGTCGGTCTTCGCCAAGGATCAGCGGTCCCTCGACCGACACCGTCAGTTCCTCGCCATCCTTCTCGAATTCCCAGCGATAAAGCGTCCCGTTGGAGAAGCGCCGACGGATGCAGCGATGCTGCGCGAGGTCGCGCGGATGCTGCGGCCGGCCGTAGCGTTGGAAGTATTCGGGCGACGCGACGACGGCGCTTTCGAGCTCCGGCCCGACCTTCACCGCGATCATGTCGGCCTCCAGGCTCTCACCGAGCCTGATGCCGGCATCGAAACCTTCCTGGACGATGTCGGTGAAGCCGTCCTCGTTGGCGATTTCGAGCACAATCTCGGGATAGCGGTCCAGGAAGGCGCCCAGGCGCGGCGCAAGGATCAGATCGGCAGCGAAACGCGGTGCAGTGATGCGAAGATTGCCGGCGGGACGCTCGCGGGCGTCGGCGGCCGCTTCCAAAGCATGGGCTATCTCGTCGAGCGCCGGCGCCAGCCGTTCGAGCAGCCGGCGCCCCTCCTCCGTCGGCGCGACGCTGCGGGTGGTGCGGGCGAGCAGGCGAATGCCGAGGCTCGCCTCGAGGCTGCCGACGGCGTGGCTGACGGCCGACGGTGCGACGCCCAGTTCGCGCGCGGCGCCACGAAAGCTGCCATGGGCGGCGACGGCGGCCAATACCGCGAGTTGGGAGAGCTGTGTTCTGTTCATTGATCGAAATAATAGAACAGCCCGTGAGAATTGACAGTGATTTTCAGCCGCCCCATCGAGCCCTATTCTTCACATGTCGCCAGCGTCAGGACGAAGCGAGGAGCTCGTCTGGCGATGACGCAGAGGAACCCGTCGCGCCGCCACAAAAGGGCGTAGGCGGCGGTGACCACCCACCATTTCATGCCTCGGACGATAGACGTGCGCTCCCAACGCGCTAGCTCCGACGCATGGCAGCCATAAAGGACACGACATGAAGACCCGCAAACTCGGAAGTGAGCTTACCGTCTCCACCATCGGCCTTGGATGCATGGGCATAAGTTTCGCCTATGGCGCTGCGGACGAAGCGGAATCGATCCGCACGCTGCAGCGCGCCGTCGATCTCGGCGTCACCTTCTTCGACACGGCCGAAGTCTATGGTCCCTTCGAGAACGAAAAACTCGTCGGCAAGGCGCTCGGCCCGGTGCGTGACAAGGTGGTCATCGCCACCAAGTTCGGCTTCCGCATCGAGACCGGCGTGCCGAGCGTCCAGGCGATCAGGGGCGTCGACGGCCGGCCGGAGCATGCGAAGGCGGTAGCGGAAGCCTCGCTCAAGCGGCTCGGCACAGATGTCATCGATCTCTACTACCAGCACCGCGTCGACCCTGACGTACCGATCGAGGACACCGTCGGCGCCATGGCCGAGCTGGTGCGCGAGGGCAAGGTGCGCGCGCTCGGCCTTTCGGAAGCGAGTGCCGCCACCATCCGCCGCGCCCACATGGTTCATCCGATCGCCGCGGTGCAGAGCGAGTATTCGCTGTGGACGCGTGATCCGGAAGAAGACGTGCTTGCCACTTGCCGCGAACTCGGCATCGGTTTCGTGCCATACAGCCCGCTTGGACGCGGCATGCTGACCGGCGCGATCCGCAAGGCCGAGGATCTGGAAGCCGACGACTTCCGCCGCTCGCTGCCGCGGTTCCAGGCGGAGAATCTCGAGGCCAACGTCCGGCAGGTCGAAACGCTGCAGGCGCTGGCCGAGGAAAAGGGTATCACCGCCGCCCAACTGGCCCTTGCCTGGGTGATCAACCAGGGCGACTTCATCGTTCCGATCCCCGGCGCCCGCAAGCTCGACCATCTGGAACAGAACGCCGCCGCTGCGGACATCACGCTCACGGCCGAAGAATCGAGCCGGCTCGCCGAAGCCCTCTCCCCGGCCCTTGTGGCCGGAAAGCGCTACACGGATGCGTCGCTGGCGCTCACCAACCGCTGACACCTTCTCCTCGCGCCACCGGCGCGAGGAGATCACCCATCGAAATTCCCGCCGGGTGCCCTACCTCTTGATCGACGGTCAAAAGGTCAGGAGGAGCGGGGATGTCCGACGAACAGGCGATCAGTGCAGTGGTGCACCTCTATGTCGACGGCATGGCATTTGCCAACGAGGGGGCGCTGCGCAAGGCGTTCCATCCGGATGCTGCGATCATCGGCAACTACCAGGGCGCACTCGAATGGATGACGCGTGACGGCTTCATCAAGGCGATCCTCGACGCCGGCGCAGCACCGCCCGGAACACAGCCGGAAATGGACGTGCAGATGATCGACATCACCGGCGACGCCGCCACGGTGAAGGTCATCGACAGCTTCGCCGGAGAGCGCTTCTCCAATTACCTGTCGCTGGTGAAGATCGACGGCCGTTGGCTGATCGTCAACAAGATCTATCACCTGCACGCGCAATGACGGACGGCGGACCCGAGTCCACATCGACCGGCCGGCTGCTTGCCATCGACCATGTGCAGCTTGCGATACCGGAAGGCGGCGAAGACTTGGCGCGCGGCTTCTATGGCGGATTGCTCGGGCTGACGGAGGTCGTCAAGCCCGCCAATCTGCGTGGCCGTGGCGGCTGCTGGTTCGAGCGGGGCAGCATCCGCCTGCACCTCGGCATCGACCAGGATTTCGTGCCGGCGCGCAAGGCCCATCCGGCCTTTTTGGTCGACGATCTCGAGCGGATGATCCTCAGGCTCGAAGCCGGCGGCGTGACGATCGCCGAGGACGAGCCGCTTGCCGACTACCGCAGATGTTATGTCAACGACCCGTTCGGCAACCGCATCGAGCTGATGCAGCGCGCGCAATAGGCCGCAACGAAAAGGGCCGCTGCGGTGCAGCGGCCCTTCGGTATCCGTTTTGTCGAACGGATCAGGCGCGCAGAACGCCGCCGGTCGTCTTCGTCACATTGGCGACGATCTTGGCGGTGAGCGCCTCGAAATCCTCGTCGGTGAGGGTACGCTCGACCGGCTGGATGGTCACCTCGATGGCGATCGACTTCTTGCCTTCACCGAGCGATGCGCCCTCAAAGACGTCGAAGACGCTGACGCCGGTGACCAGCTTGCGGTCGGCACCGGAAGCGGCACGCAGGATGGCGCCGGCTTCCACCGTCTTGTCGACGACGAAGGCGAAGTCGCGCTTGACCGCCTGGAACGGCGAGAGGTCGAGCGCCGGCTTGGTGCGGGTCGCCTTCTTCTTCGGCTCGGGCATGGCGTCGACATAGATCTCGAAGCCTGCAAGCGCACCCGAGACGTCGAGCGCTTCGAGCGTCTTCGGATGGAACTCGCCGAAGGTGCCGAGAACGATCTTCGGGCCGAGCTTGATCGTGCCGGAGCGGCCCGGATGGTACCAGGCGGGACCGCCCGGCTCGAACTGGACGTTGCCCATCGGCACGCCGCAGGCTTCGAGCACCGCAATGGCGTCGGCCTTGGCATCGAAGACGTCGACCGGCTTGCCGCCGCCCTTGGCGGCGTTCGACCACAGACGGCCGGCGCCGTTCAAGGACGCAGTACCACGACGAATACCGCCGGCAACGCGGCGCTGCGCGTCCGCCGTATCGCCTTCATAGGTGCCGGAGACTTCGAAGATTGCGACGTCGCCGAAACCCTTGTCGGCATTGCGCTGGGCGGCGGCCAGCAGACCCGGCAGCAGCGACGGACGCATATCCGACATGTCGGAGGCAATCGGGTTCGCGAGCTTCAGGGCAGCCGAGCCACCACCGAAGAGCTTGGCCTGTTCCTCGGAGATGAACGACCAGGTGACCGCTTCGAGCATGCCGCGGCTTGCAAGCGCGCGCTTGGCAAGGCGCGTGCGGATCTGCAGCGTCGTCAGGATTTTGCCGTTAACTGTGCCGTGGCTCGGCAGCGGGGCGGCGACAATGTTGTCGACGCCGTGAATGCGCATGACCTCTTCGACGAGATCGGCCTTGCCGTCGACATCGGGGCGCCAGGACGGAACCGAGACCTTGAAGCGATCGCCGGAACCTTCAACGCCGAAGCCGAGCTTCTTCAGGATCGAGACGCTCTCCTCGGAGGAGACTTCGAGGCCTGTCAGGCGCTTCACTTCGGAGACCGGGAAGTCGACGATCTTCGGCTCATGACCGGCATAGCCGACGACTTCGGCCTTGGCTGCCGTGCCGCCGCAGAGTTCGAGCACCAACTCGGTGGTGCGCTCGAGACCGGGCACCATATATTCCGGATCAACGCCGCGTTCGAAGCGGTAGCGCGCATCGGTGATGATGCCGAGCGTGCGGCCGGTCTTGGCAATGTTCATCGGGTCCCAGAGCGCCGACTCGATCAGCACGTCGGTGGTGTTCTCGTCGCAGCCGGAATGTTCGCCGCCCATGACGCCGCCGATCGACTCGATCGCCTTTTCGTCTGCTATGACCACGTTGTTCGGGCCGAGCTTGTATTCGCGCTGGTCGAGCGCCAGCACCGTCTCGCCGTCCTTGGCGCGACGGACCGTCAGGTTGCCCTTGACCTTGGCGGCGTCGAAGACGTGCATCGGGCGACCCTGGTCGAAGGTCATGTAGTTGGTGATGTCGACCAGCGCGTTGATCGGGCGCAGGCCGATGGCGAGCAGACGCTGCTGCATCCACTTCGGCGACGGGCCGTTCTTGACGCCGCGCACCAGGCGCAGCGAGAAGCCGGGGCAGAGATGCTTGTCTTCGCCGAGGTCGAGCGTCAGCTTGGTGGGCGTGTCGCCTTCCACCTTGAAGGTCGGCGCGTTGCGCGCCTTCAAGGTGCCGAGGCCGGAAGCGGCGAGGTCACGGGCAATGCCGTAGACGCTGGTGCAGTCCGGCCGGTTCGGCGTCAGGTTGATCTCGATCATCGGATCGTCGAGGCCGGCGTAAGTCGCGTAGCTCGTGCCAACGGGTGCGTCGGCCGGAAGGTCGATGATGCCGTTGTGGTCCTCGGAGATCTGCAGTTCCTTTTCCGAGCACATCATGCCGCGGCTTTCGACGCCACGGATGGTGCCGACGGCGAGCGTCACGTCGATGCCGGGAACATAGGTACCGGGGGCTGCAAAGGCGCCGACAAGGCCGGCGCGCGCATTCGGTGCGCCGCAGACGACCTGGATCGGAGCGCCGGCGCCGGTGTCGACCATCAGCACGCGCAGCTTGTCGGCGTTCGGATGCTGCTCGGCCGAAACAACCTTGGCGATGACGAAGGGCTTGAAGGCGGCCTTGTCGTCGACGTCTTCCACTTCGAGCCCGATCATCGTCAGGCGCGCGCAGATCTCTTCCAGCGAAGCGTCGGTTTCAAGGTGGTCCTTGAGCCAGGAAAGCGTGAATTTCATGATTTCACCTGTGTCCTAAATATCTGCGCGCGATCAGGCCGAGAGGCCGCCGAACAAGGTCGGCATGTCCAGCGGGCGGAAGCCGTAGTGCGTCATCCAGCGAACGTCGGCGTTGAAGAAGTCGCGCAGGTCCGGCATGCCGTATTTCAGCATGGCGATGCGATCGAGGCCCATTCCCCAGGCAAAGCCCTGGTACTCGTCCGGATCGAGCCCGCCGGAGCGCAGCACGTTCGGGTGCACCATGCCGCAGCCGAGAATCTCCATCCAGTCGGTGCCCTCGCCGAATTTCACGATTGGGCCAGAGCGGTCGCACTGGATGTCGACCTCGAAGGACGGCTCGGTGAAGGGGAAGAAGGACGGGCGGAAGCGCATCGTCACCTGGTCCACCTCGAAGAAGGCCTTGCAGAATTCTTCCAGCACCCAGCGCATATTGGCGACGTTGGCCACCTTGTCGATGACCAGGCCTTCGACCTGATGGAACATCGGCGAGTGGGTCGCATCGGAGTCCTGCCGGTAGGTCTTGCCGGGAATAATGATGCGGATCGGCGGCTTCTGCGCTTCCATGGTGCGGATCTGCACCGGCGAGGTGTGCGTGCGCAGCACCTTGCGCTCGCCCTTCTCATCCGGGTTGAAGAAGAAGGTGTCGTGCATCTCGCGAGCCGGATGCCCTTCGGGGAAGTTCAGTGCCGTGAAGTTGTAGTAGTCGGTTTCAATGTCCGGGCCTTCGGCGATCGAGAAGCCCATGTCGCCGAAGATCGCGGTGATCTCGTCGACGATCTGGCTGATCGGGTGAATGCGGCCACGCTCGGCCGGCGACGAGCGCACCGGCAGGCTGATGTCGACGGTCTCGCGCGCCAGGCGCTCGGCGATCGCCTGGTCCTTGAGCGCCGACTTGCGAGCGGCGATCGCTTCGGCGACCGTGTTCTTCAGCGCGTTGATCTGCGCGCCGCGGGTCTGGCGCTCCTCGGGCGTCATGGTGCCGAGCGTCTTCAGCAGCTCGGAGATCGAGCCCTTCTTGCCGAGTGCGTTGACGCGCACCGCCTCGATCGATCCTTCGTCGCCGGCGGCGTCGATGTCCGCCAGGAGTGTCCGTTCCAGTGTTTCCAGTTCGCTCATTCTGTCCTGCCTCGATGCGGGAATGGGTTCGGTTCTATATCGGTTCTTGTCTTCAGGAATGTTATTGCGTCGCACCCGCCAGATAGTCCGTCGCAGCGATGAAACGGATGATATCGTTGCCCTTGCGGAAGCGCAGGAGGAAGCGCGCCAGCGGCAGCAAGCGGATGAAGAGCGGCATGATCTCGGTGAGCGCCCTGCTGGCTTCCGCCGGAGCGGCGGACTTCCAGGCGGCAAAGGCCACAGCCGGGGTCTCCGGCAGCAGGGATCGGCTCGCCACCTGCAAAAACAGCAGCCAGAGATCGCGCGCCTGGGCGGTCGCCAGCGGCATGACGCTCGCAGGCACTTCCTCGAAATCGAGGAAGCCGAATTCGCCGTTGTCGATGATGAAATCGCGCGGATGCGGGCGTCCGTGGCAAAGGCCGGCGCGATGCAGGCGCCCGAGTTCCGCAGCGCAGCGCACCAGCAGCTGATCGTGCGCGGCGGCGTCGCTGTTGCGCAGCGGCCCCATATGCTTGCTGACCGGCAGGCCGAGATGGGAGAGAACCAGCACCTTCGGTCCGCGATAGACGACCTCGGGCGTCATGAAACCGGCCTCGGAGAAGGTCGCGATCTGGCGAACTTCGCGCTCGATCATGCCCTCGACGTCGAGAAGTGGGGAAGGCAGCAACACGGGAAGGCCACAGACCCGGGCGATGAAGGCTTGGGTGCGCAGCCAAAGACGGGGGCCTTGACGGCAATAGCGCTTGATCCAAACCATACGATCCTTGAGCTCGCAACGCTCAACACGCTCCCGGCCGGCTGCAAGCGCTGCCAGCAGAGACGTCATATCGTCGTCATCAAGCTCCGGGACCGCGCATGGTCCCCTTCGATCGTGGTACACTTTCGTCCCGTAAAACAAGAAAAACCCGCGCCAGCCCTGCCAGCGCGGGTTTCCCAACTAATTTCAAAAACGATTTTGGGAAAACGCTGGCTTAACGAACAGCGCTTTCAAACTCGTTTTCCGTACCGGCTTCCTTGAGATAGGCGAGCGCCTTCTTGGAAGCTTCGACGAGGGCGCCGAATGCTGCCGGCTCATGGATAGCCATGTCGGACAGAACCTTGCGGTCGACTTCGATGCCAGCCTTGTTCAGGCCGTCGATGAAGCGGCCATAGGTCAGGCCGAATTCGCGGACGGCAGCGTTGATACGCTGGATCCAGAGAGCGCGGAAGTTGCGCTTGTTAACCTTGCGGTCGCGGTAAGCGTACTGCTTCGAACGGTCAACCGCTGCCTTGGCGGCGCGGATGGTGTTCTTGCGACGGCCGTAGAAGCCCTTGGCTGCCTTCAGCGTCTTCTTGTGCTTGGCGTGGGCGGTTACGCCGCGTTTTACACGTGCCATGTCATGATCTCCTTAACGTGTCCAATATGCCTGAAAGTCTTAGAGACCGTTCGGCAGGTAGTTCTTGACGACCTTCTTGCCATCGGGCTCAGCGAGGATCATCGTTCCACGCGCGTCGCGGATGAACTTATTGGTACGCTTGATCATGCCGTGGCGCTTGCCAGCAGCTGCAGCACGAACCTTGCCGGTGGCGGTGATCTTGAACCGCTTCTTGGCAGACGATTTCGTCTTCATCTTGGGCATTTTGCTACTCCATTGTTCTTAAGAATCGAAACGGACAGACGAGGTCCATTTCCAGCGTTAAGAACGGCCACGGCATGCCCTGCCGGACCGTTCGGACGGGGGCTTATAACCGCACATCCCGAAAAGCGCAACTGGGGAATCGAAGACACAGGCTGCAAGCGGCGATCCGATGCCTTCAGCGCCGGCACATTCCGCCATTTTGCGACGGCGCTTTGCGCCTCAGGCCGGATCACGCGGGCGGCGGCTGCCACCGCCGACGTCGAAGATCAGCGCGACCTCAAGACCACCCAACGCCGATTGCCCGAGCGACATGGTCGCGCCATAGGCCTCCGCTATATCGGCGCTGATCGCCAGTCCGAGGCCATTGCCGGAAGCGTGGCCCGGCGCGGCATCGGCGCTGTGGCTCCCGCGGTGCATTGCCTGCGCGCGATCGCCCTCCGCAATGCCCGGCCCATCGTCACCGACGGCGATCCGCACCCGCCCGTCAATCATCCCCGCCGAAAGCCGGATGCGCGCCCGCGCCCATTTGGCGGCATTGTCGAGCAGGTTGCCGAGACATTCGGCAAGGTCGGCCGGATCGACGTCGATCGAAATCGACGGATCGATATCGACCTCCCAGGCAACGTCGCGCTCGGCGGTCACGGGACGCAAGACGCTGACCAGCTTGTTGCCGAGGTCGGCGATCGAGGTCGTTGCCATGCGCTCGACGCCCATGCGGGCCGCCTGAAGCTGGCGGTCGGCGCGCTGGCGCACCAGGTCGACCTGTTCGAGGGCGATGTCGCGCTGCTGTTTCGGCAGGCCTTCGGCAAGTTGCGCCAGCACCGTCAGCGGCGTCTTCAGCCCGTGGGCAAGATCGCTGGCGCGCGCCCGGGCCTGCGCCAACGCCGTCGCGCGCTCCGCAAGCAGAAGATTGATTTCGCTGACGAGCGGCTGCACCTCGCTCGGGCCGGCCAGGCCAAAGTCCTTCTCCTCGCCGGACCGGACGCGGGCGGCCCGCTCCCGCAGCCGCACCAGCGGCAGGAGGCCGAGCGCACCTTGCAGGAATGCGGCGCCGGCAAGCACGGCCGCCGTCGCCAGCAGCATCAGCCGGATGCGGCCGTGAAAGGCGGACAAGGCGTCATCGAGTTCGCCGCGCGCAAAACCGGCGGTGACGGCGAACCGCTTGGCATCCGGGCCCTCGCCCAGCATCAGAGCCTGGCGGTAGACGAGGATCGGCGCACCGTCCGGCCCCTCCGCTTCGAGGAAGCCCAGGTGGTGCGGCGCCGACGGCCGATCGGCATCGATCACCGTGTCCCAGAGGGAGCGTGAACGCAGCGGCGTGCCGCCGTCGCGGTCGAGCTGCCAGTAGCGGCCGCCGGCCGGCAGGCTAAGGCGTGGATCGGCCGGCTCGCGCGGCAGCACCAATTCACCGTTGCGCACCCGCACCTGGGCGGCAACGGTATCGACAAGCGTTGCCATTTCGGCGCGGTAGCGTCCGGCAACATAGTCGGTGAAAAGCCGGCTTAAAGACAGCCAGACCACCAGCAGAACCAGGCAGATGGCGACCGATGCGCCGATTGCCAGCCTCAGCCGCAACGAGCGGATCATGCGCCAACGTCCGGCAGCACATAGCCAAACCCGCGCCGCGTTTCGATCGCGCCGCTCTCGGTCTTCTTGCGCAGGCGGGCAATCATCGCTTCCACCGCATTCTTGGCGGCATCGTCGTCGCGGCCCTGCACGTGGCTTGCCAACTCGAGCGGCGTGACAACCTGGCCCTTGCGCTCCACGAACAGGGCGAGCATGCGGTATTCGAGCGGGCTGAGGTCGAGCGGCTGCCCGTCGAAGGTCACCCGGCGCCCTGCCTCGTCGAGGGTGAAGCGCCCGGCAGCACGCACCGATGTCACACGCGGACCGGCGCGCCGCAGAAGCGCGCGCAGCCGCGCGAGAAGCTCCTCGGCGCGGAAGGGTTTCGGCAGATAATCGTCTGCCCCGGCATCGAAACCGTCGACGCGCTCCATCCAGGAGCCACGCGCCGTCAGCACCAGAACCGGCGTCTCCAGCCCCGCCTGCCGCCAGCGCTTCAGGATCGACAGCCCGTCCATGCCCGGCAGGCCGAGATCGAGGATGACCAGGGCGTAGTTACCGCTCTCCCCTTGCTCCCAGACATCCGGGCCATGGGTGAGCGTATCGACGCCGTAGCCTTCCGCCTCCAGCCGGCTTGCCACATGGGCTGCAATATTGGGATCGTCCTCCGCCAGAAGAATCCGCATGACGCTCCTCTAGAACCCGAAAATGTTCACGAACTTGCCGGTTCGAGCATTGATGCGCAGGTTGCGGATCGTGCCCTGCCGGTCGCGGGTGCGGAGCCGGTAGATCTCGCTGCCGCCGGATCGCTTGAGATCGACCGCGATGACCCGGCCGTATTTGTCTTCGTCGACCAGCCGCAGAACCTCCTTCAGCGGCAGGATGTCGCCCTTTTCGACGCCGTCGCGCGCCCGCTCCTGATCGCTCCGCCGGGCACCGCCGGCGCCATCCGGCCCGAGGTCTTCATCGTCATCATCGTCTTCGTCGTCGTCATCATCATCGTCGCCATCATCGTCGTTGCCGTGACCGCCGCCGCCATGCGAGCCGCCGTCATCATCATCGTCATCATCCTTGGCCAGGGCCGCGATGCCGCCAGGCTGCGGCGCGAGCGAAAGCAGGAGCGAGCAGCAGAAGAGCGCGATCAGGTCTCGTCGTGTCATCGCCATGGCTTCATCCTGTCGCAACTGCTCCTCAGCTTCGGTTCCTTCCAAACGCGTTAGCGGATGCGCCCGCCAGGTGGTTTCTCTACCGCGACGCCGCGGGCATCGTTCGGGGGCGAGCCTATGCCAGCCTTGGCGAGAACGCCAGCGACGCGCATGCCCCCAATGCCGTCTCGGGCACCGGGGGCATGCGCTTGCCGGGTCGAACCGCCGGGCGGGCTGGTGACGGCCGACCATTGCTCCGGCGCATGGTGTGGGGCGAATGCGCCGGGCAAATCGTGACCGGATCAGAATGCCGGACGGATGGAGACGCTACCGATCGGCCCCGGATTGCGGCGGATATCGCTGTCGTGCGGCTCGACCGTCACGACGCGAACACCGCGTTCGTATTCCACCTCGACCTCGAGCACCCGGCCGAGATTGTCGACGGCAACCAGCGAGCCATTGCGCAGGCCGCGGAGATTTTCATCGGTCACCCGCAGCTCGATCTCATGATCATCCCGGGCATCGTCGAAGTCGTCGTCAATGTCGTCAAAGCGGTCGTCATCATCGTCATCGTCACGATGACCGGGACCGCGATCATCGTCATCGTCGCGATCATGGCCCCGATCGTCGTCGCGGTCGTCATCGCCACCACCGCGGTCGTCGCTGTCGTTGTCGTCATCGTCGGCGAACGCCATGGTCGAGAAAGGATGCGATGGACCGGCGGCAACGAGCGAGGCGCCGATCGGCGCCGACACGAGGCCGCAGATACCGACCGTAGAAACGAGCAAGGCCTTTCGCAGCACTGAATTCATGATCTCGGCTCCTTCTCCCGATTTGATGCGGAGAGGATGCCACGAGATGCCTGACAGCTCGCTGAGGGCGACTGTCAGCATTCTGTCAGCAAAGCCGGAACGATCGCACAACGAAAAAAGCCGCCCGGAGGCGGCTTTCGTCATATCGACGGATGGGCGGCAGCGCTTAGCGCGGCGCGAGAACCATCATCATCTGGCGGCCTTCGAGCTTCGGCTCGGCTTCCACCTTGGCAATCGCCTGGGTGTCGTCCTTGACCTGCAGCAGAAGCTTCATGCCGAGTTCCTGGTGGGCCATTTCGCGACCGCGGAACTTCAGCGTGACCTTGACCTTGTCGCCGTCCTCGAAGAACCGGTTCATCGCCCGCATCTTCACGTCATAATCGTGCGTGTCGATGTTGGGACGCATCTTGATTTCTTTGATTTCGACGATCTTCTGCTTCTTGCGCGCTTCGGCCGCCTTCTTCTGGTTGGCGAACTTCAGCTTGCCAAGATCGAGGATCTTGCACACCGGCGGTTCGGAGTTCGGCGCGATTTCCACCAGATCAAGACCGGCTTCCTCCGCCATGCGGAGCGCCTGGTCGATCGGGACGGCGCCGATGTTCTGGCCTTCGGCGTCGATAAGCTGAACCCGGGGCACCCGGATTTCCTTGTTTGAGCGCGGCCCCTCCTTGACGGGGGCGTCCGCTTTGAACGGTCTGCGAATGGTCGTACTCTCCTCGAGCTATTTCGAAAAATGTTGTTTAATTCGTTCGCCGGCGCGATCCCAAACGAAGCGCCTGAATCTGTCACCGACGGCAATGTGTGAATTGCGACGGGAGAGTCAATAGCACGGCTTGCAAGGAAAATCACCACCTGTCGATAGCAAGACGAATCTGTTTTAGAAAGAAAATCGCCAGCGAAACGGGCCTTTGGAGAGAATTTGCATGCAGGATACGCCAGCCGAGACGAAAATCAGCTTCATCGAGGTCGGCGCAGCGGAGGCCGCGCGCAAGATCGCGATGCGCGTGCGGCATGCCGACAAGCCGACGGACGGGCAGCCGACGCTGGTCTGGCTCGGCGGCTACCGCTCGGACATGACAGGCACCAAGGCGGTCGAGGTCGAGCGCTATGCGATGGAGCGAGGCGCTGACTGCGTGCGCTTCGATTATTCCGGCCATGGCGCCTCCGGCGGCGCCTTCGCCGACGGCACGATCTCGCGGTGGCTCGAAGAAAGCCTTGCCGTCATCGACCAGGCCGCACCCGGACGCGTGGTGCTGATCGGCTCGTCGATGGGCTGCTGGATTGCCTTGCGGGTCATCCAGGAACTCCGGCGCCGGGGCGACGGAAACCGGGTCGCCGGCCTCGTGCTGATCGCGCCGGCACCCGACTTTACCGCCGAACTGATCGAACCCAACCTGACGGATGCGGAGCGGGCTTCGCTTTCCGAACGCGGCTATTTCGAACAGCCTTCCGAATATAGCCCCGAGCCGAACATCTTTACCCGCGCGCTGATCGAGGACGGGCGAAAGAACCGGGTGCTCGACGGCACGATCTCGACCGGCTGCCCGGTGCACATCCTGCAGGGCATGCGCGACCCCGACGTGCCCTATACCCACGCCTTGCGGCTGATGGAGCACCTGCCCGCCGACGACGTCGTGATGACGCTCATTCGCGATGGCGATCATCGCCTCTCGCGCGAAGAAGACATTGCTAAAATGAAACAGGCGATCGGCACGATGCTCGCCTGAGCCGTCGCCGGAATATCCCTTCCTTTCGACCGGAACCCAAGGACAAAACCGCTCCCGCGCCGCAGATCCCCTGCGGCGCAACGGTTCGCGTGCGTCCATTTCCGGTTTTAACCATAAACTCCGATGTCCCGATTCCGGAGATTGACTCTGCAGTCCTGACGTTATTAACTCTTTATTAACGATTAGAGCAGCGCCGGGGACGAACCTAAACAAGCTGCCTTCAACTCAGGATTGCGCGAATGCGTCCGGACAAAGAGCGTCCGGCATACCGCGCCGCAGGGGACTTGTATGGCGTCTTGGACTGGAGTTAAGGGAAGTATCGCGGCGTTCTGCGCACTTTTCATTTCAGCAAACACGGCAATCCCCGCACAGGCGGGATCGTCTCCCTGGATGCAGACTGGCTCGGCGACCTCGCAGCCGATCGGCCACTACGAATTCTGCCAGAAATACAAGAGCGAGTGCAACGTACGCTCCAAGGGAACCGTCGCTGCACGCGTGACCGAACGGGGCTGGGCAACGATCCGGCAGGTGAACGCGACCGTCAACCGCGAGATCACGCCGATGACCGACCTGGAACTGCACGGCCGGGACGAAGTCTGGTCCTATCCGGACGGCGCTGGCGACTGCGAAGACTTCGTACTCGAAAAGCGCAAGCGCCTGATGAGCAAGGGCTTCTCGGCAAGCGACCTGTTGATCACGGTGGTGCGCAAGCCCGACGGCGAAGGCCATGCGGTATTGACCGTGCGCACCGCGCAGGGCGACTTCATCCTCGACAACCTCGAAAACGGCGTCAAGCTATGGACCCATACGCCCTACCGCTACCTGAAGCGCCAGGCGTCCAACCACAGCGGCCGCTGGGTCACCATCCAGAACGGCGCGGAAGTCCTCGTCGGCTCGGTCGGCAACTGACCTCAAGGCAACACGAAAAATTTCAAAAAGGGCCGGTCGAACCGGCCCTTTTTCGTATCTGCCGCGCGCCGTCAGGCGTTGCCGATCAGGATGCCGGCCGCCAGCACCAGACCGCCGCCGAGCACCACCTGGAAAGCGGCCCTGAGGAACGGCGTTTCCATGTAGCGGTTCTGGATGAAGGCGATCGCCCAAAGCTCGACGAAGACGATCGCGGCCGCCGTCGCGGTCGCCGTCCAGAAGTGCGGGATCAGATAGGGCAGCGCATGGCCGAGACCGCCAAGCGCGGTCATGATGCCCGACGCCAGGCCGCGTTTGATCGGCGAGCCGCGACCGGAAAGCTTGCCGTCATCATGGGCAGCTTCGGTGAAGCCCATGGAAATACCGGCACCGACGGAGGCCGAGAGACCGACGAGGAAGGTCTGCCAGGTGTCCTGGGTCGCGAATGCGGCGGCGAAGATCGGCGCCAGCGTCGACACCGAGCCGTCCATCAGGCCGGCGAGACCGGGCTGGACGTAAGTCAGGATGAACTGGCGGCGCGCGGTCTGGTCCTCCTCGGCGCGCACGTCCTCGGGCGTGTGCTGTTCGCCAAGCCGACGGGCCAGCGATTCATGCGACTTTTCGGCAATCGCGAGATCGCCGAGCAGCTTGCGGGTGGCCGCATCCTGGGTTCTGGTCGCGGCCTCGACATAGAAGCGGTGCGCCGCCTCCTCCATCGCTTCGGCTTCCTCGCGCGCCTTTTCGATCGGCATTTCGGCAATCAGCCAGTCGGGCTTGCGCTCGGGGAAGTCGCGCACATGCTCGCGCCGGATGAGCGGGATGCGGTTGCCGAAACGCTGGACGTGCAGATCGATCAACCATTGCCTGTGGTGACTTTCCTCCTCCGCCATCTCCTCGAACACTTTTGCCGAGTGGGGGTATTGCGCCCGAAGCGCATCGGCATAGGCGAGATAAATGCGCCCGTCGTCCTCTTCGGAGGAGATCGCGAGCGCCAGGATTTCCTGCTCGCTCAGGGACAAAAACGGGCGCTTGGAACGGGAGAAAAGACGGGAAAACATCGGGAGGAAACCTTCTTTAGAATAATTCTAAAATAGAAATGCGGGATCGCCCCGTCAAGGCCAAAGCCATGCAATCATGCGACAATCTCTCGACAGAGTGTCGCGGCTCGGCCACCATGCCGGCCACCCGCGAATCTCATTCCCTTCCCCGGAGCGATCGCCTCGATGAGGACCATCTATCCGCTTTCCGAAAGCAAAGACACAGTGTTGGATCGTCTCGGCGCAAGGCTCGCCGCGCGCCTGCAGGCGCAGACATCCGGCTACGAGCCCTACACGCCATCCGATCAGGAAACGCTGGCGCGCACGCTGCGCCCGGGCGACATTCTCCTGATCGAAGGTAACCAGAAGGTTTCGGCAGCGATCAAGTATCTGACGCAATCGACCTGGTCGCATGCCGCCTTCTTTGCCGGTGACCAGATGCCGCTGACGCTCGATCAGGCGACACTGCCCGTCATCGAGCGGCCGCAACTGATCGAGGTAAACATCGGCGAGGGCTGCGTTGCCGTGCCGTTGAAGAAATACGCCTCGTTCAACACCCGCATCTGCCGGCCTATCGCGCTGACGCCGGATGATCGCACAGCACTCGTCGGCTTCATGATCTCGAGGCTCGGGATGAAATACGACCTGAAGAACATTCTGGACATGCTGCGCTACTTCTTGCCGACACCGCCGGTTCCGGTGCGCTGGCGGCGGCGCCTGCTTGCCTTCGGTTCCGGCGACCCGACACGGGCGATCTGCTCGACGCTGATTGCCGCCGCCTTCGAGCAGATCCGCTATCCGATCCTGCCCGAGGTTACCCGCGCGCCCGGACGGGCGGCCGCAACCTCGACCTATTCACGCGAAGAGATCCTGCACATCCGCCACCATTCGCTCTACACGCCCAGGGATTTCGACCTCTCGCCGTTCTTTGCGATCGTCAAGCCGACGCTGGAGTTCGGCTTCGACTACAAGCGATTGCGCTGGCATGCGGACGAAGAGAGCAATTCCAGCAAGAGTGTGTAGCGGTTATCCGTCCGGAATTGCGTCTCTTCTAGAGATGGAGCGCGAGCGCCTGTTCGCGGGCCATGTAGTCGCGCTGGCGGTCGGTGATGTAGTCGCGCACGATCGGCGCCGCATCGCGCGAGCGCGACAGCTGCATGTGGAAGACGAGCTGGCTGCCGGTGCGGAACATCATCTCGGCACTGATCAGATAGAACTCCCACATGCGGGCAAAGCGCTCGTCGTAGAGGGCGATCACCTTGTCGCGGTTCGCGTCGAAGCGCGCGCCCCAATGGGCTAGCGTCGTTGCATAGTGCACCCGCAGGAATTCGAGATCGGAAACCCAGAGGCTGTTGCGCTCGACGACCTCGAAGACCTCCGACAGCGCCGGCGAGTAGGCGCCCGGGAAGATGTACTTGCGAAGCCAGGAGCTCGCCATGCCGGGCGGGCTCATGTGGCCGATCGAATGCAGCACCGCAAGCCCGTCGTCCGGCATCAGTGCGTTAAGCTTCTTGAAGAACTCGTCATAGTGATGCACGCCGACATGTTCGAACATGCCGACCGAGACGATGCGGTCGAACGGTCCCTGGACATCGCGATAGTCCTTGAGTTCGAAGCGCACCCGATCCGAAAGGCCAGCCTTGCGCGCCCGTTCGGTGGCAAGCGCCTGCTGCTCCTTGGAAAGCGTCACGCCGAGCACCTGAACATCGGCGAGCTGCGCGAGATACATCGCAAGGTCGCCCCAGCCGCAGCCGATATCGAGCACCTTCATGCCGGGCTCCAGGCAAAGCTTGGAGGCAAGCAACCTCAGCTTGTTGCGCTGCGCCGTCTCGAGCGTCTCGTTCGGCTCGCGGAAGTAGGCGCAGGAGTAGAGCATGTTCTCGTCGAGGAACAGCTTGTAGAACTCGTTGCCGAGATCGTAGTGATGCGCGACGTTCTGCTGTGCCTTGCCCTTGGGGTTGGCCTGCTGGCGCTTGCGGAAGCGCATCTTTACCGCGCGCAGCAACTTCTGGATCGGGTAGGAGCCGAGCGACAGGCGGTTGATCGAAAACAGCGTCAGGAAATCCCGGAGGGTGGAGCCCTCCTCGAAGCGCATGGTGCCATCCATATAGGCTTCGCCGGCGGCCAGTTCCGCATTGAAGACGAGGCTGCGATAGAGCTTCTTGTCGGTGAGCCGCATCGTCACTTCCGGCCCGGGCGTCCCGGAATAAACGTGCCTCTTGCCATCGGCATCGATCACCGTCAGGCGACCCTTGCGAATGAACGACTTCATCATATGCGACAATGGGAACATGCAGGCCCTCTCGTGAGATGTCGTATCGGCGCCGCATCCTAGCACCCGTTTTTCGAAATGCGCTCCTTAAATTTCTGGTTGCTCACGCAACCTGCCGGAAACGAAAACGGGGACGGCAACCTTCGCTGCCGTCCCCGTCCAAATTGACCTGGTCGATGCCTCAGTCCTTGGCGCGCTCGACGTAGGAACCGTCTTCCGTCGCAATGACGACGCGGGTGCCGGCCTGGATGTGCGGCGGAACGAGCGTGCGAACGCCGTTCGACAGAACCGCCGGCTTGTAGGACGACGAAGCCGTCTGGCCCTTGACGACCGGCTCGGTCTCGGTGATTTCGAGCGTCACGTGGCGCGGCAGGTCGATGGCGATCGCCAGGCCTTCGTGGATCGAAAGAATGACGGCCATGCCTTCCTGCAGGTAGGCCTTGAGGTCGCCGATATCCTCCGTGCTCATGACCAGCTGGTCATAGCTTTCCGGGTTCATGAAGTGGAAGCCTTCGGCGTCTTCGTAGAGGAAGGTGTGCTCGCGGTCTTCGACGAAGGCGCGCTCGACCTGTTCGGTCGTGCGGTAGCGTTCGGAGACCTTCACGCCGTCGGAAATGCGGCGCATGTCGACCTGGGTGACCGGCGTGCCCTTGCCCGGGTGGAAGTTCTGGGCGGTAAGCACGACATAGAGCTTGCCGTCGACGTCGAGTACGTTGCCCTTACGGACAGATGAAGCGATGACCTTGACCATTAGTCTTCCTTGTAACAGAGGTATGCGCGACACCGTGGGCCGGAAACACTGGCCCTGAAGGACGCGAAAATAAGGATTTCGCGCCGCCACTACCCTAATTTCGCGCAAATAGCCAGCCTGAGCCGGCATCTGCGCGAAGAAAGCCTGGACTGAACCGACCATGTCGCATGCCTCACCCTGGTGGACACCCGATGTCCATGCCGACCGGCGCCCGTTTCTTCTCGGCCGCAACCGGATCCAATCGGCATTGCGCCGGTTCTTCGAGACACGCGATTTCATCGAGGTCGACACGGCAACGCTGCAGGTCTCGCCCGGCAACGAGGCGCATCTGCATGCCTTCGCCACAGAAGCGCTCGACCACGACGGCTCCGGCCATGCGCTCTATTTGCACACCTCGCCGGAATTTGCCTGCAAGAAGCTGCTGGCGGCCGGCGAACAGCGCATCGCCTGTTTCGCCCATGTCTACCGCAACCGCGAGCGCGGACCACTGCACCACCCCGAGTTCACCATGCTCGAATGGTATCGCACTGGCGAGAGCTATGAGGCCTTGATGCGCGACAGCGCCGAGATCTTGGCGCTTGCGGCGGAAACGACCGGCACGAAGCAGTTCGTTTTCCAGGGGCAGGCCTGCGATCCCTTTGCCGCGCCGGAGCGCCTCAGCGTGGCGGACGCCTTCGAGCGTTTTGCCGGCATCGACCTGTTGGCCTCGATGGCCGCCAACGGCGAAACCGACCGCGAAACTCTTGCCGCAGCGATGGCCGAGGCCGGTCTTCGGGTCGCCCATGACGACACCTGGGCCGACCTCTTCAGCCGCGTGCTCGTCGAAAAGGTCGAGCCGCATCTCGGCTTTGGCCGCGCGACGATCCTCGACGAATACCCGACGGCGGAAGCCGCGCTCGCCCGCCCCGCCGCGCGCGACCGTCGCGTTGCCGAACGCTTCGAGCTCTATGCCTGTGGCGTCGAACTTGCGAATGCCTTTGGCGAGCTGACCGACGCGGCCGAGCAGCGCCGGCGCTTCGAGATGGAAATGGTCGAAAAGGCCCGCGTCTATGGCGAGACCTATCCGCTCGACGAGGATTTTTTGGCGGCACTCGCGATCATGCCCGAAGCAAGCGGCATTGCGCTCGGCTTCGACCGGCTGGTGATGCTCGCAACCGGGGCGTCGCGCATCGACCAGGTGCTCTGGGCGCCCGTGGCGGAGACACGAGCGTGAACGTGCACCGCCCGATCAAGACCGCGCGCGAACTCGTCGATACCGGCCTTATCGACGAAGCCAAGGAGGCAGCGGTTGCCGCTGTTGCCGAGCGTTATGCCGTCGCGATCAGCCCTGCGATTGCCGGTCTCATCGATCCCGACGATCCCGATGACCCGATCGCCCGCCAGTTCGTGCCCGACGCAGCCGAACTGACGCTGCTGCCTGAGGAACGCGAGGACCCGATCGGTGACAAGCCGCACAGCCCCGTCACCGGCATCGTTCACCGCTATCCGGACCGGGTGCTCCTGAAGGCCGTGCATGTCTGCCCGGTCTATTGCCGTTTCTGCTTCCGCCGCGAGATGGTCGGGCCGCAGGGTCTCGGCACGCTGACGCCGGCCGAACTCGATGCGGCGATCGCCTATATCGCCGCGCACGAGGAAATCTGGGAGGTGATCCTCACCGGCGGTGATCCGCTAGTGTTGTCGCCGCGCCGGCTCACCGAACTCATGGAACGGCTGAAGCCGATCCCACATGTGAAGATCGTCCGCTTCCACACCCGCGTTCCCGTGGTCGAGCCGGCGCGCATCGACGCCGACCTGATCGCGGCGCTGAAGGCCAGCGGAAAGGCGACCTATGTGGCGCTGCATGCCAACCACCCGCGCGAGCTGACGGACGAGGCGCGTGCCGCCTCTGCCCGCCTGATCGATGCCGGCATCGTCATGGTCAGCCAGTCGGTGCTCTTGAAGGGCGTCAACGACGATGCCGAAGTGCTTGCCAGCCTGATGCGCGCCTTCGTCGAGACACGGATCAAGCCCTATTACCTTCACCACCCGGACCTCGCGCCCGGTACCAGCCATTTCCGCCTGACGATCGAGGAAGGCCAGGCGCTGGTCGCCGCCCTGCGCGGCCGGGTCTCCGGTCTCTGCCAGCCCACCTACATCCTCGACATTCCCGGCGGGCACGGCAAGGCGGTGATCAGCGCTGCCTCGATCGCGGACGAAGGCGGCGGCTGTTACACGGTCACGGATTTTCGCGGCGGCGAGCACAGCTACCCACCGAAAGCCTGATGACCGCGAGAAATCGCGACTCTCAAATTATTGAAACTTCTTCAAAATAATCAGCTCATGCATTTTTCTTCGCGTCCTGCGAGAAAAATCATTGAGCCCGCGTCACAGCTGTCCGGCGTCGATCGTCAATTGGTCATAAGCAACACGACAACGATGGAGTTGAGACCATGACCGATACCAAAGCCGTCCGCTACGAACAGGAAATCTCCGATGTGCTTGGCGCGCTCGCCGACGTGCACAAGACCATGGACCTGCACGGACTCGACCGCACGATCCACAATCTCGTCCAGCTGCGCGCCTCGCAGATCAACCGCTGTGGCTTCTGCGTGAAGATGCACACCAAGGAGTCCCGCGCCGAGGGCGAGAGCAACGAGCGGCTCGACCGCATCATCGTCTGGGACCAGGTCAGTGATTTCACCCCGCGCGAGAAGGCAGCCCTTGCCTGGACCGAGGCACTGACCGAACTCGAGCCGCGCACCGACTTTGCGCCGCTTCGCGCCGAGCTGCGCCAGCATTTCAGCGAAAAGGAGATCAGCGTCATCACCGCGACGGTGGCGATGATCAACCTTTGGAACCGCATCCAGATCTCGAGGCACTGACATGAACGACCGGCAGCATATGCAGATCTTCGAGGAGGCGCGCCCGCGCCTTCTCGGCCTTGCCTACCGCATCCTCGGCTCGCGCGCGGATGCCGAAGATGCGGTGCAGGACACGTTTCTGAAATGGCAGGAGGTCGACCGCCTGTCGATCGAAACGCCGGCTGCGTGGCTGACGACGGCCTGCACGCGGCGCTGCCTCGACCTCCTGAAAGCGGCTCACCGCAAGCGCGTCGACTATGTCGGCGCATGGCTGCCCGAGCCGATCCATACGGCGAGCGACGACAATGCCGAAGAGAAACTGGCGCTGACCTCCTCGCTCACCACCGCGTTCCTTTTGATGCTCGAACGGCTGACGCCGAAGGAGCGCGCCGCCTACCTGCTGCACGAGATCTTCGGCCAGCCCTATGACGAAGTGGCCGAAACGCTCGACATGCAGGAAACCGCCGCCCGCAAGCTGGTGTCGCGCGCCAAGACCAATATCGGGCTCGAAAAGGCCCGGCACCAGACGCCGCGTGAGAGACAGGACGAACTGCTTTCGGCCTTCCACCAGGCAATCCACGGCGGCAATGTCACCGGGCTCTCGGCCCTGCTTTCGGCCGATGTGAAGCTGACGGCCGACGGCGGCGGCAAGGTGGCGACCGTGCTCGGCGTGCTCGCCGGCAAGGAAACGGTGCTCGCCTTCATCGTCGAGCGGCTTACCGAATACTGGTCGCATTATGTTTGGGAAATCGGCGACATCAATGGCGGCCGCGGCATCGTGCTTCGGGACGAAGCGAAAAACGAGATCGCGGCAACCGTCGCCTTCGGCTATGACGGCGACGGAAACGTCAACGACATCTTCATCATGCGCAACCCGGAAAAGCTCACGCGTTTCGGCGAGGCTGCGCTCCACTGATACTGGCGGCTTCGCCTTTGCAAACGTGATCCTCCCCAACGGCCAGGCCGGTCGCACGTTTACGGCGATACCCCTGCATGAGGTACTGACATGCTCGAAAAAACATCCGCTCCCCATCAGGAAACCGGCTGGCGCGCGCTTTTGACCGGCGGCAACGCCGTGCATTCGCTGGTGCTCAGCGGTGGCGTCGCGCTGCACGCGCTCAACATCTACGTCGTGACGACGATCATGCCGTCGATCGTGCGCGAGATCGGTGGGCTCGAATATTACGCCTGGAGCACGACCGTCTTCGTCGCCGCCTCGATCCTCGGCGCGGCCCTGTCGGCCCGGCTGCTTGGTGCCGTCGGCGCCGGCGGCGCCTATGCGATCGGTGCGCTCGTCTTCGGCCTGGGCACGCTCCTCTGCGCCGCGGCCCCGTCAATGGAGATGCTGCTTGCCGGCCGGGCGATCCAGGGCTTTGGCGGCGGGCTGCTCTATGCGCTTGCCTATGGCGTGATCCGCGAGGTCTTCCGGCCGGAGCTCTGGACCCGCGCCATCGGCCTGATTTCGGCCACCTGGGGCACGGCGACGCTGGTCGGCCCGGCGATCGGTGGCATGTTCGCCGAGTTTTCCACCTGGCGCGTCGCCTTCTGGTCGCTCTTGCCGCTGACGGCGTTATTGGCGACGCTCGCCTTCTCGACCTTGCCGCGCAAGGCTGCCGGCGAAAGCGTGCGCACACCGCTTCCCTTGGCGCAACTGGCGCTGCTCGTCGCCATCGTGCTTGCGCTTTCCGTCGCCAGCACGCTGACCACGGCGGCCGAGCAGTTAGGCTGCGTCGGCGCCGCAATCCTCATGTTCCTGGCGCTGCTCGTCGTCGAGAAGCGGGCGACCGGCAAATTGCTCCCCTCCGGCAGCTTCACCCCGGCCTCCCCGCTGGCAGCCCTTTATGCTACGATCACCCTGCTGATGGTCGGCCTGCAGCCGGAAATCTATGTGCCGTACCTCTTGCAGGAGTTGCACGGCTTGTCGCCGCTGGTCGCCGGCTACATTGCGGCGCTGATGTCGATCGGTTGGACTGCCGGGTCGATGACAAGCGCCCACTGGCACGGCGAAAGGGCGAAGCAGACGATTTTTGCCGGCCCGGCCTTCGGCTTCGTCGGCCTGGCATTGATTGCGCTGTTCATGCCGATGACGGGCTCTGAATTCATGACGATCGCCGTGCCGCTCAGCATCGGCATCATGGCGGTCGGTTTCGGCATGGGCTTTGCCTGGCCGCACATCGTGACGGCCGTCTACGAATTTGCGCCGGAGGGCGAAGCGGAGAAGGCCTCGAGTTCGATTACCACGGTTCAGCTCTTCGCCGCAGCGCTCGGCGCGGCGCTTGCCGGACTGACAGCCAATCTCGCCGGCATCGAAACGCCGTCGACGGATGGCGTAGCAACGGCGACGCGCTGGCTCTTCTGGCTGTTCGCGCTGATGCCAGCGCTGGCCGTGCTGACAGCCGGACGCGTCTGGCGGGCGCGGCGGGTGGCAAAATAGGCGCATTGCTGGCTTTCCCCGGGGGTGGAAGGCCAGCAAATGCAAGCTGTACGAGGGGTGCGGGCGCCCTTGGGAGGAGAGGATGGAAGCCGAGGAGATCGGCCTTCATGGTGTACGGGAGACCCTGTTGGTCACGCTCCAGGCCAAGGCCGCGGAGAGCGCGTTCCCGGATTCCCTGCTCAACGATCACTTTGCCGCCGATCTGATGCGGCGGCTTGCCGGCAGGCCGAAACCGCCCGATGCAAGCCATGACATGACCATCGGCATCGCGGTGCGCGCCCATATGCTCGACCGCTGGACGAGCGACTTTATCGGGCGCCACCCGGACGCCATCGTGCTCAATCTCGGCTGCGGTCTTGATACGCGCGTGCTGCGGCTCGATCCGCCCGCATCCGTCGGCTGGTTCGACGTCGACTTTCCCGATGTGATCGCCTTGCGGCAACAGCTTTTCCCGAAGCGCCCGGGCTGCACGACGATCGCTTCCTCGATAACGGAGCGCGACTGGATCGACCTCGTTCCGGCGGACCGCCCGGCGATCGTCGTCGCCGAGGGCGTGTTCCCCTATCTTTGCGAACAGGAGGTCCGCGATGTCTTGCGACGGGTGACCTCCTGCCTTACCGGCGGGGAAATCGTTTTCGATGCCTACAGCCATCTGGGCATCGAACTTTTGCGACTGAACCCGTCCCTGCGGGCGACCGGGGCGGAGCTTCGCTGGGGGCTGGAAAACGCGCGGGCGCTGGAGCGGGACGTGCCCGGCCTGACCTTGCTCGACGAGATCAGCGAATACGATGCCGCTCAGGTCGCGCGCCTGTCGCCTTTGGCTCGGATAGCGGCGCATGTCGTCAGCGCCATGCCGATGCTACGCCGGATGGGTCGCCTGTTGCGCTACGGCTTCTAGCTCGACGAAAATGAAAAAGGACCGCGCCTTGCGGCGTAGCCCTTTCACTGAAAGCCGTCGATTTCGACCGATCAGGCCTTGATCGGCGCGATCGAGATTTCGACGCGGCGGTTCTGCGCGCGACCGGCTTCGCTGCCGTTGGATGCGATCGGACGCTCCTTGCCGTAGCCCATGGCCGACATGCGGCGCTGGTCGACGCCCTGGCCCGCCAGGTAGTTGGCGACCGAAGCGGCGCGGCGCTCGGAGAGGCCCTGGTTGTAGGAGGCGCTGCCGGTCGCGTCCGTGTGGCCGTCGACGTCGATCATCGTCTTGTTGAACTTGCGAAGCACGATCGCCACCGAGTTCAGCGTGTCATAGAAGGCCGGGATCACCTGGTCGCGATCGGTCGCGAACGTGATGTTGGACGGCATGTTGAGGATGATGCGGTCGCCGGCGCGGGTGACCGATACGCCGGTACCCTGCAGCTGGGCGCGCAGTTCGGCTTCCTGGTTGTCCATGTAGTTGCCGATCAGGCCGCCGCCGAGACCGCCGATTGCGGCGCCGACGAGGGCCGAGTCACGCCGTCCTGCTGCACTGCCGCCAACCAGCAGACCGGTTGCCGCGCCGAGGCCTGCGCCGATCAGCGCGCCACCGGCGGTGTTCGACATCTTCTGTTCGCCCGTATAGGGATCGGTGGTGGTGCATCCCGAAAGATAGATGGCCGCGACAGCCAGAATGGCGCATTTCTTGATCATGGAATCAGTTGTCCCCATTGGTGCTCGAAGTTGCTTCATACTAGCGATTGCGGCAGGAAGATGAAGAGGCGTCCCATTCACGCCACGGTTTGCCGGCAAATCCCGCTTCTCCAGCGGCCGGCGTGGCCATCAGGGCACACAATAACCGATCCTTCACACGCTCTTGATAGGACGGGCATCCAAGAAAAGAGAGGCAAGCTCCCATGGCAATCGAGTTCGGCGACACGCAACGCAGTCTCAGCGACACGCTCAACGGCATGATTGCCTCGATCCGCGGCGAGACGATCACGCTGCGTGAACTGATGGCGGAAATCGGCGAGCAGGGTTTCCTGCTGCTGTGCGCCCTGCTGACGCTGCCGTTTCTGCTGCCGGTGTCGATCCCGGGCGTCAGCACCGTCTTCGGCGCGGCGATCATCCTGATTTCCGTATCGGTCACGCTCAATCGCCTGCCGTGGATGCCGCAGCGCATTCTCGATCGCCGGATCGAAACCGAGAAGCTGGTGCCGACGCTGCAAAAAGGCGCGGATATCGTTTCCAAGCTCGACCGCTATGTCCGCCCGCGTCTCGGCTTCCTGACGCAGGGCGCGCTGATGAACCGCTTCAACGGCCTGATGATCATGGCCGGCGGCATCCTGCTGATGTTTCCATTGGGCCTGATCCCGCTGTCGAACACGCTGCCTGGGATCGCGATCCTGCTGCTCTCGCTCGGCATCATCCAGCGTGACGGACTGATGGTGGCTGGCGGCTATCTCTTCCTCGTCGCGACGACGGTCTATTTCACGGTGCTTGCCTATATGGCCTTTGCCGCCGGCCAGGGCCTGTCGACGTTCTTCGTTTCCTGACGCGCGTTCGCATCGGAAGCATGGATCGGCCCGGCTGACTGCCGGGCCTTTTTCGTTCCAGCCCTCTGTTACATGCAATTCCGGACGGAAAACCGCTGCAACTGCTGGAACGGCCCTAGGCAGCCAGCCCGCCGAAGGCCCGGTAGCTGGCGAAATCGGTTCGGATGCCGAGCGTCTTCATCAGTGCCTCGCGATCGAGGCCGAGCTGGCGGTCGAACTCGATCAGCGCGGCTGCGACCTTGGGCGCGACGTCGGCACTCGCGAATTCGATCATGGTGATGAAATCGAACTGGCCGGGACCGGCATGCTGCTCCAGGAACAGGTCTTTCACATAACCATCCTGCTTGCGAATGACGGCCAGCGTCTTGTCGACCAGTTCGACGAACTGCGGCCGCGCTTCCGCCGGCACGGTGTATTTGTTGATGCGGTAAAGCGGCGCCACGCTATTTGACTGATTGCTCACAGCTCTTTTCCTCTGATCTCTTTTGAACGAGAGCAGTCGTACCACCTCAAGTAAAGTTGAGGTCAATAGCGGCAGGCGCATTTTTCCCAATGCTGACCTTTAGCCAGAAATACCCTTCAGCACATTGGCGACGTTGAGGCCGATTTCCGGTACGCCGTAGCCGCCCTCCATGCAGACGACGACCGGCAGGCCGGTGCGCTGCAGCGCTTCACCCATGCGCAGATAATCTTCGGATTTCAGTCGGAAGAACGAGATCGGGTCGCGCTCGAAGGTATCGACGCCGAGCGAGACGACCAGGGCTTCGGCACCGAAGGCCTCGATGCGCGAGAGCGCATCGGCCATCGCCGCCGACCAGGCGTCAAACAGCGTGCCGCGCGGCAGCGGATAGTTCTTCGTCGTGCCGAGCCCGGCGCCGGCGCCCTCCTCGTCGGCAAAGCCGAGGAAGTGCGGAAAGGCCTCGACGGGGTCGCCATGCAGCGAGGCGAAGTAGACGTCGCCGCGCTCGTAGAAGATATCCTGGGTGCCGTTGCCATGGTGGAAATCGACGTCGAGCACGGCGACGTTCTGGGCACCATGATCCCTTAGGCGCTGGGCGGCGCAGGCGGCGTTGTTGATGAAGGAATAGCCGCCATAGAGATCGATCGCCGCATGATGGCCGGGCGGGCGGCAGAGCGCGAAGGCGGCACGGTTGCCGGCATGGATGTGGTCGGCGGCCGAGATGGCGCAATCCATCGCGGCGCGCGCGGCCGCATAGGTACCCTCGGTGATCGCCGTTTCCGCCGCGAAGGAATAGTAGCCGAGCGCGCCGTCGATGTCCCTCGGCGGCCGCTGGCGCATGCGCCGCGCCGGAAAGCAGGCCGGAATCGCCTCGCCGCGGTAGCCATCGGCGACCCAGCGGGACCAGGCGGTTTCGAGGAAGTCGAGATAATCGGGCGCATGCAGCTTGAGGGCGACATCGAGACCGTGACGCTCGGGTGCCACGACATCTTTGAAGCCCGCTTCCTTGACCGCCGCCAATATCCATTCGGCACGAAACGGCGCCTCGAAAGGCGGCACAAGTTCGCCGCCGAAAAGCTCGGTCTTGGCGTCACGGAGCTTGTGGTCTTCGGTGTAATAGATGCGCATGGGAGTATCCTGAGATGGAAACGGACGGGTGCCAGCACCCTACCCCAGGTTTCGAGGTTGGCAACCTCGCGACGGTCAGCCCGTGCCTCGTGCATGTCCTCTCGCCCCGCAAGCGGGGAGAGGGTTAGTCCTCCGGTTAAACCGAGGAGAGCGGAAAATCCCACCAATGCAACTGCTCTAGGCCGCGATCCGCTTGTAGAAGAACGTCGTGGCGCAGAGGCCGCCTTCCGGCCACATGGCATAATCCGGGATGACTCCGACGCGCTCCCAGCCGAGGCGCGGATAGATCGCCTCGGCATCGCTGCCGGTCGCGGTATCGAGCACCAGCAGCGTCTTGCCACGAGTAGCAGCCTCGCGCTCGACCGCGTCCATCAGCCGGCGCGCCAGGCCTTTGCCGCGAGCGTCGCGATGCACCAGCAGCTTCTTCAGGTCGCCGCGATGCGGCTGGTTCGGCATCTGCGCGACGCCGACCTGCACCGTACCGAGGATGCGGCCGGCAACCTCGGCAACCATCAGCAGCGTCTCACCGCCGGCAACCGCCTCGGCGACGCCTCGCCAGTAGGCGAGTGCCGCTTCCGGCGGATAGGGCTGCATGAAACCAACCGAGGCGCCGCCCTCGACGCAATCGGACAGCACCTCGGCAAGCGCCGGGATGGCCTCGCGGGTCTGGGCTTCATCGAGCAGGCGGATCTGAATATCGGACATGGTCAAACCTTGGTGCGGCAGAGGATGACGGCATAGTGAGCCGGCTCATCGTGGGGGTTATGGAAGATGTGGCCCGCTTCCAGCCCCATGAACAGGCAGTCCCCAGGCTCGAGCGAATGGAAGCCGGATGCGGTCGTCATTTCGAGCCGCCCGGAAAACAGCCAGAGATGCTGGGTGATGCCGCGATCAGAGGGTTGCCGCTCGAAGACGACGCGGGCACCGGGCGGAAACTCGACCTCGACGATATCGATCGGCGAGCCAAGACCGTCCGGGGAGACGGAGCGGCGCAGATAGCCGGATTCCGGATCGCGCCAGAGCCGCTGATTGGCGCGCCTGGCAAGCGGTGATGCCTCCTCGGCTTCGAAGGCAAAGAGCGCAGAAAGGGTAGTCGAGAGCGCGCTGCAAAGCTTGGCAAGAAGCTGGGCGGTCGGGCTCGCCTCGCCGCGCTCGATGCGCGAGATCATCGCCCGGCTGACGCCGGAGCTTGAGGCGAGCTCGTCGAGCGTCAGGTTCAGTTGCGTCCGCAGCGTGCGAATGCGCTCGCCGATGGCATGTTCGAGGGGGGCAGTCACGTTTTCCATTATTTGAGATTGCATTTCTTATATAGTGGAGTCAAGACTGAGAAAGACTGAAAATACAGGCATGCGATGCCGCATTGGCGACAGCGCGACACGGGTGTTTCGGCTATGGTGGCGGCTTCGGGCGCTGAAACGAGAAAAGCTTTCACTTCAATACTTTAGACGGCCCTCATCCATCACGCCGGCGCACCCGCACGGGCGGCCTCCATCGACAGGTTGGACATGACCAAGCAGCCCTCCTCGCTGACCTCGATCGCCAGCATCGTCGCCTCGATGACGGCGGTCGCGATCGGCAACGGCATGATGCTCGCCTATGTGCCCTTCGCGCTGACGCGCTCGGACGCACCGGACTGGGTGCCGGGGGCTGCTGTCACGATGATTGCCTTTGGCGGACTGATCGGCTGCGTCATCGCTGGGCCGATGATCCGCCGCGTCGGCCATGCGCGCGCCTTTTCCTGCTCGATGGCGCTCGTCATCCTCTCGGCCCTGACGATCGCGCTCGGCATGCATCCGCTGCTGTGGGTGCTTGCGCGCGGCCTCTATGGCGCATCCGGCAACACCAATTTCATCATCGCCCAGAGCTGGCTCAACCATGCGAGCGAAAACCACTGGCGCGGCAAGGCGATGGCGCTGTTCTACATGGCCTATGTCATCGGGCTCGGCACCGGCGCCTGGCTGTTCGGGCAGATCCCGGCCGATGGCAACCTGCCGCCGCTCATCACGATCTTCTTCACCGCCCTTGCCCTTCTGCCGATCGGGCTTACGCGCCTGCCGACACCGCCGGAGCCGGCCAAGGTCAGCATCGACATCCCGATGGTCTGGCGCAATTCCCCCGTCGCCTTCATCGGCGTACTCGCCGCCGGCGGCCTTTCGATGGTGGTGCAAGGCTTCACGCCGATCTATGCGGCCGCCAACAATGTCAGCCAGGGCGACGTCGCCAACCTGATGTTCGTCATGCAGTTCGGCCTCATCGCCATCCAGTATCCGATGGGGACGCTGTCGGACCGGATCGACCGGCGCCTGGTGCTGATCGGCACGTGCCTGCTGATCCTTGCTGCCGGCTTTTTCGCGCTGTCGGCCTCCTTCAGCAATCTGCTCCTGCTCATGCTGGTCTTTGCGCTCTTTGCCGGTGCGGTCGAGACCGTCTATTCGATCGCCAATGCGCACGCCAACGACCGCACGGATCCGGCCGATTTCGTGCCGCTTGCCAGCACCATGCTGGTCGCCTGGTCGATCGCCGCAACCGTCGTGCCGATGCTGGTAACGCTGCTGACACCGGTGTTCGGGCAGCGCACGTTCATCTATGCGGCGATGGTCGTTGCCGCCCTTTATGCCTTCTTCGTGCTGCTCAGGTTGCGCAAACGCGATGAGGTGCCGGCGGCCGAGCGCGAGAGCTTCGAGATCAGGAGTGCGCAGGTGCCCAATGCCGGCGCGCTCGTCGATGCGGAGGCGAGTGCCGAATAGCCTGATTTATAGTGAACGAAGCCTTCATTTCCCGCTTTGCGGCAGTTGAAGGCACTGCTATATGCGGCCCATGAGCACAACATCTTCGAAGACGCCCCTTTCGCATATCCGCAACTTCTCGATCGTGGCCCACATCGACCACGGCAAGTCGACGCTTGCCGACCGGCTGATCCAGTCCACCGGCGGCCTCGCCGAGCGCGAGATGTCCGAGCAGGTGCTCGACAGCATGGATATCGAGCGTGAGCGCGGCATCACCATCAAGGCCCAGACGGTGCGCCTGCACTACAAGGCCAATGATGGCGAAACCTATGTGCTGAACCTGATCGACACCCCTGGCCACGTCGACTTCGCCTACGAAGTCTCGCGCTCGCTGTCGGCTTGCGAAGGCTCGCTGCTTGTCGTCGACGCGTCCCAGGGCGTGGAAGCCCAGACGCTCGCCAACGTCTACCAGGCGATCGACAACAACCACGAACTCGTCACCGTGCTCAACAAGATCGACCTGCCGGCGGCCGAACCGGACCGCATCAAGGAGCAGATCGAGGAAGTGATCGGCATCGACGCGTCCGACGCCGTGCTGATTTCCGCCAAGACCGGCCTCGGCATCCCCGACGTGCTCGAAGCGATCGTCACCAAGCTGCCGGCGCCGAAGAGCGACGGCGGCGATGCGGCACCGCTCAAGGCCCTTCTGGTCGACAGCTGGTACGACACCTATCTCGGCGTCATGGTTTTGGTGCGCATCATCGACGGCACGCTGAAGAAGGGCATGACCATCCGCATGATGGGTACCGACGCCAAGTACACGATCGAACGTGTCGGCGTGCTAACGCCGAAGATGGTCGCGATGGATGCGCTCGGCCCAGGCGAGATCGGCTTCATCACCGCTTCGATCAAGGAAGTGGCCGACACCCGCGTCGGCGATACCATCACCGAGGATAAGCGCCCGACCGCAACCGCACTGCCGGGCTTCAAGCCGGCGCAGCCGGTGGTGTTCTGTGGTCTCTTCCCGGTCGATGCCGCCGACTTCGAAGACCTGCGCTCGGCGATGGGCAAGCTGCGCCTCAACGACGCCTCGTTCTCGTTCGAAATGGAATCGTCGGCGGCACTCGGCTTCGGCTTCCGCTGCGGCTTCCTCGGCCTGCTGCACCTCGAAATCATCCAGGAGCGTCTCGAGCGCGAGTTCGACCTCGACCTGATCGCGACCGCGCCTTCGGTCGTCTACAAGCTGTTCATGACCGACGGCTCGGAACGCGAGTTGCACAACCCGGCCGACATGCCCGACGTCGTCAAGATCGCCGAGATCCATGAGCCGTGGATCCGCGCGACGATCCTGACGCCCGACGATTATCTCGGCGGCATCCTGAAGCTTTGCCAGGACCGCCGCGGCATCCAGATCGAGCTGACCTATGTCGGCACCCGCGCGATGCTGACCTACGACCTGCCGCTCAACGAAGTCGTGTTCGATTTCTACGACCGCTTGAAGTCGATCTCCAAGGGTTATGCCTCGTTCGACTACCAGATCACCGACCACAAGGAAGGCAACCTTGTGAAGATGTCGATCCTCGTCAACGGCGAGCCGGTCGACGCGCTGTCGATGATGGTGCACCGGATGGCAGCCGAAAAGCGCGGCCGCGAAATGTGCGAGAAGCTCAAGGAGCTGATCCCGAAGCACATGTTTAAGATCCCGATCCAGGCGGCCATCGGCGGCAACGTGATTGCCCGCGAAACCATCTCGGCGCTGCGCAAGGACGTGACTGCCAAGTGCTACGGCGGCGACGCCACCCGCAAGCGCAAGCTGCTCGAAAAGCAGAAGGCCGGCAAGAAGCGCATGCGCCAGTTCGGCAAGGTGGAAATCCCACAGGAAGCCTTCATCGCCGCCCTCAAGATGGGCGACGAATAAGCGGTAGCGCCACATGTTTCTACGTTTGAAAGGGCGGCCCTCGGGTCGCCCTTTTTGGTTTGTGGCCACCAGTCGCAGCTGCCCGTTACCTCGCCAAACCTATTCCGGCAGCTTCTTCGGCAGCCAGAGCCAGGCAATGATACCCAATGCGAGCAGCGACAATGCGCCGACGCCGGCTGCGATGTGGAGGCCGGTGAGGAAGGCGTCCTTGGCCTGCAGCACCGCTTCGGAAGCAAGGTCCGGCTTATCAAGGGTTTCGTTGAGCGTGCCGGCGACGCCGGGGCCGAGCAGGCGGAAGCTGAGGGCGGCCAGTGAGCCGAGCAGCGTGATGCCAAGCGCGTTGCCGAGTTCGTTGCTGGTTTCGGCGATCGAGCCCGCGGCACCGGCGCGTTCAGCAGGCACGGCCGACACGGCGATCTCGGCGACGAGGCTGAAGGAGAGGCCGTAGCCGATGCCCGCAACCACCGTCGAGGCGATGAGCGCTGCCACGCCCGCTTCGGTGCTCGTGAAAAGCAGCAGGGAGAGGCCGGCTGCGATCAGGAGATGCGTGGCGACAAGCGCCCTTTTGCGGCCGACCGCATCGACGATGCGCGCCGTCCCGACGCAGGTCGCCATCAGCACGACAGCGCCCGGCAAGGTCAAAAGTGCCGCGGTAAAAACATCGAAGCCCAGAACCGATTGCAGATAGATGCCCGAGAGGTAACCGACCGCCGACCAGACGACCAGCGGCAGGAGGCCGGTGAGAATGGCGATGGAAAAGATGCGGTCCCGGAACAGGCCGAGGTCGAGCAGCGGATAGGCGATCCGCGTTTGCCTGCGAAGAAACAACGCGATGGCGAGGACGCCGACGATCCCGGAGAGCGTCTGGAGCGGCGTGAAGCCGTAGGCGGCCGCGGTCTTCAGCGAATAGGTGGTGAGCAGGATACCGGCAAAGGACAGGACAAGGCTTGGCAGGTCAATGCGGCCATAGGTCGTGGAGCGCACCTCGCGAAGCAGAATGGGTGCGGCGACCAGGAAGCCGAGCACGACGGGAACGTTGATCAGGAACACCACGCCCCACTCGAGCCGCTGCAAAAGGATGCCGCCGATCACCGGACCGATGGCGAAGCCGGCCGCAAAGGTGGCAGCGAAGATGCCGATCGCCTGCGCCCGCAGTCGCGGATCCGGAAACAGCGCACTGACGATTGCGAGCCCCGAGGGCAGCAATGTCGCGCCGCCGAGCCCCATCAGTGCCCGCGAGGCGATCAGCACCATGGGCGACTGCGAAAAGGCGGCACCAAGAGATCCAGCACCGAAGATCACCGCGCCGATCATGATCAGCCTCAATCGGCCGTAACGATCGCCGATATTGCCGAAGGCAATCAGCAGCGAACCGACGACGAAACCGTAGATATCGAGGATCCAGAGCGCCTGGTCGGCGGTGGGTAAGAGAGCCGAGGTCACGCGCGGCATGGCGAGATAGAGGATGGAGCCATCCATGGCCACGATGAGGACCAGTGGCAGCACGGCGATGAGGCCGAGCCATGCGCTTCGGCCTTGGGAGTGAGGGAGTGAGACGTCAGTCATTGGGCACTAATCCTTTGCAAACGGCACGCGTCGGCATGCCGCTTGGGCCGCCGCCCGTGAGGAGGCGGATGGTTGCGGTTGGGAGATATCTTCTATATACTTAAGGTAAGTTACTTTTGGTATATAATGATGTCAAGCACCATGGAAAGAGACACGGTCACCGCCAAACGCGTTCGCCTCACCCGCGAGCAGCGGCTACGCCAGCTGCTGGACGTCGCCTGGAGGCTCGTGCGCGAGGAAGGGACCGATGTGCTGACGCTGCCGCGCCTGGCCGAGGAAGCGGCCGTCGCCAAGCCGGTCGTCTATGATCATTTCGGAACACGCAACGGACTGCTCGCCGCGCTGTACCAGGATTTTGATGTGCGCCAGACGGTGGTGATGGACGCTGCCATTGCCGCGAGCGACCCAACGCTGGAAGCGACAGTCAGGACGATTGCCGCCTCCTATGTCGACTGCGTGCTCACGCAGGGCCGCGAGATGCCCGGCGTGCTGGCGGCCCTCGCCGGCTCGCCCGAGCTTGCGGCCGTCAAACGGGACTATCAGCTGGTCTATATCGAAAAGTGCCGAAAGGTGCTGGGCCCGTTCATCGGGCAGAGGGGCATCGCACAGGCCGGTTTCTGGGCAATGCTCGGTGCAGCCGATGGCTTGTCCCACGCTGCAGCGACGGGCGAAATCACCGCCGACGAGGCTCAGGACGAGCTTTACGAGACGATCATTGCCATGGTGAACAGAAGCAGCCGTTAGAGCGGCACGCTTTCAAGAGGTGCCCTTTGCGAGCGTCGGCGCTCTTTTATCGCCGACGCCTCTCACCAAGGCGTGGGCCGATCTCCTCAAGACCGATCCACCCTATGATGTCAGCTGCCTCTCCGGACTGAACTTCAGGCCCGGCGATGAAGACCGGGAGGGTGGCGCTGCCAGAGCGGCAGTGCTCGCCTCATCCGTCCTCAAGCACGTACCGCTTCGAAATGCGATCCACCAACTGCCCGTCCTTCAGCGGCACCGCCTTGTCGACCTTGTAGTCGACGAAACCCATTTTGCCGTAATAGCTGAGCCCGCTGACGTTGTCCGCACGGATGGTGGCGTTGAGGGCTTTCAGGCCGATCGAGCGGGCGAAGTCGCAAGTGGCATTAAAGAGCGCCGTGCCGGCGCCGGGCACCTTGTTGTCGGGGCGCGAAAACGTGCCGATGTCGGCCCAATCCTGCGGTATGCCGTCCCACTGGTCAAGCGCCTGGAAGGCGCAAGGCTCACCCGCCTCGTCTTCGGCGACGAAACAACTGACGAAGCCCGGGCCGGCGAGATAATGCGCCACGAAGCTCTCGGGCGTGAACGGCGTCTGATGGGCGGTGGTGCCACCGATCGCGATGATCTCGTTGAGGAAAGCGCACAACGCAGGTGCATCCTCTGGCCGCGCCGGGCGCACATGGATCGTCTTCATCTCATTCGTCATCAAAAATCATTCCTCCTGAATCGCGTTACGTAGACACGCCGCGGAGCGGCCGCGCCGGGTTGCCGGCGACCACGGCGCCGGCCGCCACGTCCTTCGTCACCACCGAGCCCGCACCGACGATCGCGCCATCCCCGATCGTGACACCGCCGAGAATGATCGCGCCGCCGCCGATCCAAACATCGGCACCAATCGTCACCGGCTTGGCGACTTCGAGGCCTTGGCCGCGAAGCACGGCATCCCTGTGGTGCTCGGCGCAATAGATCTGCACGTTCGGCCCCAGCATCGTCCCCGCCCCGATCGCCACGCGGCCGCTGTCGAGGATCGTGCAGCCGGCATTGAGATAGACGCGGCCGCCAAGGTGGATGTTGATGCCGTAAGAGCAATGGAACGGCGCCTCGATGAAGACGTCATCGGCAACGGCACCGAACAGCTCCCGCAGCGCCGACGCCATGTTTCCACGCTCCGCCGGCGGCATGGTGTTGTGCTGATGGACAGCAATACGCGCCGTCATCCGCAGCGCCTCGAGTTCGTCGACGAGGCAGGAGTACCATTCTCCGGCTGCCATCTTGTCGCGTTCGCTGGCTGTCACGCTTTTGCCTTCGCTTCCGCGGCCGCGCGCCGTGCCAGGCTTTCCGGCGGCCACATGGTCTTCATGTCGTAGTAGACCTCGAAGGCCGGCGCGCCGCCCTCGAGCGACAGCCACTGAACCTTGGAGCGGGTGAAGATATGCGCGTCCGGCGGGAAGTTCGACGGGTGGTCAAGGCTTGCGATCCGGACGAAGGAAAGCCAGCCGCGCCGGCCGTAGTCGCTCCAGAGCGCCGTCTGGCATTCGGCGCAACGGTAGACGTCATGCGGGCGACCGCTGTCCGTCGGAAGCGTCACGACGACCGGCTCGCCTCCGGTAAGTTCGATGTTGTCACGCTCGATCACGCCGTTGACGACGAAGGCGCTGCCGACCTGGCGCTGGCAATCGCTGCAATGGCAGCAATTGACGAACATCGGCGCTGCCTTCAACCGATAGCGGATCCTGCCGCAGAAGCAGCCGCCGTTTCGTGCCTCGCTCATCCGCTAATCTCCTCCAACGCCGGTTCCTCATTTGCCGCGCTGCCCTGCTGGCGGATGATCGTCGCGACCCAGGCCCGGGCAAGAGCCAGGCCCGCGGTATCCGCCTGCCGGCCGTGGCGCGCGGCGTGTTCATGGTAGCGCGCAAGCCAGGTGGGATCGAGCCGCTTGATCGTGTCCGGGAAGGCGCGGTTCCAGTCTTCGACGAGGTGCGTGTCCGCCTCGAAATGGAACTGGGTGCCGTAGGCGGCACGGCCGATGCGGAAGGCCTGATGCCGGGTAACGGCGTTTTCGGCGAGATGGACCGCCCCTTCGGGCAGCGTGAAAGTGTCGCCATGCCACTGGAAGATCGGGAAGCGCTCGCCAACGCTGGAAAGGACCGGGTCCTCGGCACCTTCGCCGCGCACCTGCACCTCACACCAGCCGAATTCCTTGGCCTCGCCCAGCAGGTTCCGGCCCCCATAGGCGCGGGCGAGAAGCTGGCTGCCGAGGCAGATCCCGAGCACGGAACGGCCGCTGTCACCGAAGCGGCGCATCAGCGCGGCAAGCTCAGGCAGATAGGGATAGGCGGCGTCGTCGAGTGCGCTCTGCTCGCCGCCGAGCACCACAAGCGCGTCGTAGCCTTCCTGTGTTTCGGGAACGGCCTCGCCAAGATAGGCGCGGCAGATCTCGATCTCGGCCTTTGCCTCGCGAAGCGCCGTGCCGACCTGGCCAAGCTCGGTCTTCGCCATGTTTTCAACCACCAGCACCCGCATCATCGCATTCCCTTTGCATCGACCGTGGAGATTGACCACGAGCGCGGCCACTGTTCAAGAGGCCACATGGCGATGCGATGATGCCGACGGGTCCATGCGGGCCTTGACTTCGGGAGCGAACTTTCCGACCCTTGGGGCATGATGATGCCGATGATTTCTTCTCATTGCTGCTTCCGGGTGTGCCCGATCGCAGGAACCTGACCCCAGCCCGGACGCTTGCGCTCTCCGGGTCAGGGGAGCCTTTCGCGTCGGCAGAAGAAATTTCCGAGCGCGGCTGAACGAGCGCCTAATCTCCAGAAAACCTATTCGATTGCGCCCTGTCGTGCGCTTCGATTGAACGTGTCAGGTCCCATCATGGCGGCAACCCGCAAGAAACTTCCCCCGATCATCATCAACGCCGAAGACCACAAGCGGCTGACGGCGCTCGCCTCCTCCGCGCTCGAGCGCATGCCTGATGTGGCCGAGGCACTGCTCTCCGAACTCGACCGCGCCCGCGTCGGCACGCCCGGCGCGCTGCCCGCCGATAGCGTGCAGATGGGCTCCACCGTCGCCTTCGAGGCCGACAACGGTTTTGCCAAGCAGGTGACGCTCGTCTATCCCGGCGAGGCCGATATCGAGGCCGGCCGCATCTCGGTGCTGACACCTGTCGGCGCGGCGCTGATCGGGCTCTCCGTCGGCCAGTCGATCGACTGGCAGGACCGGTCGGGCAAGGTACACCGGATGACCATTCGCAGCGTTACGGCCAAGGAAAGCGCCTGAGCGATCAGCGACGGCGGAAGCCTCGCTGCCAGCCAGACGAAAACGGGGAGGCCGGTTTTTCACCGCCTCCCCGTTTGTCCGACCGTCGTTCGTTCGATCAGAACTGCTTGCCGAGCTTGGCGTCGACAGACTGGCTGTTGGCGCCGCGGATGGCGAAGAAGAACAGGATCGCTGCCCAGAGAATCGACTTCTCCGCGCCGAAGAGCCCCTCACCCTGGACGATGCCGTGGAAGTAGACGGTGACGAGCAGAACGATCATGCCGGCAAAGGCGGCGGGGCGCGTCAACAGACCGATCGCGATCAGAATGCCGCCGAAGAACTCGGTCGCGGCGAGAAGCGGCGACCAGAAGACGCCCGGATAGAACCCGAGGCCCTCGACCATGCCGATCGCGCCGAAGGGATTGGTGATCTTGCCAAAACCGTGAACCGCGAGCAGAGCGCCGGCGAGCACACGCAACAGCGTTTCGGCGGATGTATTGAGCGGCAGATAGATCTTTTCCAGCGCCGGCAGGATGGCGCGCGGGCGGGAACTGGAAACGGTGACGTCGGTCATTAAGGAGCCTCTCCGGCGGTTGGTGCGACAATTTGTGCAATGCCGCATTGTCTCGCCGCGACGCCCACGCAAAGCAAGCTATCCGCCGATAAAAACATGACTAAATTGGTTGACAATCATGTGAGCACAGCGTGAGCATGAGCTCCCGGATCGCAGTTGTTTCCAACTGAGGCGACCGCTATGGTCGCCGCCCGAAGCACATCCGAGACACCGATGGACCAGAAGCCGCGCATCACCATCCTCTACTGCACCCAGTGCAACTGGCTGCTGCGCGCCGGCTGGATCGCGCAGGAACTGCTGCAGACCTTCGGGCAGTCGCTCGGCGAAGTGGCGCTCATTCCCGGCACCGGCGGCAACTTCGAGATCCGCGTCGATGACGCGCTCATCTGGGAGCGTAAGCGGGACGGCGGTTTTCCCGGCCCCAAGGAACTGAAGCAGCGCATCCGCGACATCATCGAGCCGGAGCGCGATCTCGGCCATACGGACAGGAGCTGATCCTGGATTTCGGAATTCTTGCCGGCGTCTTTTCCGCGGCACTCCTGTCGGCAACACTGCTTTTCGGCATGTCGGAAGCCGCGATCGTCGCCGCCGCCCTGCACGGCGAAACGAGCCGCCCTGCCCTTTTCATCGCCGCGACGTCAGGCAACGTGCTCGGTGCCGTCGTCAATTTTGCGCTCGGGCGTTTCCTGATCCGCTTCGAGGGACGCCGCTGGTTTCCGGTTTCGCCGGGCAACCGGCAAAAGGCAGAGGCGCTCTTTGCCCGCTACGGCCAGCCGGTGCTGCTTCTTTCCTGGCTGCCGGTCATCGGCGACCCACTGACGCTGGTCGCCGGATTGCTGCGCATGAAGCTGCCGCTGTTCCTGCTGTTCGTCACCATCGGCAAGGCCGCGCGTTATGCGGTCGTCCTTTACCTGACGCCGTAGCCGCCCAACGCAGCTCAGCTGTGGGCGAAGATATCCGTCTCGTCCCAGCCGAGCAGGTCGAGCTTGGAGCGCGTCGGCAGGAACGCGAAGCAGGCATCGGCATGCTCCATGCGACCATCGCGGATGAGGCGCGCCGTCAGCTTGTCGCGCAGCGCATGCAGGTGCAGCACGTCGGAGGCGGCATATTCGAGCTGCGCCTGAGACAGGGTCTCTGCTGCCCAGTCGGACGATTGCTGCTGCTTGGAAATGTCGACGTCGAGCATTTCCTTGAGGTTGTCCTTGAGGCCGTGGCGATCTGTGTAGGTGCGGGCCAGCCGCGAGGCGATCTTGGTGCAGAAGACCGGCGTCGTCGTCACCCCGAAGGTATGGAAGAGGACGGCAATGTCGAAGCGGCCGAAATGGAAGATCTTCTGGCGGGCCGGATCGGCAAGCATGGCGACGAGGTTCGGCGCCTCCTTCTGGCCGGAGGCGATGCGGATCACGTCAGCCGTTCCGTCGCCCGATGACAGCTGCACCACGCAAAGACGATCACGACGGGGGATGAGGCCGAGCGTTTCCGTGTCGATCGCGATTGCGCCTCGATAGCGGTCGGCGTCGGCTGCGGAAATATCGCCTTCATGGAACCGTATTGCATTCGCCATCGAAAATCCCCAGATCAAACGCAGTGACGTGGCCTATAGCGCAAGTTTGGCGTCGGCGATACCGTTGTCACGTTCCGCCCGCCGGATGCCCTTTGAAAGTCCTGACGATGACGTCTTTTCAACCCGCCCTCGCTCTTTCCACGCTCGCACTGGCGATCGGGCTGACGGCCGTGCCGGCGCCCGCACAGACCTATCGGGACCTGCCGGGCGTGCGACAGATGGATCCGTTGAACGGCGGTGGCGACCAAACCGTCTGCGAGCAGACCTTTGTCGACCGCAACTATCCGTTCGAATCGTCGGCCCGCGGCGGTCCCGTCTACGACACGATCTACAATTGCCGCCGTGGCGACGGGCCGGTGTTCCAGGGCAGCGACCTGCCGCCGTCGCTCTATCGGCAGAAGCGTGGCCTCGGTTACTAAGCAAAAACTGGGCAAGCCTGCTCGTCCGAAGGCAATCACCAAGACCGCCGCCAGTTGGCAAGCGGGGGATTTGTTCCTCGCCTCGGCTAGACGGGCGCATCCTCCGTCTGCAGCGCCCGGCATCCGCGCAAAGGTCGCTGTAGCACTTTGAACTCCTGCATGTTCTTATCCTCCGATCGACATGATCAAAGGAAACAGGCAGTGGGAGGAACCATGCCCGACAACCGGCCGCTTGCCATCAGTGTACCCGCACCACGCACGCTCGATCTCATCTTCACACCGGAAGCCCTCAAGGACCTGCATCGCCGCTACCGCATTGTCGAAGCGGATCCGGAGGATATCGCAAGCCTTGGCGACGAGGTACTCGGCAACGCTCACTATATCATCGGCCAGCCGCCACTCGACCACGCCACCCTGCAGCGCATGGGCCAGCTGAAAGCGATCCTCAACGTCGAAAGCAACCTGATCAACAACATGCCCTATGAGGTGCTGTTCGAGCGCGGCATCCATGTGGTGACGACCGGACAGGTCTTTGCCGAGCCGGTGGCGGAACTCGGCCTCGCCATGGCGCTCAATATCGCCCGCGGCGTCGTCGACGCCGACCTTGCTTTCCGCGAGGGGCGCGAACTTTGGGGCGGCGACGGCAACCGCTCGGCACGCCTTCTCTCCGGCGCCGAGATCGGCATCATCGGCTTTGGCGATCTCGGCAAGGCCTTGAACCGCGTACTCTCCGGTTTCCGGGCGAAGATCCGCGTCTTTGACCCCTGGATGCCGGCTTCGATCCTGCGGGACAACGGCGTCGAACCGGCATCGCTCGACACCGTGCTTGGCGAGAGCGACTTCGTCTTCGTCGTCGCTTCCGTGACCAGCGAGAATGAAGGCTTCCTTGGCGAGAAGGCGTATGCTCGAATGCGTCCCGGTGCTGCCTTCATTCTGCTCAGCCGTGCCGGCGTCGTCGATTTCGATGCGCTGATCGCCGCGGTCGAACGCGGCCATATCGTGGCGGCGAGCGACGTCTTTCCGCAGGAGCCCCTGCCGCTCGACCATCCTGTTCGCCGCCTGCCGGGCTTCCTGCGTTCGGCCCATCGCGCCGGCGCGCTCGACAGCGCCTTCAAGAAGATGGGCGAGATGGTGCTCGAGGACATGGACCTGATGGATCGCGGCCTGCCGCCGATGCGCTGCAAGCGCGCCGAACGCGAAACCGTCGCGCGCATGCGCTCGAAGCCCGTAACGGTGAACTGAGACATCGATTTTCCGCTGCTGATCTCGGCGGGATCGTGCATCCCGCCGGTTAACGTGTTTTATGGGATTCGCATTTAACTTTTCTTGCACATGCGACCGACCTTGCACGTTAAGGTCGTCACCGAGGCATCGTTACGGATTCAGAGAAACGCGATGGTAGACACGGCGCCCGGCGCTCGACAAGGCAAGACACGCGATGGCTGGAACAGTTCGCTGCGATCGCTGTTCAGCCTCGTCATGGTCGCCATGCTGATCGTCGTTTCCGCGACGCTTGTCGGGCTCGACTACCATCGCTCGCGCAACGCCGCGATCGCCGACGCCGAAGCCAACATGCGCGGCTTCATGAACCGCCTTGTCGACCGGCTGGGCGTGCTCTCGGGCGACACGTCCGCCCTCGTCAATCTTGTCTCCTCCGTCGCCAATTCCTTCCTCGTGCCCCCGCCTGAGCGCATGAACGACAAGGTGGCGGTGCTTCGCGAAGGCATCACCCGCTCGCCGCACATCGATGGGGTCTATGTCGGCTATCCCAATGGCGCTTTCTTTCAGGTCGTCGACCTCAAGCAGGTTGCCTGGCGCATGGCGCTCGACGCGCCCCGTGGTGCCGCCATTGCGGTGCGCTCGATGGAACGGGATTCGAACGGCAAGCCGCTCCAGCGCGTTCTCTTCCTCGACAAGGACGGCACGCAGTTCTCCGAACGGCGGCTGCCACCATCGAGCTTCGACCCGCGCACCCGGCCCTGGTACCGCGCAGCAGTCAACGGCAAGGCCGCGGTCTCGACCGGGCCCTATGAAAGCGCCACCACCGAAACGCTGGGCATGACCATCTCGCAGGCGCATCGCGGCAATCCGCAGATCGTCATCGGCGCCGATGTCGTGCTCGATACGATCACCGACTTCCTCGCCCGCGAGCGGCTGACTGCAGGTTCGGTCTCTTTCATCCTCGATGCCGTCGGCCGGCCGATCATCCACTCCGACAGGGTGATGATGCGGCGTATCATGGCGGCCAAGGACAAGGACGCTCCGATCGTGCAGGCCGACAGCGACCCGTTGATCCAGAGCATCCGCCAGCATCCGCCAGCGCCCGGCAAGGCCGATTTCGTGCAGGTCGGTGACCGCACCTATCTGGTCATGGTGATGCCGCTCGAATCCGCGCTGCTTCTCTCCGGCAACCGGGCCGTGGTGGCCGCCCCGCTCGACGAACTGATGGCGGACGCCAACAAGACGCTCGTTCAGGGGTTGGCGATTTCCGGGGCCGTGGTAGCCTTGGCGGTGCTCGCCTCGCTGGTGCTGGCGCATCTGATCACCAAGGGGCTCAACCAGCTGACCGCCAGCGCCAACCGGCTGCAGGACCTCGACTTCACCACCCCGATCGACGTTTCCTCGCATGTCAGCGAAATCTCGACGCTCGGCGGCGCCATGAACCGAGCCCGCGACGCAATCTTCACCTTTGCGCTCTATGTGCCGAAGGAGCTGGTGCGCAAGGGCATCGAATCCGGACATTTTAGCGGCCGTGCCGCCTGGCGCCAGGAAGTCACCGCGCTCTTCACCGACATCTACGATTTCACCACGCTCAGCGAACGGCATTCGCCCGAGGAGGTGGTGGCGATGCTGTCGGAGTATTTCGACATCTTCAGCGAGACGGTCGGCGAGCACGACGGCACGATCATCCAGTTCCTCGGCGATTCGGTCTTCGCCATGTGGAACGCGCCTGCACCGGACGACAAACACGCGGAGAATGCCTGTCGGTGCGCGCTCGCGGTCCAGCAGCGCCTCAGCATCTTCAACGAAGCACAGCGCAAGAAGGGACTGCCGGAGTTCCGCACGCGCTTCGGCATCCACACCGGCACCGCCGTCGTCGGCAATGTCGGCGCCAAGGAGCGGTTGCAATATACCGCCATGGGCGACACGGTGAACGTCGCCTCGCGCCTCGAGGGCATGAACAAGAACTACGGCACGACGATCATGGCGAGCGGCGCGGTCGTCGCCCATACGGGTGGCACGATCCACTTCCGGCCGCTTGGCACAGCACAAGCCAAGGGCCGAGCGTCGGCGCTGGAGATCTACGAAGTGCTGGGCGCCGAGCCGAAAGCCCTCGATGACGAGTCGACGACGCGCGACGGTTCGCCGGCCGGCTCCGAAAGCCGCGGATAGGCGTCAGGAGCCGAGGCTGCGGCCTTGCCGCGTGACCCAGCGGATGCCGCCGACCACGGCGAAGGCGAGTAGCGGCCAGACGGCCCAGAAGACGCCGCGCCAGGTCAAGAGATTAATGGTGAGAAGCACCAATCCCGAGAGCACCAGCATGCCGATGCTGCGATCCACCCACGGGTTGGCCTTGATCCAGGCAAGGCCGGCCAGGATGGCAAGGCCAAGCATCGGCCAGACGGACCAGAAGGTTCCGTTCCAGGTCAAAAGGTTGAGAGCGACCAATCCTGCAGCGACGATGCAGAGAACCGGGAGCGATCCGCTCCTGATCGCCGCAATCACGCCCACGGGTTCCGGCTCAGGGCGCGGTTGGGCCGCTTCCGGAGCGGCGGCTTCAACGCGACGGCCGAAGGTTTCGGCGGCAAAGGCCGGACGGGGATCGTCCGTGCCGATGCGCACGGCATAGCTCGGCACACCGCCATCGATGTTCTTGACCTCAAGGGGTCCCAGAAAATCGAAACCGACGGCGACCTTGTTGCGCACCTGGTCGTACACGGTGTTGGAGATGACGATGCCGCCAGCCGGGGCGGACGCCTGCAGCCTGGCTGCCACGTTGACACCGTCACCATAGAGGTCGTCGCCCTCGGCGATCACGTCGCCGAGATTGATGCCGATGCGAAACAGCATCTGCTCGTCCGCCGCACATTTCTCGTTGCAGCCGGCAAGTTCGTTCTGCACGTCGATAGCGGTGCGCAGCGCTTCCACGACGCTCGGAAACTCGGCGATCAGCCCATCGCCCCAGGTGTTGACGACACGGCCCTCATGCGCCTCGATCAGCCGTCCCATGGCATCGCGGTGGCGCTTCAACGTGGCGAGCGTGCCTTCCTCGTCGGCGCGCATCAACCGCGTGTAGTCCTGGACGTCCGCGGAGAATATGGTCGTCAGCTTGCGACGTGTCTCAGACATCGCTTCGTCCTCCTCAAAGCCGCCGCCCCGGCGGACGATAACATGGGCGCCGCCCTCGCTCGGAAAGCCTGCCGTTTCATTGCCGATAGAATATCAATGCTGCCGACCCAAGCTTCAAGGCGCACCGCGCGAAAATATCCCGACATGCAACCATTCTGGTCGAAAATGAGGATTGGAAGGCAGGAGATCGCCGCGGAGTCCGGCCAGAGGCTAGAAACGAAAAAAACCCCGGCGAACCGGGGTTTTTCAAAACCAAATCAAAGATTTGGCTTGGGAATTTGGTGCCCAGAAGAGGACTCGAACCTCCACACCCTTTCGAGTACCAGCACCTGAAGCTGGCGCGTCTACCAATTCCGCCATCTGGGCGACGAGCGGGTGTGTAAAAGGCTCGAGTCGAAGTGTCAACAGGCTTTTTGAAGTTTTCGTGTCGAAGGACAAAAAACTCAGTTCGAGGTGGTTTTTGCCCAATGCCGGATTGTGGATAGACCGCTCGAAAGCAGCCGCTCGGCCGCCTCGACCGTATCCGCCTCGACATAGCAGCGCATCTCTGGCGCATTTCCGGAGGGGCGGAAGTGAATGATGCGACCGTCGTCGAGTGTCACCCGCAGCCCGTCAATATCGCTGACACCCGCCGCCTTGCCGATCGGCGCCAGAAATGCGGAGAGGTTTTCGTCACCGCCGCGCAAATAGGCCATCAGCCGCGCGCTGGTCTCGACCGGAAAGTTTTCGAGCCGGTCGCTGAGCGCCACGGGAAGGCGATAGGATGCGGCCATCGCCGACAGCAAGAGCTTGGCCTCTGCCGCCGCGGCCAGTGCAGCGACGATCGGCAGGACACAGTCGCGGGTGGGCAGCGGCTGGAGGGGTGCTCCGTTGACGACGAACGGGCTGGCGGTCAGCGTGCCGCCATTGGCCTCGAAGCCGGCGACTTTGGTCGAACCTTCGTCCAAGGCCTGCTGCATCCCGGCGATCACGAAGGGCGACCCGACACGGGTGCGCAGCACAGAGAGCCCTTCCCTGCGCTCCAGGCCCGAATTCGACGTGACCGGCGTAACGGCCCGCGTCGCACCGAGGAAGCTGCAGGCAATCAACCCGAGGAGATCGCCGCGCAACGGCGCGCCGTTCTCGTCCGCGACCAGCGGTCGGTCGCCGTCACCGTCGGCCGATACGATCGCGTCGAGCCGGTGTTCGCGGGCCCACTCCTGAAGCCGTTCGATCGTTTCAGCGGACACGGCTTCGGTGTCGACCGGGATAAAGTGTTCCGAGCGTCCAAGGGCGACGACCTCGGCGCCAAAGAAGGCGATCAGCTCGGCGAGAAGGTCCCGGGCGACGGTGCTGTGCTGGTAGACGCCGACCTTGAGGCCGACAAGCGCTCCGGCGGGCAACAACTGCCGGTTCCGCTCCATGAAACGCGTGGCTGCGCGGGACTCATGATCCTCACCGATCCCCTGATCCGCGACGGGTGCGACCTGCCCGGCGATTTCATCGGCAATCCGGCTGATGGCGACTTCATCTTCCTTGTCGATCTCGCCGTCCGGCCGATAAAACTTGATGCCGTTGCGATCGGCCGGGATATGGGAGCCGGTGATCATCAGGCCAGCGGCTCCGCATTCGCGGCCATAAAGCGCAAGCGCCGGCGTCGGCACCGTGCCGCAATCGAAGACGCGCAGCCCTTCGCGCGCAAGCGCCGAGGCGCAGACCGCGGCGATCTCCGGGCTCGAATCGCGAAAATCGCGGGCGATCACGATGGGTTCACCCGGCTGGCTGCGCCCGGACGTCAGAAGATAGCGCGCAAACGCGGTCGCGTAGCGAGCCGAAGGCTCACCCTTCAGTTCCTCTGAGAGGCCACGCAGGCCGCTGGTACCAAACTTCAACTGCATCGCATTCTCCGCTGCCCAGATCCCGAGAAGACAGGGCAAATATTACAGTGACGCGCGGCACGGACCGGCGCATTCTGGACAAGACGATGCATGGACGGAAATCCGGTGGCTCTCCGCTACGCGCTCCTTGCCCGTTGCCATGAATAAACCAAGAAAAGAAAACGTAATACAGACAGGGACACAACCGGAAGGCAGTGCTTTCCGAAAGCGAGGACAAAATGACGGGATTTCGCAATTTCGTTATCGGCTGCAGCTTGGCCGCCGCCTCCCTGATCACCCCCGTCGGACCTGTGCAGGCGATGCCGCTTCAGGCGCCCGACCTTCAGATCAAGGCACAAGGCGACGTCCAGAATGTGCAGTATTATCACCGCCGTTACGGCGGATATGGCGGATACGGCTGGCGCGGCGGTTGGGGAGGCCCCTACTACAGACGCGGATGGGGTAGCCCTTATTATGGCGGCTCCGGCCTGACCTTGTATTTCGGCTCGGGCGGCTACTACGGTGGCGGTTACTATGGCGGCGGTTACTACCCCCGCTACGGCTACTATCCCCGTTACGGCTACTATCGCGACTATCCCCGCCGTTACTACGGCGGCAACTACTACTATCGCGATCGCTATGTCGGTGGCGGCAACGCCCACGTCAGCTGGTGCCTGTCGCGCTACCGTTCCTACAATCCGGCAACCAACCGGTTCTTAAGCTACGGTGGCGCCTACAAGGTCTGCTATTCGCCTTACCGCTAGGGCCGATGCGTCCACGTGAACGCGCAAGAAACGCTCTAGCGCCCTGATCGAGGCCCGGCCGGGCCGTGCCGCCTGCGCCCCTTTGGCCCCGCGTCAGCGGGAGGCGGAAGCTTTGCGCGCCATCGCCGGCTCGCGTGTCCCAACATCTCGGCAGCGCCAGTTAAACCGGCATTAACCGCGAAGGCCTACCGTTTCGAAACGATCCATCGTGCTGCCAGGATGAAACATGCTGCTTCCGACCCAGCAATCTGCCGCCACCGCGACGACCAATCTGGTCGGCTCGATCCTCAGGGACATCGAGAAGCGGCAGACGGAGGAAGAGGAAAAGGCCAAGGGCACAAAGGACGACAGGCTCCTGAGGGAGCAGGTCAAGCCTGATGGCGCTCAAAAGGCGGCCAACGAGAAGATCAACGGCTACTTCTTCGATCATGCCCGCAACGACGCCAGCAACAACCGCGCCGTGCTCATCCGAGAGGTCGGAAAGATCTTCGGCGTCGAGCGCGAAACGTTCAAGTCCGATGCGGCCTTTGCAAGGGAAATCGAGAACCAGCTGAAGGAAATGAGCCCCGGCGCCATTGCCGGCGTCGAGAAGGCGCTTGGGCTTCACAAGCTCAGCATTTCTCTGAGCGAGTTGATCCAGGCGCTCAAAAATCCAACCGGCCGCGAAAACGACCTGCTGAAGGCCGCGCTTGGCGAAACGGCCGACAAGGGGCCGCAAAGCACCGCTCAAGCCGCAAATGCCGTCGACCGCCTGGCGCGCGCGACAGAGCCTCAGTCGATCGAGGAAGCGCAGCTCGACAGCCTGCGCAGCGACCCGACCCGCAGAGCCGACAAGCTATCGCTGGACGAAGAGGAACAAAAGTTGCGGGCGCTCCAGTTCAAGGACGAGATGGAAGATGTCGCAGACCAGCGCGCGGCGGGCGCACCATCCTTGCTTCGCTTCGACGACAACGGCCTCTACAGGCTCGCTGCGCTAAGCCTCTGACGGCTTCCGGCGCACGATGCCGAGCCGCGCCATGACCTCCTCGGGTATGCCGTAGCGACGAACCACATCGCGGCTGTCCCGCAGGCCGCAAATCTCTCGCTGAATGAGGAAAGCCCAGACGGCATCGGCCGCCTCGTCGAGGACCCGCTCGCGCAGGTCCCTCGATGCATCGCCCTTTAACGCCGCAAGCGCGGCGAGCGCCTTTTCGACCTTGAGGCCATGCCGGCCAAGTGCGTCGGCGCGCTCGGACATCAATTCGTATTCGAGCACGTTGAAGGCGCCAGCCGTCGAGAAGCTCGGGCTTAGGGCTTTTGGGGGACGGACTGTCATCCGAAACTCCTGGCACAGACAACGCACGAGCCTGCAAAAAGGCTCCTTTAAAGATAGGCTTTGCCAACCCGTCCGCAAGCCGGACCGCGACAGGCGGGGGCGTCGAAACATGGTTAAGAATTCATAAACCTCTTTCTCCTAATCTCAAACCATCATGCCGATTCTCCTATCCGCGGCCGAGCCGCGGCTGTCTGGCCATTCGCCACGACGCGCATGAGGCGCCAACCCGCAAGTGATGAACAGAAAGTCGCGCGCAAGCTGAAAATTCGGACCGCGCCCAAGCGCGTTTCGTCGCTCGACGACGATTGGTCAAACCGAGGTCAAGCGAGATGGAGACCAGAATGCTGATACCCATCCAGGCGGCCCGAACCGCGGCCAGCACAGAAGAGACGACCGCAAGGACGCTGCAGCCTGCAGCACCGTTGACCGCCAGCCAGCGTGGCGAAGCCATACAGAAAATCCTCGATGCGTTGACACGGCATCTGTCCGGTCGCGAGGTCCTTTCGAAGGACGCGCTGGTGCGACTGATGGAGGATCTGGCGCGCATCCTAAAATTCCCGCCACTGCCGCAGGAAGGTGGGCGCGATTTCGTCCGGCGGCTGGTCGCCTTCCTCGAATCCATGCCGACGTCCGACCGGGTTCTTTTGGAGCGGCAGCTCGGTGGGCGCAATCTTTCAATCCGCGTCGGCCTGCTGGCGGAGCTGCCGGCCATCCGCAACGGCACGAACACGCCGGGCGGCACTGCGACACCCATGCCGGCGCAGGCGCGTGACGTCATCCTGCGCAACCCCTCGCTCCAGCCGGCGCTGCCGTTGAGCCAGGCTGCCGCACGCACGCCGCTCGGCGGTGAAGTCGCCCTTCTACAGGCCGTGCTGCGCAAGACCTTTGGCGTCGGCAACGATGTGACCGAGCCGCGGGGCGAGGAACTGGAAACGGTCGGAACCGAAGCGTCGTCGAAGGGCCGGAGCGAAAAGACCTCGGAGCGAGGCGACGCGCGCGCAAACGGCGCGAAGAGCGCTTCGTCAGGCGATACGCCGATCGGCAGCGCTGCCTCCCTGCTTGCCGGCGAAGGCGAGATTGCGGAAGCCGCATCGCTGGCCGGCCCCATGGCTGAGGCCGAGGAAGCCCTGCAATCCGGGAAGACCGGGCATGGAGAGATAGAAGCCCCGGCCGAAGACACTGCAGCAGCGCCGCTCGACGCGCACGGCGCCGATGGGACAGAGGCGGCAGAAACGATCGAAGGCGAGGATCCCGACGGCACCTACGGACCGCTGCCCGATGCCGACGAGGAAGACGGCCACAGAACCACTGCCGCCGGCCGCAACGATCCGGAGGTGCGCCCGGCACGCGTGCTTTCCGAGGCGATCAAGACGCTCATCCGCGACAGCGTGGCCTTGCCTACTGGCGCGGCCGATGGCGATCCCGGATCGGCGGCGCAACCGATTGAGGAACCGGCCACCCAATCCCAGACGCCCGCCAAGGACGCCGGCACGCGCATCGCCGATGCCGCCGCCCGCCAGCATACCGCAACGGCCGCAGACACGAGCTTGCCGTCGCTCCTGGATGATCGCTCCGAGGAGACGGTCCAGCCGCGCGCACCCGCGGACGTTCGCCCGCAACGCGCCACGGACGAACAGACGGTGCAGCAGATGATCGCCAGGCTGGTGGAAAACGGCCTGCCGCGTGAGGCCATCCCCTTCGCCATGATCCCCTATCCGACGGACGCGGGCGAGGTGGAAGGCGAAGACCATTCGCGCGGCATGCCTGGAGGCTCCGGCGAAGAGGCAACGGGCGAGGAAGAAACGGCACAAGAGGGCAGCGACGGAAATGCGGAAGACGGAGAGCCGACCGGCGAAGCCATGCCGGAGGACGAGGCACCGGAAACGCCCGACGCCTATGATCTTTACCGCAGGCTCGGCGGTCTCGGTTAGGACACCGGCTCAGACTTGGGTTCGGACCAGGCCGCGCCCGAAGCTGCGCGCCGATTTCACACTTCGGACTTACAAAGAAAAACCCGCGGAGATCGCTCTCCGCGGGTTTTTCAGTTCAGATGTCAGGCAACGATTACTCGTTGTTCTGGCGGTTCTTCAGAGCCGCGCCGAGGATGTCGCCGAGCGAAGCGCCCGAGTCGGACGAACCGAACTGAGCAACGGCTTCCTTCTCTTCAGCGATTTCCAGAGCCTTGATCGACAGCTGGATCTTGCGGTCCTTCTTGGAGAAGTTGGTGACGCGAGCGTCGACAACCTGGCCAACCGAGAAACGCTCCGGACGCTGTTCGTCACGATCACGCGACAGGTCAGCGCGGCGGATGAACGAGGTGATGTCTTCGTGGTTGACGAGCTTCACTTCGATGCCACCATCGTTGATCGCGATGATTTCGGCCGAAACAACGGCGTTCTTGCGCAGTTCGCCCGAAGCAGCGGCGTCGCCGACTGCATCCTTGCCGAGCTGCTTGATACCGAGCGAGATGCGTTCCTTCTCGACGTCGACGTCGAGAACAACAGCGCGAACGACGTCGCCCTTGTTGAACTCTTCGATGACCTGCTCGCCCGGACGGTTCCAGTCGAGGTCGGAAAGGTGAACCATGCCGTCAACGTCGCCGTCGAGGCCGATGAACAGGCCGAATTCGGTCTTGTTCTTGACTTCGCCTTCAACTTCGGTGCCAGCCGGATGGCTGTGCGCGAATGCCTGCCACGGGTTCTCGAGCGTCTGCTTGAGGCCGAGCGAGATACGACGCTTGGTCGGATCGACTTCGAGAACGACAACGTCGACTTCCTGGCTCGTGGACAGGATCTTGCCGGGGTGTACGTTCTTCTTGGTCCAGGACATTTCGGAGATGTGGATCAGGCCTTCGATGCCCGGCTCCAGCTCGACGAACGCACCGTAGTCGGTGATGTTCGTGACGGTACCGGAGATCTTCTTGCCGACCGGGTACTTCGCACCGATGCCATCCCACGGATCCGACTCGAGCTGCTTCATGCCGAGCGAGATGCGGTGGGTTTCCTGGTTGATGCGGATGATCTGAACCTTGACCTGCTGGCCGATGTTCAGGATCTCCGACGGATGGTTCACGCGACGCCATGCCATATCGGTGACATGGAGCAGACCGTCGATGCCGCCGAGGTCGACGAACGCACCGTAATCGGTGATGTTCTTGACGACGCCTTCGACAACCTGGCCTTCTTCAAGGTTCTGAACGATTTCAGAACGCTGTTCGGCGCGGGACTCTTCGAGAACCGTACGACGCGATACGACGATGTTGCCGCGGCGCTTGTCCATCTTGAGGATTTCGAAGGGCTGCGGGTTGTGCATCAGCGGGGTGACGTCGCGAATCGGACGGATGTCGACCTGCGAGCGCGGAAGGAAGGCAACGGCGCCGTCGAGATCGACGGTGAAGCCACCCTTGACCTGGTTGAAGATGATGCCTTCGACGCGTTCGCCGGCTTCGAACTTCACTTCCAGGCGCATCCAGCTTTCTTCGCGGCGAGCCTTTTCGCGCGACAGAACAGCTTCGCCGAGCGCGTTTTCGATGCGCTCAACGTAGACTTCGACTTCGTCGCCGACCTTGAGCGAGCCGTCCTTGGCCTTCGCGCCGAATTCCTTCAGAGCGATGCGGCCTTCGACCTTCAGACCGACGTCGACAACGGCGACGTCCTTTTCGATGGCCGTAACGATGCCCTTGGCAACATAGCCTTCGGCGAGATCGGTCTTCGCGAAGGATTCTTCGAGAAGCGCTGCGAAATCGTCACGGGTAGGGTTGGTAGCAGACATGGAATCTCCTGCATGCATCTCATTCGAGACGCACATGCGCCGGGGGCTGGTGTTGAACAGGCCTGAACCCAGTCCGCTCCATTTGAAGGAGCAATCCGGCGCGTGGACGGAATTTCAGGCTTATGCAAGAAGGGCGATCCTGACAGTGTCTGGGATGGGCTCTTCTTCAGATCTTCTTGATCAGGGCCGCCTCGATCAAAGTCTTCGCGGCCTGAAACGCCGCCTCTATACTCATTTCGGACGTATCAAGCAAGTGCGCATCCTCGGCCGGACGCAAAGGACTGTCGGCACGCCCCATGTCGCGCTCGTCGCGCTTCTTCACATCCTCGAAAATCGCCTGGTAGTCGGCCGGCTGGCCATTGCCGATGATCTCGTCGTAGCGGCGCTTGGCCCGCACTTCCGGCGAGGCGGTGACATAGAGTTTTACCGGCGCATCCGGGCAGACGACCGTGCCGATATCGCGGCCGTCGAGCACCGTGCCGGGCTCGCGCAGCGAAAAAGCCTGCTGCGCCTCGACCAGCGCCCGGCGCACGGCCGGCATGACGGCGATCTTCGAGGCCGCCTCGCCGATCGCGTGGGCGGAAAGGACCGAGCGATCGAGGCCTGCCAGTTCGACCTCGCGCGCCACCTTCTCGGCGACTGCCTCGTCGTCGAGCGATAGGCCGGCATCGAGCAGTGCCTTGGCGGTGGCGCGATAGGTCAGCCCCGTATCGAGATGATGGAAGCCGTATTCCTCGGCGATGCGGCGCGAGAGCGTGCCCTTGCCGGCTGCGGCCGGTCCGTCGATGGCGATGGTGAACGTCATTTTCCAACCTGCATATGTATATGGTCGTCGTGCCTGGCGGCCCGGCAACCCTGAAACCGAATGGACTCCGCTTCGACGCCAAGTCGCTGCGCCAGATGCGGCTCCACGAAAATCTTCTCGATGCCGAAACCGCTCCCCTCGCCCGAGAGCCAGCGGAGCGCCTCTGCGGTTCGGTCTTCCTCCAGCGGCAAGGGCTGCCACAGCGACTGCAAGAAGTCCAAGTCCCAGCGCAAGGTCAAGAGGTCTTCGCGATCCCGGCATGGGAGAATGCTCTCCGCTCTCGGTTGCTCGAAGGCGAAATAGCCGATCGGCGAGCGGGTCGCCCTATCCTTATAGCTGCCCTCGGCATCCTGATAGAAGAATGCGACATCGAGCTTCCGACCATCCGAATGGGAGAGATGCGGGAAAAGCGGAAAACCGTCGAAGAACGGAAAGTTGGCGTCGAGCGCCAAGGTGGTCGTTTCGGGGAACGCCTGATCCATATGGCGCGACAGGGCGGTCGCCGCTTCCTTCAGTTCCGGAACGACATATTGGCGGTTCAGGACGCAGAAGAGCGGTGACTGCATCTTCAGCCGCGACGTGCCGTCGTCGAAACAGGGCAGAGGCACGCGGCCGAAGATCGGCGCAACGGCATAGCTGAGCGCGGTCCCCGCCGCATAGAGGCCGAGAAAGAGCGCGAGGAACATGGCAACGCCGGCCCTCCTTCGGCGCAAGAGCGCACGCGTGACGAGCCAGACGGCGCCGCCGATCTGCGTCAGCAGGGTCAGAAGCACCACGACCGCAAGGGTCAGCAGCCATCTCATTGTCACTGCCAGCGTCGTCGAACTCACGCGATCCTCGCGCCGAGGCCGGACATCAGGTCCAAGAAGCCAGGAAAGCTTGTCGCGATCATCGACACGTCATCGACGGTGACCGGATGTTCGGCTGCAAGTCCAAGAACCAGAAAGCTCATGGCGATGCGGTGATCGAGATGGGTCTTGACCGATGCACCGGCTGCGTTTCCGAGCCCTTTGCCGTCTCGACGGCCGCGCACCATCAGCGAAGAAGCCTCCTCCTCGCATTCGACGCCATTGAGCGCCAGGCCTGCGGCGATGGCGGCGAGACGATCGGACTCCTTTACCCGCAGTTCGTCGAGGCCGGCCATGACGGTCTCACCCTCGGCAAATGCGGCGGCGATGGCGAGAGCCGGGTACTCGTCGATCATCGAGGCGGCGCGCTCTTCAGGAACCGTGACGCCGCTCAGTTCGGAATGCCGTACGCGCAGATCCGCCACGTCTTCCCCGCCAACCTGGCTGCTGTCGATCACCTCGATATCCCCGCCCATCTCCTGAAGCGTCAGGATCAGGCCCGTGCGCGTCGGGTTCATCAGCACGTTGGTGATCGTGATGTCGGAGCCCGGAACGATCAGGGCCGCGACCAGTGGGAAAGCCGCCGACGAAGGATCGCCGGGCACGTCGATCTCCTGGCCGGTAAGCTTACCTCGACCTTCGAGGCGGATCGTACGGACGCCGCTGATCTCGGTCTCGACAGAGAGTGCAGCGCCAAAAGCCTGCAGCATCCGTTCCGTGTGATCGCGCGTCATGACCGGTTCGATGACGGTGGTGATGCCAGGCGCGTTGAGACCGGCGAGCAGCACCGCCGACTTCGCCTGGGCAGAGGCGACCGGCACCCGGTAGGCGATCGGCGTCGGCGTCTTCGGCCCGCGAAGGGTCACCGGCAGGCGATCGCCTGCGGCCGCCCTCACCTGCACGCCCATTTCGCGCAAGGGGTCGAGAACCCGCGCCATCGGCCGGCGGCTGAGCGAGGTGTCGCCAACGAATGTCGTTTCGAAGTCATAGACGCCCGCCAGCCCCATCACCAGACGGCAGCCCGTGCCGGCATTGCCGAAATCGAGCGGCACCTCTGGTGCAAGCAGCGCGCCGTTGCCGACGCCATCGACGACAAAGGTGTTACCCTCCTTGCGGATGCGGGCCCCCATGGCCTGCATCGCGCGGCCGGTGGCCAGCACGTCCGCGCCTTCTAAAAGGCCCGTAATGCGCGTTTCGCCGCCAGCAAGCCCACCCAGCATCAGCGCCCGGTGCGAGATCGACTTGTCGCCGGGAATGCGGATCGAACCGCGCAGATCGGCGGACTTTCGGGCGGTGGCGGGTCTCGGGCCCGATCCATGAGACATGCGGCATCCTCTGGCCCGAAAAAGGGCGCTCTTGGCGAAAGGCGCAACCGCGCCCGTTCCGCAGCACTCCTATCACAACCCCTGCTGCGTGTTCCACAAATCGCGGCCGCACGGAGATCGCCACAGGGGGCGGCAAGGGCCGGAAAGCCGGCAACGCCGGGGCTTTGGCGATTTGTCTTTGACAGATGCGGTCAAGACGATTATGGGGACCGGCTAATCATCATAAGCTTGATACCCTTTCCACCCGCCGGCTTTCCGGCAAGCGCCGGCTCGGCCGGCCATTCAAGAGGCTTTGACTGTGGCAAAACCGGAACTTGGAACAAAGCGCATCGACCCGGAAACGGGGCGCAAATTCTACGATCTGAACAGTGATCCGATCGTTTCGCCCTACACCGGCAAGTCCTATCCGCTGTCCTTCTTCGAAGAAACCTCGGTCGCCAAGGTGCTCGAGAAGGAAGAAGAAGAAGACGTAACGGAAGTCGATGCAGAGAACACCGAAGTCGAACTCGTTTCGCTCGAGGATGCCGATGATGAGGCAGCCGGCGGCGACGACCTGCCGGATCTCGGCGACGACGACGTCGAAATCGACGGCGACGACGATGACGACACCTTCCTGCAGACCGACGACGAAGACGACGACGACGACATGAGCGACCTCATCGGCGTGTCGGACGACGAAGAAGACGTCTAAGCGCTTCAAATGACAAAGAAATGCTCCCGTCCTCGGCCAAAGTGGCCCGGACGGGAGAAAAATGGCCCGGACAAAAAATAAATCCACAGGCCACGCATTTTTCGGCTTGCCATCCTCAAAAAGGGGAAGTAATAAGCCGCCACTCGCCGAGCACAACAGTTCGACGAACTTCCCGGACCGGCCTAGCCGGAACCCGATATGGGGCTATAGCTCAGCTGGGAGAGCGCTTGCATGGCATGCAAGAGGTCAGCGGTTCGATCCCGCTTAGCTCCACCAAAATCTTCCTTCGATTGATCAGTACCCAGTCCTCAGGGACCTTCGTTCGCGGCCATTTCGTCCAGCGAATCCAGGATCATCGTCAGCAACCGGATGATGTCGGCGGATTCGAGCAGAGCATTGCGGATTTCGCGCTCGGACCGTTTGGGTATGGAACCGGCAATGTCCAGCAGGATGTTGGTCACGTCCGGCGCTTCGGTGTTCGGTTCCATCCCCGTCTGCTCGCGCATGCAGCGGATCAGCGCCACTGCGCCTTCAAGCAAACGCTGTGCCTGCACCGGGGTGAGGTCATGGACCTCGTTGGCGGCACGAAACAGCTGCGATCGGAAGCCGGCTATCGTGGTCATCTCGCGGATGATACTCCTTTCGGCTTCAAATGAAAGTGGTGGCCGGAGCCGCCCACGCAACGTTCGGATGAACAGGATGCATGCGCTAGCTTGCGCGAACACGAACAGCCGTTTCGCGCGCACCATCTGCCCGCGCCGCCATGCATTCATAATTTGTTAAGCAGCTGAACGCAGAAGCTGGTGCCATGTTTCTGATCTCGAAAATCTACTGGCTCATTGTGCAGCCGCTGTCGTTCTCGCTGCTCGCCGTCATCGCCGGGCTGCTTGCGACGGCCATCGGCTGGCGACGCATCGGCGCCGTTCTCGGCAGCCTGGGCGCGTTGGTTCTTTTCGTCAGCCTGTTCACCACCGCTGGCCCCTACGCCCTGCAAGCGCTCGAGGATCGATTTGCGCGCCCGACGCCGCCGACAGCGCTTTCCTGCATCATTGTGCTCGGCGGCGCCTTCGAAAACGAAGTGATGGCAAGCCGCGGCGGCACGGAGCTCAACCAGGCAGCAGACCGCTTCATCGAGACAGCGAGCCTCGCCAAGCGCTATCCCGAAACGCGTATCCTCGTCTCCGGCGGCGACGGCTCGATCAGCGGCGCCTACGAGGGCGATGCGCTGGCCTCCAAGGCGTTCTTCGACATCTTCGGGATCGCCGCGGATCGGGTGATCCGCGAGGAAGATTCGCGCACCACCTTCGAGAACGCGCGCTACACCAAGGACCTGCTGGCGGCAAACGGACTTTCACAGTGCGCGCTCGTCACCTCGGCGTATCACATGCCGCGCTCCGTCGGGCTCTTCCGCGCCAACGACATCGACGTTCTGCCCTGGCCGACCGACTACCGCACCAACGGCAAGGTGCGGCTTGGCTTCGATTTCACCCAGCCTTCGCTGAACGCGCAGCTGACGACGACGGCCGCCAAGGAATGGACCGGGCTTGTTGCCTATTACCTGCTCGGCCGCACCCAGGCCGTGCTGCCGCAATAGGAAGCCATGACGTGCCCCACTGCTGCAAATGGCAGTTCGCCCCCTGACTTCATCCTGGCGGTGCGCTAATGATCTGCGAGAGCCAATCGGGCTGAAACGGAGCGCCCATGCCGATCCTCGAAATCCTCGACTATGCCGGCGTGGCCGTGTTTGCCGCCACCGGGGCGCTGTCGGCGTCGCGCAAGCAGCTCGACATCATCGGCTATCTGTTCCTGGCCTCGGTCACCGGCATCGGCGGCGGCACGATGCGCGACGTCGTGCTCGGCGCCACGCCCGTCTTCTGGGTCACGAACCCGACCTATCTGCTGGTCTGCGCCACCGTCGCCGTTCTCCTGTTCTTCACCGCCCATCTCTTCGATTCGCGCTACCGGGTCCTCGTCTGGCTCGACGCGATCGGCCTGTCGGCCTATTGCGTGATGGGTGCGGCGAAAGGCTATGCGGCCACGGGGTCGCCGGGCGTCGCGCTCGTTACCGGCATGCTGACGGCGACGTTCGGCGGCGTGCTTCGCGATCTGCTGGCCGGAGAACCCTCGGTGCTGCTGCGGCCGGAAGTCTACGTGACGGCAGCGCTGATCGGCGCCAGCGCCTATGTGCTGGCGACGATGGTGGGACTGCCGCTTGTGGCCGCCTCGGCGCTCGGCGTGGCCTCGGCCTTTGCCGTACGCGCCGGCGCGCTCAAGTTCGGTTGGACGCTGCCGACCGGCAAGGCATTGCCTGGCCGCGACCCGGACGACGTGATGTGAGCCTTGGGCACCCGCCTGCCTATGACAGGCGCCGGACAGCACGGGTAGCGTAGTTGATGCGGTGTCGGCCGCCACCCGGGCGGCTCCAGCGAAAGGGATACCGCATGCGCTTCCTCAACAACAAGCTTGCCGCACTCGCCCTTCTTTGCATGGCCTCGCCGGCATTTGCCGCCACGACGGTCAAGGTCGTCGAAGGTGGTGAAGCGGGTGGTCCGATGACACTGACACTCGACCAGTCGACGATAAAGGCCGGAGAGACGGTCTTCCTGGTGCACAACGACGCCATGACCGAAGAGCACGAGATGGTGCTGGTGAAGCTGAAATCAGCCGACCAGAAGATCAATCTCATCGCGGCCAAGCATCGCGTCGACGAAAAGCAGCTCAAGAGCCTCGGCGAGGTTTCCGAGCTGAAGCCCGGAGCCGATGGCCAGCTGAAAGCCAAGCTCGCGCCGGGCACCTATGTGCTCCTTTGCAATATCAAAGGGCACTACGAGGCCGGCATGCGCGCCAATCTGACGGTGACGGAATAGCGGCGATCGATCGCCATCGCGGCCACCGTCACGGTGGCCGCCCTATTAGCGGCCGTTCTTGCGGCGCAGACGGATGACCACGTCGACATGGGCGATCTCCATGCCCTCGGGCGGCTCCGGCAGATTGTCGATGTGGATGTTGCTGACCGGAATATCGAGAACCTCGTTCTGGCCCTCGACGAAGAAGTGATGATGGTCCGACACGTTGGTGTCGAAATAGGTCTTGGCGCTTTCCACCGCCAGCACGCGGATCATGCCGGCCTCGGTAAACTGGTGCAGCGTGTTGTAGACCGTCGCCAGCGACACCGGCACGCCGGCCATGACGGCCTCTTCGTGCAATTCTTCGACGGTCAGGTGGCGATCACCCTTGGCAAAGATCAGATCGGCGAGGGCAACGCGTTGACGGGTCGGACGCAGGCCTGAGTGGCGAAGCCTTTCTTCCGAACTCACTTCTGTTGCTTTCGTCATCAAGGGTCGTTCCATGTATCCCGGCGAAATTCACAATACTTCCTCCGCGATATAACTTTTACGTCCTCGCCTTTCAATAGATTCCAGCCCTGACAGGCGTTGCAAAGCCCGAAAAACCGGTCAAACTCGGGGAATGCTGGCAATTAACTCTGGTCGCGCCCACATTGATCCTGTAAGCGACGGCGGAGTGAAATCGTCATCTGAAGCGATGGAGACCGGACGGAAAACCGCAAGATCCGGGTCGCCACGCTTCATTTCAAGCCAAACTTGCTCTAAAGCAGGTCGGACAACACAATTTGTTACGCGGGGAAACATCTATTCATGACGACCAGACAATCCAGCTTCAACTATGAGGAAATCCTGGCCTGCGGCCGTGGAGAATTGTTTGGCCCCGGCAATGCCCAGCTGCCGCTGCCGCCGATGCTGATGGTCCACCGCATCACCGATATCTCCGAAACCGGCGGAGCCTTCGACAAGGGCTACCTGCGCGCCGAATACGACGTGCGGCCGGACGACTGGTATTTTCCCTGCCACTTCCAGGGCAACCCGATCATGCCCGGCTGCCTCGGCCTCGACGGCATGTGGCAGCTGACCGGCTTCTACCTCGGTTGGCTCGGCGAGCCCGGCCGCGGCATGGCGCTTTCCACCGGCGAAGTGAAGTTCAAGGGCATGGTGCGTCCCCACACCAAGCTTCTCGAATACGGCATCGACTTCAAGCGCGTCATGCGCGGACGGCTCGTGCTCGGCACGGCCGACGGCTGGCTGAAAGCCGATGGCGAAACTATCTATCAGGCGACCGACCTCCGCGTCGGCCTGTCGAAGGATAAGGCCGAGTAAGATCCAGGCCTTTCCGCAGCCAACGAAATAAAGAAAAGGTCAGTACCATGAGACGGGTTGTTGTCACGGGCCTCGGCATCGTTTCCTCGATCGGGAACAATGCAGACGAAGTCACGGCGTCGTTGCGCGATGCCAAGTCGGGCATCACGTTTTCTCCCGATTTCGCCGAGAACGGCTTCAAGTGCCAGGTCTGGGGCGCGCCGTCGCTCGATCCGACCGAACTCGTCGATCGCCGTGCCATGCGCTTCCTGTCGCAGGGTGGCGCCTGGAACCACGTGGCGATGAAGCAGGCAATCGCCGACTCCGGTCTGGAAGAAGCCGTCATCGCCCGCAACGAGCGCACCGGCATCATCATGGGCTCGGGCGGACCGTCCACCCGCACGATCGTCGAAGCGGCCGACATCACCCGCAAGAACGTCAGCCCCAAGCGTATCGGCCCGTTCGCCGTTCCGAAGGCGATGTCGTCCACCGCATCGGCGACGCTTGCCACCTGGTTCCAGATCCACGGCGTCAACTATTCGATCTCGTCGGCCTGCTCGACCTCGGCCCATTGCATCGGCAATGCTGCCGAGATGATCCAGTGGGGCAAGCAGGACGTGATGTTTGCCGGCGGTCACGAAGATCTCGACTGGACCATGTCCAACCTGTTCGACGCCATGGGCGCCATGTCGTCGAAGTACAACGAAACGCCGGCGACGGCTTCGCGCGCCTATGACGCCAACCGCGACGGCTTCGTCATTGCCGGTGGCGCAGGCGTTCTCGTTCTCGAAGAACTGGAGCACGCCAAGGCCCGCGGCGCGAAGATCTACGCCGAAATCGTCGGCTACGGCGCGACCTCCGACGGCTACGACATGGTGGCTCCGTCGGGCGAAGGTGCTGCCCGCTGCATGCGTCAGGCGCTCTCGACCGTGAAGGGCGATGTCGACTACATCAACACCCACGGCACATCGACACCGGTTGGCGACAGCAAGGAAATCGGCGCGATCCGCGAAGTGTTCGGCAGCAAGATTCCGCACATCCAGTCGACCAAGTCGCTCACGGGCCACTCGCTCGGTGCGGCCGGCGTACAGGAATCGATCTATGGCCTGCTGATGATGCAGGCCGGCTTCATCGGCGAAAGCGCGCATATCAGCGAACTCGACCCGGAATTCGATGGCGTTCCGATCGTTCGCAAGCGCATCGACAATGCCAAGATCGATACGGTTCTTTCGAACTCCTTCGGCTTCGGCGGCACCAACGCAACGCTCGTCTTCCAGCGCTACAACGGATAACACCATGACGGGACTGATGACTGGAAAGCGTGGCCTCATCATGGGTGTGGCCAACAACCATTCTATTGCCTGGGGCATCGCCAAGTCGCTTGCAGCGCAAGGCGCGGAGCTGGCCTTCACCTATCAGGGCGAAGCGCTGGGCAAGCGCGTCAAGCCGCTGGCGGCCGAACTCGGTTCCGACTTCCTGCTTCCCTGCGATGTCGAAGACATTGCGTCGGTCGATGCCGTCATCGATGCGATCAAGGAACGCTGGGGCAAGCTCGACTTCATTGTCCATGCCATCGGCTTCTCGGACAAGAACGAGCTGAAGGGCCTCTACGCCGACACCTCGCGCGACAATTTCAGCCGCACGATGGTGATTTCCTGCTTCTCGTTCACCGAGATCGCCAAGCGCGCGGCCGAGCTGATGGATGAGGGCGGCTCGATGCTGACACTCACCTATGGCGGCTCCATGCGCGTCATGCCGAACTACAACGTCATGGGTGTCGCCAAGGCGGCACTCGAAGCGTCCGTGCGCTACCTGGCCGCCGACTACGGCGTTCGCGGCATCCGCGTCAACGCGATTTCGGCAGGCCCGATCCGCACGCTTGCCGGCGCCGGTATTTCCGACGCTCGGGCGATGCTCTCCTGGCAGCAGAAGAACTCGCCGCTGCGCCGTACCGTCACGATCGACGATGTCGGCAGTTCGGCCCTCTATCTTCTTTCGGACCTTTCGCGCGGCGTGACCGGCGAAATCCACTATGTCGATTCCGGCTACAACATTACGTCGATGCCGGCACTCGATGCGCTCAGGACAGCCGACGCCGAGTAACGGCAGCGGCGAACGACCCAGCTTCTATCGAAAACCCCGGCGAGACATCTCGCCGGGGTTTCTTGTTTTGGGGTCGGTAAGGCTCGAGAAACATCAACCCGGAAGGCCGGCCTTGTGGAAGCCGTCGACGAAGTGCGCCAGCGTCGCTGCGTCACGAAACGGCTCGGTCGTCGCCCAGAAACCGGTCGTAAAATGCGGGTTGGCGACAAGGAACAGGTCGACCTCGGCGCGCGCCTCGTCGAACCGCCCCAATTGCGCGAGGCTCGCCGCCAGGAAGCGACGGGAGCTGGTACGGTAGGTCTCATCCTTGCGCAAAGTCTCGACCGCGGCTTCGTAGTCTCCGGCCGCATACTGCGCCTGGCCGAGGGTCAGATAGTACCAGCTTGCCGGATAGGGGTTCAGCCGGAACGCCTTGCGAATGTGTTCCAGCCCTTCCTCGACCCGGCCCGCCAGCACCGTGATGTCGGACAATGTCGCCCAGGTGTCGGCTTCGTTCGGGTCAAGCTCGATGGCCCTGGCAAACTCGGCGTCGGCCTCGGCGAAGTTGCGCTCGTAGGCAAGCAGGTTGGCCAGCACCCAGCGGCAGCCGGCGTCGCTGGGATCGATCGCGACGGCTTTGCGCGCCAATTCCAGAGCGATGCTGCGGGTCGGCTCGATCGGCGCGCCCCAGTGCACCCACCCCATCCAGTGGTTCATGGCGAGCCAGCGATAGGCCTCGGCATAATCAGGGTCGAGCGAAACGGCACGGGTGAGCATCAGATGCGCTTCCCGGGCGGTCTGCGGCGAATCGTCGATCAACTTGCGCGCCCGCACGCAGAGATCGTAGGCCTCGAGGCTCCTAGGGCGATTGCGTGACGGCGGGGTGCGCAGCCGGCCAAGCAGCGCCTCGACGATCTTCGCCGTCACCTCGTCCTGAACGGCAAAGATGTCTTTCAGATTGCGATCGAAGCGCTCGGCCCACAGGTGCTCTCCACTCAGCGCATCGACCAACTGGGCATTGATGCGCACGCGTCCGGAGGCGCGCCGTGCGCTTCCTTCCAAGAGGTAGCGCACGCCGAGGTCTTCCGCGATCGCGCGCACGTCCATCGCCCTTCCCTTGTAGGCAAAGGTGGAGTTGCGGGCGATGACGAACAGGCCACCGCTCCGGGAGAGATCAGTGATCAGGTCTTCCGTCAGCCCGTCCGCAAAGGCATCCTGATCGGGATCGTTGCTGAGATTGACGAAGGGCAACACCGCGATCGACGGCCGGCTCGGCAACGGCAACGGCTTTCGCCCGCCCGCCAACCGCTCGATATTGCCCATGAAACGGTAGCCGATGCGCGGAACCGTTGAAATCCACTCGCCGCCGTCGGCAGCCCGGCCGAGCAGCTTCCTGAGCTGTGCGATCTGTACGGTGAGATTGCCTTCCTCGACGGCCGTGCCCGGCCAGGCGGCGTCCATCAGCTCGGTCTTGGCAAGGATTTCACCTGGCCGTTCCACGAGCGCCGCAAGCAACTTCACGCCGCGATGCCCGACTGCAACCGGATCATCGTTCCGCAGGAGCGTTCCCGCACCCGGATCAAGCACGAATGGACCAAAGGCAAACCGCGTATCCTGCATGCGGCGATCTATAGCCCGTTTGGAAGTTTTTGAGAACTTTTTGGAAGGGCTTAAGTACGGCGTCGATCCTATTTCGCAGAATCCAACCTCCTTCAGATCGAGGATCTCCGGATCCCTCAAAGCCGATAGCGAGGTTGTCATGAACAACGCCCCCTTTTCTCCCATCGTTTCCCCTCAGCCAGCGGCGCCAAAGACGCGGGGGAGCCCGACGCGTTCGCTTTACCCTGTCGAGACGCTGAGACGGATGGTCGCCGCCTGGCGTGAACGGAACCAATTTCACGTCGAGCTCGAGCGAAAGCTCAAGGGCGATCCACATCTGATCGACGATATCGGCCTGACGCGACGCCAGGTCGAGGAGGAGCTGGCCAGACCCTTCTGGCAAGTGCTTTAAGGTGACCCGCGCAATGACATCGGACCAGCAGCCACCACCGGCGCCGCTCCTTGGCGAGGCGATCACAACGCTCCGGGAAGATCGGACCCCATGGGCGGCGATGGCGGGCATCATCGCGACGGTCACCGTCTTTGCGGTGGCGCAGGGGCTCACCTATCCGCTGCTCAGCTTCATCCTGGAGCGGCAGCGGACGGAACCTGCCCTCATCGGCCTGTCGGCGGCCATGACGCCGCTTGGGTTCATCCTGTCGGCGCCTCTGATCCCGATGCTTTCACGGCGGCTGGGCGGTGCCCGGCTCGCGGTCCTGTGTTCGGTGCTGGCCGCCAGCACGCTTGCCGCCATTGCCTGGACCGCCGACGTCTGGGCCTGGATGCCACTGCGCTTTCTGCTGGGCGTCTTCGCCAATCCGCTATCCGTGATCAGCGAGACCTGGCTGGTGGCGATTACGCCCGCGTCCCGCCGGGGCCGCATCATGGGTCTCTATTCCTCCGTCGTTTCGGCCGGCTTCGCCATCGGGCCGCTGTCGCTCGGTCTGGTCGGAACGGCCGGCTGGTCCCCATTCCTGATCGGCATCGTGGCTTTCCTCGCCTGCGGCCTGATCCTGCTCGCTTTGGTGTCGCGCCTGCCGGAGATGCCACAGAATGGGGAGGCGACTTCGGTCGCCGGCTTTTTCGCGCTGGCGCCGTTGCTGCTGTTTGCGGTCGCGACGGCTGCGGCCTTCGAGCAGACCCTGCTTTCGCTGCTTGCGGTCTATGGCGCAGCGCTTGGCAGCGACGAGGCGCGCGTCGCGCCGCTCATCACCTGCTTCATTGCCGGCAATGCGTCGCTGCAGGTCCTGCTCGGACGGCTCTCCGAACGCAGGGGATCGAGGCGGACCATGCTGTTCTGCGTGCTTTCATCCCTGGCCGGGTGCCTGCTGCTGCCATGGCTGTTCGACAGCTGGCTCATCTGGCCGCTCGTTTTTGTCTGGGGCGGGGTGACGTTCGGGATCTATACCCTGTCGCTGATCCAGCTCGGCGAGCGCTTCGGCGGTCGGGCCTTGATCGCCGGCAATGCCGCCTTTGCCTTCGCCTGGGGCCTTGGCGGCATGGTCGGCTCGCCGGCAACGGGACTTGCCATGCAAGTGACCGGACACCACGGCCTGCCGCTGTCCCTCGGCCTGCTCTGCGCCGCCCTCGCTGGGCTGTTGATCGTCAAGGAACGCCGCAGCTGACGGACCCGGTCCGCCTGCTTTCTGCCGGCTGCCTCAAACCAGGATGAAGAGCACGAGCAAGGCCACGATGACCGCCACTACGACGAAACCCGTATGGGTTCGGCGTGCCGGGTCAAGCGGCGAACGGTAGAGGCTCTGCAGGAACGACATGGGCACCTCGGAGGTCGCGCCATGTCCCTCGCCCTGCTTGATGTCCTTGGCGATAGCTTCGGCCGCATCCTCGCTCAAGGGCGGCCTGTTTACTCCCGACGTCATGGATCTCATCCTCCGGCAGCAAAACCGGGCACATGGTGAGCCGGATCTGCGGCGAAGGCAACGGGCAAAGTCTGGCGTGCGGCCAGATGCAAAAAAGCCGGGTCATCCGCCCGGCTTTTCCATTCTCGGTTCGTGCAAAATGGGCCCTACTGGGCCTAGCGCTTGGCCCAGAGCACCTTGAAACGGGCGTTGCGGCAGGTCTCGCCATATTCCTTGGAATTTTCGGCCAGCACCTGCTCATAGGGCAGGCCGCGATTGGCGACCATCATCAGCTTGCCACCCTGCTTCAGCGCCTTCAGCGCCGTCTTGATGATGGCGACGCCGAGCGCCGGCTCAGCCGCGTGGCCCTCATGGAAGGGCGGGTTCATGACGATGAGGTCGTACTTGTCGCGCGGCTCTTCGCTCGTCAGGTCGAACCAGTAGAAGCGCGCCGGCATGCGCGGCGCGTTCGCCATCATGTTGACGCGGGCCGCCTCGAGCGCCTCGTGATCGGCCTCGAAGAGATCGACCCCCTTGGTGCCCGGCGACGCTTCAGCGAGCTTGGCTGCGAGATAGCCCCAGCCGGCGCCGAAATCGGCGGCGTGGCCGTGGAAATCGATCGGCAGACGCGAGGCCAGCAGTTCGGAGCCGGCATCGATGCGGTCATGCGAGAACATGCCGGGCGATGCCTCGAACAGGCCATCGACGCGCACCGGCACCTTGGCGAGCTTCTGTACGGCGTCGGTGACATCTTCCGGACGGGTGAACCAGAAGGCGACGCCGTGGTATTTCGGCAGATGGTCGCCGTCCCATTCGAACTTGGCGATGCGCTTCTTCAGCGACTGGATGCCATCTTCCTTGCCGCCGGCAACGACGATCAGGCCGCCTTCGCGCGTGCGCTTCAGCGCCTCGGCGATCCGGTCTTCGTTCTCGCCCTTGTGCTTGCCGCACAGGATCAGCGTGACGTCGTAGTCCTCGCCGGTGATTTCAGGCGCCACGTCGGCACGGGCGGCCTCCAGGGCGCGATAGAGCGGCCGCAGCGGCTGTACGGCAGTGATCGACGCCTCGAAGCCCTGGGGCAGCCTGTAGCCCGCTTCCGCGCCAAGGAACAGCACGCGCTCGCCCGCGCCCGGCGGGTCGATCACGCCGCTGTCGAACGGGTAAAACAGGGTCTTCAACGAATCTCGGCTCATCGGTCTATCCGTCATCTTCTTACAAGAAAGGGGCGCGGAGCGAACCGCCCCGCGCCCCGAATGCATTCGGGTGAAGCGCGCTTATTCAGCGGCTTCGCCGTCGCCCTTCTTCTCGGACTTCTCGGCAGCGATTTCCTTGCCGGTGGCCTGGTCGACGACCTTCATCGACAGGCGAACCTTGCCGCGCTCGTCGAAGCCCATGAGCTTGACCCAGACCTTGTCGCCTTCCTTGACGACGTCGGTCGTCTTGGCGACGCGCTCGGAAGCGAGCTGCGAGATGTGGACGAGGCCGTCACGGGCGCCGAAGAAGTTGACGAAGGCGCCGAAGTCGGCGGTCTTCACAACGGTGCCTTCGTAGATCTGGCCGACTTCCGGCTCGGCAACGATCGAGTGGATCCACTTGCGGGCCGCTTCGATTTCCTTGCCCGACGAAGAGGCGATCTTCACGGTGCCATCGTCTTCGATGTTGATCTTGGCGCCGGTCTTTTCGACGATTTCGCGGATGACCTTGCCGCCCGAACCGATGACTTCGCGGATCTTGTCGACCGGGATGTTCATGACTTCGATGCGCGGGGCGAATTCGCCGAGCTGGCCACGGCTTTCGGAGATGGCCTTAGCCATTTCGCCGAGGATGTGGAGACGGCCGCCCTTGGCCTGGTTGAGCGCGATGCCCATGATCTCTTCGGTGATGCCCTCGATCTTGATGTCCATCTGGAGCGAGGTGATACCGGCGTCGGTACCAGCGACCTTGAAGTCCATGTCGCCGAGGTGGTCTTCGTCGCCGAGGATGTCGGAGAGAACGGCGAAGCGCTCATCTTCCTTGATCAGGCCCATGGCGATACCGGCAACCGGCTTTGCAAGCGGAACGCCAGCGTCCATGAGGGCGAGCGAGGTGCCGCAGACGGTAGCCATCGAGGACGAGCCGTTCGATTCGGTGATCTCGGAAACGACGCGCAGCGTGTAGGGGAACTGCTCGGCTTCCGGCAGCATCGGGCGGATAGCGCGCCATGCGAGCTTGCCGTGACCGATTTCGCGACGGCCCGGCGAGCCCATGCGACCGGTTTCGCCGACCGAGTAGGGCGGGAAGTTGTAGTGCAGCATGAAGCGTTCTTTGTACATGCCGGTCAGGCTGTCGACGTACTGTTCGTCTTCGCCGGTGCCGAGCGTGGCAACGACGATCGCCTGCGTCTCACCGCGGGTGAACAGGGCCGAACCGTGGGTGCGCGGCAGAAGGCCGACTTCGGAAACGATCGCCCGAACGGTTTCCAGATCGCGGCCGTCGATGCGGCTCTTGGTGTCGAGGATGTTCCAGCGAACGATCTTGGCTTGCAGGTGCTTGAAGACGGCGCCGATGACTTCGGCAGTGTGCTTCGGCTCGGCGCCTTCCGGGAAGAAGTGTGCCTTCACCTTTGCCTTGACGGCGTCGACGGCAGCGTAGCGGGCAGCCTTCTCGGTGATCTTGTAGGCGTCGCGCAGTTCGGCTTCGGCCATGCCGAGCATTTCGGCTTCGAGCGCGGAATGATCTTCCGGCTGGAAGTCGCGCGGCTCCTTGGCGGCAACTTCAGCGAGCTTGATGATCGCGTCGATGACCGGCTGGAAACCCTTCTGGCCGAATACGACGGCGCCGAGCATGACGTCTTCCGCCAGTTCCTTGGCTTCCGATTCGACCATCAGCACCGCTTCCTGCGTGCCGGCGACGACGAGGTCGAGGGTCGATTCGTCCATCTCGTCGAGATGCGGGTTCAGCACGTACTGGCCATTGATGTAGCCGACGCGCGCGCCGCCGATCGGGCCCATGAACGGGACACCCGACAGCGTCAGCGCAGCAGAAGCGGCAACCATCGACAGGACGTCGGGGTTGTTTTCGAGGTCATGCTGCATGACCGTGACGACGACCTGGGTGTCGTTCTTGTAGCCCTCGGGGAACAGCGGGCGGATCGGGCGGTCGATCAGGCGCGAAACAAGCGTTTCGTTTTCGCTCGGACGGCCTTCGCGCTTGAAGTAGCCACCCGGGATCTTGCCGGCGGCGTAGGTCTTTTCCTGGTAGTTGACGGTCAGCGGGAAGAAGTCCTGGCCCGGCTTCGGCGCCTTGGCCGAAACGACGGTGGCGAGAACGACGGTTTCGCCGTAGGTGGCGAGAACGGCGCCGTCAGCCTGACGGGCGACCTTACCGGTTTCGAGCTTGAGCGGACGCCCAGCCCATTCGATTTCAACCTTGTGGGTATCGAACATGTTCTGTCCTTCGTGTGCGGCGGACCTCTCCGCGGCTGTTGCAGCGCGGGCGGTCGAAGGGCCGCATGAAATGGCGCATCACGGGCAAGACAACGGGAGGCTTCACGCTTCAATCGGCTGGTTTCCGCTTTGCCCATTCACCCGCTTTGAAGCGGCGTTTCCGGCAAGCAGGGGCCGAAGCATCCTGCAATCCTGCCCCATGACGGGCCATCGGTTGATCCGCGATACCGGCCCATCCGGCTCGCTGGACGCTCTCGTTTAGCCACGTTTCCTATGCGGCTGGAGAGTTTAATCGTCGAGCGTTCAACGCTCCATAAAAAAGCCGGCGGGCCGCAAAGACCCGCCGGATAAGTCGCTTAGCGACGGATGCCCAGGGCACCGATCAGCTTGGTGTAGCGCGCTTCGTCTTTCTTCTTCAGATAGTCGAGGAGCGAACGACGGCTGGAAACCATCGCGAGCAGACCACGGCGGGAATGGTTATCCTTCTTGTGGCCCTTGAAGTGTTCGGTCAGGTTGTTGATCCGTTCCGTCAGGATAGCAACCTGGACTTCCGGAGAACCGGTGTCGCCTTCAACGGTTGCAAATTCCTTGATGAGCTGAGCCTTACGCTCTGCAGCAATCGACATCGGATGATCCTTTCGATTTCGAGGATTTAGGGACGCCGTCAGCCGGGATGTCGTCCAGCTGCGGCCGTGAATGCAACGGGCATTTAGCCTTTTGCTGGCGTGCCTATAAACGAATTGGATGAAAAAGGAAAGGGTCATGGACCGGCGCTCGCGAAGGCCGGCGGATGGCCTCAATAACCGGTCGGGCCCGGCTCCATCGGGGGCGATTTTATCCGGCCGCGATCGGCAGGTGTGCGGCTCGGATCGGCGGAGAAAACCCGCCGGCGGCCGGTCATGGCGCGTCGTCTTCGCCGGCCTGTCGCGGCACTGTGATCCGCCACTCGATACCGTCGGCATGCATCGTCCGCTCCAGCACCGCATTCAGGGCCATGCCGAGCATGCGTTCGAGCACGAGCGTGCCAAAACCCTTGCGGATCGGATCTGAGGGCTTGCCTGCGAGATTGGCCCCCTCCTCCCGCCAGCGAATGGCGATGCCCTCATCCTCCAGCGACCAGCTCAGCTTGACGACCCCGGTGGTATTGGCGAGCGCGCCGTATTTGGTGGCGTTAGTGGCGAGTTCGTGCAGAGCCATGCCGAGCGTCTGGGCGATCTGGGTCTCGAGCCGCAAAGGCGGGCCGGACAGGATCACCCGCCTCGGATCGTCAGGCGTGAACGGTTGCAGCTGGTTCTGGGCCAGTTCCCGAAAATCGACCCCTTGGGCGGCATTGGCGATCATCAGGTCGGTGGAGCGGGCGAGCCCGGCGATGCGCTTGCGGAAACTGTCGGCGAAATCGGCGGCGCTCTCGGCCGAATAGACCGACTGGTTCAACATCGACTGGATCACCGTCAGCTGGTTCTTCGAGCGGTGCGCCACCTCGCGCATCAGGAACCGGATTTCGCTCTCCGCCTTGGTGCGCGCGGCTGCCGCCCGCGCCAGTGCCGCCGAAACCTGCTCGACCTCGGCGATCATGTGCGGGCGCGGCTCGATCCGCTCGCCGGCGCCAAGGCGGCGCGCATCCTGCGCCACGAGCTTCACACCCTGCGACAGGAGCCGCGCGATGGCCAGCGAACCGGCGATCGCGATGCCGGCAAAGATGATGCCACCGAGAGAAAGCCACAGGAACGACCAGACGGCGGGCGCATCGACGATCGAGCGCGGGGCCCAGGCGATGATCCGCCAGCCGGTGATCACCGAGAATTCGGTCGCCACCCGATATTCCGTGCCGTTCTCCTTGATGTTGCGAACGCCGATGCTGATCGCTGGGACCTTGTCGAGAAAGAACGGCTTGCCGGCCTTGACCGTCGCATCCGAGGAGATGATGACCTTTCCCGCGCCGTCGACGAGGGCCGCGTTCCAGCCAGGCGTCAGCGTATCACGGTTAACGGCCTTGGCCATGTTCTCGGCGTTTTGCGTCAAGGCCAGCAGGTATTCCTCACCGGTCGAGAGTTTTGCCGGCAGATAGACGTTGAACACCCATTTTCCGGCGGTCTTGCCGAAGAAGACATTGGAGACGAGCGGCGCGCCGTTGTTGGTGAAGGCGCGCTCGATGGAGTCCGGATCGGACCCCTTGCCGAGCTGGGTGCCGAAGGGAACGCGGGTGTTGAGCCGCTGCTCGTGCTTGCGATCGATGACGATCAGGTAGGAATCGGTCTGCGCCAGCGCTGTCGAGGCTCTCTCGTAAAAGGCCTGCAAATTGGTTTCCTCGATCGCCCGCGAGGTCGAAAGCACCTTCAGCGTCGTCAGCATGCCCTCGATATCGCGCTCGACGATGCGCGTCACCGATCCGGTCGAGGCCTGCAGCAGCGAGGTGATAACCTGCTCCTGCGCATCGACGCTGCGCTTCAGCACAACAAGCGAAAAGATGAAGGCCGGAACGATGGCGACCAGCAGCAGCGACGTCAGATAGAAACTGAACGGGCGGGTCAGCCGATGGCGGGCGCGATCGACCATCGCCGCCAGGCGATTGCTTGCCCTGCGTTTTCCTTCCTCCGTCACACCGGTCACCTGCAACGTCCCTTTCCGTTCCCTGCCGGCGGCATCAACGCCTTGGGCGCACGTCGCCGCAAATGGCGCAACCGCCAAACGGCAACGAAACGCGATACGGAAACGGAATCACCTCGGATGGACTGGGAACCCATGCCGGGATCATGCGTCAAGGATCAAGCAAAGGCAAATGGTTCCGGGCGCTTAGCTTCCGGCGAAGACACGCTTGGGGCGGAATTCGCCCTCGGCGATCTCACCGATAGCGACCAGCTTGCCGCGCGCCGTGGCATAGGCCTCGGGCGTCGCCAGCGGTGCGTCGCGGCCGCGCAGGATGATGGGATTGCCCATTCTGAGACGGTGCGCCTGGTCGTCGTTGACAGGCACGTGCGGAAGGCTGGAAAGCGCTTCGCCGGTCTCGATCAGATAGGCGTCGAGTGCCGCCAGACGTTCCTGGTCGTCCTCGATCTTTTCCAAAGCCACCAGGTCGGCAAGCGGCACCATGTCCTCTTCCCCGAAAGGGGCGACGAAGGTACGTCGCAGCGACGCGATGTGGCCGAAACACCCGAGATCGCGGCCCATGTCGCGGGCGAGCGAGCGCACATAGGTGCCCTTGCCGCATTCGATTTCGAAATGGGCGAGATTGGGTGCAGCACCCAGCAGCGTCAGCCGGTGTACCTCGACCTCACGGGCCGGGATTTCGACCGTCTCGCCGTCGCGGGCGAGATCATAGGCGCGCTCGCCATCGATCTTGATCGCCGAGAACTGCGGCGGGACCTGGCTGATGACGCCTGTGTATTTCGGCAGAAGCGCGCGGATCGCCTCTTCGTTCGGCCGCTCGGCCGAGGAATGGGTGACCTCGCCTTCGAGGTCGTCCGTGGAGCGCTCCTCGCCCCAGGCGACGGTGAATTCGTAGATCTTGCGTCCATCCATCACGTAAGGGACGGTCTTCGTCGCATCGCCGAGCGCAATCGGCAGCATGCCGGAGGCGAGCGGATCGAGGGTGCCGGCGTGGCCGGCCTTCTGGGCCTTGAACAGCCACTTGATCTTCGAGACGGCTTCGGTGGAGCCGAAGTCGAGCGGCTTGTCGAGGATCAGCCAGCCCGAGATCGGGCGGCCCTTGGGCTTACGCGGTTTGGACATGAAATCTACTATTCTTCGTCTTCGGTCTGGTCGAGATCGCGGCTGACTTCCGGCGAACGCAGGAGTTCATCGATCTTCTTGTAGTTGTCGAAGCTCGTATCGTCGCGGAAACGAACGTCGGGCATGTATTTCATCTGCCTGAGCTGCGGGCCGAGGCGGCCCCGAATGTACTTGGCATTGCGGTTCAGCGCGTCGATGACTTCGTCATGGTTGGGTACGCCGAGCGGAGTCACGTAGGCGGTGGCGATCTTCAGATCCGGCGACATGCGCACTTCCGAGATCGCGATGACGGTCTTCTCGATCACGGGATCGCGAACTTCGCCGCGCTGCAGAACCTGCGTGATCGCAGCACGCACCTGTTCACCGACACGCAGCATGCGCTGGGAAGGGGCAGAGGATGTGGCTTTGGTCATGGTCGTTGGCTTTCCAAGGTATTGCGCCCGCCCAGGGCGGCAATCCGTTTTATTCTTAAGCGTAATATAGCGTCCCTGCCTCAGGCACGGGTAGCCCTGATTGCCTGCGCCCGCTTTCTTTGACGCAGCCCCAGAAAGACGCCCGTAGCGGTCAACACGAGCGCGGACAGCAGATGGATCAGTTCGAACTGCGGATGAGCGCAACCCTCATTGATGGCCGACTGCCATACCCCGTGCTCGGCATCTCCCCAGGATGTGATGGCCATCAGCAGGAGGAGGCCGCCGAGAAGACTCCCGACCCAAAGCAGCGCCCGAAGGCGCAAAACCACTGAACCGATCAACAGACAGAAAAGCGCCGCCAGGCCGACCCAATTGGTCAGAAAAGCGGCCACCTCGTTGAAAACCGAGAAATTCTGCCCATCCCATCCGGGATAGATCTTGTCGCAGACTTCCGCGAAAGCCGGCGTCCGCCAAAACGACACAACAGCGGCCAAGGCCGCCGTTGTGCAGATTTGCCGGGCTTTCAGCCCCATTAGAGCGTCCGGGTGATATGCTCGACGCGGAAGCACTCGATCGTATCGCCGGCGCGGATGTCTTCGTAGTTCTCGAAGGCCATGCCGCATTCCTGACCGACATTGACTTCCGAGACTTCGTCCTTGAAGCGCTTGAGGGTCTTGAGCTTGCCTTCGTGGATAACGACGTTGTCGCGAACCAGACGGACGCCGACGCCACGCTCGACCTTGCCTTCGGTGACGCGGCAACCCGCGACCTTGCCGACCTTGGTGATGTTGAACACCTCCAGGATCTCGGCGTTGCCGAGGAAGGTTTCGCGGCGCTCCGGCGAGAGCAGACCCGACATCGCCGCCTTCACGTCATCCACCAGATCGTAGATGATGTTGTAGTAGCGGATCTCGATGCCGGCACGCTCGGCGGCCGAACGGGCCTGCGAGTTTGCACGGACGTTGAAGCCGATGATCGCGGCGTTCGATGCCTCGGCGAGCGAGATATCGGACTCGGTGATACCACCGGCACCCGAATGCACGATGCGTGCACGCACTTCGTCGGTTCCGAGCTTGTCGAGCGCACCGGCGATCGCTTCGATCGAGCCCTGCACGTCGCCCTTGATGACCAGCGGGAACTCCTTGAGCCCGGAGGTCTGGAGCTGGGTCATCATCTGCTCGAGCGAGCCGCGCGAGCCGGACTGACGGGCAACCTGCTTCTCGCGGGCGAGACGCTGGCGGTATTCGGAGATCTCGCGAGCGCGGCTTTCGTTTTCGACGACGGCGAACTTGTCACCGGCAGCCGGCGTACCCGACAGGCCGAGAACCTCGACCGGCATCGACGGGCCAGCTTCCTTGACGTGTTCGCCCTTGTCGTTGACGAGCGCGCGTACACGGCCCCACTGATCACCGGCGACGATGATCTGGCCCGGACGCAGCGTGCCCTTCTGAACGAGCACGGTCGCAACCGCACCACGGCCACGGTCAAGCTCGGCTTCGACCACCGTACCTTCTGCCGTCCGGTTCGGATTGGCGCGCAGGTCGAGAATTTCCGCCTGGAGCAGGATCGCTTCCAGAAGCTTGTCGAGGTTGGTGCCGTTCTTCGCGGAGACTTCCACGTCGAGAACTTCACCGCCCATGGATTCGACGAAGACTTCGTGCTGCAGCAGTTCGGTGCGAACCTTCTGCGGGTTTGCCGTCGGCTTGTCGACCTTGTTGATCGCCACGATGATCGGAACACCCGCCGCCTTGGCGTGGTTGATCGATTCGATCGTCTGCGGCATCACGCTGTCGTCAGCCGCAACCACGAGGATCGCGATGTCGGTCGCCTGGGCACCACGGGCACGCATGGCGGTGAACGCCGCGTGGCCGGGGGTGTCGATGAAGGTGATCTTGTTGCCGTTCTGCTCGACCTGGTAGGCGCCGATATGCTGGGTGATGCCACCGGCTTCGCCGGCAACCACGTTGGCATGACGGATGGCGTCGAGCAGCGAAGTCTTGCCGTGGTCGACGTGTCCCATGATCGTAACGATCGGCGGACGCGGCTCCATTTCTTCGTCCGAGTCCGAAACGTTGAAGATGCCTTCCTCGACGTCGGATTCCGAAACGCGCTTGACCGTGTGGCCGAATTCGCCAGCGATGAGTTCAGCCAGGTCGGCGTCGATCAGATCGCCGGGCTTCATCATCTGACCTTCCTTCATCAGGTACTTGATGACATCGACGGCGCGTTCAGACATGCGCTGCGACAGTTCCTGAATGGTGATGGTTTCGGGCAGGATGACTTCGCGAGAAATCTTCTCGCGGGTTTCCTGCATCTGGCTGCGCTTGAACTTCTCCTGGCGACGACGCATGGCCGACAGCGAGCGAGCGCGCTGGCCGGCATCCTCATCGCCCGCGGTGCTCAGCGTCAGCTTGCCCTGGCGGCGACCATCGTCACCCTTCGGGCGGGCCGGAACCTTTGCCGGCTCCGGACGCACGACCTTGCCGCGAACCGGTCCTGCGCCAGGACGCGGACCACGATCCTCATCCTTTTCGTTGTCGACCTTGCGGCCGCGCAGAGCGCCGGCCGGTGCCGGGGTCGGAAGTCCAGTTGCAGCTTCCGCAGACCGTCCAGCCTGCGGGCGGCTGTCGGCGCGACGCTCGGTGGAAGCGGGTGTGCGAGCTGCCGCGGGGCGCTCTTCGACAACCTCTTCGACCTTTGCTTCGGGCTCGACTGCCGGACGGGCTGCTTCTTCAGCGGCGCGGCGTGCGGCTTCTTCCTTCTCCTGAAGGAGACGGGCTTCTTCCTCGCGCTTGCGGCGCGCTTCGTTCTCGGCGCGGATGACCGCTTCTTCGGCGTCGCGGATCTGCGCTTCGGCCAGAGCACGGCGGCGTGCGTCGATCTCACCGGCTGAAAGCTGGTTCAGAACGACACCCACACGCGGCCGGTTGGCCTGGTTGGCTTCCTGGCGCGTCGAGTGTTGCTGCGGCTGCGGGGCCGGGCGGCCGGAAGGCTGCGGCTGAGCCGGACGCTGCTCGACCGGGCGTGCGGCGGGAGCCGCGGCAACCGGCGTGATCGGGCGCTCGTCCTTAGGGCGATGGAAGGGGCGTTTCTTGGTTTCGACCACGACCGCCTTGGTGCGGCCACGGCCCATGTCCTGACGCACGGTCCCCTGCGAAACCCCGTGGGGCTTCAGGGTCAGCGTCTTCTTGCCTGCTGCGCTGCCTGTCTTGTCGTCGTTGTTGTCGGTCATTCCGTTCCGTTCCTAGCGATCAGGGCCGGATGCGTATCACCTGACCCTGTCTTCCAAATTGTCTCAAACAATGTACGCGATGCCAGACTGTGCCGGTGACTCGGGTCATTGCTGTGGCTTGCCAGCGCCGCCTTCGGCCCGGACCGGGACGGATCCTCGGTACTTTTCGAGCATGATTGCGCGCTTCACTACACCCTCACCCGCCTGCCCTGCAAGCGCTGCGGCATGGATAAAAGCATTACTTCCTAAAAGGCCCTCCATTTCCGCCCCGGTGAAGGGACGGAACGAAGGTATTTCCGTTTCGTCGTCGGCCACGAAGCTCATCGCCTTGCGGGCCTGGTCTATCTTGCGCACGCCGTCGGCGGCAGCATCGGCCGCGTGGAACACGGCAAGCGCTGCCAGACCGCGCACGGCCTGCTCCGTCTTCGTCGCACCGGAAATGAACTGGGCCGCCTTGCGCGCCAAGTTCATCATTCCGGCCAGCTGCTCACCGAGCAGCCGGTCGACATCGTCGGCGAGCGTCGCGTCAGCCTTGACGTCCGCCTTGAGTGCGCGGGCGAAGAACTTCTTCGCCACCGCTTTCTCGATCAGCGCCCGCTCGGCCTTCACCCAGCAGCCGCGCCCCGGAAGCTGACGCTTCAGATCCGGAACGACGCGACCGTCGGGTCCGGCCACGAAGCGGATCAGCTCGTCGGGCGATCCGCTTTCGCGGGTGACGATGCAGGTCCGCGTGCTGCCGCTGCGATCCTTCGGACCCCCATCTACAGGCAGGGTGTCCGAAGGCAGGCTGTCGGCCTCATCAGAGACGGTCATCGCCCTTAAGCGTCCTGCTCGGCGCCTTCGGCAACGTCGATCGGCTCTTCACCTTCGACCTCGTCGCTTGCCAGGTCCTCTTCCGTGATCCAGCCAGCCGCAAGGCGGGCCTGAACGATCATGGCTTCGGCTTCGGCGCGCGAAACTTCGAACTTCGAGAAGGTGCCCTCGAAACGCTTGGTCTCGCCGTCCTTGCGTTCGCTCCAGCCGACGAGATCGTCCGCGGCGCAACCGGCAAAGTCTTCGACCGTCTTGATGCCTTCTTCGCCGAGCGCAACGAGCATCTGGCTCGTCAGGCCGTCGATCGAGCGCAGTTCGTCGGCAACGCCGAGTTCCTTGCGCTTGGCATCCAGTTCGGCTTCCAGCTTTTCCAGGAACTCGCGGGCGCGGGTCTGGATTTCGGTCGCGGTCTCGTCGTCGAAGCCGTCAATCGAGGCGATTTCGTCGAGATCGACATAGGCGAGCTCCTCGACGGCGGCAAAGCCTTCGGAAGCCAGAACCTGGCCGACCATTTCGTCGACGTCGAGCGCGTCCATGAACAGGTTGGTGCGCTCGGTGAACTCCTTCTGGCGGCGCTCGCTCTCTTCCTGCTCGGTGAGGATGTCGATATCCCAGCCGGTCAGCTGCGAGGCAAGGCGAACGTTCTGACCGCGACGGCCGATGGCGAGCGACAGCTGCTCGTCCGGAACGACCACTTCGATGCGCTCTGCATCCTCGTCGAGAACGACCTTGGCGACTTCCGCCGGCTGCAGCGCGTTGACGATGAACGATGCCGGGTCCTGCGACCACGGAATGATGTCGATCTTTTCGCCCTGCAGTTCGCCGACGACGGCCTGAACGCGCGAACCGCGCATACCGACGCAGGCGCCGACCGGATCGATCGAGCTATCGTTGGAGACAACGGCGATCTTGGCGCGCGAACCCGGATCACGGGCAACCGACTTGATCTGGATGATGCCGTCGTAGATCTCAGGCACTTCCATGGTGAAGAGCTTCACCATGAACTGCGGATGGGTACGCGACAGGAAGATCTGCGGGCCGCGCTGTTCGCGGCGAACGTCGTAGACGAAGGCGCGGACGCGGTCGCCGTAGCGCATGTTTTCGCGCGGGATCATCTCGTCGCGGCGGATGATGCCTTCGCCACGACCGAGGTCGACGATGACGTTGCCGTATTCGACGCGCTTGACCGTGCCGTTGACGATTTCGCCGACGCGATCCTTGAACTCGTCGAACTGGCGATCGCGCTCGGCTTCACGAACCTTCTGCACGATGACCTGCTTGGCCGACTGGGCGGCGATGCGGCCAAAATCCATCGGCGGCAGCGGATCGGCGATGAAGTCGCCGAGTTTGGCATCCGGGTTGCGATCGCGAGCAAGCTCGAGCGGGATCTGCGTGGAGTAATCGTCAGCCTTCTCGACCACTTCCAGAAGACGCTGCAGGCGGATTTCGCCGGTCTTGGAGTTGATGTCGGCGCGGATGTTCGATTCCGACCCATAGCGCGAGCGGGCGGCCTTCTGGATCGCGTCGGCCATCGCGGCCAGAACGATCTCACGGTCGATCACCTTTTCACGCGCGACAGCATCCGCGATCTGCAGAAGCTCGAGCCGGTTAGCACTGACTGCCATGTCTTGTCTCCGTTGGGTTGCAGGGGGCTTCACGCTCCGCCCGACTTATTCCTCAATAGGTGAATCTTCGTCTTCGAAATTTTCATTCGCAGCGCGTGCTGCCTTCGCCTTCTTGTCGGCGGTCAGCGCATCACGGATCAGATCGTCGGTCAGGATCAGCCGCGCCTCGGAAAGCGTGGTGAACGGGATAACGACGACGGGCTCCTCGCCATAGGCAACCTGGTCGCGCTCGAGCCGGAAACCGTCGTCATCGACGGAAACGATCTTGCCGCGGAACCGCTTGCGGCCGTCGACCAAAACCGACGTCTCGCATTTCAGCAGGTGACCCTGCCAGCGGAAGAAGTCGGACTTGCGCACCATCGGGCGGTCGATGCCCGGCGACGACACTTCGAGATGATACGCCTTGTCGATCGGATCTTCCACATCGAGAACCGGCGAAATGGCCTTGGAGATCTCTTCGCAGTCCTCGACGGTCATCGTGCCGTCGGTGCGCTCGGCCATGATCTGCAGCGTCAGGCCGTTCTGGCCGGACATGCGCACGCGCACGAGCTGGTAACCCATCGGCACGATGACCGGCTCGATGATGTCGGCGACGCGCTGGTCGAGACCGGTTTCGGTGATCAGGCGGGGTTCATGTGCATTTTCAGCCGTTGTCGTATCGGACAAACGATCATCTCCTCATCGGACCGGCTAATAAAAAAGAGCGGGTCCTGACGGGCCCACTCTTCATCTACCGATCAAGAATTTGAGGCTCATATACGCCCCATCGCCGCAAATTGCAAGGCGTTGGGCCGCCCGACGCAAATCGCCGGACGATCCGCCGGCGAGCATCTTCGCCAACAAGGTCAGTTTCAGCGGGTGGCACTTCGCGTTGCCCGGCCTATAACAGGTAACGAACCGCTTCGAGACGACAATCAAGAAACGAAGAGAGAAGACGAGGTGCCCACCCGTATTTCGCCGCTTGCCCCCTTCAAGCACGACATCTTCCGCACGATCTGGATCGCGAGCCTCGCCTCCAATTTCGGCGGCCTCATTCAATCGGTCGGCGCCGCCTGGCTGATGACCTCCATTTCCTCATCAGCGAACATGGTGGCGCTGGTGCAGGCTTCCACCTCACTGCCGATCATGCTCTTTTCGCTCGTCTCCGGCGCGCTTGCCGACAATTTCGACCGGCGGCGGATCATGCTGGTGGCGCAGTGTTTCATGCTCTTCGTCTCGGCACTCTTGACGATCTTTGCCTATGTCGGGCTGATCACACCCTGGCTGCTCCTGCTCTTCACCTTCCTCATCGGCTGCGGCACGGCGCTCAACAACCCGTCCTGGCAGGCATCGGTCGGCGACATAGTTCCGCGCGAAGACCTGCCGGCGGCGGTCGCGCTCAACAGCATGGGCTTCAACATCACCCGCAGCGTCGGCCCGGCGATCGGCGGTGCCATCGTTGCGGCACTCGGCGCGGCGGCGGCCTTCTTCGCCAACACGCTCAGCTATTTCGCCATCCTCTTTGCGCTGGTGCGCTGGCGTCGCGAGGTGCCGACGAACACGCTGCCGCGCGAGACGCTGGGTCGCGCCATTTCGGCTGGCCTGCGCTATGTCGCGATGTCGCCCAACATCGGCAAGGTGCTCTTGCGCGGCTTCCTCTTCGGCCTTTCGGCGAGCGCCATCCTCGCGCTTCTGCCGCTCGTTGCCCGCGACCTCGTCCAGGGCGGGCCGCTCACATACGGCCTGATGCTCGGCGCCTTCGGCCTCGGCGCGATCGGCGGGGCGCTGCTCTCTGCCCGGCTGCGCGAGAAGCTTTCGAGCGAGGCGATCGTGCGCATCGCCTTTACCGGCTTTGCCGCCAGCGCCGCGATCACGGCCTGGAGCACCTATGCCTGGCTGAGCTGTCTCGTGCTGCTTATCTCCGGCGCCTGTTGGGTGCTGGCGCTGTCGTTGTTCAACACCACCGTGCAGCTTTCGACGCCGCGCTGGGTGGTCGGCCGGGCGCTGTCGCTCTACCAGACCATGACCTTCGGCGGCATTGCCGGCGGCAGCTGGCTCTGGGGTACGGCCGCCGAGCAATATGGCGCGGCCAACGCGTTGATGGGCTCCTGTCTGCTGATGTTCGCCGGGGTCGTGGTCGGCTTCCGCCTGCCCTTGCCGGAGTTCACCTCGCTCAACCTCGATCCGCTCAACCGCTTCAACGAGCCGCCGCTCGAACTGGACCTGAAGCCGCGCAGCGGCCCGATCGTCATCATGATCGACTACGAGATCGCCGACGACGATATCCCGGAGTTCCTGACGACGATGGCGGAACGGCGGCGCATCCGCATTCGCGACGGGGCGGGACATTGGGCGTTGATGCGCGACCTCGAAAACCCGACCACCTGGACCGAGACCTATCACGTGCCGACCTGGGTCGAATATGTGCGCCACAACCAGCGCCGCACCCAGGCCGACGCCGCCGTCGGCGACCGGCTGACGGCATTGCATAGCGGCAAGACACCACCGCGGGTGCACCGGATGATCGAGCGCCAGACGATCGTCCCGACGCATTACGAGCGCTACAAGCGACAGGTGAATGTGGACATGCATTAGGTACTGTTGCCGGCTCTTGCGCCGACATGGGGATCATGCGACGAAAGAGGCCCCGTCACCGGGGCCTTTTTCGTTTCGGCAATCGGCACGCCGGCGCCTCCGGCTGCAATTGGCTTTACCGCAGCTTCGCCTTCAGCGAGGCATCCGGGAAGCAGGTGGCGGCAAGGCCGCTCTTTGCCTGCCAGTCGCCGAGCGAGCGGCGCGTCTTGTAGCCGGGAAGGCCATCGACCTTGCCGACGTCGTAACCCTTGGCAACCAGCGCCTTCTGCATCTTGAGAACGTCCGAACGCAGCATGTTGCCGACGTCGCCCCAGGTGCCGCGGAAGGCGCCGCCGCCGGTGGCGATGCGGTCGGCAAGGTTGCCGATGAACAGCGCGTAGAGGTCGGAGTTGTTGTATTCCTTGAGCACGTAGAAGTTCGGCGTGACGATGAACTCCGGCCCGTGCCGGCCGGCCGGCACCAGCATCATCGAGGATGCCGACAGTTCGTGCGACGGGAAGGCCTTGCCGGAAATCCGGGTAATGCCCTTGTTCGCCCAATTCGACAGGGGTTGGGCGAGATCCGGGCCTTCCTGCGCACAGGAGACCGCTTCCGGGATCGACACCTCAAAGCCCCAGTCACGCTCGCGCTGCCAGCCCTTCTTGACGAGATAATTGGCGATCGACGCCAGACTGTCGGGCACCGAATTCCAGATGTCGCGGCGGCCGTCGCCATCGAAATCGACGGCGTATTGCAGGAAGCTCGACGGCATGAACTGCGGCTGGCCCATCGCGCCGGCCCAGGAGCCGCGCATCGCCGCCTCGTCGACGTCGCCGCTGTCGAGAATGTGCAGCGCCGCGATCAGCTCGCGGCGAAAGAGGTCCGGCCGCGTCGACATGAAGGCTTTGGTCGCCAGCACATCGACCACCGGATAGGGGATCTTGGCGCGACCGAAGCCGGACTCCCTGCCCCAGATCGCCACGATCACCGGGGCCGGTACGCCATAGGTGCGCTCGATCTTCTTGAGCGTCGAGGCATGGGTGGACGCCAGGCTGCGGCCGGTGCCGGCGAGCCCCTGCAGGCGCTTTTCCGAGAAGTAGTTTCCGGGCGAGGAAAACTCCGCCTGGCTCTGCTTCTGCTCCTTCGGCTTCGGGAAGCCGGGGGGCGCCAGATCCGGCAGATCCCAGTTGAGCTTCACGTCGGAAAACGCCGCCTTGAAGGATCCCGCCGAAATGCCCGCCTTCTTCGCTTCCGGCCACAGGTCATTCTGCAACCAGGTGCGGAATTGCGCCTCCACATCGGCCTTGGTGGCGGCGTGGGCGGGGAGGCTGAGAGCGAGGAACGCTGCGACGGCGGCGAGGAGGTGTGCACGGAGATTGCCTCCCTCTGCACGACCGGAAAACAGCGAACGAACCAGAGACTTCAAACGCATCGGCATCCCTTCAGATCGACGTGCGGGCACGAAGGGCAGCTGCCAGCGTGCCCTCGTCGAGATAGTCGAGCTCGCCACCGACGGGCACGCCATGGGCAAGCCGGGTGATCTTCACCTCCATGCCTTCGAGCTGGTCGGTGATGTAGTGCGCCGTGGTCTGGCCCTCGACGGTGGCGTTGACGGCGATGATCAGTTCGCGCACACCGCCATTGGCGACGCGTTGCACCAGGCCCTTGATGTTGAGGTCGTCGGGACCGACGCCGTCGAGCGGCGAGAGCGTGCCGCCGAGCACGTGATAGGCGGCGTTCATCGCGCCGGCGCGCTCCAGCGCCCAGAGGTCGGAGACGTCCTCGACAACGATGAGCACGGAGTGGTCGCGACGCTCGTCGGAACAGACGGTGCAGGGATCGATCGTATCGACATTGCCGCAGCAAGAGCAGATGCGGACCTTGCGGTGCGCTTCGCCCATCGCGTCGGCGAGCGGACCCAGCAACTGGTCCTTCTTCTTGACGAGATGGAGGGCGGCACGCCGTGCGGAGCGTGGCCCAAGCCCCGGGACTTTCGCCAGGAGCTGGATGAGTTTTTCGATTTCGGGGCCGGTGACTCGTTTTGCCATGCGGCGCTTTTAGCCCATATCGGCCCGAAACGGAATCGCCTTCGAAACGCCGTCAACGCGGCATCCGGCGGCTCTCATCGTCGGCATGCAAAGGAAGCGGTCGGCAAGACCGCCCGCTTCCTGAACTTAACGCCTGGAAGCGATCAGAACGGCAGCTTCATGCCGGGCGGGATCGGCAGGCCGGCGGTCAGCTCGCGGGTCTTTTCCGCCTGCACGGCCTCGGCCTTGTCCTTGGCGTCCTTGTGGGCGGCGACGATCAGGTCTTCGAGGATCTCGACGTCGTCTTCCTTGAACAGCGAGGGATCGATCTTCAGGCTCTTGAGGGTGCCCTTGCCGTCGAGGCGAACCATGACGAGGCCACCGCCGGAGGTGCCGTCGACTTCGAGTGCGGCGATTTCCGCCTGCATCTTCTCCATCTTGGCCTGCATTTCCTTGACCTTGCCCATCATCCCCATGATGTCGCGCATCGTCGTCTCCTGTTCTTCTGTTTCTGCTCGCAGACGGGATTATTCGATGTCGTCGCCAGGGACGATATCGCCGTCGGCGGATTCGGCTGTGGCCGGAGCCTGGCTCTCGACCTCTTCTTCAACGGCGCGAATGCGCACGTCGGTGATCTTGGCGCCCGGGAACCGGGCGAGAATGGCGGCGACATCGGGATCCTGGCGTGCGTCGTTGACGCGCTGCTCCTGCGCCCGCTGTTCCGCCTCGATCAGTGTCGGCTCGCCGGCCTCGCGGCTGTAGCTGACGATCCAGTGGATACCGGTCCATTCCTTGAGCTTGACCGCAACTTCGCCAAGCAGGGTCTTAGGCGCGTCGTCCGAGACGTTGACGTCGAGACGACCGGGCTCGATCCGCACGAGCCGCAGGAAACCGCGCACGAGCGTCTTCAGCTTGATGTCGCGGTTCTTGGCGCAGAGATCGGCGATGTCGGCGATCGAATTGACCGGCACCGACGGCTGCGGCTTGGCCGCAGGCGCCGCCATCGGGCGTTCTTCGATGCGGCCGACGGCAACCGCCTGGGGTGCTACGTCCGGCACGGCGCGCAGCATGGTCGCGCCATTGCTCGTCGGGCGTTGCACCGGCATCGGCTGCGATGCCTGGGCCGACACGGACACGGAAGCCTGGGCCTGAGCGCCGCCGCCGCTTCCACCCGAAGGTCCAGGACGAGCGCCGCCGCCTTCATTGCCGGAAAGCTCCAGCAAGCGCCGCGCAGCCTCTTCCGGCGCCGGCAGATGCGCCGCATGCGCCAGGCGGATCAGCACCATTTCGGCGGCACCCGCCGGGCGCGACGAGCTTTCGGCTTCCGGAATACCCTTGAGCAGCATCTGCCAGATGCGCGACAGCGCGGTGACCGCGACGCTTTCGGCGAAAGCAGCACCGCGGGTGCGCTCGATCTCGCTCAAGGACTGGTCGTTGACCGCCTCGGGCACGTATTTCATTCGGGTGACGAGATGGGTGAAATCGGCAAGGTCGGTCAAGACGACCGTCGGGTTGGCGCCGGCCTCATACTGAGCCGTGAATTCCTCGAGGGCCGCGGCGACATCGCCTTTGACGACGTGTTCGAACAGATCGACGATGCGGGCGCGGTCGGCAAGGCCGAGCATCGAGCGTACGGTCTCCACCTCGACGGCACCGCCGCCGTGGGCGATCGCCTGGTCGAGCAGTGACAGGCCGTCTCGGGCAGAGCCTTCGGCGGCGCGGGCGACCATGGCGAGCGCCTCCGGATCGAAGGGGACGCCTTCCTTGCCGAGGATCGTCGAAAACAGGCCGACGAGATCCGATGCGCTGATGCGGCGCAGGTCGAAGCGCTGGCAGCGCGACAGAACCGTGATCGGCACTTTGCGGATTTCGGTGGTGGCGAAGATGAACTTCACGTGCTCCGGCGGCTCTTCGAGCGTCTTCAGCAGGCCGTTGAAAGCCTGGGTCGAGAGCATGTGCACTTCGTCGATGATGTAGACTTTGTAGCGCGCCGAAACCGGGCGGTAGCGGACCTGCTCGATGATCTCGCGGATATCGTCGATGCCGGTGTGCGAAGCGGCGTCCATTTCGATGACGTCGACATGACGTCCATCCATGATCGCCTGGCAATGTTCGCCGGGAACGCGCAGGTCGATCGTCGGCCGGTCGATATCCGGCGTCTTATAGTTCAGCGCGCGAGCGAGGATGCGGGCGGTGGTGGTCTTGCCGACCCCGCGCACGCCGGTCAGCATATAGGCCTGGGCGATGCGACCGGTTTCGAACGCGTTGGTGAGCGTGCGCACCATCGGTTCCTGTCCGACCATCAGGTCGGAGAAATCCTTGGGGCGATATTTGCGCGCCAGAACACGGTAGGCGGCTGGTTTCTCAACGGATGAAATGGACGTATCGTCGCTCATCGACCCTGCCGCTGTTCGAACTCTTGTCCCGACAGGACGGAAAAGGTGGGAGGCTGGCACGATGACCCGTGCCGGAGCTCGTTGGGGCTGCTTCCTTCCGGACCTGACCCGGTTGGCGAGTGGCTCGTCCACCACCAACCTCCCGGCTTCCATATCGGCAATATCGAAAGCAAATGCAAGCCAAGCCATCAAAAAACTGATATCGATATGCAAAACAAAGCGAATCCGCCATTCTCAATAGCCAAGGAGAACCCGTTGACGACCTTCACCCTCGACGAGCGGCTCGAACGCGACGGCATTCCGATCGCCTCGATCGGGCTTTGCCAGATGCGGCTGATGAACGACCGCCGCTGGCCCTGGCTCGTGCTCATTCCGCAGCGTGAAGGCATCTCCGAGATCTTCGACCTCACCCCGCTCGACCAGACGATGCTGACCTTCGAGACGACCATGGCGGCAACAGCGCTGAAGAAGGTCACCGGCGCCGAGAAGATCAATATTGGCGCGTTGGGCAACATCGTCCGGCAGCTTCATGTGCATATCATCGCCCGCAGCGACGGCGACCCGAACTGGCCGGGGCCGGTCTGGGGCTTCGGCAGGGCGGAGCCGTGGGACGAGAAAGAACATCAGGCCTTTGCAGCCCGCATTCTGGAAAACCTCTGAACATGACGAAATCGATCTTTGACCTTCGCAGCCCGCATCCAGAGCCAAGCACCCTCGTCGCCTTCTCGGAGAATCATCTGGATCGCCAGTCGGAACACCGGGCCGACGATTGCGTCGAAGTGGCGCTGAAGCACCCCGGTGCGCACTTCCTCGCCTTCTCCGGAGCGAAGCTCATCGTCAAGCATGACGAAAAGATCATCGACCCGCTGTTTGCGCCTTATGAGCTCGAAGGCCTCGAGCCCGTTCTCGACGAGACGATCCTGCTCGGCTACCTCGCGAACGGCGAGCCACGGCTGGCCGTGCCGACGGGTCTCACCGAAGAGACGATCACCGAGCCCTTCAAGATCGCCGATGGCCGCACCCTCTATCGCCAGCAGATGCTGCCGGAGGAACTGCTCGGCCAGTTCGCGCAAGGCTCGAGCCTGATTACCTGGAACGCCAACAACCGCTTCTGCGGCCGCTGCGCCGGCCCGATGGAAGGCAAGTCCGGCGGCTACCGCCGGATCTGCACCGCCTGCGGCCACATGGTCTTCCCGCGGACCGACCCCGTCGTCATCATGATGACGATCGACCTTGAGCGCGATCTCTGCCTGCTCGGTCGCAGCCCGCATTTCGCGCCGGGCATGTATTCCTGCCTTGCCGGCTTCGTCGAGCCGGGCGAGACGATCGAAAACGCCGTGCGCCGCGAAACCCTCGAGGAGTCCGGCATTCATATCGGCCGGGTGCGCTACCATGCTTCGCAACCCTGGCCGATGCCGCACACGCTGATGATCGGCTGCTATGCCGAGGCGAAATCGACCATCATCAAGCGCGACGAACAGGAGCTGGAGGACGTGCGTTGGTTCACGCGCGAGGAAACGACCGCGATGCTCGAACGCTCGACCGGGGTCGCCGACACCGGCGACGCGCATATTCCGCCGCCGAAGGGTGCGATCGCACACCAGTTGATGCGCGACTGGCTCGCCTGGGGCGAGCGGGCGTAGGCGCGCTCTAGAGGAGACCGGCCTTGTCCCGCTCCGAACGGCTGCTCGACCTCCTGCAGGTGCTCCGGCGCTACCGCCAGCCGGTGAGCGGCCAGAGGCTGGCGGAAGAAACCGGTGTCAGCCTCCGAACGCTCTACCGCGATATCGCCAGCCTCCAGGCCCAGGGCGCCGATATCGAGGGCGAGCCGGGACTCGGCTATGTGCTGAAACCCGGCTTCATGCTGCCGCCGATGATGTTTTCCGCCGAGGAGATCGAAGCCTTGGTGCTCGGCTCGCGCTGGGTCTCCAAGCGCACCGACGACGATCTCGCCGGTGCTGCCGCCAATGCGCTCGCCAAGATCGCCGCCGTGCTGCCTGTCGAGCTTCGCGAGGAACTGGACAGTTCGACCCTGCTCGTCGGCCCGAGCCCGCCGGCCACCAACGGCATCGACATCGCGGCACTCCGGCGCGCGATCCGCAACGAACGCAAGGTGGAGCTCGACTACGTCGACAATGACGGCAGCGCGACGCAGCGTACCATCTGGCCCTTTGCGCTCGGCTTCTTCGAAAACGTGCGCATGGTCATGGCCTGGTGCGAGCTGCGCCTGGACTTCCGGCACTTTCGCGCCGACCGCATGCAGCGGATGGCGGTGACCGAGGCGCGCTATCCCCGCCGCCGGCAGGTGCTGATGAAGGATTGGCGCGCGAGCCAGAACATGTCGGCATCAAAACGCCAGACGGTCGGCTCCTGACGGGCGCACATGCGCCGATGCTGACAGAAACTGGCAGCGGCCAGTCCTAGCCTTGGCACTCCCGCAACAAGGAGGAAAACCATGGCCAAGGCAAATCTCATCGTTCTCTACGTCAAGGATCCGCTCGCAAGCGTGACGTTCTACCGGGGGGTTCTCGCGCAGGAACCGCAGGTCGCCTACCAGACCTTCTCGTCCTTCGAGCTGCCGGGCGGTTTCACCCTCGGGCTCTGGGCCGAACATACGGTCTCGCCGGAGCCGGCGGCATCGGGCAGCCGATCGGAACTGGCCTTCATGGTGGAGGACGAGAGCGCGGTGCGCGCACATTACGAAGATTGGAAGGGGAAAGGCCTGCCGATTGCGCAGGAATTGACCGAGATGGATTTCGGTCCGACTTTCGTCGCGCTCGATCCGGATGGTCACCGGCTGCGCGTCTGCCTCTACGATTCATAAGCGAGAGGGTAGGCGGCGCGCATCCCGCCAGCCTGAAGCGGCGGGATGCGCGAATGGTATGGATTAACGGCCGTAAACGGCGGCCTGGATCTGCGAACGGGACAGACCAATGTCGCTCAGTGCGTGATCGTCGAGAGCGTTCAGCTCGCGGATCGCACGGCGGGTCTTCGCATATTCCATGATCTTCTGACGGATCTTCATTTTTAAAACTCCTTACTTGACGAGCGTCAAATAGGCATTTGCCTAAAATTTGTGTAGCGCCACGATTGCAAACTAGGCATGCACCAGACGCGTAGCCGGTTAACGAACTTTTGCCACTTTCGCCCCCGTAGGGCGTGGCGAAACCAATGATTCCCTCGGAGAATGATCGCGGACGGAACGCGCAGGACTTAAGCATGAAGCTGTAAAAATCTTAGCCAGATGGCAGACCCGCGAATACAGGGCGCAAAAGAACCGCAACCATAGGCTTTATTTTGATTAGAAATCAGGCGCACTCGTGACCTGCATCCTCCAGCTGAGGGCAAAGCTGCGGGCAAACGAAAGCGACCGCCCCACGGCTTAGCCGGAGGCGGTCGGCGCCTGCCTGCGCAGGCTTTTCTCTCAGAAGTCTGGCGCCGGAGCGGATCTGCTCAGAGAACGCCGCGCATCGGGTGTGCGTTATAGGTTCCGAGGATGCGGACCTTTTCGGAGAAGAAACGCAGCTCGTCCATGGCGTGGCGCACGCCGACGTCGTCCGGGTGCCCTTCGATATCCGCATAGAACTGCGTCGCCACAAACCGGCCGCCGAGCTGGTAGCTCTCGAGCTTGGTCATGTTGATGCCGTTGGTGGCGAAACCGCCCATGGCCTTGTAGAGCGCTGCCGGGATGTTGCGGACATTGAAGACGAAGGTGGTGATCATCAGCTCTTCGTCGCTGGTCCGGGATATGCGCTGCTCTTCGCGGGACAGCACGACGAAGCGGGTGACGTTGCTCTCGGTATCCTCGACATTTTCAGCGATGATTTCGAGGCCATAGAGATCGGCGGCCAGTCGCGGCGCGAGCGCTGCCATCGAGCGGTCGCCCTTTTCGGAAACGAGCTTTGCCGCACCCGCCGTATCGCCGGCGACGACCGGCTTCCAGCCGTTGGAACGAACGATCTTGCGGCACTGGCCAAGCGCATGGATGTGGCTGTGCACGGTGCGGATCTCATCACGGGTGACACCCGGAAGCACCATCAGCTGGAAGCGGATTGGCATGAAGTATTCGCCGACGATATGCAGCCGCGATTCCGGCAGGAGGTGATGGATGTCGGCGACGCGGCCGGCGATCGTGTTCTCGATCGGGATCATCGCCAGATCGGCGTCGCCGTTCTCGACCGCGACGAAGGCATCCTCGAAGGTCTGGCAAGGCAGCGGCTCCATCGACGGGAACATGTCGCGGCAGGCCATGTCGGAATTGGCGCCATAGTCGCCCTGGAAGGAAATCCTGTTGGTCTTGGCGGTCACGGTAGCGTCCTTCTCAGGTTCTGATATCAGCGGTTACGGGCGGACAGGATGTGGCGGGCCTTTTCCAGCTCCACCGGCGTGTCCACACCAAGCGGGACCGAATCGACGATCTCGACATCGATGCGCATGCCGGCTTCGAGCGCACGCAGCTGCTCCAGCGATTCGCGGCGCTCGAGCACGGAGGGCCGAAGCGAGACGAAATGCTCCAGCGCCTGGCGGCGATAGGCATAGAGCCCGATGTGGTGATAGAGCGGGCCTTCGCCATAGGGCGCGGTCGCGCGGGTAAAATAGAGCGCGCGCAGGCGCGTGTCCGAAAGCGGCGAACCGACGACCTTGACGATGTTCGGGTTGGTCTTCTCGCTCTCTTCGGTGATCGCCACCGTCAGTGTTGCTATATCGGTGGCGGCATTTTCGAGCGGGTTCAGCGCCGCGCGGATCGAGGCCGGCTCGACCGTCGGAAGGTCACCCTGGACGTTGATGACGAACTCGGCTTCGCCGTTCGGATCGGCCTTCTGCAGCGCTTCGTAGATCCGGTCGGAACCGGACTGGTGGTCGACGCGGGTCATGATCGCTTCGAAGCCGGCCTCGCGCACCACGTCGAAGACCTGCTGGTCGTCGACGGCAACGACGACGCGGCCGACGTCCGCTTCCTGCGCCCGGGTCGCTACCTGGACGATCATCGGCAGGCCGCAAATGTCGGCGAGCGGCTTTCCGGGTAGGCGTGTCGACGCCATGCGCGCCGGAATGAGCACGATGACTTTACCTGAATTTTCGCGATTCATGATCTGGCCTTCAAAAACCCCGCCGAAAGTGTCAATAAGTCTCAGTTAGGGGCCGATAATCACTGTTGCAACGCAGAGCCAAAAGACATAGGTTCCGCGCGATTTCAAGATAGGCCGGGTTTTTGTTTGCGCCGGTGGCAAAGGGAGCGTTTGCAGATGAATTCATATGTGAACATGGGCGTGGGCGCCTTTCTGGGAACGGTCTTCGTTCTGATGTCCGTGTCCATTGCATCGGAAGGCATTTTCCATTCCGAAGCTCCCGAAAAGGAAGGCTTTACGATCGTCGCCGAAGAAGGCACGTCTGAAGCCGGTGCCGGCGGTGCCGCAGAAGTCGAAGTCGACATCAAGCCGCTGCTGCTCAAGGCCGATGCTTCCGCCGGTGAAGCCGTGTTCAAGAAATGCGCAAGCTGTCACACCGCCGACAAGGGCGGCGCAAACAAAGTCGGTCCGAACCTCTGGGGCCTCGTCAACCGCCCGATCGCTTCGCATGAGGGCTTCAGCTACTCGGCCGGCATGAAGACGTTTGCCGAAGGCGGCAAGGTCGTCTGGGACTACGACCACCTCAGCTACTTCATCGAAGCACCGAAGAAGCACGTTCCGGGTACCGCCATGGGCTTTGCCGGCGTCAAGAAGCCCGACGAGCGCGCCAACCTGATTGCCTGGCTGCGCGAGCAGGCCGACGCTCCGGCAGCACTGCCGGACGCATCTGCCGGTTCTGCCGAAGCCGCACCGGCTGCCGGCGAAGCAGCGCCGGCTGCTGGCGCCGAAGGTGCAAAGCCGGCCGAAGCCCCGGCAACCGAGACCAAGCCGGCCGAAGGCCAGCCGGCACCGGCGCAATAAGTTCAGCGGTCGGAAACGACCCTATTGCAAAAGGCCCGGCTCGCGCCGGGCCTTTTCGTATTCGGGCACAGCGACGGATGTCGCGCACGGAACGTTGAGACGGATCCCCCTCTCCGGCGAAACAGTTTGCCGGAAAGTGCGACAATCACATCAGCAGATAGGCCCAGACCGAAACGCTGACGACGCCGAGCGCGGTCGTCAGCGTGATCGTCGAGGACGCCAGCCCATGGCCGACATTGAAATGGTTAGCGATCAACCAGGCGTTCACACCCGTCGGAACGGCCGACGTCAGCACCAACGCCGTCGTCCAGTTGTCGTTAAGGCCGAGCAGGTGGCAGCTCGCATAGACGACCGCCGGCATGACGACGAGCTTCAAGGCGCTCGTGACCGAGGCGAGCCCAAGATTGCCGGCAAGGCCGTATTTATCCAGTGCCATGCCAATCGAGATCAGCGCCGCGGGTGCTGCCATCGACGCCAGCTGATCGACGACGGTCTTGACCGGACCGCCAAGCGGCTGGCCGACAAGATGGAAGGCGGCACCGCAGGCAAGACCGATCACCAACGGGTTGCGCACCAGATTGCGGGCGACGCCGGCCAGGAGCTGCAGCGGGCTCTGCCCCGGCTTGCCCCCGGCGCGCCGCTCCGCACGCTCCATCAGGAGCGTGCCCGCGATCATCATGACCGGCAGATGCACCGAAAGCAGGATCGAGATCGCAACGATGCCCTCCTCGCCGACGATGCGCGACACCAGCGGCAGGCCGATGAAGACCGTGTTGGCGAAGGCGGAGGAGACGCCAGCGAGAACGCCCATGCGCGCATCCCGCTTAAAGACGAGCGTCGCCGCCACGTGTCCCAACGTCCAGGTCACCGCGACGCCGGAGAAATAGGCGACCCAGAGCGGCCAGGGCGAACCGTCCTTGAAATCCGCTTCCGCAATCGTGCGAAACAACAGGATGGGCACCGCGACGCGAAAGACGAAATCGCCCAGCGCTTCGCCGACGGCCGGTTTCAGGTACTTCAGGCGCACCAGCAACCAGCCGGCAAGGATCAGGATGAAGATGGGCAGGACATTCTGGAAGATGTCGGACATGCGCGGGCCCTGGATCACGATGACCTTGGAGCGGATCGATCCAAGATCTTCGGGGTCGGTTGTCATGAGGTGAGCGGGAGCCGGGCGGAAGACCGCAGATGCTTTCCTCTTCCCGCTCCTGGAGTGATCCTGCCAGCAATAACGTTGTTCGCACCCGCGCCGCAAGCGCGCGAACAGCTGGCAGAGAGAGGGGAACATTCCCCGGCCGCAGGCGTTCCGAAACAGCATGAGGAACGAGCCATGCCGACAGAGAAGTCCATTTACGCGCACAAAGACGACGATCCGCATCTCATCGACGATGCGCTCGCCGACAAGGTGCTGCGCTACATCCAGTATGCGGCGATGATCGATACGCGCGAGATCTCGGTGATGGCGCTCGGCGGGATCGTGGTGCTTTCCGGCCATGTGGCGCAGGCATCCGACATCGCTTGCGCCGGCGATGTCGCAGCATCGGTGATCGGCGTCACCAGCGTCGAGAACCGGCTGGCGGTGATGCCGGGCGCGGCCGAGGCTGATAGCTGAGCGAGCAGTTGCCGTCCGGAAATCCCGATGATAGGACATGCCGGCATGAGATTTCGGCTGGCTTGGCGTTATCGCTGGAGAGCCGCCATAGGAGCCGCAGATGAGGACCGACCCGTCAGCAACCAGGTAAGCCGCAACAACGGTTGAATAAGTTGTTGCGGCGTCTGTCGGCTCACACTCAGAACAGTTGATGAAGTGGCAGATCGCCGCCGAATGTTTTCATTTGCGCGGATGTATCATCATGCCCGATCGTAATTCCCCCACCTGGCCCTACTCGCTGCCGGCAGCCCTTCTGCTGATGGCGCCCTTCGACATCCTGACGTCGCTCGCCATGGACATCTACCTGCCCGTCGTGCCCGACATGCCGGCCATCCTCGGCACGTCGCCGGCAGTCGTCCAGCTCACGCTCAGCCTCTACATGCTGCTTTTGGGCCTGGGCCAGCTGCTGTTCGGCCCGCTGTCCGACCGCTTCGGCCGCCGGCCCGTGCTTCTCGGCGGCGCGACGCTGTTTGCCCTGTCGTCGCTGGGACTGGCGGCAACCACCTCGGCGCCGGTCTTCGTCGCCTTGCGGCTCGTCCAGGCGGCCGGCGCCTCGGCCGCCCTGGTCGCGACCTTCGCGACCGTGCGCGATGTCTATGGCGCGCGTCCGGAAGGCGTGACCATCTATGGCCTCTTCAGCGCCATGCTCTCCTTCGTACCGGCGCTCGGGCCGATCGCCGGCGCGCTGATCGCAGGCGCTTTCGGATGGCAAGCGATCTTCGTGACGCTTAGCGTTCTTGGCCTTGCCGCACTCGGCCAGGCCTTGCCGCGCTGGTCCGAAACCCGGCCCGACGCCGCTGCACCGGCAAAGCCGAGCTTCATGCCCATGCTCACAAGTGGTGCCTTCTGGACCTACACGCTTGGCTTCAGCACGGCGATGGGCGCGTTTTTCGTGTTCTTCTCCACCGCCCCACGCCTGCTCATCGATCGCGCCGGCTATTCGCAGCTGGGCTTCAGCCTGGCCTTCGCGACCGCTGCCGTCGTGATGATCATCGCCACGCGCTTCGCCAGGGGCTTCGTCGCCCGCTACGGGACCGCCGGTTGCCTGACCCGCGGCATGGCCCTGATCATCCTCGGCGGGCTGCTGCTTGGCGCGGGCGAAGTCTTGGCCGCTCCGTCGTTCGAGAGCTTCGTGCTGCCGATGTGGGTGATCGCCTTCGGCATCGTCATGACCGCCTCGGTCACCGCCAATGGGGCGCTCAAGGCCTTCGATGCCATCGCCGGGACGGCGGTGGCGCTCTACTTCTCGATCCAGAGCCTGATCGTCAGCCTTGTCGGCACTGGCGCCGTGCTGCTGCTTGGTGGCGATACGGCCTGGCCGCTCGTCGGCTATTGCCTCGGCATGGCGGCGATCACGCTGCTGGCGCTGGCGTTTCTCGACCGGCGCAAAATTCGATAGCCCTGCCCCTCCCGGAGCGGTCACCCACTCCGGGAGGTCTTCAACCGGAAAGACGGCAACATGCCCCTTGACCTCGCCCCTGGGGCTGGCCCCAGACTGCTCTCATGACCGATTCCTACTTCCTCGCAGGCCGCTTCGGCGCCGCCACACGATTGTCGCCGAAGGCGCTCCGGCTCTATGCCGAGCAGGGCCTGCTGGTGCCTGCCCATGTCGATCCCATAACCGGTTACCGCTACTACGCCGCCACGCAGGCAAGCCGCGCCAGGCTGATTGCCCGGCTGCGGCAGCTGGGCCTACCGATCGCCCGGATCGCGCGGCTGATCGATCTTCAGCCTGACGTTCGCCTGACGGAGCTTCGCGCCTGGCTGGAGGTGCAGAGCAAGCGGCTCGAGGATCAGCGCGAGTTGGTGGAGGCCATCATCCGGCAATCGAGCGGCGGCGACGATCCGCTTGTCAGGGCCGTTGCCGTGCGCGACGTCGCGCCTTCGAAAATCGTCTATCGCCAAAACCATGTGACGGTGGATGCGCTCGAGGCCTTCACCGAAAGCGCCGAAACGGAGATCCGCGGCTATCTTGCGCAATCGGGCAAGAGCGACGACGGGCCGATGACGCTGCATTTCCACGAGCCGGTCAATCACGACGGCAAGGGTCTCGTCGAGGTCGCGATCGGCTATGACGGCAGTCTCGAACCCACAGGCGATCTGCGCATCCGCCTCCAGCCGGCGGGGCGCGAGGCGTTCCTCGCCGTGGCCGAACCGTTCGAGACCTTTCCGGCCGTGCTTCGCGTCTATGACGCGATCGAGGCCTGGTTCGAGCAAAGCGACGACCTCAGCTGCTTCGGCAGCCCCTACGAAATCTATCCCGGCAGCGGCAGCGCCCGCTTCGATGTCGCCTACCCCATCGTGCGCTAAGCCAATCCCCGCACGTCCCAATCACTTCCTCCCCCGATTTCTCCTCCCCTCGATTACTGAAGGATCAACCGATGCAGCACTTTTCCTATGTGGGTTCCGGCCCCTATTGCTACGCCAACTCGTTCGCGATGATGTTCGGCGAGGCTGCACCCTCGACCTCGACCATAGAGCTTGCCACCGGCAGTCCCTTCGGCATGCAGATCGTCGGCGGCACGCTGCCGTTCTTCGATCCCTATGGCTGGGATCCGGAGGCCGGGTTCGACGGCGCGCTGAAGGCGCTCGGCTGGACATCGCAGGTCAGCAGCGGCGGCGAGCCCGAGGACGCGCTCTCCCGCCTGCGCTCGGCACTGAAGGATGGCCCCGTCTGGGTCGGCCCGGTGGAGATGGGGCATCTGCGGCACCAGCCGGGCATGACTGGACCGATCGAGGCCGATCACTACGTCGTGGTCCTCGCAGTGGACGAGACGCGCGTGCTGATGCACGACCCGCAAGGATATCCCTACGCCTCTCTGCCGCTCCACGATTTCATGACGGCCTGGGGCGCCGAGACGCTGAGCTATGGCGACCCCTACACCATGCGATGGGGATTCTCGCGCGTCGCCGACGTGAGCGAGATCGAGGCAATTCGCGCCTCGGTGCCGGCCGCCATCCACTGGCTCTCGATGACCACGGACCGGCTGGTGCCGGTGGGCAGCCTTGGCAATGCCGACGCTGCCGAAGCGCTCGCTGCTCGGATCGAAGCTAACTGCGACAAGAACCTGCGGGCTCACCTCGTGCACTTCGCCGTTCGCGTTGGCGCCCGCCGCGCCGGCGACGCGGCATCCTGCCTGGCGCGGGCGGGCCTTGCCAAATCCGCCGCGATCGCCGGCGAGCAGGCACGGCTGATCGGCGCGCTGCAGTATCCGCTGGTCCTGCGCAGGGATGCCGAGGCGGCCGAAAGCCTGCGCCTGCTGGCGCCGACCTACGACCGGCTGCTCGCCACCCTGCAAGCCGGGGAGTGAACTTACAAGCCGCGCAGTCCCGGACGGAAAACCGCTGTGCACTTTTCCTGGAATTGGCCTGTCTTGCTGACGCAATTCCGGACGGAAAACCGCTGTGCACTTTTCCTGGAATTCGCTCGTTTGGCTGGCGCAATCCCGGACGGAAAACCGCTACGCACTTTTCCTGGAATTGCTCGTTTGGCTGGCGCAATCCCGGACGGAAAACCGCTACGCACTTTTCCTGGAATTGCTTTAGGCAATGAGCTCCGAGAAGCTTTTCGGGCGCGCCGACTTCGTGTCGCGCACCGTCTCGTAGTGAAGCCCGACGACGCCGTTGTCGTAGTGCTCGCTGCCGATCAGCCGCAGCTCGTTCTTGTCGTGCAGCCGGGCGAACCATGGTTCGCCCGGCGATACGACCGGGTAGACGAAGAAGTGGTAGCGATCGACGAGGCCGAGGCCAATCACCGTCTGTGCAAGGCTCGCGCCGCCGGACAGATGGATATCCCGGCCGGGTTCAGCCTTCAGGCTGGTCAGGAAGCGCGAGAGCGCCGCATCATCAGGAACCACCGCCCGCTCGGCATTGTGCCAGGGGCTGATTGCCTGCTCACCGGTGCGGGAGAACACGATCTTGCGATAGTCGTGCATGCGCCCTGCCATCAGCCGATTGGTCTCGCCGCCCGCCTCGTCGTTCAGTGCGCCCGGCCAGTAGCCGACCATCTCCTCATAGGTCGTGCGACCGACCAGAACCGTGTCGTAGCCGGCGTAAAGGCGGTCGATCGCCCGGTATTGTTCCTCGACCACAGTGCCCATCCAGGCAAGCGGATCGTCCAGGCGGCCATTGAGCGTCGTCATCATCTGCAGCACGATGTTGCGCATGGGATCGGCTCCTCAGTGGGCTTGCTCGACGAACCGGGCCAGTTGCTCGGCGACCGTTCCCCAACCGTCGTGAAAGCCCATCTCCTCGTGCATCTTCCGGTCCGCGCCGCTGCGATGCATCACATGGGCGGCGTACTCCGTACCGCCAGGATGATCGCTGAGGGTGATGATCGCCGTCATGAAGGCATTTTCCGCCGGGCGCCAGCCGGCAAGCAGCGTGTCAGTGAAGACGATGCGCGAGAGTTCGTCGACCGCGAGAAAGCAGGCATCGATATGCGGCACGAAAGCGCCGCCGCCTTCGCTGATCCGCGTTACGAAGCTGCCGCCGGGCCTGAGATCCATGTCGATCACCTTGCATCTTGCCGGCTCGGGAACCCACCATTGTTCGAGCCGCGTGGGATCGCTCCAGGCGCGCCAGACGGTCGCGCGTGGCGCCTTGATGACGCGGGCCATCGTCAGGTCGAGTTCAGGATCGGGAGAGCGGGTCATGTCGTTCCTCCTCGTGTTCAGTGGAGAATTTTTCCAGCCGGTCGGCACGGCCTTCCCAGAGCGCGCGCTGCGCCGAGAGCCAGGTTTCGACTGCAGCGAATTGCGCCTTCTCGATCGCGCAGGTGCGCACCCGGCCCTGCTTGTGCGTGCGGATGAGCCCGCTGCCCTCGAGGAAGTGGATGTGCTTCATGAAAGAAGGCAGGGCCATGTCGAAGGGTCTGGCGAGATCGCTGATGCTCGCCGGACCGCCGCCGAGCCGCGAAAGCACGGCACGCCGGGTCGGATCGGCGAGCGCCTGAAAGATCACGTCCAATCGGTCTGAATACTGTTCCATAAGGCTAAGTATCATGCGCAAATACTTAGCGCAATAGCTAACTATTGATCGACGCGAAGCCACCGGAGGCAGCCAATTTGTCACATCGCCGTTTTCTTGACCTCAAGCGTGGTTGAGCTTCTACAAACCCCGTCGGTTCAATAGGACAAGGGGGCCGACGTGGCATTCAAAAACCAGATGAAGACTGAAAATACCGGGACCGGCACCGCATCCGCGGGCATCGCCGAGCCCGGCGGCGCATCGTACGCCGCCGACTGGCTCGCAGGCCTCGCCACCGGGCCGGCATTGCCAAGTGCAAGCGCGCGCAACGCCTCCCTCCTTACAGCAAGGAAGGAATGATCCGATGTCCGGCCCTATCGCAAGGATTCTCGATTCGCGCGCCTTCGGCATCCTCGCCCGCGTGCTGCTGACGCTCGTCTTCTGGTCGAGCGGCCTTGCCAAGCTCTTCGACTTCAACGCCAACGCCGCGGTCATGGAAGGCTTCGGCCTGACGCCAGGATGGCTGTTCAATACGGCGACGCTGATCCTGCAGATCGGCGCCTCTCTCCTGATCATCCTCAACCGCTGGGTCTGGCTTGCTGCCGGCGCGCTCGCCGTCTTCACCATGCTGACGGTCCCGATCGCCCATCCCTTCTGGCTGAAGCAGGGCGAAGAGGCCTTCCGCGACATGACCGTGGCGCTGGAGCACGTCTCGGTGATCGGCGGACTGGCGCTGGTATCGATCCTGTCGCGCAAGCGTTGAACGTCAACAACGACGGCTCGGCGGGCGGCTCAACCTTCGCCGATCTCGGCCAGGAAGCTCGTCAGCACATTGTGGTTCTGCGCCAGCTTTTCCGTCTTTTCCTCGACGAGGCGGATCTGCTGACGCAACGTCACGCGCAACTCGTCGCAGGGCTCGAAAATCGGCCCCTCGCCGCGCACGCAGGCCAGGAACTGCAGGATGGTCGGAAGGGTCATGCCGCCGGCCCCGAGCAGCTTGATGCGCTCGACGGTGCGCACCTCCGCCATGTCATAATCACGATAGCCGGTTTCGGTGCGCTCCGGCTTCAACAGACCTTCCGCCTCGTAGTAGCGCAGCATCCGGATGCTGACGCCGGTGCGTTTCGACAGCTCGCCGATCTTCATGCAATCACCCTTGAAAGCGCCCTTCAACACACCCTTGACTCTGACAGCGCTGTCAGACCTTAAGGCTATGGCTCCCTTATGCAAACCGCACCCAGGAGCAAAATCATGGCGACCGAAACCCACCACTATCCGGCAGCAATCGACGGCCGCCCGGCCGACGCGGCGGAGCTGACTGCGCTCGCCTTCGCCGGCTTCGCGCACTTCACGGCGATCCAGGTCCGGGACCACAGGATCAAGGGCCTGGACCTGCATCTCAAGCGCCTGCACGGCGCGTCGATCGAATTTTTCGGCCGTGCCGTGCCCGAAGAAACCCTGCGCGCCCGCATCCGGGCCGCGGTCGACGCCGGCCCGGCCGACCAGTCCCTGACCGTCACGGTATATTCGCCGGACGGCGAGTTCACCGCCGACAGCATGCAGGGAGACCTCTCGGTCCTCGTGCGCAGCGGCCCGCCCTCCAACGGGCCGAAGGGACCGCTCAGGCTCGCCGTCGTCGAGCACGAACGCCCGCTCGCGACCATCAAGCACGTCGGAGAATCCGGCAAGACCTATTACCTGCATCAGGCGATAAGGCAGGGCTACGACGACGACGCCTTCATCGACCGTCGAGGGCACCTCAGTGAAGCGACGATCTGGAACCTGGTCTTCTGGGATGGCCAAGCCGTCATCTGGCCCAAGGCCGAGATGCTGACCGGCACGATGATGGGCACGGTCCAGCGGCAACTCGAACGTCTCGGTGTTCCGCAGCGGCAGGAGGAAATCACCCTCGACCGGCTGAAGACGCTCTCCGGCGCTGCGGTGCTCAATTCCTGGACGCCTGGCATCGCCGTCAGCGCCATCGGCTCGACGGCGATCCCGGACGCGGAGGCGTTTATCAGCCTGCTGCATCGGGCACATGCCGCCGAACCGGCTGCGCGCGTCTAGGACGCATCAAGACCGGGGCCGCGCCGCCGCTCCGGTCTTCAGCGCTTGCGGGCGACGATGTAGGGACGGTTGTCGTTGCTCGCCGATGCGTGATTTTCCGCCGACAGAAGCTCGAAGCCGGCAGCGACAATGTGCCGGCTGAGTTCGGCCGCACTGAAGGCTCCCGCATAGGGCGCCAAGCCGACCGCCCGCATCGCCGGCAGCAGCACGAGCCGGACGAGCGGGTTCATGTCGCCGACGCAGGGTGTTTTGGAGATGAACACCCCCCGGGAGGCAAGCAGGGTGTGAATGTTGTCGAGCGTGGCGGGCAGGTCGCGCACGAGATGCAGGTAGTTGAAGCCCAGCACCGCATCGAACTGACCGCATTCGGCCGCAAGCGTTTCGGCCGTCGCGGTGCGAAAGGCGAGGTTCGGAACCAGGTCGACGGCATATCTCTCCCGAGCAATGGCGATCATCTCGGTCGAAAAATCGGTCGCAAGATAATCGCGCACATCGCCCGCCAGCCGAAACGCCGTCGTTCCCGTGCCGCAACCGAGTTCAAGCACCCGGTCATCGGGCAGAAGCAAGGCGCGGGTGCGGTCGAGCGTGTGTTCATAGGCGGCCGGGTCCGCGATCGTGCCCTTGGCGTATCGCCGCGACGTCCGGTCCCAGAAACGCGCGTCGCTCGCCAAACTCATGCTGCCTCTCCCCAGATCGCAACCAGTCCCCCCCGCTGCGATGCCCGGCGCCGGTGCGAGACCGGCCAGGAAAACCTGCCAAGAGCCAACGGCTGCCGACACCAGCGAAGGTTCAGCAGTAGCGCGGAACCGTCAACACTTGGCGAAGAACCGCCCCTCAATCGGCAGAGAGCCGCTCTCCCGCAGCTCAAGCGAGCCGAACCCAGTCGACGGTTTCAAGCACATAGGGGGCGAAGAGAAAATCGCGGATCGCGGCGATCTCGTCGCCGCGCCAGTCGAGAACGACGAAATGCGCCGGTTTTTCCATCGGGCCGACACTGTGGAAAACCAGCATGGCCGGCCGCCCTTCGATCGCCCCCAGCGCAAAACGCCACCGCGTCTCCTGCGCGTAGCGGGTGAAATAGCGGCCGATTCCCTCCCGGCTCTCCAGCTTCAGCCTGTTGACCAGCTCAAGCTTCACATCGTCGGCCAGCATGGCGCGGATGGCATCGAAGTCTCCGCCTTGAAAGAAGCGCACGAAGCTTGCCATTTTCTGCCGGCTCGCATCGGACATCAGCGGCAGCCGCATATCTTCCGGGCGTTGGGCCAGCTGCCGGAGCGCCACCCTGGCGCGCTGCAGCGCCGACTTGGCCGCCGCCGGCGTGCAGTCGGCGATATCGGCGATTTCCTCGATCGAATGGCCGAGCACATCTTTCAGGATCACGGCGCAGCGCTGAAGTTCCGGCAGCTGCAGGAAGGTTTGATAGCCGACCGCGACGATGTCCGCATCGGGCAGCGGCGCGTCTTCCATGTCATCGAAAAGCGGGATGATCTTGTGCCGGGACCGTCGGCGCAGAAAATCGAGGCTGGTGTTGTGGGCGATGCGCAGCAGCCAGCCTTCGAGATTGTCCACTTTCACGCCATCCGCCCGTGCCTGCACGGCCTTGATCAACGTGTCCTGCAGCACGTCCTCGCCATCCACGGCCGAGCCGGTCATGCGCGCGCAATAGCGGTGCAGCCGCGGCCGGAGTTCCCTCAGCCGATCCTCGAAGTCTTCCGCATTCATGGTATCGAGTTCCATCGGGATATCTCCAGGCGTCTGGTTCGGACGATAGCGTGGACGAAAGAAAATGTCCGCTGCCTGACTGATCGCAACCGGTCTTGGCAGCGGACTACCGTGCAGCGTCACCTGTTATCGCTGAGGACTACCTCGCCGACGACCGATTCGAGGCTCGCCAGTTCGAGGATCTGTGGGAAATAGGCCTTCATCCTGGCATCGGCGCGCATCGCCTCGACGGCCGCGGGCGTCTCCCATTCCGAATAGATGATGACACTTGTGCCGTCGCTGGCGGCAATCAGCCGGCTCGTCCGCCAGCCATCGAGCGTGCGGATGACGGTGTCGATGTTGCGCTTCAGAAGCGCTATCAGCTGCGCCTGCTTGCCGGGTTCGACCTTCAGAACGTTGACGAGAGTGACGGGTGCAGTGGTCATGGTGCTTCTCCTTCGTTGCAGATGCAGCAAAGACGCAGCGAAGAGGCGAAACGGATCGCGCACGCGAAGATTTTTTTGCGTCAGGCGATTCGAACGTCGGGCAACACTCCTTTGGCAGGGGAGCGCCTTCAGCCGGTTTCGTGGCTCGGACCATCCGTCCTTGGCAGATGGCCCGCCGACAGAGACCGACCGTCAGAGAGCAAAGCCGCCGGCGGCCACCGGCTCGCCGTCGTCGCGAACCTTGAGGATGGTGTCGATCAGCCCCCACTCCAGAGCCTCCTCGGCCGTCATGAAACGGTCCCGGTCCATGGCGCGTTCGAACTCCTCGTAGGTCCGTCCGCAATGTTCCGCATAGAGCCGCGTCATGCGCTGCTTGGTGCGAAGGATCTCCTCGGCGTGGATTTGCATGTCGGACGCCTGGCCCTGAAAACCGCCCGATGGCTGGTGCACGAGGATGCTGGCATTGGGCAAGGCTGCCCGCTGTCCCGGCGTACCGGCCATCAGCAGAAACGAACCCATGGAGCGTGCGGTCCCCATGCATAAGGTATGCACCGGCGCCCGGATGTAGCGCATGGTGTCGTACATGGCGAAACCGCTGGTCACTACGCCGCCCGGCGAATTGATGTAGAGATGGATGGGTTTCTTCGGGTTTTCCGCTTCGAGAAGAAGCATCTGGGCGCAGACCAGCGCGGAGACCGTGTCGTTCACCTCACCATTGAGAAAGATGATTCGCTCGCGCAACAGGCGGGAATAGATGTCGAACGATCGCTCTCCACCATTCGACTGCTCAACGACCATAGGGACGAGTTGCATCGCTTCGCGCATCGGCGAACTCCATTTATCCAGAGTTTGTGGGGAAGCCCGTCGGCTTACGCGGCGAGCATGAGGGTATCGTTGTTGTTCGCGGCCTTCCTGGTCACGCGACCGCTGCGAACATTCGGCAGTTCGTGCACGATCCGCAGCCTGGTTCTGTCGGCACCGATCGGAGCGATCCGGAAGGTGACGGTACTTTCGAGGAACGGAGCCTCGGTTTCGCGCAGCCTGTAGCGGACCTCCTCTCCAGGCACGACAACGGCGCCTTCAGGATCAGCCAATGCCTCTTTCGGCAGCCAGTTTTCACGAAACGCCGGGATGCTGATTGCGCGCCAGACCTTCTGCGGCGCCTCGTCGAGTTCGTATTCCAGCTCAAGGCTGTTTTCGTTCGGAGCGCTGCTTTCACGGTTCATTGGTCCATATCCTTCAGCAAGATCTTCAGAGCTTCGATGCGTGCGGGCCAGTAGGCACGGTACTTCGCGAGCCATTGCGCAATATGGGTCAGCCCGTCCGGATCGACTTCGTAGTTTACGAACCGACCTCGTCGCTGCTCCTTCACCAACCCGGCACTCCGCAACACCGAAATGTGCTGGGACATCGCCGGCTGGCTGATGTCCATGCCTTCTCGCAAGGCGCTGGCATTCATGCTTCCGTCGGCAAGCTTCTCGAAGATGGCGCGGCGCGTCGGGTCAGCCAGGGCTCGAAATATCTCGTTCTCGATCATGACCAACACATAAGCACGGACTTATCTCAATGACAAGTGCGCTGTTCAGCAGGAGGAGAAAAGAAAGGATCTGGCTTTTGCGCGCCGCAAGATGCGGTCAAGGCGCCGCAGATCGATACCTGCCAGCGGACAGGAATGGGTAGCGCTGTGAACAAATTGGCATGGGAAGCAGAACAAGGGGGAGATGGCGGACAGAGAGGGATTCGAACCCTCGATACGCTTTCACGTATACACGCGTTCCAGGCGTGCGCCTTCAACCACTCGGCCACCTGTCCATCCGTCAGCAGCCGACGGTCAATCCGGCTGGATGGGAAGGGCGGTGCCCTTCGGCGTCAGCCAGCTTAGAACCGGCGGACGCGCGTCTATATACCGATGATTTGCCCGGGATCAACTGCTTTCTGACAGATTATTGACATCTTGTGACGCGAGCGGGTTCCCGGTTCCCATTGTGCGCTCCGGGCAAGGGGCTTATCTCTTGCGTCAGGGCGTGTCCGATGCGTCCGGCCGGTCTCGGCCACATCCTCCGGCCTGCCAGGTTGCCGCATATTTTCATCGCCGGGCCTTGTCCGAGGCACGGGCGATCGGAGAAGATGCGGCGGGGCGACGCGCCGAGCCGACGACTGGGCGCCAGCCAGCGAATTGAAGGGAATGCCGTGCGATGCGATTTCTATTGAGGCTGGCGAGCGCCATCGTGTTGTTTGCCGCCGTGCTTGCCGGTGCCGTCGACGCGATCCAGTCGGTCGCCGCATCGGAACTGGTGATGACGTCGCTCGGCGACGACCTGGAGGCGCTTGGCGCCGACACGGCAAGCTGGGTCCAGTTTGCCCAACGTTCAGATACCGCACCGACGATCTGGCACGGGATGCTGCATTGGCTGCTGCAGCAGCCGGCCTTCGCGGTGCTCGCACTGATCGCTCTCATCCTGTGGATGGCCGGATACAAGAAGCGGCCGGCGGCTGGACGGTTCGCCGCCTGACACGGCGCGGGCCACCTTCGCATCGAAAGGAGTATGCTGATGTTCCTGATCGACATGTTCAACAAGAAGACGATCATGCCGGACGCGCAGACGGCGCTGCCGGGCCGTGACGCCGCGATCCCGACGGCCGAGACGCATTTCGTTTCCGGCCGGCCGTTGAAAGGCCCCTACCCCGACGGCACCAAGCGCATCCTTCTGGGCATGGGTTGCTTCTGGGGCGCCGAACGATTGCTGTGGAACATCCCCGGCGTCTACGTGACGGCGGCCGGCTATGCCGGCGGGCTGACGCCGAACCCGACCTACCAGGAAACGACGACCGGGCTTACCGGCCATGCCGAAGTGGTCCTGGTCGTCTATGATCCGGAAAAGGTGAAGCTCGCGAGCCTGCTTAGGACCTTCTTCGAGGAACACGACCCGACGCAAGGCATGCGCCAGGGCAACGACATCGGAACCACCTACCGCTCGGCGATCTATGCCTGTGACGACGAGCAGCTGGCGGAAGCCAAGGCCACGCGCACCACGTTCCAGACCGCGCTGAAGCACGCCAACCACGGCGGCAGGGTGACGACCGAGATCGACATGGCGAGCGCGTTCTATTTCGCCGAGGACTACCACCAGCAGTATCTGGCCAAGAACCCCAGCGGCTATTGCGGCCTGCGTGGTACCGGCGTCAGCTGCCCGATCGGCCACTAGACGCATACCCCTCGGGTGGTATCGCGCGTGCGGTCGCGATACCCACAACCCTGAGGCCACGCCAGACCGGTCGAAACACCTCGCCCGGATCTCAAAAACGCAACAGAACCGGTGCCTTACGGGTGCCGGTATCCGCGGCTTCAATTTTTACCATCTGAAAAATTTTGAGTGTTTTTTTGCCGTGACCGTGCAAGGATGCGCCACCCTAGCCCCAAGGAGAAGGGGGTGGGTTCCGCAGACAGGCTTCTGTCAGGGAGCCGGCGGGAGGACCCAATAAGATCAATAGCGACAACAGGGCTGCACGATGAAAAAAACAATTCTCGGTCTCTTTGCCTTTTCAATGATGTCCGCGACGGCACTGGCCGCCGACATCAAGCCGGCGATCATCTACGATCTCGGCGGCAAGTTCGACAAATCCTTCAACGAGGCTGCCTTTAACGGCGCCGAGAAGTTCAAGACGGAATCGGGTGTCGAATACCGCGAGTTCGAAATCGCCAACGACGCCCAGCGCGAACAGGCGCTGCGGCGCTTTGCCAGCGACGGCAACAGCCCGATCGTCATGGCCGGCTTCAACTGGGCGGCTTCGCTCGAAAAGATCGCCCCGGAATATCCGGATATCAAGTTCGCGATCATCGACATGGTCGTCGAGAAGCCAAACGTCAAGTCGGTCGTCTTCAAGGAACAGGAAGGCTCCTACCTCGTCGGCGTTCTCGCCGGTCTCGCTTCCAAGTCGAAGACCGTCAGCTTCGTCGGCGGCATGGACGTTCCGCTGATCCACAAGTTCGCCTGTGGCTACGTTGGCGGCGCGAAGTCGACCGGCGCTGACGTCAAGGTTCTGGAAGCCTACACCGGCACGACGCCGGACGCCTGGAACGACCCGGTCAAGGGCGGCGAAATCGCCAAGTCCCAGATCGACCAGGGCTCGGATGTCGTCTACCACGCAGCCGGCGGCACCGGCGTCGGTGTTCTGCAGGCAGCTGCGGACGCGGGCAAGCTCGGCATCGGCGTCGATTCGAACCAGAACGCCCTGCAGCCGGGCAAGGTCCTGACCTCGATGCTGAAGCGCGTCGACGTCGCCGTCTACGAAGCCTTCACGGCGGCCAAGAACGACAAGTTCGAGTTCGGCATTTCCAATCTCGGCCTCAAGGAAGACGGCGTCGGCTATGCCCTCGACGACAACAACAAGGCTCTGATCACGCCTGAGATGCTCGACGCGGTGGAAAAGGTGAAGGCCGAAATCATCGCCGGCAAGGTCCAGGTCCACGACTACATGAGCGACGAGTCCTGCCCCTACTAAGAGCAGCGCTTGCGTCATAAAAAAGGCCGCCGGTTCGTTGGACCGGCGGCCTTTTGTTTGTCCTGACTTGATCGCGGCGATCAGTAATGCGGCGGCTTCGTAATGGCCGGCGCGTCGAGCGACTGCTCTTCGAGCGACAGGAACCTTTCGGTCAGCCGGTCGAGCTTGGCGCGGGTCTGCTCGACCACCTTCCACTGCTCGGCAAGCTGATCGGAAAGCTCCTCGATGGTCTTGGCCTGGTGGGCCACGGTCTCCTCGAGGCGGGTGATCCGTTCGTCCGTGTTGCTCATTCCTGCAAACTCCATGGGCGCGCAGCGCCGTTTGCCGGCAGATTGGCCACCGCCGGCCTTATGTCAAGCAACAGCCTTACGCCTTCGCCGCGACACGCAGCGAGAACCCGGGATCTTTCGCCGACAGCCGCTTGTGCAGATGCACCATCAGGCCGGCGGCAAAGAGCGGCGTCAAAAGGTTGACGAAGGGTACCGCCAGGAAGCCGGCGAGCAGCAGCCCGGCGAGAAAGACCGTCGAGCGATGCTTTTCCCGGAAGAGCCGCGCCTCCGCCGGCGCGCGATAGCGCATCGCCGCAAACTCGAAGAATTCGCGGCCGAGCAGATAGCCGTTGACCAGGAAGAAGGCGACGAGATTGACGCCCGGAACGAGCAGCAGCACGAGCGCCAGGAGGTTGCCCAGGATGACGACGCCCAGGAACTTCAGCGAGCCGGCAATCGCCTCGCCGAGCGGCAGCGGCCGGCCCTGGGGCTCGTTCGGATAGTCACGCTTCTCGATGACATCGGCGACGTCGTCGAGGAAGAAGCCGGCAATGAGCGCGGTGACGGGGGCAAGAAGCAAGGCGAGCACGAGGGCCAGGCCAAGGCTTGCGAAGATGCCGAGCACGAAGGTCAGCCAGCCGGCCCAGACTGGCGTGCCCGGCATCAGCGTGTCGATCCACGGCAAGGCCAGCCAGATGAACACTTCGCGCACCGCAAACCACAGGGCGACAAGCGCGAGGACCGTCAGCCCCAGCACCTTCCAGAAGACCGATCGGGTCTCGGATGCAAACAGGTTGGCAAGCGACAGCCGCGCCGCGTCCAGGATCATCATCGCTCTCCAGCATGGGCCAAGGTTCGATGGTGCATGTAGGCAGAGGCGCTACCGGCGACAAGATCGTTCCGGCGGGCACCCGTCTTTATGCAAGATTCATGCACCTCATCTAAGGGAAGCATGGAAAACGCCGGGAGCGGCGATATTGTAGACATATGGGATGCCGGCAGCAGCGCTCAGCGGAGGATGACATGACAGAACAAAAGACACTCGCCAGCCTTTCCGTGCTGGTGCAGAGCGGCAAGCTGGATCCGGTGGAGCTCGCCACGGAAACCTATGCGGCGATCGACGCCCACGGCGATTACGCCATCTTTGTCGAGCTGACGCCGGAGCGCGCGACACGGGATGCGGAGGCTGCCTCGAAGCGTCTGAGGGCCGGGCGGTCGCTCGGCCTGCTCGACGGCCTGCCGGTCGCCTGGAAGGATCTGTTCGACACCGCCGGCAGCGTCACGACCGCCGGGTCGGCGGTGCTGCGCACGAACGCGCCGGCCACGAGCGACGCACCCGTCGTCGCCGCCGTTTCCGCCGCCGGCATGGTCAGTGTCGGCCGCACCAATCTCAGCGAATTCGCCTTCTCCGGCCTTGGCATCAACCCGCACTACGGCACGCCGCGCAACCCCGTCGCCACCGACGTCGAGCGCATTCCCGGCGGCTCGTCGTCGGGCTCGGCGGTCGCGGTTGCGGCCGGGCTGGTGCCGGCGGCCATCGGTACCGACACCGGCGGATCCGTCCGCATTCCCGCAGCCTTCACCGGCATCGTCGGCTACAAGGCGACACGCGGCCGCTATGCGATGAAGGGCATCTTTCCGTTGGCAGAAAGCCTGGATTCGCTCGGGCCCCTTTGCCACACGGTGCAGGATGCCGTCTGGGTGGACGCCGCCATGCACGGGCTGACGGCGCCGACCGTGCGCCGCGCCGACCTCTCGGGCGTCGCGCTGGTGATCCCGGAAACGGTGGTCTTCGACGATGCGGAACCGGAGGTCGTCGAAGCCTTCGAGGACGCGATCAAGCGGCTCGAGAAGGCGGGCGTTGCCGTCAGCCGCCGCGCTTTCCCGTCCTTCTCGGCCGTGTTCGGCCTGATGGCCCGTCATGGCGCCCTGGTGACGGCGGAGGCCTATGCGCTGCACCGCGAGCGTCTGGCCGGGCCCGAGGCCCATGCGATGGATCCACGCGTCGTCGCCCGCACACGGCTCGGCGAGAAGATCTCCATGCCCGACTACATCGCGCTCCTCGACGCGCGCGACCAGCTGATCCACGAGACGGTCGAAAGTCTGAAGCCGAACGAACTCATCGCCCACCCGACGCTGCCCCATGTCGCCCCACCGATCGCGCCGCTTCTCGAAGACGACGAACTGTTCTTCAAGATCAACGGCAAGACGCTGCGCAACACCTCGATCGGCAACTTCCTAGATTTCTGCGGCATCTCCATTCCTTGCGGGCTCGGGGCGGCGGAAATGCCGGTCGGCTTCCAGCTTGCGGCCCCGCATCACCAGGACGACCGGCTGCTTTCGGTGGCGCTTTCGGCCGAGGCGATCATCCGGGGTGAGGCATGATCGTCTGTTTCGATATCGGCGGCTCTGCAATCAAAGGCGCGATCGTGCATTCGCGCGACCGGATCTTTCCGCTGCCGCGCCGAACCACGCCGCTTACCAATTTCCGCCAGTTCGTGCAGGCGCTCGAATCGGTCCTCGACGAAGCGGGCGGACATCCGGCTTGCGTCGCGATCTCGATCACGGGCGTCATCGATCCCGAGACGCAGCGCATCAAATGCGCCAACATTCCCTGCATCGACGGGCTCGAACTGGTTGCTGAACTCGAGGCGGCGCTGCATCTGCCGGTGAAGATCGCCAATGACGCCGACTGTTTTGCGCTGGCCGAGGCCGGAGCGGGTGCAGGGCGCGGTCATCGCATCGTCTTTGGTGCCATCCTCGGCACCGGGGTCGGCGGCGGCCTGGTCATCGATGGCCAGCTGATCAATGCCGATGGCGGCTTTGCCGGCGAATGGGGCCATGGTCCGGCGATCGCGTCGGAAGCCGGCGATCCGCCCATCGCCATTCCCGCCTATGCCTGCGGCTGCGGCCAGAAGCGCTGCGTCGATACCGTCGGCGGCGCCCGCGGGCTGGAACGGCTGCACCAGACCGCTCACGGCAAGACGCTTTCGAGCCAAGAGATCATCGAGGCCTGGAAGGTTGGCGACGCCGAGGCGAAACGCACGGTCGAGCTCCTCGTCGACCTCGTCAGCTCGCCGCTGGCGCTGGTCATCAACATAACCGGGGCAACGATCGTGCCCGTCGGCGGCGGCCTTTCCAATGCCGAGGAGTTGCTTACCGAGATCGACAGGGCGGTGCGTAGCCGGATTCTGCGGCGGTTCGACCGGCCGTTGGTTGTGCGCGGCGAATGCCGGATCGAGCCCGGCCTCATCGGCGCGGCGCTACTCGGGCTTTCAGGAGACAAGGCATGAGCGACATCAAACTCGAAGTCTGCGTCGACGATGCCGACGGGCTTTACGCGGCCATCGAAGGCGGCGCCGACCGGATCGAGCTTTGCGCCGCCCTTTCCGTCGGTGGCCTCACGCCCAATCCCGGCCTTATGGCGCTGGCTGGCCCGCCACGAGTGCCCGTCTACGCGATGATCCGGCCGCGGCCCGGCGACTTCATTTTCTCAACCGCCGACCTCGATGTGATGCGTCGCGATATCGACGCGGCGCGAGACGCCGGTCTGGCCGGTGTCGTGCTCGGCGCGTCGCTGGCCGATGGCCGGCTCGACGCGTCGATGCTCATCAAACTCACCGGCCACGCGGCCGGGCTCGGCATGACGCTGCACCGGGCGTTCGATCTCGTGCCAGATTTTGCCGAGGCGATGGAAACGGCGGTGGAACTCGGCTTCGAACGCATACTGACCTCGGGCGGCGCGAAGAGCGCGCCGCAGGCGATCGACCGCTTGGCGGACATCATCGAGCGTGCAGCCGGGCGATTGTCGATCATGCCCGGGTCCGGCGTGACGCTGGAAACCGCGGTTGCCCTCTTAAGTAAACTGAGTGTCGGCGAGATTCACTCCTCCTGTTCCGTTCGTGAGCCGGCTCAGGATCCGCGACTGGTGGAGATGGGCTTCGTCTCCGCCGACCGGCGTCGCACCGATGCGGACACGGTGCGAGCGATGAAGGCGAAGCTTGCGGCCCTTAGCCCGCGCTAACAAAAAAGCCCCAAAAAAAGACCCGGAGAGCGAAGCGCTTTCCGGGTCTTTCTGTCAGGTCTTGTTGTCCGTGACGTCGCAATCAGGCTGCGTAAACCTGCGTGCCGCCGATCCAGGTGGAACCCATGCCGAGTTCCGGCGTGAGCAGCACGAAATCGGCATCCGCTCCGGGCTTCAACCGGCCCTTGTGAGTGGCGAGACCCATGGCGTCGGCCGGATAGGCGGAAGCCATGCGCAACGCTTCCTCGACCGGCAGGCCAAGCTTTTCGTGCACGAAACGAACCGAGGACAGCATGTCGATGTCGGCACCGGCGAGCGTGCCGTCGGCAAGCGTCAGGCGGCCGCCCTCGCGCAGGATTTCGCGGCCGTTGAGCTGGAAGCTCTTCATGTCGGTGCCGATCGGCGACATCGCGTCGGTGACCAGGAAGATCTGGCCCGGCCCCACCTTGGCGCGCAGCGCCACGCCCATCGACGCCGGCTCGACGTGATAGCCGTCGGCGATCATGCCCGCATGCAGCGTGCCGGTGGCAAGCGCTGCACCGACCACGCCCGGCTCACGATGGCCGAGGCCGCTCATGGCGTTGAAGAGATGGGTTACTGTGCGTGCGCCTGCCTTGGCGTAGGCGACCGCGGTTTCATAGCCGACATCCGTATGGCCGAGGCTGACGACGACGCCGGCGTCAGTAAGCGCCCGCACCTGCTCCTTCGTGGCGTTTTCCGGCGCCACGGTCACCATCAGGACACCGAGCGCCCTGGCGCAATCGAGCATTTCGGCGAGATCGGCGTCGTCCATCGGGCGGATCAGTTTCGGATCGTGCGCACCCTTGCGCACGACCGAAAGATGCGGGCCTTCGAGATGCAGCCCGAGGAAACCGGGCACGCCGGCAGCCTTGGCCTCAAGGCCGGCCTTGATGGTGGCGCTTCTGATTTCGCGCGTATCGGTGATCAGCGTCGGCAGAAGTGCCGTCGTGCCGAACTTGGCATGGGCCGAGCAGATCTGCCGGATGCCTTCGACCGTCGGCTCCTCGTTCAGAAGCGCACCACCGCCGCCGTTGACCTGCAGGTCGATGAACCCCGGCACCAGAAGCATGCCGTGAGCATCGATCCGCTCGGCGTCGGCGGGAACGTCGGCTGACGCCACGATCGCCTTGACCCTGCCGGCCTCGATCACGAGGGCGCAGCCGTCGTGCCATTCGACGCCGTCGAACAGGCGGGCGCCGGTGATTGCCTTCCTCTCGCTCATCTCGTCTCCGTTACCTTCTTGAGGCTTGCGGGCGCATCGGGGTTGAGACCGCGCGAACGCGACCAGGCCTCGACGAAGCCGTAGAACGGCAGGATCAGCGTCAGCGCGTCGGTGATCGGGTGGCCGGTCTCGACGAAGGGCAGACGCTTGGCCTTGGCGGCGAGGTTCGAAGTAGCATGAACCACCGCGCCCTTTTCCGCCATACCGTCGGCGATGCCGGCGACCGAGGTCTCGGCCGCATCGCGAGCCGCGAGCGTCAGCACCGGGAACTTGGCGCCGACGAGCGCCACGGGTCCGTGCAGCACTTCAGCCGCGGAGTAAGCTTCCGCGTGCATGCCGGAGGTTTCCTTGAACTTCAGTGCCGCTTCGCTGGCGATGGCGAGCGCCGGGCCTCGGCCGAGCACGTAGAGCGATTCGGCTTCGCCGAGATCGTCGGCAAAGGCCTGCCAGTCGAGCTTGACGGCCTTGGCAAACTGGTTCGGCAGGTCGGCGACCGCACGCTGAAGCGCCGCATCACCGGTCCACTCGCCGAGCACGGCAAGGCCGGCGACGATCGAGTTGACATAGGACTTGGTGGCGGCGACGGCGAATTCCGGACCGGCCAGGATGTCGAGCGGGTTGGTGCAAGCCTCGGAAATCGGCGAGGGCAGCGTGTTGGTAAGCGCGATCGAGACCGCGCCGGCATCGGTGGCAGCCTTCGCCATGGCGACGATGTCAGGGCTCTTGCCCGACTGCGAAATCGCGATCGCTGCGGCGCCGCCGAGCTTCAGCTTGGCACCGTAGATCGAGGCGAGCGACGGGCCGAGCGAGGCGACGGGCACGCCGGCCTGCAGCTCGATCGCATATTTGAGGAACAGCGCCGCATGGTCGGAGGAGCCGCGGGCGATGGTGACGAGGAAGGCCGGATCCTTGGCGCGGAGTGCCGCGCCGGCAGCCTTGAGCTGGTCGGCGGAGCGTTCCAGCAGACGCTGGGCGGCTTCGGGGATCTCGTCGATTTCTCGGCGCATATTGGTCTGCATGGTCAATTCCCTTTCTTGGCGGAGCCGTCGCTTTAGGATTCCGACAGCGTCAGTTCCGCGACAAAGTCATAGGCATCGCCCCGGTAGAGCGAGCGGGTGAATTCGACGACGCGTCCCGATGCGAGATAGGAAACACGTTCGATGGAAAGGCCGGCCGAACCGACGGCGACGCCCAGCATCGAGGCATCCGGATCCTTGATGTTGCAGGCGGAGATACGCTGCACGGCGCGAACCGGTCGCGAGCGAGTCTTGTCGAGCGCAGTATAGAGCGACGAGGTGACGGCCTGCGGGTCCGGCAGGAACTCCGCCGAAATGCTGGCGCGTTCGATCGCAAGCGGCATGTCGTCGGCGATGCGTAGGCGCCCGAGGCGGGCGACCAGCGCGTCGGCCGGAAGGCCGAGCGCCATCATTTCATCCGGCGAGGGATGAAACAGGCCGCGCTCCAGCCAGCGGGCATGGGTGTTCAGGCCACGGCGGGCCATGTCCTCGGTGAACGAGGTCAGCCGCGACAACGACTGCTGCACCTTGGAGACCGGCTTGACGACGAAGGTGCCGGAGCCGTGGCGGCGAACCAGCAGCCCGTCGCGCACGAGATCGTCCACCGCCTTGCGCACGGTGACGCGGCTGATATTGGCGTAGTCGGCAAGGTCGCGCTCCGGCGGCAGAGCGTCGCCGTGATTGAGCTTGCCCGACTGGATCGCGTCTTCGAGCGATTGCCTGAGCTTGAGATAGAGCGGCCCCGACCCTCCGGACTGCAGGCCCTCGAGCGGCAGAATGGAAGCGAGCTGGTGCGTCATGCCCCTGCCCTCGCCTGGGTGCCGAAACGCTGGGCGGCAACGGCGACCGATCCGGTCAGCGCGTCGGCCTCCGCTTCGACGAGCAAGGCCTGATGCCGATCGGCAAGCCAGGGGCGATAGAGCGGCGCCAATCCACCGAGAAGGCACAATCTGTCGCAGCCCCTTGCGACGACGACATCAAGTGCCTCGTCCACTGTAAGCGCGGCGGCCTTCAGGATGCGCACGGCAACCGGATCACCGGATGCGGCCCCCTCGAACACGCGCGGCGCATAGCGGCCGAATTCGCCGGGCTTGGCGAGGCGGGCGAAATCGACGACGTCCCGCGCGTCGTTGTTGAATTCGGCAAGGACCGATGCCGTCACCGCCGAGGCTTCATGAATATTGTCGAAGGCAAGCAGGCTTTCCTGCAGAAGCGCGTGGCCGATGCGGGCGCCGCTGCCATGGTCACCGATGGTGAAGCCCCAACCGCCGACATAGCTGACGGTTTCGCCCTGGCGCAGGATATAGATGCTGCCGGTACCGAGAATGGCGACCGCGCCGTCACGATTGCCGAGCGCGCCCTGGAGGGCGATCAAGCCATCGGATTCGATATCGGCGGCGGCGAACGGAAGGCGGCGCTTCACATAATGCACGGCGTCGCCGACATTGTGCCCGGCGACACCGACGATCGCCTTGGCGGCGCTAATACCCAGGGGATCAAGGCCCGCCTCTACGAAAGCGGCGCGTGCGGCCTCACCGATATTGGCAAGCGCGGTTTCCGGATCCGTCAGGATATTGGCGGCGCCGGACTTGCCGCGCCCGAGAATGCGCCCGTCCGCCGTTGCCACGGCAGCCCGGCAGCTCGTTCCGCCGCCATCGATTCCGATCAGGTAATTTGCCATGAGCACCTCCGCCCATTGAGGATACCAAAAAAATACCAATATCCAAGCCTGAATCCGCCCACCGTTTCGATTTCGTTGCAATACGTTGAAATCTAAGGGCTAATTTAGCTGTTTAGTTTTTTCAGGCGCCAAAACTTAAATTCTGCTGGACAATTGGTATTTTTTTGGCATTAATTTGACCAAGAGGAGACACAACCCATGCCGTCAGCCAAGACCGAAGAGCGCCACGACAACGCCAAAGGCCTGGATCTTATGCATCCGGCGCTGGCGCTCCGGCTGCTCGCGTCCGGCCAGCAGGCGGCCGCCAAGGCCGTCGACGCGGCGATCGAGTCGATCTCGGCTGCCGCATCGATCGCGGCCGAATCCCTCGCATCCGGCCGGCGTCTCGCCTATGCCGGCGCCGGCAGTTCCGGCCTGATGGCCATGGCCGACGCGCTCGAACTGCCCGGCACCTACGGCATTGCCCAGGACCAGATCGTCGTTCTGCTTGCCGGCGGCACCGCCAGTCTCAGCGACCTTGCGGGCGGCTACGAAGACGACATGGACCTTGCCCGTGAAGACGTGCGCAAGGCCGGCATCGGCGCGGGCGACTGCCTCGTTTCCGTTTCCGCCAGCGGCTCCACCCCTTACGCGCTTGCTGCGGCCGACGAGGCCCGCAAGCTCGGCGCCAAGGTGATCGGGGTCGCCAACAATCCGGGTGCGGCGCTGTTCAAGGACGCCGACGTGTCGATCCTTCTGCAGACTCCGCCGGAAGTGGTTTCCGGCTCGACCCGCATGGGCGCCGGCACCGCGCAGAAGATCGCCTTCAACATGTTCTCGACGCTGGTCGGCATTCAGCTCGGCCACGTGCTCGACGGCCACATGGTCAACCTGCGCGCCGACAATATCAAGCTGCACGGCCGCGCAATCCGCATCGTTACCGACATTACCGGCATCAGCGCTGCCGAGGCCGGCCGGCTGATCAACATGGCCTCCGGCTCGGTCAAGGTCGCGATCCTGCTCGCCTCTGGCGCAAAGGACGTTGCGGTCGCGGAGGCGGCACTGAAAGAGACCAGGCAGAATCTGCGCCAAGCGATCGACATCGTCTCGGCCTGAGTAATTCCGGGATCCAAACCGCGCCGGAGGGCGCTTATAAAGAGGGAGAAACTGCATGATCCGTACGACAATCAAAGGCCTGCTGCTCGCTTCGAGCATTCTCGGCACGGCCGGGCTGGCGCACGCCGAGGACGTGACGCTGACCATCGAAAGCTGGCGCAACGACGACCTGGCGATCTGGCAGGAAAAGCTGATCCCGGCGTTCGAAGCCAAGCACCCGGGCATCAAGGTCAAGTTCGCGCCGACCGCGCCGACCGAGTACAACGCCGCACTCAACGCCAAGCTCGACGCCGGCTCCGCAGGCGATCTCATCACCTGCCGTCCGTTCGACGCCTCGCTCGAGCTTTACAACAAGAAGCACCTCGCTGACCTGACGGGTCTGGCCGGCATGGAGAACTTCTCGCCGGTCGCCAAGTCCGCCTGGACCACCGACGACGGCAAGGCCACATTCTGCGTGCCGATGGCTTCGGTCATCCACGGCTTCATCTACAACAAGGACGCCTTCGACCAGCTCGGCATCCAGATCCCGACGACGGAAGCGGAATTCTTCGCCGCCCTCGACAAGATCAAGGCCGACGGCAACTACATCCCGATGGCGATGGGCACCAAGGACCTCTGGGAAGCCGCGACCATGGGCTACCAGAACATCGGCCCGACCTACTGGAAGGGTGAAGAAGGCCGCGCCAAGCTGATCAAGGGCGAAGAGAAGCTGACCGACGACGCATGGGTCGAGCCCTATCGCGTTCTTGCCAAGTGGAAGGATTATCTCGGCGACGGCTTCGAAGCACAGACCTATCCGGACAGCCAGAACCTCTTCACGCTCGGCCGCGCTGCAATCTACCCGGCCGGCTCGTGGGAAATCGGCCTGTTCAACACGCAGGCCCAGTTCAAGATGGGTGCCTTCCCGCCGCCGGTGAAGAACGCCGGTGACGCCTGCTACATCTCCGACCACAACGACATCGGTGTCGGCCTGAACGCCAAGAGCGCGCATGCCGAAGAAGCCAAGAAGCTGCTGACCTGGATCTCCTCGCCGGAATTCGCCGAAATCTACGCCAACGCGCTGCCGGGCTTCTTCAGCCTGAACTCGACGCCGGTGAAGATGGCCGATCCGCTCGCCCAGGAATTCGTCTCCTGGCGCGAAAAGTGCAAGCCGACGATCCGCTCGACCTACCAGATCCTGTCGCGCGGCACGCCGAACCTGGAAAACGAGACCTGGGTCGAATCGGCCAACGTGATCAACGGCACGGATACGCCTGAGGTTGCCGCCGAGAAGCTGCAGAAGGGCCTCGACGGCTGGTACAAGCCGGCGAAGTAAGACGTAAGCGCAACAGGTTCCCTCCCCTTGACGGGGGAGGGTCGGCCCTACAGCGCCGCACGTCCTGGACGTGCATAGAGCACCTTAAGCCGGATGGATTTAAGGATGCCGTGGGGACCGGGCGGGGCGACATGCCGAATGACGGCACTCCCCCAGCCGAAGCGTCACCGGCCTCCCCCAGTGGGAGGCCGCCGACGCAGTCGTTTGCAAAAGAACGCGATAGACTTAACCTTCGTCATGAGCCCTCGATAAAGGGGCAGACGGCATGCGGCGCGACCGGCCGCGTGGCGCCGGTGCGCATCATGATTGCCTGGGGACCGGTCTTCTAGAAACGGATGGATCCATGAGTGACGCTCTTTCAGTGCAAGACGGACAGCCGACCGCAAGGCGGCCGAAACGCTGGCACATCCTCGTCTTCCTGCTGCCGGCCTTCCTGGTCTATTCGGCGGTGATGATCCTGCCGTTGATCGAGACGCTCAGGCTTTCGCTGTTCAACACGGTCGACGGCCAGCCGGCCTTTGTCGGCCTTGCGAATTTCCAGACGCTGTTCGGCGACGAACGCTGGGCGCACGATTTCTGGAACGCGCTGAAGAACAACGTCATCTTCTTCATCATCCACATGTGCGTGCAGAACCCGATCGGCGTCGCGCTCGCCGCCATGCTGTCGATCCCGAAGCTGCGCTTCGTGACCTTCTACCGCACGGCGATCTTCCTGCCGACGCTGCTCTCCTTCGTGATCGTCGGCTTCATCTGGAAGCTGATCCTGTCGCCGATCTGGGGCGTTGCACCCGGCATGCTCGATCTCGTCGGCCTGAAGTCGCTGTTTGCCCCCTGGCTCGGCAAGCCCGGCTCGGCGCTCGTCACCGTGTCGCTGATCTCGGTCTGGCAATATGTCGGCATCCCGATGATGCTGATCTACGCCGCCCTGCTCAACATTCCGGATGAGGTGATCGAGGCTGCCGAATGCGACGGCGTCACCGGCTGGAGCCAGTTCTGGAAGATCAAGCTGCCGCTGATCCTGCCAGCCATCGGCATCATCTCGATCCTGACCTTCGTCGGCAACTTCAACGCCTTCGACCTGGTCTACACGGTGCAGGGCGCCCTTGCCGGCCCAGACGGCTCGACCGACATTCTCGGCACGTTGCTCTACCGCACCTTCTTCGGTTTCCAGCTGCAGCTCGGCGACCGCTCGATGGGCGCGACGATCGCCACGGTGATGTTCCTCATCATCCTCGCCGGCGTCTCGCTCTACCTCTTCGTCATTCAGCGCCGCATGCGCCGCTACCAGTTCTGAGGAGACCGGAGATGTCGAAAGCACGCGATTCATTTCTCCGCACCGGCTTCGTGCATGCAGCGCTCATCGCCTACACGCTCATCTCGCTGTTCCCGGTGTTCCTGACGATCATCAACTCGTTCAAGGATCGCAACGCGATCTTCCGGGCGCCGCTGACGATCCCGACGCCGCAGACCTTCAGCCTGATCGGCTATGAAACGGTCCTCGGCCAGGGCGACTTCGCCACCTATTTCCAGAACAGCTTCATCGTCACGATCGTCTCGATCGCACTGGTGCTGCTCTTCGGGGCGATGGCCGCCTTCGCGCTGTCGGAATACCGCTTCCGCGGTAACACGCTGATGGGGCTTTATCTCGCGATCGGCATCATGATCCCGATCCGCCTCGGTACCGTCGCCATTCTGCAGGGCATGGTCGCTGCCAACCTCGTCAACACGCTGACGGCGCTGATCCTCGTCTATACCGCCCAAGGCCTGCCGCTCGCGATCTTCATTCTCTCGGAGTTCATGCGCACGGTCTCCGATGACCTGAAGAACGCCGGACGCATCGACGGGCTGTCGGAATATTCGATCTTCTTCCGCCTGGTTCTGCCGCTCGTCCGGCCGGCCATGGCAACGGTCGCGGTCTTCACCATGATCCCGATCTGGAACGACCTCTGGTTCCCGCTGATCCTCGCGCCGGCGGAAGCGACCAAGACGGTGACGCTCGGCTCGCAGATCTTCATCGGCCAGTTCGTCACCAACTGGAACGCGGTTCTGGCGGCGCTGTCGCTCGCCATCCTTCCGGTTCTCGTCCTCTACGTCATCTTCTCGCGGCAACTGATCCGCGGCATCACGGCAGGAGCAGTCAAGTGAGTGCAAGCAGCAAACCGGTCCGGGTCCTCGTCGCGGGGCTCGGCAACATGGGGCGCAGCCATGCGCTCGCCTATCACAACAATCCCGGCTTCGAGATCGTCGGCCTCGTCAACCGTTCGAAGGTACCGTTGCCGGAGGAACTGAGCGGCTACACGATCCATCCGGACTTCAAGGCGGCTTTGGCCGAACTGAAGCCCGAGCTCTGCTCGATCTGCACCTATTCGGACAGCCATGCCGACTTTGCGGTCATGGCGTTCGAGGCCGGCGCCGACGTCTTCGTCGAAAAGCCGCTCGCGACCACCGTCGCCGACGCCGAGCGCGTCGTCGCGGCGGCGAAGAAACACGGCCGCAAGCTGGTGATCGGCTACATCCTTCGCCATCACCCCTCGTGGATCCGGCTGATCGCCGAAGCGCGCAAGCTCGGCGGCCCCTATGTCTTCCGCATGAACCTGAACCAGCAGTCGAGCGGACCGACCTGGGAGACGCACAAGTCGCTGATGAAGACGACGTCGCCGATCGTCGATTGCGGCGTGCACTATGTCGACGTCATGTGCCAGATCACCGACGCCAAGCCGGTGGAAGTGCGCGGCATGGGGCTTCGCCTCTCCGACGAGATCGCGCCCGACATGTACAATTACGGCCACCTGCAGGTGATCTTCGAGGATGGTTCGGCCGGCTGGTACGAAGCCGGCTGGGGACCGATGATCTCGGAGACCGCCTTCTTCGTGAAGGACGTGATGTCGCCGAAGGGATCGGTGTCGATCGTCATGGACCAGAATGCGAAGTCCGACGACATCGACATGCACACCAAGACCGCGGTGATCCGGCTGCACAATGCCGAAACCGGTCCCGATGGCCGATTCCTCAAAGCCGACGAGGACCTGAAGATGGACGGCGAACCCGGCCACCAGGAACTCTGCGACCGCGAACAGGCCTATGTGCTGAAGGCCATTCGCGAAAACATCGACCTCGACCGTCACATGAACGACGCCGTGCAGTCGCTCCGCATCTGCCTTGCAGCAGACGAAAGCGTGCGCACCGGCAGACCAGTCAAACTTTAAAGGGGGCAACCAGGTGGGATCGCTTCAACTCAAATCCATCCGCAAGGCCTACGGTAGCCATGAGGTGCTGAAGGGCATCGACCTCGAGGTGAAGGACGGCGAATTCGTCATCTTCGTCGGCCCGTCCGGCTGCGGCAAGTCGACCTTGCTGCGCACCATCGCCGGTCTCGAGGACGCGACCTCCGGCAGCGTGCAGATCGACGGCACGGAAGTCGGCCATGTGGCGCCCGCCAAGCGCGGCATCGCCATGGTGTTCCAGTCCTACGCGCTCTATCCGCACCTGTCGGTGAAGGACAATATGGGCCTTGGCCTGAAGCAGGCAGGCGCGCCGAAGGCGGAGATCGAGGACAAGGTCGGCAAGGCAGCGAGCATGCTGTCGCTCGATCCCTACCTCGCCCGTCGCCCGGCCGAGCTTTCCGGCGGCCAGCGCCAGCGCGTGGCGATCGGCCGCGCGATCGTGCGCGAACCGAAGCTCTTCCTGTTCGACGAGCCGCTTTCGAACCTCGATGCGGCCTTGCGCGTCAACACCCGGCTCGAGATTGCCCGGCTGCATCGCAGCCTGAAGGCAACGATGATTTACGTGACCCACGACCAGGTGGAGGCGATGACGCTCGCCGACAAGATCGTCGTCCTCAACGCCGGCAAGATCGAGCAGATCGGCTCGCCGATGGACCTCTACAACAGGCCTGCGAACGTCTTCGTCGCTGGCTTCATCGGCTCGCCGCAGATGAACTTCATCGAGGGCGCCCGGCTCGGCGATGTCAAAGCCAAGACGATCGGCATCCGCCCGGAGCACATGGCGCTTTCGCGCGAGAGCGGCGACTGGAAGGGCAAGGTGGTGCATGTCGAGCACCTCGGGGCCGACACCATCGTCTACATCGACAGCGAGCAGGTCGGCACCATCACCGTCCGCCTCTTCGGCGAACACCGCTACGCGCCTGACGACATCGTCTATGCGACGCCGACGGTCGGCGCCATGCACCGTTTCGGCGACGACGACCGCGTTCTCGCCTGATCCGCTTTGAGGCCGAGGCCTCATCACAGCTACGTGAAAAGCAACCGCCCTGGGCTTAAACCCCTGTGGCGGTTGATTTATTTTTTGATTGTCCGTGCTGAACGACTCTGTTGCGCCGCAAAGCAATTTAACATACATTTGTGTTTGTATATTAGCTTTCCGGTATTTTCCCCAAGCGATACCGGTTTTGCTCCCCTTCACTTCCGGACCGTACGGGCACCTTGCGAGATGCACCTGTCGCCTGCGGTCACCGAATATGGACATCGCTATGCGCATGAACCGACCGACACTGGCCGCCGCCTTGGCAACTGTGATTCTTCTTTCCGGCTGCCAGAAAGAGGAAGCACAACAGGGCGCCGCCGCATTCCCACCGTCCGCCGTCGCGGTCTTCACGACCAAGGCCGAAACCCTGCCGATCACCAACGAGCTGCCGGGCCGCATCGCCGCGACCCGCGTCGCCGAGGTCCGTCCGCGCGTTTCCGGCATTGTCGTCGAACGCGTCTTCCAGCAGGGCTCCAAGGTCAATGAGGGCGATGTGCTTTACCGCATCGATCCTGCGCCCTTCCGCGTTCAGGTCGAAAAGGCAGAGGCAACGCTTCGGCGTGCCCAATCCATTCGCCAGCAGGCCCAGCAGAAGGCCGATCGCCAGGAACAGCTGAGGAAGGCGAACGTCGTCGCCGCGCAGCAATTGGAAGATGCGGCTGCGCTGCTTGCGACCGCCGACGCCGATGTCGCGATCGCAGAAGCCGGCCTCGCGGCGGCCAAACTCGACCTGCAATATGCCGACGTGACGGCGCCGATCAGCGGCCGCATCGGCCGTGCGCTGATCACCGAAGGCGCGCTTGTCAGCACCAACAGCTCGGAAAACCTCGCGACGATCCAGCAGCTCGACCCGCTCTACGCCGACTTCACCCAGTCGGCGACCGACCTCATCCGCCTGCGCAAGGCACTCGAGGACGGCAAGATGATGAACGGTGACGGCCAGGAAGCCGAAGTCCAGCTGGTGCTCGACGACGGCACGGTCTACGAGCACAAGGGCAAGCTCCTGTTCTCGGAAGCCGCCGTCGATGCGACGACCGGCCAGGTAACCCTGCGCGGTGAGTTCCCGAACCCCGACAACGACCTGCTTCCCGGCATGTATGTTCGCGTGCTCGTGCAGCAGGGCGTCGAGAAGGACGCGATCACCGTTCCGCAGCAGGCCGTCCAGCGCAACAATGCCGGCCAGTCGCAGGTCTATATCGTCGGCGCCGACAACAAGGTCGAGTTCCGCAACGTGACCCTCGGCCGCACGATCGGCACCCGCTGGCAGGTGACCTCCGGTCTCAAGGCCGGCGAGAAGGTCATCGTCGAGGGCTTCCAGAAGATCGGCCCCGGTGCCCCCGTCGAACCGACGGACTGGAACCCGGACGCCAAGCCGACTGCCGAAGCAGCGCAGACGGCGGCCTCTGCCGACGAAAAGCCCGCTGAAGCCACAAAGTGAGTGCTGATTAATGCCCAGTTTTTTCATCGACAGGCCTATTTTTGCCTGGGTGGTGGCGATCTTCATCATGCTCGCCGGCATCATCGCGATACCGCTTCTGCCGGTATCGCAATATCCTGATGTCGCACCGCCGCAGATCTCGATCAACACGAGCTATCCCGGGGCGTCGTCCCAGGACACCTACCAGAGCGTCACTCGGCTGATCGAAAATGAGCTGAACGGCGTCGAAGGCCTGCTCTATTTCGAGTCGACCTCCAGCGCCTCCGGCTCGGTCGAAATCAGCGCCACCTTTGCACCGGGCACCGACCCGGGACAGGCGGCCGTCGACATTCAGAACCGCGTTCGCCGCGTCGAACCGCGCCTGCCCGATTCGGTCAAGCGCCAGGGCGTGCAGGTCGATGAAGCCGGCTCCGGCTTCCTGATGATCGTCGCGCTCACCTCGACCGACGGCCAGATGGACGCCATCGCTCTCGGCGACTATCTCAGCCGCAACGTTCTGAACGAAGTCCAGCGCGTGCCCGGCGTCGGCCGTGCGCAGCTGTTTGCCACCGAACGCTCGATGCGCATCTGGCTCGATCCGGACAAGATGCTCGGCCTCAATCTGACGGCTGCCGACGTGACCAATGCGATCCAGGCCCAGAACGCCCAGATCGCATCCGGCTCGATCGGCGCCCAGCCGAACCCGATCACACAGCAGATCAGTGCCCCCGTCGTCGTCAAGGGCCAGCTGTCGAGCGCCGAGGAATTCGGAGCGATCGTGCTTCGCGCCAATCCGGACGGTTCCTCCGTTCGGCTGCGCGATGTCGCCCGCGTCGAAATCGGCGGCGAGAGCTATGCGTTCTCGACCCGCCTGAACGGCAAGCCGTCCGCGGCTATCGCCGTGCAACTGTCGCCGAGCGGCAACGCCATGTCGACATCGGCCGCGATCAAGGAGCGCATGGACGAACTGTCGAAGTTCTTCCCGCAGGGTCTCGAATATTCGGTTCCCTACGACACTTCGCCGTTCGTTGCCGTATCGATCGAGAAGGTGCTTAAGACGCTGCTCGAAGCCGTCGCGCTCGTCTTCGTCGTGATGTTCCTGTTCCTGCAGAACATCCGCTACACCATCATCCCGACGCTCGTCGTTCCGGTCGCCCTGCTCGGCACCTGCGCGGTGATGCTGGCGATGGGCTTTTCGATCAACGTGCTCACCATGTTCGGCATGGTGCTGGCTATCGGTATTCTCGTCGACGATGCGATCATCGTCGTCGAAAACGTCGAACGCATCATGTCCGAAGAGGGACTGACGCCGAAGGACGCAACCCGCAAGGCGATGAAGCAGATCACCGGCGCCGTCATCGGTATCACGCTGGTTCTGGCTTCGGTGTTCATTCCGATGGCCTTCTTCCCGGGCGCCGTCGGCGTGATCTATCGCCAGTTCTCGCTGACGATGGTCGTGTCGATCCTGTTCTCGGCGCTGCTTGCCCTGTCGCTGACGCCAGCCTTGTGCGCCAGCTTCCTCAAGCAGGTTCCCAAGGGCCACCACCACGCCAAGCGCGGCTTCTTCGGCTGGTTCAACCGCTCGTTCGACAAGACCTCGCATGGCTATAGCGGCATCGTGAAGCGCCTGGTCCACCGGACCGGCCGTTACATGATCATCTATGTCGCCGTGCTTGCCGGCCTCGGCTGGCTGTTCATGAAGCTGCCGTCGTCGTTCCTTCCGGACGAAGATCAGGGCTTCGTGATCGTCATGATGCAGCTTCCCTCCGAGGCGACGGGCAACCGTACGACCGAGGTGGTTGAGCAGGCCGAGAACATCTTCGGCAAGGAGCCGGCTGTCGAACGCATCATCGCGATCAACGGCTTCTCCTTCTTCGGCACCGGACAGAACGCAGCGCTCGCCTTCGTGACGCTGAAGGACTGGAGCGAACGCGACGCCGACAATGCTGCTCAGTCGATTGCCATGCGGGCAACGATGGCTATGAGCCAGATCAAGGATGCGATCAGCTTCGCGCTGTCGCCGCCGGCGATCCAGGGCCTCGGCACCACAGGCGGCTTCTCCTTCCGCCTGCAGGATCGCGGCGGCCTCGGCGAAGCGGCTCTGTCGCAGGCCCGGGACCAGCTTCTCGGCCTTGCGGCTGAGAGCAAGATCGTCACCGGCGTTCGTTTCGAAGGCATGCCCGATGCGGCTCAGGTCAGCGTGACCATCGACCGCGAGAAGGCCAACACCTTCGGGGTTACCTTCGCCGATATCAACTCGACGATCTCGACCAACCTTGGCTCGTCCTATGTCAACGACTTCCCGAATGCCGGCCGCATGCAGCGCGTGACGGTGCAGGCGGACGAGGGTCAGCGCATGCAGACGACTGATCTGCTGAACCTCAACGTTCGCAATGCCAATGGTGGCATGGTGCCACTCTCGGCCTTTGCGACCGTCGAGTGGGTCAAGGCATCGACCCAGACGATCGGCTACAACGGCTACCCGTCGGTGCGTATCAGCGGCGAAGCAGCCCACGGCTACTCGTCGGGTGACGCGATCGCCGAGATGCAAAGGCTTGCGGGCGAGCTCCCGGCAGGCTTCGGCTACGAGTGGACCGGCCAGTCCCTGCAGGAAATCCAGTCCGGTACCCAGGCGCCTCTCCTGATCGCGCTGTCGTGCCTTCTGGTGTTCCTGTGCCTTGCCGCCCTCTATGAGAGCTGGTCGATCCCGGTCGCGGTGATCATGGTCGTTCCGCTCGGCGTCATCGGCTCGGTTCTCGCCGTGATGATGCGCGACATGCCGAACGACGTGTACTTCAAGGTCGGCCTGATCGCGATCATCGGCCTCTCGGCCAAGAACGCGATCCTGATCATCGAGTTTGCCAAGGAACTGCGCGAGCAGGGCAAGTCGCTGATCGACGCGACGCTGGAGGCGGCACACTTGCGCTTCCGGCCGATCCTGATGACGTCGCTGGCCTTCACGCTCGGCGTTCTGCCGCTCGCGATCGCCACGGGTGCCAGCTCCGGCAGCCAGCGCGCCATTGGCACGGGCGTCATGGGCGGGATGATCTCGGCAACGGTGCTCGCCATCTTCTTCGTTCCTGTCTTCTTCGTGTTCGTCACGAAGCTGTTCAGCCGAAAGAAGGTGGAAAACACACCGACAGCCGCAGAAAACCCCACACCCGCCGAGTAAAACAAGATTGGACGGCCCGCCTCTGGCGGGCCGTCGCATGAGGAGGAATGAATGCGCCGAACAAAGGCCGATGCAGAAGCAACGAGGCAGAAGATCCTGAGCGCCGCCGAGCGCGTCTTCTACGAAAAGGGCGTCTCGAACACGACGCTGGAAGAAATCGCCAAGGCCGCCGGCGTGACCCGTGGCGCCATCTACTGGCACTTCGCCAACAAGACCGACCTGTTCCTCGCGCTGCACGACGCTGTGCCCCTGCCGCAGGAAGACATGGTCGCCCGCGAGATCGAAGCGGAAGCTGCCGACACCCTCTCCATCCTCGAAGGCGCCATGGGCGACTGGCTGGATGTGCTCGCCGCCGACGAGCAGCGCCAGCGTATCCTTACGATCATGCTGCGCACCAATTACGACGGTGACCTCGGCGAAGTGCTCGCCCGCCAGAAGGAACTCGACGAGCACCATAACGTCGTGCTCGAACTCGCTTTTTCCCGCGCGCTCGCCAAGGGGCAGATGCACGAGACCTGGACCCCGGCCTCGGCGACGCGGACGCTGCACTGGATGATGCTGGGGCTCTGTACGGAATGGCTGCTGTTCGGCCGCCGCTTCGACCTGGCAGCCGAGGGGCGCGAAGGCCTGAGCCGGCTGTTTGCCAGCTTCCGCGCGCCGGCCGTTACGGCAACGGCCGTGGTCGCACGCCTGTAACCACCGTAGCCGGCACTCCAGAAAGTACCGGCTACACGAGGGCCTTCCGGACCCCTTAGCTGAACACCACGGTCTTGTGGCCGTTGAGCATGACGCGCCGCTCCAGGTGCAGCTTGACGGCGCGCGCCAGCACTCGGCTCTCGATATCGCGACCGGTGGCGACGAAATCTTCCGCTGTCAGCGCATGGCTGACGCGCTCGGTTTCCTGCTCGATGATCGGCCCCTCATCGAGGTCCGGCGTAACGTAATGCGCGGTCGCCCCGATCAGCTTCACCCCGCGCTCATGCGCCTGATGATAGGGCTTTGCCCCCTTGAAGCTCGGCAGGAACGAGTGGTGGATGTTGATCGCCTTGCCGTAGAGGCGCTTCGACAGATTGTCCGAGAACACCTGCATGTAGCGGGCAAGGATGACGAGATCGGCGCCGGTCTCCTGAACCAAGCGCAGAAGCCTTTCCTCCTGCTCAACCTTGTTGTCCTTCGATACCGGCCAACAGTGATAGGCGAGCCCTTCGGCCTCGGCCGTGCGCCGGCTGTCTTCGTGGTTGGAGACGATGGCGACGACCTCCGCGTTCAGCCAGCCCACACGGATCTGGTAGAGCAGGTGCAGCAGCGCGTGGTCGAACCTGGATACGAGAACGAGGATCTTCGGTTTGACCGCAGCATCCGTGAGCGTGGTCCGCATCTGGAAGCGCTCGACCGCCGGGTGAAGCGCCCGCTCGACATCACCTGCCTGAACGCTCGCTGCAACCTGAAAGGCGATGCGCATGAAGAAGCTGTTGGTCCTGGTATCCCAGAACTGATTGCTCTCGGCGATGTTTGCGCCAAGGGCGGCAAGCTCCGTGGTGACGGCGGCGACGATGCCGGGTTTGTCGTCGCAGGACAGGACAAGAATGAAAGTCTTCGGCGCCATGATCTCCTCCGATTGCAGCCGTTTCGGACGAGGCTTCCGGCCCCTTCCCTAGGGCTGCCTATGAGGAGTCGAACGCGCCGGCAATCGTTCCGGCTGCGGCGGCCTACGCTTTCTATCATCCTGATGGAAAGGCGCCCGGGAGCATGAAATGCCCCCGGGCGCTGCAAGATTCGTCGCATCCGACTTTTGAGGTTTTCTGAGAGGATTCCATCAGAAAACCCGTGTGTACGACCGGATCAGTGCGCCTCGTCCCAATTGGTCGCCGCGCGCGCGTCGACCTTCAGCGGCACCTTCATGTCGAGCGCCGGCATGGCGGCGTTCTCCATCACCGAGACGACGACCGGAATGGTCTTTTCGACCTCTGCGTCCTCGACTTCGAAGATCAGTTCGTCGTGCACCTGCAGCAGCATGCGAGCCGAAAGCTTCGCCTCCGCAAGCGCCGGCTCCATCTTGACCATGGCGCGGCGGATGATATCGGCGGCCGAGCCCTGGATCGGCGCGTTGATCGCTGCGCGCTCGTTGAAGGCGCGATGCGAGGGGATCGACGAGCGGATGTCGGGATAATGCGCGCGACGGCCGAAGATCGTCTCGACGTAGCCGTGCTCGCGGGCAAACACCTTGGTGCCTTCCATGTAGTCGCGAATGCCCGGGAAGCGCTCGAAATAGCGCTTGATGTAGTCGCTGGCTTCCGAGCGTTCGATCGACAGCTGGTTGGCAAGACCGAAGGCAGAGATGCCGTAGATGATGCCGAAGTTGATCGCCTTGGCGCGCCGGCGGATTTCGCCGGGCATGCCCTCGACCGGCACGCCGAACATTTCCGATGCGGTCATCGCATGGATGTCGACGCCGTCGGCGAAGGCCTGGCGCAGCTGCGGGATATCGGCGACGTGGGCAAGCACGCGCAGTTCGATCTGGCTGTAGTCGGCCGAGAGCAGCTTGTGGCCCGGCGTCGCGATGAAGGCGGTGCGGATCTTGCGGCCTTCGGCGGTGCGCACCGGAATGTTCTGCAGGTTCGGGTCGGACGACGACAGGCGGCCGGTGGTCGTGGCGGCAAGCGCATAGGACGTGTGCACGCGCTTCGTCTGCGGATGGACGAAGCCCGGAAGCGCATCGGTGTAGGTGGACTTGAGCTTGGTCAACTGCCGCCAGTCGACGATCTTGCGCGGCAGCTCGTGCCCTTCGGCTGCCAGGTCTTCCAGAACCTGCGCCGAGGTCGACCATTGCCCGGTCTTGGTCTTCGAGCCGCCGGCAAAGCCCATCTTGCCGAAGAGGATATCGCCGAGCTGCTTCGGCGAGCCGATGGTGAAGGTTTCGCCGGCGAGCTTGTAGATCTCGTCCTCGAGACCGGCCGCACCCTGGGCGAGCTCGCCCGAAAGCCGCGACAGGATCTGGCGGTCGACGGTGATGCCGCGGTTTTCCATGCGTGCCAGAACGTCAACCAGGGGCCGCTCCAGACGCTCGTAGACGCGCGTCAGTCCCTTGGCGGCCAATCGGGCCTTCAGGATATGCCAGAGCCGCAGCGTGACGTCCGCGTCCTCGGCGGCGTAGGCGGTCGCCCGGTCAATGTCGACGAAGTCGAAGGTCACCGACGACTTGCCGGTTCCGGTGATGTCCTTGTAGGCGATCGGCTTGTGGTTCAGCCAGCGCTCGGACAGCGAGTCCATGCCATGGGTGCCGTTGCCGGCATCGACGACGTAGGACATCAGCATCGTGTCGTCGAAGCTTTCGACGGTGACGCCGTGCCGCTTCATCACGAGGTAGTCGTATTTCAGGTTCTGCGCGACCTTGAGGACGGACGGGTCCTCCAGCAGGCGCTTCAGCCGGCTCAAGGCTTCGGCGACCGGGACCTGGTTTTCGGCGAGCCCGCCGCCGAGCAGGTCGCCGACGCCGGTCTTGTGGATCAGCGGCACATAGGCCGCCCGGATGGAAGCGCCGGTCGGATCGGCCCTGTGGTCGGCAATCGCCAGCGAGAAGCCGACGAGGTCGGCCTGCATGGCATCGAGCGAGGTCGTTTCCGTGTCGAAGCCGACGACACCGGCTTCGCGCGCGTCCGATATCCACCGGTCGAGGGTGGCGATGTCGCGGATCGTCACATAGGCGCTCCGATCCATCGGCGCCTTGGCGAAGATTTCAGCGCGCGCGGCAGCGAGCGCCTCGGGCGTCGCGTCCGCGCCATTCGCTTCGGCGCCACGCGACAGGACGGCGGCCGCTTCCGCGGCCTCGCCACGGGCGACAGCCGCCGTGGAAGAGCCTTCGCTGACCTTCGCCGCTCCATCGCCCTTGTCGAGATCAGGGCCGCGCGCATCGGCGCCCCATTCCACCGGCACTGCGGCTGCTTCGACGGCATCGGCGTCCGTGCCGGTCGCAGCGGCAACACGACGTGTCAGCGTGGTGAATTCCATCGCCTTCAGAAAGGCGATCAGCTTGGGACCGTTCTGCGGCTCCAGGCTCAGATCTTCCAGCGGAACGTCGAGCGGCGTGTCGGTCTTGAGTTCGACGAGTTGTCGCGACAGCCGCGCGAGGTCGGCATTGGCGATGATGTTTTCGCGGCGCTTGACCTGCTTGATCTCGCCGGCGCGGGCCAGCAGCGTTTCGAGATCGCCGTACTCTTCGAGCAGCTGTGCGGCCGTCTTCGGGCCGATGCCGGGAATGCCGGGCACGTTGTCGGTGGAATCACCGGTCATCGCCTGCAGATCGATCATCTTTTCCGGCGGCACGCCCCATTTCTCGATCACTTCCGGGATCGAGATCTGCTTGTCCTTCATGCTGTCGTACATCGACACGTTCGAGGTCACGAGCTGCATCAGGTCCTTGTCGGACGAGACGATGGTGACGTCGGCGCCGGCGGCTTCCGCAAGCCGGGCGTAGGTGGCGATCAGGTCGTCGGCCTCATAACCTTCCTTCTCGATGCAAGGCAGGTTGAAGGCGCGCGTCGCGTGACGGATCAGGCCGAACTGCGGGATCAGATCTTCCGGCGGCGCCGTGCGGTTTGCCTTGTACTGATCGTAGAGCGCGTTGCGGAAGGTCTTCGACGAATAGTCGAAGATAACCGCGAAATGGGTCGGCGTAACGCCGACCGACGTGTCACGCGCATCGGTGAGCAGCTTCCACAACATGTTGCAGAAACCCGATACCGCGTTGACCGGAAGGCCATCGGATTTGCGGTTGAGCGGCGGGATGGCGTGGAACGCCCGGAAGATGAATCCGGAGCCGTCGACGAGGAAGAGATGATCACCGTTTTTCATGGGCAAATGGATAGCGCGGGGCAAGCCAAAGGTCCATTGCGGTTTTCCCGCCAGACACTACATTCTCCACCAGCCGCGGTAGCCGCGATCGCCACCGCGGATTGCGGAAACGGGGGTCGATTTCGCCCTGGGATCGAGCGCCTGAAGGCTTCGCAAGCGGCCGTTCAGCTTCACGCAAACGTTACGTATTTGTAATGTCCGATTCAGCCCTGGTATCCTTGAAAAGCCACATTTGAATCCTCAAATCTTAGTCAACGGCACCGAGTGATGCCGTCTTCTGGTGATTGGCCTGTCCCCCGCCCGCACCAGATGAGGACAAAGGCCTTATCCCCCTCTCCGGGCCTTTGTCCCGTTTTCAAAAGACCGTCACGGCGCCGCCTCCGCACCGTGACGGTTTTTTGTTTCTGCCGTCCGATCACCTCCGCTCAAATCCCGGTGAACCGCGACAGTCTCAAGGTCCATCGCCTGCATTGTAACTTGTCTTCATGGCGGTTCGGGCGTACCGATAGGCATGGCCTTCAATCGTATGGAATCTGCGACCTACCTGGCCAGCCTGCTGGCGAAGAGCTTTTCGCGCGCGCTTCACGAGCGCGGCCAGAAGCTTGGTTTCGCGCCAGGTCAGTTTCCCATCCTGCTCGAGCTTTGGGCCGAAGAGGGCCTGACGCAGAAACAGCTGCTCGATCGGCTCGACATCGAACAGGCGACGATGGCCAACACGCTCGCTCGCATGGAGCGTGACGGGCTCATCCTGCGCCGCAAGCATCCGCAGGACAAGCGCTCGCAACAGATCTACCTGACCGAAAAGGCAAAGGAGATGGAGGCGGCCGCCAAGGAGGCAGCGCTTGCCGCCGACCAGTCGCTGCTTGCCGGCCTCAGGAACTTCGAGCGCGAACTGATGCTCGAATATATGCGCATGGCGCTCGCCAGCGTGGCACGAAGCGACAGTCGCGCCTGATGCGCCATCGCCCGGCCTGATCGTTCCATCAAAAAATTTGGCTTAAATCGGGCGTGCGCCCGTTCTAATGCAGGAGGCAGACGCGCCGATCCGGGCGCCCCGGCACTCCCCTTGCCAAGGCGCCAGGCTCTCCGTTCACCGTCACCTGGGACCTCTGCCCAAAATCGCTCAAATCGATTTCGCTTTGGCGGCACATGCAGTAGGTTCCGGCGAAACTTGAAGCAAGGATATGCATGATGGCTGACATCACCCCCGTTCTCGAACGCGCAGACGCCAACCTGCCAAAGAGCCTCGATCGGCTGTTCGACCTGGTTCGCATCAAGTCGATCTCGACCGACCCGGCCTTCAAGGCGGAATGCCGCAAGGCGGCAGAATGGCTGGTGGCCGAGCTCAACGCTCTCGGCTTCACCGCATCGGTCCGCGACACCCCCGGCCATCCGATGGTCGTCGCCCACCATGACGGCGCCAAGCCCGATGCGCCGCATGTGCTGTTCTATGGCCACTATGACGTTCAGCCGGTCGATCCGCTGAACCTCTGGGACACGGATCCGTTCGAGCCCGGCATCAAGGAGATCGAGCCCGGCCGCAAGGTGATCACCGGCCGTGGCACGGCCGACGACAAGGGCCAGCTCCTGACCTTCGTCGAAGCGGTGCGCGCTTACAAGGACGTGCATGGCGCCCTGCCCTGCCGCGTCACCATCCTGTTCGAAGGCGAGGAGGAGTCCGGCTCGCCGTCGCTGAAGCCCTTCCTCGAAGCCAATGCCGCCGAACTCAAGGCTGATTATGCGCTGGTGTGCGACACCAGCATGTGGGACCGCGATACGCCGGCGATCTCCGCTGGCCTGCGCGGCCTCGTCGGCGAAGAGGTCATCGTCCGGGCTGCCGACCGCGACCTGCATTCCGGCTACTTCGGTGGTGCTGCCGCCAACCCGATCCGCATTCTCACCACCGTTCTCGCCGGCCTTCATGACGAAAACAGCCGCGTGACGCTGCCGGGCTTCTACGACGGTGTCGAAGAGACCCCCGCCCAGATCAAGGCTGCCTGGGAAACGCTTGGCCAGACGGCAGAAAAGTTCCTCGGCGAAATCGGCCTGTCGATCCCGTCGGGCGAAAAGAACCGCTCGGTTCTGGAACTGACCTGGGCGCGACCGACCGCGGAAGTCAACGGCATCACCGGCGGCTATACCGGCGAAGGCTTCAAGACGGTGATCGCGGCCGAGGCTTCGGCAAAGGTTTCCTTCCGCCTCGTCGGTAACCAGAACCCGGAAAAGATCCGCGAAGCGTTCCGCGCCTATGTGCGCTCGAAAGTTCCGGCCGATTGCTCGGTCGAGTTCCACGCCCATGGCGGCTCGCCGGCGATCCACCTTCCGTACGAATCGCCGCTGCTCAACACCGCGAAGGTGGCCCTTTCCGACGAGTGGCCGAAGCCGGCCGTCATCATCGGCATGGGTGGCTCGATCCCGATCGTCGGCGACTTCCAGAAGATGCTCGGCATGGAATCGCTGCTGGTCGGCTTCGGGCTCTCCGACGACCGCATCCATTCACCGAACGAGAAGTACGAGCTGCAGTCCTATCACAAGGGCATCCGCTCCTGGATCCGCATCCTCGACGCGCTCGCCGCCTGATGATCCGTGCGGGACGGGTCGCGGTTTTCCGGGCATCCCGCCCCGCATATTTGACCCCGGAAGCCGTGGCGAAGCCCTCCGCCACGGCTTTTTTCGATTTGATTGCGCGGCCGCCGATAATGCAGCCCTTGCGCGCAAAACCCGCTTCGACGCGCACGCATCCCTGCCCGATCGGCGCCATGCCCGCGCTTTACCGTTTCCCCTTCATTGTTTCCCGGCGGTTTCTCCGCTGTCGGCAGGCCGTCAATCCTTGACCTCCGAGGTCTCAGGTGCTTCCTTTTTGTGAAACAAATCACAAAGGGAAATCGGATCGTTGGCAAGGGTAAGGACCGAAGCGTCGCGCTGCGGGCGTGATGCTATGACAAAGCGGCTCAGAAAACAGAACGTCTCCGCTCGGAGAATCCCTCCGGCCGCTGCAACGGAAGTGTCCTTGAAACACCCCTGCCACGCCCTCGCACCGATCACGGCACCGGCATGAAGCGGCTGCAGACCTATTTCTGGCCCGTCGTCGGCCTTCTCGCGATCCTGTTTTCGGTCAACGCGCTCTACCATGAGCTGCGCGGCCTGTCGTTCGACGAGTTTCTCGCAAGCTTCAATGCGATTTCGCTGAGGAGCTGGCTCCTGGCGATCGGCTCGACGCTCCTCGCCTATGCGGCTCTGGCGGCCTACGACCGACTTGCGCTCGACCACCTCGGCCACCGCATTTCGCTCTGGTTCATCACGCTCTGCTCGTTCACGACCTACGCGCTGTCGCACAATCTCGGCGCCTCGGTGTTCTCCGGCGCGGTCGTGCGTTACCGCGCCTATCGCTCCAAGGGGCTTTCCCCGGGCGAGGTCGGCGTGCTGGTCGCCTTCTGCTCCTTCACCTTCACGCTCGGCACCTTGGTTCTATCGGCCGTCGTGCTGCTGATGCGTCCCGACATCATCGAACGTTTTGCCGAGTTCCTGCCGGTCGAAATGTCGCTGACCACGGGCGTGCTGATCCTCATCGTCATTGGGCTCTATGTCATCGGCAGCCTCGTCGGGCTGCCATCGTTCCGCACCCGCTGGTTCCAGCTGCACTACCCCAAGCCGAAGATCGTATTCCGGCAGCTGGTGGTCGCGCCGGTGGAGCTGATCGGCGCCGCCGGGATCATCTATTTCGCCCTGCCGGAAGCCGGCAATCCGGGTTACATCGTCATTCTCGGTATCTTCCTCGCCTCGTTCTCGGCGGCCCTGCTTTCGCATGCGCCGGGCGGGCTCGGCGTGCTGGAACTGATCTTCATCGCCGCTTTGCCGGAAATGGATCCGGCAGCCGTGCTTGCGGCGCTTGCGATCTTCCGGCTGCTCTACCTGATCATCCCCTTCATCCTGGCGCTGGTGGTAATCCTGGTGTTCGAGCGAGCGCGGTTCGTGGCGGAGCGCCACCAGCCGAAGGAAAGCGACCTCCCCTAGGCGAGGGGCGCGTCCATTATCAGGGCGCGTTGCAGACCGTCGGCAGCGCCTGTTCGAGCGGCCCCTTCACCTCGTGCAGGCGCGCCGCTTCGATCTGGTAGGGTGTGAACGGCGGCACCTGCAGCGACGGATTGATGATGCGGGTGACGTAGCAGCCGGCGAAGAACCGCACCCGCCCCCGCTTCTCGATCGATTTCACCGCGACGGGAACGGCGGAATAAATGCTGCCCGCCCCGGCCTCCGTCTTCACCTTGCCCACCTTGATCTCGACAGACACCGTGCGCTCATAGCCGCGGGTGAAGGCCTTGAAGCCGCCGACAGGCTTCGATTCGCCGAAATAGCCATAGGCGCGGGCATATTCCTTGCGGTTGACGGCATTGTAGAGCGAGCGCACGAGCGCTGGCCCATCGGACCGGTCATCGACATAGGCGACGCTGTCCTGCGCCAGAGCCTCGCCGTTCAGGGCTGCAAAGGCGCCGAGGGCGAAGACGGTGGATCGAAGCTTCATGGCAGTCCTCCTTTGTCGTGGCGGCAGCCGAACACAACAATGAGGCGAAGCCATAGCAGGATTCGCGAGGAGATCGATAACGGCATAGGCCATCGTCCGGCGCGGCGCCGGCGATCCGTATGACCTCAGGAGATATGGGAGGCGGTGGGCGTCCTGATGCCGATGAGCAAAAAGCCACGGGCGTACGCGCAAATGAAAAGAGCCCCGTGTGGGAGGAGGTACACGGGGCTCTCGAACTTGATCGACAGCTGGGAGGAGGAGTGCCGCCGATCCGCATCGGGCGCCGCGGGAGGAGGTGCAGCGCTTCGATAAGTCGTATAATAATTATGCGTCGCAACAATTTCAAGGCATCATTTTTGCACTGCACAAAATCGTGAAGAGAAGGCAGGGGCGAGAGGCATCTTTCCTGATGTCCAGCCTCAAGGCGGCGCTCCGATGGTCAGCCGAGCCCCGGTAACTTCATGGAAACCACAACCACTGATGGACGTTTCCTTTCATTCAGCTTTTTCGATATACGACTATACGTAAGTCGATAAGAAATTTTCACTCAGTAATTGCAGGCGCTCAGATGAAATTGCTGCTCCAGATTCCGACCGCGCTCATCGTTGTGCTGATCCTCGCGACCTGGCTTGCCAGCCTGCGCCTCGTCGTGCTGCCGCCCGGCTCCCTGAAGCTGAGGTCAATGACGGCGCTCGTCTATCAGGGGCATGGCTTCCGCCTGGTCGACAGCCCGCTCGGCATGTGCGGACGTCAGGCCTACCCGGCGGCCGACTGCGAGGAGGTGGCCGTGAACCATCTGGGCAAGCGGGTTCTGCTGCGCCTGCCCTTCAGCCAATGGCTCTACGATTTCACCGATCCCTATCCGGTGAGCCCCACGGCATCGGTCGAAGCGACACCGCTTCGAAACTCCATCCAGTAGGAACCGGCGCGCGCAGGTGGGACTTGGGGCGCATGCGAGCCGCCGTCAAGGTTTTGAACCGTCAGGCTTTTTCACAACGACTTTCTTAACCACCCCTTAAATTGCCGCATTTAAAGTTCACCCGGTCGCCGTGGCGGATGGGCGTGGGACGCCGTTACCGCCGTCGAAATCGATTGGCCGCAACGATAGCGCCAAGGGCCACCGCTGAGCGGTGAGGGATAGATCAAACGGCATGGCAGCAAGCGGCAGGTCAGGACAGCGGATCGAGCCATCGTTCGGCGGAAACGAGGACGATGACGACGACGATTTTCGCGTCGAGGCCAGCGACCGCGTGGCCACCAGCCGCAAGACGCCCCGCAGCAAACCTTCCGGCAACAGCAACAGAGGCAGCGGCAAGAAGAAGCCAGCAAGCAAGCGCGGCGGCGGCCGTCGCGGCTCCGGTGGCGGTGGTCTTATCGGCCTTGTCCGCACCCTGTTCTATTGGTGCATCGTGCTCGGCATCTGGGGCGCCATGGGCGTCGGCGGCCTGGTGCTCTACTACGGCGCGCGCATGCCGAGCGCCGAAAGCTGGTCGATCCCGGAGCGCCCGCCGAACGTCAAGATCCTTGCCGTCAGCGGCGACATCATCGCCAATCGCGGCACCACCGGCGGCGAAGCGCTGTCGCTGGAAAACATGTCGCCCTACATTCCGCAGGCCGTCATCGCCATCGAGGACCGCCGCTTCTATTCGCATTTCGGCATCGATCCCCTGGGCCTGGCCCGCGCCATGCTGACGAACCTCACCACCGGCCGCATGGTCCAGGGCGGTTCGACGCTGACGCAGCAGCTGGCCAAGAACCTGTTTCTGTCGCCGGAGCGCACGCTTGAGCGCAAGGTGCAGGAAGTGCTGCTCGCCTTCTGGCTCGAGCAGAAATATTCCAAGGACCAGATCCTGGCGATGTATCTCAACCGGGTGTTCTTCGGCTCCAACGCCTATGGCGTCGAAGCCGCCTCGCGGCGCTACTTCAACAAGTCGGCGCGCGACGTGAACCTCGGCGAGGCGGCCCTGCTCGCCGGCCTTTTGAAAGCACCGTCCCGCCTGTCGCCGGCGCGCGACCCGAAGGCCGCGGAAGAGCGCGCCCAGGTCGTTCTCGGCGCCATGCGCGAGGAAGGCTACGTCACCGACAGCGAAATCAAGACGGCGATGTCGCAGACCCCGACCAAGGCCAAGAGCTATTGGTCGGGCGCCGAGCACTATGTCGCCGACATGGTGATGGACCAGCTTCCCGGCATGATCGGCGAGATCAAGGAAGATCTGGTCATCGACACGACGATCGACCTCAACCTCGAGAAGAAGGCCGAAGAGGTCATCGCCGCGACGCTGGACGCCGAGGGCAAGAAGCTCGACGCCTCGCAGGCCGCCCTCGTCTCGGTCGACGGCACCGGCGCCATTCGGGCGCTCGTCGGCGGCAAGGACTATGCCGAGAGCCAGTTCGACCGCGCCTCCAAGGCCAAGCGCCAGCCGGGCTCGGCCTTCAAGCCCTTCGTCTATGCCGCGGCGATGGAGATCGGCCGCACGCCGATGTCGATCCGCAACGACGGGCCGGTCCGGATCGGCAACTGGACGCCCGAGAATTACGACCAGAAATACCGTGGTGAAGTGACGCTGGCCGATGCGCTCGCCAATTCGCTGAACACGATTGCCGCGCAGCTCGTCATGGAGGTTGGCCCCTCGAACGTCGTCAAGGTCGCACACCGCCTCGGCATCGATTCCGAAATGCAGGCGAACGCTTCGATCGCGCTCGGCACCTCGGAAGTGAGCCTCGTCGAACTGACGTCGGCCTATGCCCCCTTCATGAATGGCGGCTTCAAGGCAACGCCACACGTGATCCGCCGCATTTCCAAGGCGGACGGCACGGTGCTTTACGAAAACACCTACGACAACCCGCCCCGCGTGCTCGATCCGGCGATCGTCAGCGAAATGAACCAGATGCTGCTGCGGGTGCTGACCAAGGGCACCGGCAAGAAGGCGCAGCTGAAAGGCTGGGAAGCGGCCGGCAAGACCGGCACGACGCAATCCTTCCGCGACGCGCTGTTCGTCGGCTACACCTCCAACCTCACGACCGGCGTCTGGTTCGGCAACGACGACGGCAAGTCGATGAAGAAGGTCACCGGCGGCGGCCTGCCGGCCAAGGCCTGGCACGACTTCATGATGGCGGCGCACGAGGGGCTTTCGCCGTCGCCGCTGTTCGGCACGACCGGCGTGCAGCCGGTCTTCGACGACGGCACCGCGCCGCCGTCCGGCGACCTGATGTCCGGCGATCCGGAAGCCTTTCCGGACGCACCCGTCGGCGTCGATGGTGGTGTCGCAGTCGGGCAGCGTCCGGTCGACCAGGGCGATGCCCCGTGGGGCGGCCAGACGGCGGACCAGGGCAACGACGGCATGGTGCCGCCGGCCGATGTCGGCCAGACGACCGGGGCCACGCGCCGCACCACGCTTTTCGATATTCTGACCGGCGGCTGAGCCGCCCGTGAACCTCGATTTGACAGGGGATCCGGCCTGCGGACAGGCTCCGGCACGTGAGCCATTTCGGGCCTGATGAATACCGGGCTTGCTTTTGCCCCCAAACGCCCCGCAGAATGCCTTGCAGTCCGAAACGCCGGTCCTTATATACGCCGCATCGGCGCAGTCTAAGCTGCGAAGAAATCCAAAGACCATCCCGTTAGGGGCTGTCTCACGAATGCCTGACCGGGTTCCGACAGTCCGCTGCAAGGAGAGAACGACATGGCTAAAGTTATTGGTATTGACCTGGGAACGACCAACTCCTGCGTCGCCGTCATGGACGGTAAAGACGCGAAGGTGATCGAAAATGCCGAGGGTGCGCGCACGACCCCCTCGATGGTGGCCTTCAGCGAAGACGGCGAACGTCTCGTTGGCCAGCCGGCCAAGCGCCAGGCTGTCACCAATCCGGAAAACACGCTTTTTGCGATCAAGCGCCTGATCGGCCGGACCTTCCAGGATCCGACCACGCAAAAAGACAAGGACATGGTTCCTTACAAGATTACCAAGGCCGACAATGGCGACGCCTGGGTCGAAGCGCATGGCACGGATTACTCCCCGTCGCAGATCTCTGCCATGATCCTTCAGAAGATGAAGGAAACGGCCGAATCCTACCTCGGTGAAAAGGTCGAGAAGGCCGTCATCACCGTACCGGCCTACTTCAACGACGCTCAGCGCCAGGCAACCAAGGATGCCGGCAAGATCGCTGGTCTCGAAGTTCTGCGCATCATCAACGAGCCGACCGCGGCAGCGCTCGCCTACGGCCTCGACAAGAAGGACGGCAAGACGATCGCCGTTTACGACTTGGGTGGTGGTACCTTCGATATCTCGGTTCTCGAAATCGGCGACGGCGTCTTCGAAGTGAAGTCGACCAACGGCGACACCTTCCTCGGTGGCGAAGACTTCGACATGCGTCTCGTCCAGTACCTCGCCGGCGAGTTCAAGAAGGAACAGGGCATCGACCTGAAGAACGACAAGCTCGCTCTTCAGCGCCTGAAGGAAGCTGCCGAAAAAGCCAAGATCGAGCTGTCCTCGTCGCAGCAGACCGAAATCAACCTGCCGTTCATCACGGCTGACGCTTCCGGTCCGAAGCACCTGACGATGAAGCTGACCCGCGCCAAGTTCGAAGCGCTTGTCGACGACCTGATCCAGCGCACCGTCGCGCCGTGCAAGGCAGCCCTCAAGGATGCCGGCGTCTCGGCTGCCGAGATCGATGAAGTCGTTCTCGTCGGCGGTATGAGCCGCATGCCGAAGGTGCAGGAAACCGTCAAGCAGCTGTTCGGCAAGGAGCCGCACAAGGGCGTGAACCCGGATGAAGTGGTCGCCATGGGCGCCGCGATCCAGGCCGGCGTTCTGCAGGGCGACGTCAAGGACGTTCTCCTGCTCGACGTCACCCCGCTGTCGCTCGGCATCGAAACGCTCGGTGGCGTCTTCACCCGCCTGATCGAACGCAACACGACGATCCCGACCAAGAAGTCGCAGACCTTCTCGACCGCCGACGACAACCAGTCGGCCGTGACGATCCGCGTCTCCCAGGGCGAGCGTGAAATGGCTGCAGACAACAAGCTGCTCGGCCAGTTCGACCTCGTCGGCATTCCGCCGGCACCGCGCGGCATGCCGCAGATCGAAGTGACCTTCGATATCGACGCCAACGGCATCGTGCAGGTTTCGGCCAAGGACAAGGGCACCGGCAAGGAACACCAGATCCGCATCCAGGCATCTGGCGGCCTCTCCGACGCCGACATCGAAAAGATGGTCAAGGACGCCGAAGCCAACGCTGAAGTCGACAAGAAGCGTCGCGAAGGCGTGGAAGCCAAGAACCAGGCCGAAAGCCTGATCCACTCCAGCGAGAAGTCGCTGAAGGATTACGGCGACAAGGTTTCGGAAACCGACCGCAACGCGATCTCCGACGCGATTGCCGCGCTGAAGACCGCCGTCGAAGCTTCCGAGCCGGACGCAGAAGACATCAAGGCCAAGACCAACACGCTCATGGAAGTGTCCATGAAGCTCGGCCAGGCGATCTACGAAGCGCAGCAGACGGAAGCCGCCCATGCGGATGCCGCCGCCGACGCTGCCCGTGACGGCGATGTCGTCGATGCCGACTACGAAGAAGTCAACGACGAAGACGATCGCAAGCGTTCGGCCTAAGTCGCCGTTCAAACAGACGAAGAAGCCCGGGTTCGCCCGGGCTTTTTTGTTGCCGGTCTCGCCCGTCAGGGCCTGCAATATCGGCGATCGGCACTGTGACTTGGCGCAAACGTACCTTTTCCGACAAAAAACCGTATCTACCGCTGTTCGGGCTATGGTATCGCGCTTCAAGGTTTACTAAATCGGTGGCAAGGTAAACGGGCAGCCGCCGAGCCATCGCGCTGGCTTGCCAACAGGATAATCTTCTACGAATGAAACGTGATCTCTACGAAACGCTTGGTGTTGCCAAGAACGCCGACGAAAAGGAGCTGAAGAGCGCCTTCCGCAAGCTCGCGATGAAGTATCATCCGGACAAGAACCCCGGCGACGCGGCAGCGGAGAAGACCTTCAAGGAAATCAACGAAGCCTATGAGATGCTCAAGGACCCGCAGAAGCGGGCGGCCTATGACCGCTACGGTCATGCGGCTTTCGAGCAGGGCGGCATGGGCAACGGATTCGGCGGCGGTGGTGCCGGCGGCTTCTCCGACATTTTCGAAGACATCTTCGGCGAGATGATGGGCGGCGGGCGCCAGCGGCGCTCATCGGGCGGTCGCGAGCGCGGCGCCGATCTTCGCTACAACATGGAGATTTCGCTCGAGGAAGCCTTCGGCGGCAAGACGGCGCAGATCCGCGTTCCGACCTCGATCACCTGCGACGTCTGTACCGGCTCCGGCGCCAAGCCCGGCACCAGCCCCAAGACCTGCGGCACCTGCCATGGCTCGGGCCGCGTGCGCGCCGCTCAAGGCTTCTTCTCGATCGAACGCACCTGCCCCACCTGCGGCGGCCGCGGCCAGACGATTACGGATCCCTGCGGCAAGTGCCACGGCCAGGGCCGCGTCACTGAAGAGCGCACGCTCTCTGTCAACATTCCAGCCGGCATCGAGGACGGCACCCGCATCCGCCTCTCGGGCGAAGGCGAAGCCGGGCTTCGCGGCGGACCGGCAGGCGACCTCTACATCTTCCTCTCGGTCAGGCCGCATGAGTTCTACCAGCGCGACGGCGCCGATCTCTATTGCAGCGTGCCGATCTCAATGACGACGGCTGCCCTTGGCGGCAAGTTCGACGTGACCACGCTCGATGGCACCAAGTCGCGCGTGACCGTTCCCGAGGGCACCCAGGCCGGCAAGCAGTTCCGATTGAAGGGCAAGGGCATGCCGGTGCTGCGTTCGGCGCAATCTGGCGACCTCTACATCCAGATCCAGATCGAAACGCCGCAGAAGCTGACCAAGCGCCAGCGCGAACTGCTGCAGGAATTCGAGCAGATCTCGTCCAAGGACAACAATCCGGAATCGACCGGCTTCTTTGCCCGGATGAAGGATTTCTTCGATACGCTGAGCGACTAAGGCTTCAAGCCCGACGACTTCTAGAGCGCCGCGCGCCGGAAACGGTTGCGCGGCGCTTCTGTTTCAGAGCAAGGCCACGAGCTGCCACAGCCCGGCCAAAACGAGCGCTACCCCGGCGATGCGGGACAGGACCCTGCCGCCGGGCACGACCTTCTCCGCCAGAACGAAGATGGCGATGGCAGCGATCCACAACACGTTCATCACCCCGCCGACGAACAGCAGCGCCATCAGCGCCCAGCAGCAGCCGACGCAATAGAGCCCGTGCCGCACACCGAGGCCGAAGGCGCCGCCCGCTTCGCGACGAAAGCCGCCATGGTTCTGGATGAAAAGCAGCGGCGCCTGGCATTGGCTGAGACAGCGATTCTTGAGTGGCGTGAACTGGAACAGGCCGACAGCGACCAGCACGATGCCGCTAAGAAGCCCACTGGCGCTTGAGAGCGCCGGTGTGAGCAACAGGGCGCGATCGAGCAACCATTGCCCGAGAACGGCGACGAGCGCGAACAGGAGCCACGCCGACAGGTAGCCGACGGCAAAGAAACCGGTGGCGGCAAAGGGCTTGCCCTGTTGTGCCGCCTGGCGGCCGACGCGGGCGTAGAGCAGGATCATCGGCGTCGCCGACGGTACCATCATGCCGACCATCATCACGGCCCACATGACGAAGGCATAGGCGAAGGTCGTGGCGGTCCAGGGAGTGGCAACCGCGCCCGCCATCGATGCCATCGAGCCCTCCTGCGCGCCCGTGGTCATTGGCATCTCCATGGGCATATCCATGTCCATGCCGGAGCCCATGTCCATGCTGCCGGAGGGAACCGGGGGAGCAGCCATGTCCATGGCCGACGCCAGCCACAGGACGTAGAGCCAGCTGATCACCGTCAGGGTAACCAACGCCGCCACGACGACGACGCGGTCACGTCTGAGCAGGGTTTCGAGCGCCGTGTCTCCCATCGGCGTCAGTGGATCACGCCGCTTTCGGTCAAATGCATCGTGGCGAAATGGGCATGCGAATCCGCAAGCGCCAAGGTCAGTGGCCCTTTCGTATCGGCCCACCCCCGTCCGACTTCGCAAAGATCGTATTCGAAACCGTGAGGCAGATTGATGCGTGCCTGGTGAGCCATGCCGGTCACCGGATTGAGGATCGGCTCACCGCGCGCGACAAGCCAGCCCGGCACCTCCAGCCGCGCCGTTCGGGCGCCGATATCGACCTCGAAATCGATGTCGGCAAAGACCGGATCGTGCATGGTCTCGAAGGTGGTCGCGAAGACCTGGAAGAAGGTCGCCCCGGGCTCCGTATCCTCGCCGCTCATGATGCGTAGCAGCGCGCCGCGCTGCTCGCCCGATGCGCGGATATCGACGATCGGCACCACCTGCCCCCTGCCCTCATGGATCGCGCCCGGCCAGGCGGCGATCAGGCCGCCGCGAAGCCCATCGAGCCGCGTGTCGCCGTGATAACCTTCCTCGATCTCGAAGGCGCCAACGGCGCTGCAATGGCCTTGGGTCGGCAGGGCATTGAACTGGCAGGGGCAGCCATAGGCGCAATTGCAATGAATGAACTCACGCCCCTTCATCATCCATCTGACACTCGTCATCGTCTCCTCCTGGGATCTGATCGGTGTTCGTCTCGCGTATTCGCGCAAACGGATGCCTTTTATTAGAGTTGGAAAATATACTCTTCTCCGTCGCCGATGCCAACGGCGGGCAATGCCAGAGACGGCAACACGATGGCGCCGCGGGTCGGCTGGACCCGCGGCGCTTGGATCATCAGGCATTTGCGCCTTTTATCGGCGCCTGTCCTAGAGCGTCGCCATGCCGCCATCGACGATCAGTTCGGCGCCGACGGTGAAGGTGGCTTCGTCGGAGGCGAGGAAGACCACCGCCTTGGCAATCTCGCTCGCGTCGCCAAATCGGCCGAGCGGGATCTGCGCGGCGATCGCATCGACCACCTGCTTGTTCTCTTCGGGCGTCGGGGCGTGGCCGTCATGGAGCGGTGTGCGGATCGGGCCAGGGCTGACGGCATTGACGCGGATGCCGCGACCGATGAGTTCACCCGAAAGCGTGCGGGCCAGCGACAGCAGCCCCGCCTTGGTCAGCGCATAGACGCTGGAGGTCGGCATGCCGATATGGGCGTTGATCGAGGTGTTGAGCACGACCGAAGCGCGTTTCGAGAATACCGGCAGCAGCGCCTGGATCAGGAAATACGGGCCCTTGACGTTGATGGCGACCGAGCGGTCGAAGCTTGCCTCGTCCCACTGCTCGACCGGCTGCAGCTTGGCGATGCCGGCATTGACGAACAGGATGTCGAGCGTGCCGAAGGCGGCGCGAATCTTTTCGGCAACGGCCGCCTGGCCGGCGACATTGCCGGCATCGGCCTCGATGATGAGCGCGGCCTCGCCAAGGACAGCGCGGGCTTCCGCGATGTTCTTCGGGTTGGTGCCGGTGACGGCAACACGTGCGCCTTCGGCAATGAACTGGCGGGCGGTTTCGAGACCGATGCCGCTGGTGCCGCCGGTGATGAGCGCCGTCTTGTTCTCCAAACGTGACATGATGAAATCCTCTTGCTGGGTTGATGAGGAGGCCGGTTCGATTGGCCGTCCTTCGATGCCCATAGATATGGCGGAAAACGGTCGTTCGGATTAGTCTTCCAATTGTGGAACTCGAATTCGGAAAAGCCGAACGATGATGAAGATCGAAGGGATAGCTGCCTTTGTCGCCGTGGCCGAAGCCGGCTCGATCAGCGAGGCGGCACGTCGCCTGCGGCTGTCGAAATCCGTCGTCAGCGAGAGAGTGGCAGAACTGGAACGCGGGCTCAACGCCACGCTTCTCCACCGCACCACACGCAAGCTGACGCTCACGGAGGATGGCATCGCCTTTCGCGAGCGCGCCATCCGGATCGTCGGCGAAGTGCAGGCCGCCGCCGACGATCTTGCCGAACGCCGCGGGTTGCTGACGGGACCGCTTCGGATCGCAGCCCCCGTCAGCTTCGGCAGACGGCATCTCGGCCCGGCGCTCTATCCCTTCCTGACCCAATACCCGGAGATCGAGCTGACGCTCGACCTGGACGACCGTCGGGTCGATGCCGCCTCCGAAGGCTACGATGCGATCGTGCGCCATGGCGTGATCGCCGATTCGCGGCTGGTCGTGTGGAAGCTTGCCAGAAGCCGGCGCCTGCTGGTCGCCGCGCCCGACTATCTCCACCGGCACGGTACACCGGCGTCGCTTGCCGAACTCGAAGGCCATCGCGGCATCTTCTACACCAACCGGGGTGCTGCCGATTGGCGCTTCGAAGGGCCTGGCGGCGCGACGGTTGTACGGGCCCGCCTGGCGCTCGGCATGAACAACGGCGACATGCTGCACGACGCCGCCGTCGCCGGGCTCGGCATCGCGCTTTTGCCCGCCTTCATCGCCGGTCCGGCGGTGCGCGAGGGGCAACTGCGCGAGATCGACGTCGGGCTCAGTCCGCAGGCGGAGTTTATCTACATGGCGCATCCGGAGGGCCGACGCGCCTCCACCAAGCTCAGAGCGATCGCCCAGCACCTGAAGGCAGCCTTCGGCGATCCGCCCTATTGGGATCCGTGACGGTTTCCGCAATCCCGGCACAATCGTTGCGGACGGTATCGCGCCGATCGCCGATCAAGTCTTGACCAAGGCTTGACCGAAACCGGCTGGCATCATCAGCGCATCCCCTGACAACCGAAAACTGGATTCCTATCTCTCATGCGGAACCGCTTTCTGAACTGGATCGTCCTTATGGCGCTTGGCACCAACGCTCACGCAAGTCCGCTTCCCCCGCCCACGGACGCAGAAATTCAGGAGACACTGGCCGACCGGATCGACAAGCAGCAGCAGTCGGTCGGCATCGTCGTCGGCATCATCGATGCCAATGGCCGGCGCGTCATCGCGCATGGCCATCCGGCCAAAGGCGATCCGAGCGCTGTCGACGGGCAGACGGTGTTCGAGATCGGCTCGATCACCAAGGTCTTTACCGCGCTGCTGCTGGCCGATGCGATCGAGAAAGGCACGCTCAGCTTCGGCACACCTGTGGCCACGCTTCTGCCCGAGCGCGTGATCATGCCGGAGGACAAGCAGACCCCGATCACGCTCGGCGACCTCGCAACGCACATGTCCGGCCTGCCGCGGCTGCCCAGCAATCTGGTGCCGGCCGACATGAGCAATCCCTATGCCGGCTACGACGCGGCAAAGCTCTATGCCTTCCTCTCCAGCCACAAGCCGCAGCGCCGCCCCGGTGTCGAGCATGAATATTCCAACCTTGGCGCCGGGCTTCTCGGCCATGCGATCGCGCTGAAGTCCGGGCTCTCCTATGAAGACCTCATCGTCAGCCGCATCGCCCTTCCCCTCGGCATGAAGGATACGGCCATCACGTCGCGACCCGACTGGGCCGAACGCCGGGCAACGGGCCACGACGCGGCCCTGGAGCCGGTCAGCGACTGGGATCTCGACGTTCTGCAGGGCGCAGGCGCCCTCCGCTCGACCGTGGACGATCTCCTGCTTTTCCTCGAGGCGGCCATGGGAAAGACGGCATCGCCGCTCGCTCCCGCCTTCACCACGCTGCTGGCGACCCGCCAGCCGATCGGCAACGGCGATCGCGATCAGCAGGCGCTCGGCTGGGTCGTCTCGGGCAAGGGCGACGAGCAGTTCATCTGGCACAACGGCGGCACCGGCGGTTACCGATCCTTCGTCGGCTACCGTCCGTCGACGGGTGTCGGCGTGGTCGCTCTTTCGAATGCGTCGACCGACGTCGGCGTCGACGACATCGGCCGCCATCTGCTCAATCGCAACGCGCCGCTCGCGCCGCCAACCGTCAAGCGCACGGCCATAGCGATCGATCCGGCGCGCTATGATGCCTATATCGGCACCTACAGGCTGGCGCCGGATTTCGAACTTACGATCTTTCGGGATGGTGAAAGCCTTTTTGCCCAGGCGACCGGGCAGGATCGGCTCGAAATCCTTCCGGAGGCCGATCACCGCTTCTTTACGAAGCTCATCGATGCCCAGATCAGCTTCACGCTCAAGGGCGACCGTGCCGAAAGCCTGACCTTGCACCAGGGCGGGCAGAACAGCCTCGCGCCTCGGGTCTCGAAATGATGGGTGCCTCCCGCCTCATAAGCGGGCGGGAGGCGATTTCCGCATCGATCAGAACAAGAGATCGATGGTGAAGTAGGCAAGCGCCGATATCGCCGCCGCGGCCGGCATGGTGATGAACCAGGCAATCACGATGTTGCCGGCGAGCCCCCAGCGGACCGCCGAAACCCGGCGGGCCGCGCCGACGCCGATGATCGCGCCGGTGATGGTGTGCGTGGTCGAGACCGGGATACCGAGCCAGGTGGCGGCAAAGAGCGTGATCGCCCCGCCGGTCTCGGCACAGAAGCCCTGCATCGGATTGAGCTTGGTGATCTTCGAGCCCATCGTGTGGACGATGCGCCAGCCGCCGAACAGCGTGCCGAGCGCGATCGCCGCCTGGCAGGTGATCACCACCCAGAAGGGTACGTAGAACTCCGAGCCGAGATAGCCTTGCGAGAACAGGAGCACGGCAATGATGCCCATGGTCTTCTGCGCGTCGTTGCCGCCGTGGCCGAGCGAATAGAGCGAGGCCGAGATGAACTGCATCACGCGGAACGTGCGGTCGACGGCAAAGGGCGTCTGCCGAACGAAGATCCAGGAGACGATCAGCACCAGGAGCAGCGCCAGGAAGAAGCCGATCGCAGGCGACATGAAGATGGCACCGACGGTCTTCAAAAGGCCGGTCCAGACGATCGAACTGAACCCGGTGCTGGCAAGACCGGCGCCGACGAGGCCGCCGATCAGCGCGTGCGACGAGCTCGACGGGATGCCGAACAGCCAGGTGACGATGTTCCAGACGATCGCGCCGATCAGCGCCGAGAAGATCACCAGCGGCGTGACGATGCCGGGATCGATGATGCCCTTGCCGAGCGTTTCGGCCACGTGCAGGCCGAAGAACAGGAAGGCGATGAAGTTGAAGAAGGCCGCCCACATGACCGCATATTGCGGCCGGAGCACCCGTGTCGAGACGATCGTCGCGATCGAGTTGGCGGCGTCGTGCAGGCCGTTCAGGAAGTCGAAGAACAGCGCGATGCCGATCAGCCCGACGAGCAACGGAAAGGCGAGCGTCGCATCCATCAGACGTTCTCGATCACGATGCCGCTGATTTCATTGGCGACGTCCTCGAAGCGGTCGACCACCTTTTCGAGCTCGCCATAGATCTCGCTGCCGATGATGTAGGCCATCGGGTTGCTGGCGCCGTGGCGGCGGAACAGGTCCTTAAGGCCCTGTTCGTGCAGTTCGTCGGAACGGCCCTCGATGCGGGTGACCTCTTCGGCGATCGCGATCAGGCGGTCGTGATTGGCGCCGATCCGGTCGAGCAGCGGAATGGCCTCGGCGATCAGGTGCGCGGCCTTGACGACCGTGGTGCCCATTTCGCGCATGCCGGGATCGAAGCTCTTCTGTTCGTAAAGGCGGATCGTCTTGACGGTCTTGTGCATCATGTCGATGGCATCATCCATCGACTGGATCAGATCCTTGATGTCGCCGCGGTCGAAGGGCGTGATAAAGGACCGGCGCACGGCCAGCAGTACCTCGGCGGTGATGTGGTCCGCCTCATCCTCGAGCGCGACGATCCGGTCGCAGTGTTTTTCCAGATCGTCGCCGCCAGCGAGAACCTTGTCGAGCGCATCGGCAGCACCGACGACGGTGCGCGAATGTTTTGCGAAGAGGTCGAAGAAGCGATCCTCGCGGGGAAGAAGTTTGCGGAACCAGGCCAGCATCACACGTATATCCATCTGTGGATTGTCATGCGGCTGTCATATTTCACTAGGTCCTTTATGAAAAGCACCGAATCAAAGGGGTTTGTCGCCTTTCCCCTGTCGATATCGGCCTATCTTGCACGATATGGCGACGCGCCCCATTTCGCCTTGCCTTGGCAGGCGCTTTCGTCCTAGCTGCGCCCAACGTCGAATCCGGACTGCCGATGCCAAACAAGGTCTTTCTCAACCGCCTGAAGCTTACGGAGTTCCGCAACTATGCGGCCCTCTCGCTTGAGCTCGATCAGCGCCATGTGGTGCTGACGGGGGAGAACGGCGCCGGCAAGACCAACCTCATGGAAGCCGTCTCTTTCCTTTCGCCCGGCCGCGGCCTCAGGCGCGCAGCCTATGCGGACGTGACCCGGGTTGGTGCCGGCGACGGGTTCTCGGTCTTTGCGGAAGTCGAGGGCATGGAGGGAACCGTCGAGATCGGCACCGGGACTGCCGGCGTCACGGAAGGGCAATCCCGGCGGCTGCGGCTGAATGGAACACCGGCAGCGACCGTCGACGAATTGACCGACCACCTGCGCGTTCTCTGGCTGACGCCATCGATGGACGGGCTCTTTACCGGCCCTTCAGCCGACCGGCGACGGTTTATCGACCGGCTGGTGCTTTCGCTCGATCCGGAACACGGCCGGCGCGCCAGCGAATTCGACCGGGCGATGCGCAGCCGCAACCGGCTGCTCGGCGAGTTCCGTCCGGACCCGGCCTGGCTGACGGCGATCGAGCGCGAAATGGCCGGCCTCGGCGTCTCCATGGCGCTGGCACGGCAGGAAATGCTTGGCCTGCTGACGGCGCTCGTCGAGCGCACTGTCGACGAGAGCGTCTTTCCGTCGGCCCGCCTGGCGCTATCGGGCTTTCTCGATGACGAAGGCCATCGTCCGGCCTATGATCTGGAAGAACAATATCTGACGATGCTGCGCGACGGGCGCCCGCGCGATGCGGCAGCCGGCCGTACGCTCGACGGGCCGCACCGCAGCGACCTGCTCGTGCGTCACCGGGAGAAAGACATGGAGGCGGCGCGCTGCTCGACCGGAGAGCAGAAGGCGCTGCTCGTCGGCCTGGTGCTGGCGCATGCGCGCCTCGTCGGCGACATGACCGGCCATGCGCCAGTGCTGCTCCTTGACGAGATCGCCGCCCATCTCGACGTCAACCGGCGCGCGGCTCTGTTCGATCTCGTCGATGGGCTTGGTGGCCAGGCCTTCATGACCGGGACGGACCAATCGATGTTTGAGGCGCTCGGCGAACGCGGCCGCTTCCTGACCGTTTCGCATGGCAGCGTTACGGGATAAGCAGAAGTCACCGAGGAGGATTGCCATGACCGGTGAGAACAAGCTCGACCAATCGGAGATCACCCGTTACGCCCGCCATATCGTGCTGCCGGAAATCGGCGGCGCCGGGCAACAACGGCTGAAGGCAGCCCGCGTGCTGGTGATCGGGGCCGGCGGCCTCGGCGCCCCGGTGCTCGTCTATCTTGCCGCCGCCGGCATCGGCCGGATCGGCATCGTCGACGACGATGCGGTCGCGCTTTCCAACCTGCAGCGGCAGATCATCCACCGCACCGAAGACATCGACCGTGCCAAGGTCGAGCGGGCCGCCGAAGCGATCACATCGCTCAACCCGCATGTCGGCGTCAACGAACACAGGCTGCGCCTCAACGCCGACAATGCCGAGGCGCTGTTCCGGCAATACGATTTGGTAATCGACGGTTCGGACAATTTCGATACCCGCTACCTCGCCGCCGATACGGCGGCAGCAGTCGGCATTCCGCTGGTGACCGGCGCCGTCGGCCGCTTCGACGGCTCGCTGACGGTGCTTATGCCCTATAGCGCCGGCCCCGATGGACGGCCGAACCCCTCCTACCGAGATCTCTTTCCAGAACCGCCACCGGCCGGCGTCGTGCCCTCCTGCGCCGAGGCCGGCATCGTCGGCGCGCTGACTGGCGTCATCGGCACGCTGCAGGCCATGGAGGCGATCAAGGTGATTGCCGGTTTCGGAGAACCGCTGGTCGGGCGGCTGTTGATGTATGACGCCTTGACGGCACAGTTCAACACCATCCGTTACCGCAAGAGAGCATAGGCGATGGTGCAGATCTTTCGTATCGACGAAGCATTCGACCGGCACGAGGAACTGCTGGCGCTGATCCTTGGCGCCTTCTCCTACATGGATGGGCGGATCGACCCGCCCTCGTCGGCGCATGCTTTGAACATCGAATCGCTGCGCAACAAGATTGCCGACGAGATCGCCTTCGGCGTCAGCGATGGCGAGCGGCTGGTCGGCTGCATCTTCTGCAAACCGGAGGACGACTGCCTATATATCGGCAAGCTTGCCGTCGCGCCTGAGACGCAAGGAAAGGGCATCGGCCGAATGCTGCTCGCTGAAGCCGAAGCGACGGCGCGTGCGCTGAAACTTCCGGCGCTGAGACTCCTCACCCGCGTCGAACTCGCCGACAACCACCGCGCTTTTGCCGCCTGGGGCTTCGTTCAGAGCGACACGATGTGTCATCCCGGTTTTACCCGGCCGACGGCGATCGAGATGCGCAAGACGCTTTAGTTTTCGAACGTCAGCGAAGCAGCTGGCGACCGCACGATAGGATCGTGCGGCGTTTCGCTATCAGTCGCGGCCCGGCAGAACCCGGTCCGGCGGGCGGTGGCCGTCGAAAAAGGTGCGGATATTGATCACCACCTTCTCGCCCATGTCGATGCGGCCTTCGAGCGTGGCCGAACTCATATGCGGCAGGAGCACGACCTTGCCTTCGCCGGCAAGCTTGATCAGCTTCGGATTGACCGCTGGCTCGTTCTCGAAGACGTCGAGGCCGGCGCCGGCGATCTTGCCTTCACGCAGGCACTTGATCAGCGCCGTCTCGTCGATAATGCCGCCGCGGGCGGTGTTGACGATGTAGCTGTCCGGCCGCATCAGGGCGAGCCGGCGGGCCGAAAGCAGATGATAGGTCGCCGGCGTTGACGGGCAGTTGACCGAAACGATGTCGACGCGGGCGAGCATCTGGTCGAGGCTGTCCCAATAGGTCGCCTCCAGCATCTCCTCGGTTTCGGCCTTCACCCGGTGACGGTTGTGGTAGTGGATCGAGAGGCCGAAGGCCTTGGCGCGGCGGGCCACAGCCGTCCCGATCCGGCCCATGCCGACGATGCCGATGCGCTTGCCGGCAATGCGGCGGCCGAGCATCCATGTCGGCGACCAGCCGGCCCAATCGCCCTTGCGGTCGGTCAGGATCTGCGCACCCTCGGCAAGCCGGCGCGGCACCGCGAGGATAAGCGCCATCGCCATGTCGGCAGTGTCTTCCGTCAGCACGTTGGGCGTGTTGGTGACGGTGATGCCTTTGCGGGCGGCGGCATCGACATCGATGTTGTCGACGCCGTTGGAAAAGCTTGCGATCAGTTTCAGCTGCGGGCCGGCCTGCTCGATCAACGCCGCGTCGATGCGATCGGTCACCGTCGGCACCAGCACGTCGGCGCGCTTGACCGCGGCCACAAGCTCCGGCTGGCTGCGCGGCGTATCGTCGATGTTCAGCTCCGCATCGAAGAGCTCGCGCATGCGCGTCTCGACGATGTCTGGCAATTTGCGGGTGATGTAGACCGTGGGCTTCTTCTTGCTTGTCATTGCTGCGACGGGCCTTGTTGACGGGTCCTTAACCAAGTTGGGCGATACTTTCTCCCTGTAGCCGCAATTTCTACCAGACCCCACCGGGAAGACAAACAAAACTCGCGTCGTCGTCCCCGCGATTTCCGCCCGACCCATGGGCCTCAAGTGAACTGCGCCTGCAAAAGCTAGTGCCACGGAAAATGGGCTTCGTCATGCGTCACGTCATTTCCAGATTCTCGCTCTCGTTGATCGCCGCCTGCCTCGGCGCCGCGATCATGACGTCGGCGGCTTACGCTCAGGCCGCCAAGGGCGCCAGCGGGCTGCCGCTGCCGCGCTTCGTCAGCCTGAAATCCAAGAGCGTCAATCTCAGGATCGGCCCGAGCGTCGATTACGCGGTCGCCTTCCGCTACATGAAGCCGGGCGTGCCGGTCGAGATCATCCAGGAATACGATAACTGGCGCCGCATCCGCGACGCCGACGGCACCGAAGGCTGGGTGAACCAGGCGCTGCTCTCCGGCGACCGCACGGCCGTCGCAGCCCCTTGGATGCGCGGCAAGGGCGAAGGCGTCTTCGTCAACATGCGCCGCGACGCGCAGGGCAATTCCCCGATCGTCGCCCGCATGGAGCCCGGTGTCATCGTGAAAGTCGGCGAGTGCAATGGCGACTGGTGCCATGCCGAAGCGCAAGGCGTCGAAGGCTGGATCGCCCAGGGCGAAATCTGGGGCGCCTATCCGGGCGAGGCCTTCAAGTAAGGCCGCGCCCGTCTTTAACCAAAAATCAATTCGGTCGGATCAGGCGAGACCGGCCTGCTTGGCGGCCGTTTCCAGCGAGACCATCGGCCGCGGCCCGATCTGGCCGATAACAATGCCGGCCGCAAGATTGCCGAGCTTGCTGCAGTCTTCCAGTGAACGCCCCGTCGTGTAGCCATGCAGGAAGCCCGCGGCATAGAGGTCGCCCGCACCTGTCGTGTCGACCACCTGGGCGATCGGCGTTGCGCCGACACGAACCCGTTCCTCTCCACGCACGACCACCGAACCTTCTTCGCTGAGCGTCACGGCGGCGAGCTTGCAATCCTTCGACAGCTTCTCCAGCGCCAGATCGAAATCCTCGGTCTCGTAGAGCGCCAGCGCTTCCTGCTTGTTGGCAAAGACGATATCGACCGTGCCGGAACGCATGAGTTCCAGGAACTCGTCGCGATAACGGTGAACGCAGAAGCTGTCGGACAGCGTGATCGCGGTCTCGCGGCCGTTTGCGTGGGCGATCCGCGCGGTCTCGCGAATGGCGTCCTTGGCGCGCGGCGGATCCCAGAGATACCCTTCGAAATAGGTAACCTTGGATTGGGCGACGACCTCGGGCTCCACGTCCTCGGGGCCGAGTTCGACGCAGGCGCCGAGATAGGTGTTCATCGAGCGCTCACCGTCCTCGGTGACGAAGATCATCGAGCGGGCGGTCGGCGGCGTGTTCTCGAGCGGCTTGGTCTCGAAATAGACGCCCTGGGCGCGAATGTCGTGGGCGAAGATCTCGCCGAGCTGGTCGCTCGCGATCTTGCCGAAATAGGCGGCGCGACCGCCGAGGCTGGCAACGCCCGCTGCCGTATTGCCGGCACTGCCGCCGGAGGCTTCGACCGCCGGGCCCATGCGCGAGTACAACAACTCGGCTCTTTCAGCGTCGATGAGGTTCATCGCGCCCTTTATGATGCCGTTTTCATTGAGAAAGGCATCGTCGCAGCGCGCGATGATATCAACGATGGCGTTGCCGATCGTCAGCACGTCGTATTTTGTCATGAACCTCGTCCGGTCTCCGTGATGGCCGGTGTTCGTTAATACCGGTTTTCCGGCCATTTGGAAGACAAAAGACGCGTGCGGGCGGCTTCACGCCGTAGGAAGCGCGCTTTCGTCATAGGCGGCGGCGAATTCGGCACTCGGGGGAATGGGCTTGATGATGTCGATCAGCACGCCATTCGGATCGGCCGTAATGAAATGACGCTGGCCGAAATCCTCGTCGCGCAAGGTCTTCAGGATCGGCAGGCCGGAGGCAAGCGCTTGCGCATAGATGCGATCGGGATCCTCGACCTCGAAGTTGAGGAGAAGACCGCGGGTGGGCGCGCGCGCCTCTTCGGGGATCGTCTCGTGGCGGTAGTCGAGCACGGCAAGCGTCACATGTTCGTCCTCGATCGATTGCAGATGCACATACCAGTCGCTGGTGAAGAGCGCCTGGAAACGGAAGTGATCGATGTAGAAGGCGGCAGTGGCGGCAACGTCAGCCGTCATGATGACCGGGTAATAGCTCGTCGATTTCATGGCTTTTCCTCGCTCCGGCAATATCATACAATCTGTATGTTTCTTTAATTAACATACAGGCTGCATGTATGCAACAGGACATTTCCCGCCGCTCCAACCGCGAGCGATCCGACACGACTCGTGCCGCGATCCTCGATGCTGCCCGCGGCCTCTTCGTTACCAGGGGCTATGCCGACACCTCGACGCCGGACATCGTCGCAACCGCCGGCCTCACCCGCGGCGCGCTCTATCACCACTTCGAGGACAAGAAGGCGCTGTTTCGCGCGGTGGCGGAGCGGGAAGCAATTTCGGTGGCGACGTCGATCGAACAAGCGACATCACGCGACCTCTCAGCCCGAGAGGCACTGAAGGTCGGCGCCCGCGCCTATTTCGACGCCATGCGCGAGCCGGGGCGTATCCGCCTGCTCCTGCTCGATGGGCCGGCCGTCCTCGGCAAGCGGGAAATGATGGCGATCGACGCGGCCAACGCGCAAAGAACGCTCGAGGAAGGGATCGCCGAGGCAATGGCTCCGGAAACCGTTTCGGCCCACAGGCTGTCGGCCATGGCCTCACTGCTTTCGGCCGCGTTCGATCGTGCGGCGCTCGACATTGCCGACGGCGCGTCGAGCGAGGTCTACGTGGAAACGATCGGCACGCTGATCGACCGGATGGTTTCGGCCTGACGGCTCAACCAGCAGCCGAGATCATCTGCGGCGGCAGCTCGACCAGCGGCGCCGGGATATCGCAGGTCTTTTCCGGTGACTTGCAGAGATCGGCGATGACGCAGCGCTCGCATTCGGGCTTGCGCGCCTTGCAGCAGTAGCGCCCGTGCAAGATCAGCCAGTGGTGAGCGTGGTAGAGATACTCGTCGGGGATGATCCTGATCAGCTTGTCTTCCACCTCGTCCGGGGTCTTGCCCGGCGCCAGACAGATCCTGTTGGCGATGCGCAGGATGTGGGTGTCGACGGCGATCGTCGACTGGCCGAAGGCCATGGAAAGCACGACATTGGCGGTCTTGCGACCGACGCCCGGCAGCGTCACCAGTTCCTCCCGCGTGCGCGGCACCTCGCCGCCGAAATCCCGGATGAGCTTCTCACTCAGCGCGATGACGTTCTTTGCCTTGTTGCGAAAAAGTCCGATCGTCTTGATGTAGTCCCGAACCTTCTCCTCGCCGAGCGCCAGCATTTTTTCCGGCGTATCGGCGATGGCAAAGAGCGCGCGCGTCGCCTTGTTGACGCCGGCATCGGTCGCCTGCGCCGAGAGCGCCACGGCGACGACCAGCGTGAAGGGATTGACATGCTCGAGCTCGCCCTTCGGCTCCGGCCGCTGGATCGAGAAGCGCCGGAAGATCTCCTTGAGCTCGTCCTGGCTATAGAGGCTCTTCACCCGCGGCATGGCGCGACGACCGGCTGCAGGCTTTGGTTTGGCGGCGCGAACAGGCAATTTCGGCTTCACGTTTTTCATGATGCATCTATAGTCAAAGGTCATGATCAATGGCAACGCCACCACCCCATCCGAGGACGCTCCGGTCTTCACCGCCGAGCTCAAGCCCTATCGTTCGCTCGGGCGCCGCGGCTTCAAGATGTTCTTCCTGATCGCCGGGCTCCTGAGCCTCGTTCACGGTATCGTCTTCCTCATCATCGGCGCCTGGCCGGTGGTGTTCTTTTTCGGGCTCGACTACCTGCTGCTGTTCGGCGCCTTCTGGCTGAACAACCGCTCGGGGCTCAGCCGCGAAGAGGTCAGCGTCAGCAGGACGGACGTTTCAGTGCGCAAGTTCACGCCCTCGGGCCAGATCAGCGAACATCGCTTCAATCCGTTCTGGGCACGCTTGAATGTCGCCCGGCATCAGGAAATCGGCATCGTCTCGATGACGATCAGCGGCGGTGGCCGCCGAACCGATATCGGCTCGTTCCTCAACCGCGACGATCGCGAGACCTTTGCGCTGGCGCTCTCGGGGGCGCTTGCGACCGTGCGCCGCCGCTGACGCCCGGCGCTTACAATCGCGGCACCGGGCGATCGCATGTTTTCAAGTTTCGGGTGGTTGACGGGGCCAGCAAATGGTTACCTGTGGCAAGACAGGAGAAGAGCCATGAACATTGCGACATCCGTACCCACCGACATCACGCCGAAGGGCACCGACTACGATACGGTCAGCCGCGTGATCGAAATGCTCACTGAGGACTATCGCGACCAGCCGTCGCTCGAATCCGTGGCGCAGCGCCTGAAGCAGTCGCCGACCCAGCTCCAGAAGGTCTTCACCCGCTGGGCGGGCCTGTCGCCGAAGGCCTTCCTGCAGGCCGTGACCCTCGACCATGCCAAGCGCCTGCTGCGCCAGGAAGACATGCCGCTGCTCGAAACCAGCATCGAAGTGGGCCTGTCAGGACCAAGCCGGCTGCACGACCTGTTCGTCACCCACGAGGCGATGTCGCCAGGCGAATGGAAGGCCCGCGGCGAGGGTCTGACGATCCGCTACGGCTACCACCCCTCGCCCTTCGGCACGGCGCTGGTGATGATCACCGAGCGCGGCCTCGCAGGACTTGCCTTCAACGATATGGGCGGCGAGCAGGCGAGCTTCGAGGACATGGCGCAACGCTGGCCGAACGCCCGCTACATCGAGGACAGCGCGGCGACGGCCCAATATGCCGCGCGCATCTTCGATCCGTCGCGCTGGCGACAGGACGAGCCGCTGCGCATCTTCCTCATCGGCTCCGACTTCCAGATCCGGGTCTGGCAGGCACTGCTGAAGATCCCTCTCGGCTGCGCCACCACCTATTCGAACATCGCCGGGAACATCGGCCAGCCGACGGCATCGCGCGCGGTCGGTGCTGCTGTCGGCCGCAACCCGATTTCCTTCGTCGTCCCCTGCCATCGCGCGCTCGGCAAGAGTGGGGACCTCACCGGCTATCACTGGGGCCTGACGCGCAAACGCGCCATCCTCGGCTGGGAAGCCGGCAAGGCGGCTGACGGCACGATCTGATCGCCAGGTTTGCCGGCATTATCGGAGACACAAAAAAGGGGCGCCAGCGCCCCTTTTTCATTTCCTGGCCATCAGCGATCAGTGGGCGCCGGACATGTCGCCGAGCACTTCCTTGGAAGCGACGGTCGAATTGGCGTTGAGCTTGTAGACCATCGGCACGCCGGTCGCGAGGTTGAGCTTCAGGATCTCTTCCTTCGACAGGCGATCGAGCACCATGACCAGCGAACGCAGCGAGTTGCCGTGGGCGGCGACCAGCACCTTCTGGCCGGAGAGCACGCGCGGCAGGATCTCGGTCAGGTAATAGGGCCAGACGCGGGCGCCGGTGTCACGCAGGCTCTCGCCGCCCGGAGGCGGGATGTCGTAGGAGCGGCGCCAGATATGCACCTGCTCTTCACCCCACTTCTCGCGGGCGTCATCCTTGTTGAGGCCCGAGAGGTCGCCATAGTCGCGTTCGTTCAGCGCCTGGTCGCGGATCGTCTCGAGCGAGGACTGGCCGACGGCGTCGAGCACGAACTGGCACGTGCGCTGGGCACGGACGAGATCCGAGGTGAAGGCGATATCGAACTTGATGCCGTAGTCGGCAAGCGCCTTGCCGCCGGCCTTGGCTTCCTCGACGCCGAGTTCCGTCAGATCCGGATCACGCCAGCCGGTGAACAGGTTCTTCAGGTTCCAGTCGCTCTGGCCATGCCGGACGAGGACGAGAGTACCGCTCATGTCGAATTCCCCTTGAGACTTGAGAGTGGAAAGGTCAGTTGAGCCCGAGAACGTCGAGCATAGAATAGAAACCGGGCTTCTGGCTGCGAGCCCAGAGTGCGGCGGTGACGGCACCGCGCGCGAAGATCGAACGGTCCGTGGCGCTGTGCGACAGGGTCACCTGCTCACCTTCGCCGGCGAGAATCACCGAGTGCTCGCCGATGACGGAGCCGCCGCGCAGGGTGGCAAATCCGATGGTGCCGACCGGGCGCGGGCCTGTATGACCGTCACGCACGCGCACCGAATGGTCGGCAAGAGCGATATCGCGCCCCTTCGCCGCCGCAGCACCGAGAAGCAGGGCCGTGCCCGAGGGCGCATCGACCTTGTGCTTGTGGTGCATTTCGAGGATTTCGATGTCCCAGTCGGCCGGACCGAGCGCACGCGCCGCCTTCTCCGTCAGAACGCCGAGCAGATTGACCCCGAGGCTCATATTGCCCGACTTGACGATGCGGGCGTGGCGGGCGGCGGCGCGGATCTTCGCCTCGTCGTCGGACGAGCAGCCGGTGGTGCCGATCACATGGACGATGCGGGCCTGGGCCGCGAGACCGGCAAACTCGACGGTGCTCGCCGGTGCGGTGAAATCAAGGACGCCTTCGGCTTCGACGAAGGCTTCGAGCGGCTGGTCGCTCACCGGCACGCCGATCGGACCAAGCCCGGAGAGTTCGCCCGCATCGCGGCCGATGAAGGGAGAACCCGTGCGCTGGACGGCCGCATGCAGGCGCACGCCGTCCATCGCATGAACCGTCCTGATCAGCGTCTGGCCCATACGGCCTGCCGCACCCACCACCACGAGCTTCATATCGTTCGCGCCCATCGGTGAGTTCCTTCTTGTCCGCTAGTGGATTTGGGCGCCGGCCGGCGCTTCGGGCGTTTCGCCATCCGGAGACTGCTCCTCCGAATTCTGGCCCTGGAGATTGTGGAGCCGAGCGTAGAGACCGTCCGGCCGCCGTGCAAGATCCGCATGGGTGCCTTCCTCGACGACGCAACCATCCTTCATGACGATGATCTTGTCGGCGTTGACGACGGTCGAGAGGCGATGCGCGATGACGATCACCGTGCGGCCATCCATGGCGTGGTCGAGCGCCTTCTGCACCGCGGCTTCCGATTCGGTGTCGAGCGCAGAAGTGGCCTCGTCGAGCAGCAGGATCGGCGCGTTGCGCACGAGCGCGCGCGCAATCGACAGGCGCTGGCGCTGGCCGCCCGAGAGCGTCATGCCATTTTCGCCAACCGGCGTGTCGTAGCCCTGCGGCTGCGCCAGGATGAAATCATGGGCGTAGGCAAGCCGTGCGGCTTCCTCCACCTCGGCATCCGTCGCGTCGATGCGGCCGTAGCGGATGTTGTCGCGGATCGAGCCTTCGAAGAGATAGGGCTGCTGCGACACATAGGCGATGCCCTTGCGCAGCGACAGTTTGGTGACGTCGGCGATATCCTGACCATCGACCAGGATCTGGCCGGACGCCGGATCGTAGAACCGCGGAATGAGGCTGATGACGGTCGATTTTCCGGCCCCTGACGGACCGACAAGCGCCGTCGTCTTGCCGCCCTCAGCCATGAAGCTCACGCCCCGCAGCACGTCGTCGCCATTCGGATATTTGAAGCGCACGTCGCGCAGCTCGACGGTCGCATTGGTAAACGTCAGTTCCTTGGCATCGGGCTTGTCGCGCTGGTGCGGCACGGTATCGAGGATCTCGTAGACCATGCGGGCGTTGACGGCGGCACGCTCGAGCGAGACCTGAAGCCGCGCCAGGCGGCGGGCCGGGTCATAGGCCATCAGCAAAGCGACGACGAAAGCGAAGAAGGCGCCGGGCGGTACGTCGGCATAGATGGCGCGGAACGCCGAATAGGCAAGCACCGCCGAGATCGCCAGGCCGGCGAAGGTTTCGGTCATCGGCGCCGTGCGCTCGCTCAACCGGGCAATGCGGTTGGCGCGGTTTTCGGCGCGATCGACAATCGCCTCGACCTTGCCGCGAAGCTCGCTCTCCATCGTAAAGGCCTTGACGATGGTGATGCCCTGAATGGTTTCCTGCATCGCGCCGAGAACGCGGCTGTTGACTTCGATCGCCTCCCGGGTGGCCGAACGCAGGCGCTTGGACACATAGCGCAGGCCCAAAAGCAGCGGAGGTGCGGCGACGAAGACGATGATCGACAGCAGCCAGTCCTTGGCAAACATGACGCCGACCAGACCGATCAGCGTCAGCAGGTCGCGCGCGATCGAGGTAACGGTCAGATTGAGCACGTCGCGAATGCCGCTGACGTTCTGGCTGATCTGGGCGGCGAGTTGCGCCGAACGGGTCTCGTTGAAATAGCCGACGCTGAGCGCCATCAGATGGGCGTAAAGACGGCGCTGATAGCGCGCGACGATGTTGTTGCCGATCTTCGAAAGCGCGACGGCCTGGCCGTAAGTGGCAAAGCCGCGCAGCACGAAGGCGGCGAGGATCGCGCCGCAGACGAGCAGAACGATGTCCGCCCGCTTGTTGGCGAAGGCCTCGTTGATGACGGTTTCCATGATCGAGGCGGTAAAGCCTGTCGTGGCAGCGACCACCGCCAGGCAGCCGATGGCAAAAGCATAGCCGCGAATGTGGTCACGACCGTTTTCCGCAATGACCCGCTTGAGGATCCCGCTGATCGTATCCGAATCGACCGCGTGCTGTTTTTTCTTGCTGACGCTCAAAAAGCCCGTCTTCCCTGGAACCAATCTGGAGGGCCGGCATCCGGCCCGATCTTTCCCGGGGCTCTATAGTGGTTTGATATCGCTTTGGCGAGTCTTTGCGCACGCCACGGTCTCAGCTTCTCCAGCGGCGTCCCTCCGTTGCCACACCGAAATCCCTCGGCGTGCGGGCAAAGGCTGCCAATCCCGAGAGCGCGGCCATCGGGTGAATGACGGCAAAGGTCGGGATCGTTTTCATCAGCGCCGAATGCGGGGCCTTGTCCTCGAAGGCGGCCCGGAAGGGCGACTTCATCAGCGCCGGCAGGATCTTCTGCGAGATACCGCCTGCCAGGAAAACGCCGCCACGGGCCATGAAGATCAGCGCCATGTCGCCGGCCACGCGACCGAGATAGGTCGAAAACAGCGAGATGGTCTCGATCGCCGCCCTGTCGCTCTCGGCAAGGGCGTGCGTCGTCACTTCCGCGGGGTCCGTCAGAACCGGATCCACGCCATCGGCGGCGCAAACGGCGCGGTAGAGGTTCATGATGCCACGGCCGCAGAGAATCTGCTCGCCGGCCATGCGGCCTTCGATCGGCTCCAGAAATGGCCAGATGTGGAAATCGCGTTCGGTGCGCGGGCCGATATCGACATGGCCGCCTTCGCCCGGCACCGGGAACCAGGTGTGCTGGGCAAAGACCAGGCCGCCGACGCCAAGGCCCGTTCCCGGTCCGAGCACGACGCGGGAGGTCAGCGGCCGGATGCTGCCGCCGCCGATCTGCACCAGGTCCTCGTCCGCCGGAGCGGCGACGGCAAGCGCCTGAGCCTCGAAGTCGTTGATGATCAGCACGTCTTCGAGGCCGAGGCTCGAAAGCATGTCCTTCGGCCGGATCACCCAGCCGGCGTTGGTCAGGGGAATTTCATCACCCCGAATCGGACCGGCCACCGCCAGGATCGCCGAGCGCGGCTGCACGGAGGTCTTGTCGAGAATGCTCTTTTGCAGCGCCTCCTCGATCGTCTCGAAATCGCCGGTCTTGATCGGCGGCAGTTGCTTCGGGTCGGCAAAGGCGTCGATGAGCAAGGCAAAGCGCGCGTTGGTGCCGCCGATGTCACCGATCAGGATCGGAAAAGGAAAGCTGTGTTCATTGTTGCCGGACATCGCAAGATCCATCCTGATCGTCATCTTGGGTTGCTGAACTGTCTATCAGACAGAACGGGATGAGGAAAAGTGCGGGAGGATTGTCGCATCCACCCGCCGGAGCCCGCATCATCTGGGGTTGAGGTCGATCAACTGCTCGGCCGTTGCACGATTGAGCGCCATCGGAATGTCGTAGACGATGGCGAGGCGCATCAGCGCCTTGACGTCGACATCGTGCGGCATGGCGGTCAGCGGGTCGACGAAGAAGATCAGCAGTTGCACTTCGCCGGTCGCGATCATCGCGCCGATCTGTTGGTCCCCGCCCAGGGGACCGCTTTTCAGCCGGGTGATATCGAGGCCTGGGCAGACGTCGAGAACACGGCCGCCGGTCGTGCCGGTGGCGACGATCCGCCAGTCAGCCAGTACCGCTTCATGCGCCTTGGCAAAGTCCGCAAGATCGTCCTTCTTCTGATCATGCGCGATCAGCGCAACACATTTCCGATCCGCCATGCCGGGCCTCGCATCAATATTTAAATCGATTTGATTGCCCTATACATGAGCGCCACGGGAATGGGAAGGCTGATGCCTCCCCGCCCCGCTCGGGTCGCTGGCCTACTGCAGCGTCGGACGCGCCATCGGCACTGGGATATCGGCCGGCGGGACATCGCCGGACGCACCGATCACCTGCTCGATACTATCGCTCGCTGCGGCCGGCGCGGCAGCCCGGTAGGCTGTGCCAAAAGTGGCGGCCGCTTCCGAGGCGGGCGCCGGGCCGTTGAGCACGAGAGCGCAGGCCTTCGGCAGGTCGGCAAGCGTCGTTACCTTCGGCTTGACCGGCTTCGCGTCCGGCTTCTTCGTCGGTTTTGCCCACGGCTCGTCGGTGAACCACCAGGCCAGCGACTTGTCGCAGCCGTCGCCGGCCGGCACCTCCGCCTGGTCCTTGCAGGTCGAAGCACCCGCGGGGCACTTGATGCGGATGTGGAAGTGATAGTCGTGGCCGTAGATCGGCCGAACCTTGCCGAGATTCGTGCGGTCGCCCGTCCAGGTATCGCAAAGCTTCTTCTTGATCGCCGGATTGACGAAGACGCGCTCGACCTGCGGATAGCTCGCCGCCAGCATGATCAGTTGCGCGTGCTTCGGCGTCCAGATCGAACGGTCGACCGTCAGGAACTTGTTCTTCTGCAGCATCGAGGTGGCGGAGATATCCTCGCGTTCGCGATAGCTGAGCGTACGTTGCGGCATTGGGGTGAGCCAGATGTCAGCATCGAGCCCGATCTGATGCGAGGCGTGGCCCGACAGCATCGGCCCGCCGCGTGGCTGAGAGATATCGCCGAGCAGCAGACCCGGCCAGCCGACCTTGTTGGCGGCATCATGGGAAAACTGCTCGATCAGCGCGATCATCTGCGGGTGGCCCCAGCGGCGGTTGCGCGACAGCCGCATTGCCTGCCAAGTCGGCCCGTCAGTCGGGATGGCGACACCGCCGGCAAGGCATCCCTTGGCATAGAAGCCGTAGGAATTTGCCGCCATCTCGGCAGGCAGAGCCTTGGCGCCGAAGAGCGTCTTTGCCGGCACGTCGTCGGCCGCGGCGTTGTCGGCGATCAGGAGGCTGGTTCCAAGCAGCAGCGCAAGAAACGCCGAGCCGCAACGTCGAAATGGAGCAATCATTGAATTTCGTCCCGTTTGTCTCGCAGACAGCAGCGCCGATCTACGCATGCCGTGTCCGGCGAACCCCATCCTAAGGCCCCGTCTTTGCCTCAGCCTTGCGCCTCACACGCATGTGAATCACCGGGATGTGACTCAAAAATTTGGCCTGATTTGCGGCGGTGCCTGTCATTTGCCCTGATTTCGCCTATGCTCTCGCAAAAGAAGATTGAAATATAAAGGGGTAAGGGCTGGATGCCATACGTCTGCAGGACCATGAAATCAGGCCTCGCTGCATCGCTACTGACAGCGGCGTTTCTTCTCTTTCCTGCTGCAGGCAATGCCCAAGAACAGCCCGTCTGGCGTCACGGAACATCGTCAATCGGTGAGTTGAAATACAAGCCTGATTTTGCGCGCTTCGACTACGTCAATCCTGACGCTCCCAAGGGTGGAGAGCTGCGCCTGTCGGAGAGCGGTACCTTCGACACCTTCAATCCTATACTCTCCAAGGGCGAGGCGGCGAGCGGCGTAACCTCGCTCGTCTTCGATACATTGATGAAATCGGCCGAGGACGAGATCACCACCGCCTATGGGCTGCTGGCCGAGGGCGTTTCATACCCCGACGATATTTCCTCCGCGACGTTTCGCTTACGCTCCGAGGCCAAATGGGCCGATGGCCAGCCGGTGACGCCGGAGGACGTCGTCTTTTCGTTTGAAAAGGTGAAAGAGCACAATCCGCTGCTCTCCAACTACTACCGCCACGTTGTTTCGGCGGAAAAGACGGGCGAGCGCGACGTCACTTTCCGCTTCGACGAAAGGAACAATCACGAATTGCCGAACATTCTCGGTCAATTCCCGATCGTGCCGAAACACTGGTGGGAGGGGCAGGACGCCAAAGGCAACAAGCGCGACATCAGCCGTACGACTCTGGAGCCGGTGATGGGCTCAGGCCCCTACAAGATCGCCTCGTTCCAGGCCGGTGGCTCAATCCGCTTCGAGCTTAGAGACGACTATTGGGGCAAGAACCTCAACGTCAACGTCGGGCAATATAATTTCGGCGTGATCAGCTATGCCTTTTTCAGCGATCGGAACGTGCAGTTCGAGGCCTTCCGCGCCGGCAACGTCGATTTCTACCAGGACAACAGCGCCAGCCACTGGGCGACGGCCTATGATTTCCCGGCGATGAAAGACGGCCGTGTGGTCCGCGAGGAGATCGAGAATCCGTTGCGCGCAGCTGGCATCATGCAGGCCTTCGTGCCGAACATGCGCCGCGAGAAGTTCAAAGACCAGCGGGTGCGCGAAGCCCTGAACTACGCCTTTGATTTCGAGGATCTGAACCGCAGCCTTGCCTACAACGCCTTTCAACGCGTCGACAGCTACTTCTGGGGCACCGAGCTTGCCTCCAAGGCTTTGCCGGAAGGGCGCGAGAAGGCCATTCTGGAGGAACTGAAAGACAAGGTTCCTCCGGAGGTCTTCACAACGCCCTACACGAACCCGGTCAACGGCGACCCGCAGAAGGTGCGCGACAACCTGCGGAAGTCGTTGGCGCTGTTCAAGGAGGCGGGCTACGAACTCAAGGGCAACCGCCTGGTCAATGTAAAGACCGGCGAGCCCTTCAGCTTCGAATTGCTTTTGTCCAATCCGTCCTTCGAGCGTACGGTCACGCCGTTCATCAACAGCGTGAAGAAGATCGGCATCGATGCACGCATACGGACCGTCGACGACTCGCAATACACCAACCGTGTGCGAAGCTTCGACTATGACATGATCTACGGCATCTGGGCGCAGACGCTGGTGCCCGGAAACGAACAGATCGACTACTGGGGATCCGGCTCCGTCAACCAGACGGGATCGAGGAACTATGCCGGCATCGCCGATCCCGCGATCGACGAACTCATCCGCAGGATCATCTTCGCGCCCAACCGCGAGGAACTGGTGGCAACGACACGGGCGCTCGACCGGGTCCTGCTCGCCCACCACTACGTCGTGCCGCTCTTCTATTCGAAGAACGTTCGTGTCGCCTATTGGAAACAGCTCGCCCGCCCGCAGGAGCTTCCCTATTATGGCATCGGGTTTCCTGATGCCTGGTGGTCGAAAAACGCCTCCCCCAAATGAAGTCCTTGCGCTCAGATGGCGTCTCGATTCCAAATGCAAAAAAACGAATCACTGAAACAAGCCTCGATCCGGGGCACGCAAGGAGACACAGGGATTGAGACACCATAGACGGCATGCCGACGCTTCGCCGGTCCGGGCCACCGCCCACACGTCGATCGAAAGGCCCGCCTGATGGGTGCCTATATCCTGCGCCGCCTGCTTCTGATGATCCCGACGATCTTCGGGATCATGGCGATCTCCTTCATCGTGGTGCAATTCGCGCCGGGCGGCCCGGTCGAGCAGGTGATCTCGGACCTGACCAATGCCGGCGGCTCCGATCGTCTGTCGGGCAGCAGCGGCGACCTGATGCAAGCCGGCGGAGACGAGGGCGGGCGCTATCGCGGCGCTCAAGGCCTCGATCCGGAATTCATCGCCAAGCTCGAAAAGCAGTTCGGCTTCGACAAGCCGCCGCTCGAGCGCTTCGCCACCATGATGTGGAACTATATGCGCTTCGATTTCGGCGAGAGCTTCTTCCGCAACACGTCGGTGATCGACCTGATCAAGGAGAAGATGCCGGTCTCGATCTCGCTCGGGCTATGGATCCTGCTGTTCTCCTACGCAATCTCGATCCCGCTCGGTATCAAGAAGGCGGTGTCCGACGGTTCCGCCTTTGACGTGTGGACCTCCGGCATCATCGTCGTCGGCTACGCCGTACCGAGTTTCCTCTTCGGCATCCTGCTGATCGTCGTCTTTGCCGGCGGCTCGTTCTTCGACTGGTTCCCGTTGCGCGGCATCGTCTCCGACAATTTCTGGCAACTGCCCTGGTGGCAGAAGATCCTCGACTACATCTGGCACATGACGCTGCCGCTGATCACGCTGCTGCTGTCGGCCTTTGCAACGACGACACTGCTCACCAAGAATTCCTTCATCGATGAGATCAAGAAGCAGTATGTGACGACCGCACGGGCCAAGGGCCTCACCGACGGTCAGGTGCTCTATGGCCATGTGTTCCGCAACGCCATGCTGATCATCATCGCCGGCTTCCCCGGCGCCTTCATCTCGGCCTTCTTTACCGGTTCGCTATTGATCGAATACATCTTCTCGCTCGATGGCCTAGGCCGGCTCGGCTATGATTCGGTCGTCAAGCGCGACTATCCGATCGTCTTTGCTACCCTCTTCATCTTCTCGCTGATGGGCCTGCTCGTCAGCCTGCTGTCGGACCTCATCTATACCTGGGTCGATCCGCGCATCGACTTCGAGCGGAGGGATGTCTGATGGCAAGCGTCACGACCTCCCCGGCCGCTGTGGCGCCGCGTGGCTGGCTGTCACCGGTCAACCAGCGCCGCTGGCAGAATTTCAAGGCGAACCGGCGCGGCTACTGGTCGCTCTGGCTGTTCCTGGCGCTGTTCGGGCTCAGCCTGGTCGGCGAACTCATCGCCAATGACAAGCCGATCATCGCCTCGTACAAGGGCGAGCTATTGTTCCCCGTCGTCATCGACTATCCGGAGGAAAAGTTCGGCGGCTTCCTGGCCGAGACCGACTATCGCTCCGATTTCATCCGCGACGAGATCGAGGCCAATGGCTGGATGATCTGGCCGCCGGTGCGCTATTCCTACCAGACGGTCAATTCCAACATCCCGCATTCGGCGCCGACCAAGCCCTTCTGGCTGATGGACAAGGAAGAGCGCTGCTCCGCCTACCCGGACAAGACCAGCGACCGGAACTGCATCGTCGGAAACCTCAACTGGCTCGGCACCGACGACCAGGCGCGCGACGTCTTTGCGCGCATGATCTACGGCTTCCGTCTTTCGGTGCTCTTCGGCCTGACGCTCACCATCGCCTCGGCGGTGATCGGTGTCACCGCCGGCGCCATCCAGGGCTATTTCGGTGGCTGGACCGACCTCCTGATGCAGCGTTTCATCGAGATCTGGTCGTCGATGCCGGTGCTCTACATTCTGCTGATCATCGCCGCGATCCTGCCGCCGGGCTTCTTCATCCTGCTCGGAATCATGCTGTTGTTCTCCTGGGTCGGCTTCGTCGGCGTCGTGCGCGCCGAGTTCCTGCGGGCGCGCAACTTCGAATACGTCAACGCGGCACGCGCGCTCGGCGTTGGCAACGGCACGATCATGTATCGCCACCTCCTGCCGAACGCGATGGTAGCGACGCTGACCTTCCTGCCCTTCATTCTCTCCGGCTCGATCACGACGCTGACCTCGCTCGACTTCCTCGGCTTCGGCATGCCGCCCGGATCGCCCTCGCTCGGCGAGATGATCGCCCAGGGCAAGTCCAACCTGCAGGCGCCCTGGCTGGGGCTGACGGCCTTCTGCGTCATGTCGCTGATGCTGTCGCTGCTGATCTTCGTCGGCGAAGCCACGCGCGATGCCTTCGATCCGAGAAAGACGTTCCGGTGAGCGCGACGATGACAGACCCCCTTCTCTCCGTCCGCGACCTCTCCGTCGCCTTTCACCAGGGCGGCAACACGTCCGTTGCCGTCGATCACATCTCCTTCGACATCAAGCGCGGGGAAACCGTGGCGCTTGTCGGCGAATCCGGTTCGGGAAAATCGGTCTCGGCCAACTCGATCCTGAAGCTCCTGCCCTACCCGTCGGCCAGCCATCCGAGCGGCGAAATCCTGTTCAACGGCAAGGACCTCTTGAGGGCCAGCGATGCCGAGCTGCGCCATGCGCGCGGCAACGACATCACCATGATCTTCCAGGAGCCGATGACTTCGCTCAACCCACTGCACTCGATCGAGCGGCAGATCGGTGAGATCCTTGAACTGCACCAGGGGCTGCAGGGCGCGGCGCGGCGCACGCGCATTCTCGAACTCTTGAACCAGGTCGGCATCCGCGAGCCGGAAAAGCGGCTCAGCGCCTACCCGCACGAGCTCTCGGGTGGCCAGCGCCAACGCGTGATGATCGCGATGGCGCTCGCCAACCGGCCGGAACTCTTGATCGCCGACGAGCCGACGACAGCGCTCGACGTCACCGTACAGGCACAGATCCTCGAACTCTTGAAGTCGCTCAAGGACGAGCACGGCATGTCGATGCTGTTCATCACCCATGACCTCGGCATCGTGCGCAAGATCGCCGATCGGGTCTGCGTTATGACCAAGGGCAAGATAGTCGAGACCGGGCCGACCGCCGAAATCTTCGCCAATCCCCAGCACGCCTATACCCGCCATTTGCTCGCCTCCGAACCGAAGGGCAATCCGCCGCTATCAGACGCGTCGAAGCCGATCGTGATGGAAGCCTCCGACATGAAGGTGTGGTTTCCGATCAAGGCCGGCTTCCTGCGCAAGGTGATCGACCATGTAAAGGCGGTCGACGGCATCGACCTGAAGCTGCGTGCCGGCCAGACGCTCGGCGTCGTCGGCGAATCCGGCTCCGGCAAGACGACGCTCGGGCTGGCGCTGACGCGGCTGATCTCGTCGAAGGGACGCATCGCCTTCATCGGCAAGGACATCGACCGGTACAGCTTCAACGCGATGCGGCCGCTTCGAAACCGGATGCAGATCGTCTTTCAGGACCCCTATGGCTCACTCAGCCCGCGCATGTCGGTGGCCGATATCATCGCCGAGGGCCTGAAGATCCACGAGCGATCGCTGTCGGACAACGCGCGCGATGCTCGCGTCGCCGCGGCGCTCGAAGAAGTGGGCCTCGATCCTGCGACCCGGTGGCGCTATCCGCACGAGTTCTCCGGCGGCCAGCGCCAGCGCATCGCCATTGCGCGCGCCATGGTGCTGAAGCCGCAATTCGTGATGCTCGACGAACCGACCTCGGCGCTCGACATGAGCGTTCAGGCACAGGTGGTAGACCTCCTGCGCGACCTGCAGGTGAAGCATGACCTCGCCTATCTGTTCATCAGCCACGACCTCAAGGTCGTGCGCGCCCTTGCCAACGAGATGATCGTCATGCGCATGGGCAAGGTGGTGGAGCAGGGTCCGGCCGAGCGCATCTTCAATGCGCCGAGCCAGGACTATACCAAGGCGCTGATGGCAGCCGCCTTCAACCTCGAAGCCGTCAACTTGACCGCGATCCGCCAATAGGTGTCCGAATGTCCGCAAAAAGCCCCGTCATCGTCGATCTGAAGTTCATTCCAGAGGAGGTCGAGGCGGCGCTTCGCGGGGCCTTCCCGGATCGCGAGGTGATCAACCGCGCCGATGCGGTTCACCACAACCGCGATCTCTCGGGCATCGACTATGCGGTCGTCTGGAAATCGGCGCCGGACCTTTTTGAGCGGGCCCCCGATCTCAAGGTGGTGTTCTCCGGCGGCGCCGGCGTCGATCACGTGCTGACGCTGCCTGGTCTTCCCGAGGTGCCGCTGGTGCGCTTCGTCGACCAGACGCTGACGACGCGCATGAGCGAGTGGGTGGTCATGCAGTGCCTCCTGCACCTGCGCCAGCACCGCGCCTATGAGGCGCAGGCGGCGAAACGCGAATGGCGCGATCTGACCCAGCCCGAAGCGGCCGACATCACCGTCGGCGTCATGGGCATGGGCGTGCTTGGCCAGGACGCCGCCCGCAAGCTATCTACCATGGGGTTCAAAGTCATCGGCTGGTCGCGCAGCAAGCGCGACGTCGCCGGCATCGAGACCTTTGGCGGCAACGAACTCGACAGCTTCCTGGCGCGCAGCGACTTCCTCGTCGGCCTGCTGCCGCTGACGCCGGACACCCGCGGCATATTCAACCTGCGCCTGTTTGCAAAGCTTAGCCGCAATGGGCCGTTCGGCGCACCTGTCTTCATCAATGCCGGCCGCGGCGGCAGCCAGGTCGAAGCAGACATCCTGAAGGCGCTCGACAGCGGCGTGCTCGCCGGTGCCTCTCTCGACGTGTTCGAGCAAGAGCCGCTCGCCCAGGACAGCCGCTTCTGGACCCTGCCCAACGTCTACGTCACGCCGCACGTGGCGGCATCCTCCGACGTCAAGGCGCTCTTCCGCCACGTGGAGCAGCAGATCTCCCGCTTCGAAGGCGGGCAGAAGCTCGAACATGTCGTCGACAAAGTAGCCGGCTACTGATTTAGCGAGAGCGTGGTGCAGCGCTTGCTGCGCCGAAGCTGCTGCCAGAGACGCAACGTCTGATTCCGCAAGGCGAATGGTTGTCTTGCCTCATCGGCAATGATCGAGGAAACTCGCTTCTCCGGTCCCGCTGGCAGGCGATCAAGGGCGGCGATAGCCCGTCGGCTGCTCATAGAGCCAGCCGATCCGTTCGATCGAGGCTTCCAACCCTTCGCGCGCTACCGTCATCGTGTGGCCGTTGGCATGGATCAGGGTTTCGTCGTCCTCCATCAGCGCGACGTGGCCTTTCCAGAAAACGAGGTCGCCGCGCTTGAGTTCTTCGCGCACAATCGGTGTTCCCAGCCCCGTCGCCTGCATATCGGAATCGCGCGGCGCCTGCCTGCCGACCATCATCATCGACAATTGCACAAGACCGGAGCAATCGATGCCGAAGCCGGAACGCCCGCCCCAGAGATAGGGCGTTTCGACGAAGCGGGCAGCGACCGAGACATAGTCTCCCGGCAAGACATTGCCGACCTCGATGCAGTGATTGGCGATGACCGCCTGGCCGCCGTCGAGCAGGAAATAGCGCGTTCCCCGGGTCTCGCGCTCATCGATAACCGTCAGCCGGCTGCCCATCGACAGCGGATAGACGGTCGGGAAACGCAGATCATGGCCGGTATAGACGAACGTGCGCGGCGCGGTCACGACATGGGTCGGGCTCTTGATAACCGGCGCCAGGCAATATTCCGGAAGGTAGCCGACATAGCCGTCGAGGTCGGCCTTTACCCAGCACCAGCTGTTGCTGGTGTCGAGCACCCGGACCGATTCGCCGAGCAAGAGTTCGGTATCGGTGCCGCAGGCGAGATCGGGCTTGGCACGCAGCGGCGCAACCGGAACCGAGACGCGCGCAACGCTGCCCTCGACATACCGTTCAGCCTCTACGACGCCGCGAAGGCGGCTTTCGGCAAGGTCTGGTCGATAGGCATTCAGACGGCGATCGGGCAGTGTCGACATATCTTACTCACTTCAGCTGCTTGCGGCCCTGATCAATGATCAGGTCACCGAGTTTTTCAAGATAGAGAGCACCCTCAACTGTCCTTTTGATGACGACGTTGCGGCGATCACGATCGTCGCGGACGCGATCGACAAGGCCAAGCGCGCCCATGGTATCGAGCGCGCGGGTGATGACCGGCTTGGTGACACCGAGCGTCGCTGCCAGTCCGCGCACGGTGTGCGGCGGCGGCACGAGGTAGATCTGCAGCAGGATCGCCAGCTGCCGCAAGGTCAGGTCGCGGCTGTCGACGCGAACCTGAGCGAGCGACACCGAATGCCAAAGCCCGAGGGCCTGGGAGGGCGTTAGCTCGATCGGCAATGGCAGCTCCTACGCAAGATACAGATCCGCCACGATAGCGGCGGATCGTTACGCAAGCGTTTCTTTGCCGGTTCCGCCTGGCTGCGGTTACTTCGCCATCTTCTGGACGTGCTGATAGAGCGCGCGGATCGCCTGCGCCTCCCCGCCAACCGTCGAATGCGGACGCTCGGACGGAGCCCATCCGAAGATATCGAAGTGCACCCAGCTCTTGGCGTTGGTGACGAAGCGCCGGAGGAAGAGTGCCGCGGTGATCGATCCGGCCATGCCGCCCGCCGGCGCGTTGGTCAGGTCTGCGATACGGGCCGAGACATCCTTGTCGTAGCCGTTATAGAGCGGCATCCGCCACATCGGATCGTCGACCTCGAGGCTTGCTTCCGTGAGATCATGGGCGAGATCGGCATCGTCGGTAAAGAAGGGCGGCAGATCCGGACCGAGCGCGACGCGGGCGGCACCGGTCAGCGTCGCCATGTCGACGAGCAGATCGGTCTTTTCCTCGTCTGCATAGGCGAGTGCGTCGGCGAGGATCAACCGGCCCTCGGCATCGGTGTTGTCGATCTGAACGGTCAGGCCCTTGCGGCTGCGGTAGATGTCGCCGGGCCGGAAGGCGTTGGCCGAGATCGAGTTTTCGACCACCGGCACGATGACGCGCAGATCCACCTTGAGCTTGGCGTCCATGATCATCAGCGCCAGGCCAAGCACGTTGGCGGCACCGCCCATGTCCTTCTTCATCAGGAGCATGGAGGCCGACGGCTTGATGTCGAGACCACCGGTATCGAAGCAGACGCCCTTGCCGACGAGCGTTACCTTCTTGTGGCCCTTTTTGCCCCAGCGCAGCTCCAGCAGACGCGGAGCCTCGGCGCTGGCGCGGCCGACGGTGTGGACCAGCGGGAAATTCTGCGTCAGCAGCGCCTCGCCCGTAATGACCGAAACATCGGCCTTGTAGTGGGCGGCTAGCGCACGGAACGCCGCTTCGAGCGCTTCCGGCCCCATGTCGTTGGTCGGCGTGTTGATAAGGTCACGGGCAAGGAACACGCCGGCGAGCTGGCGCTTGATATCGGTTGCGTCCGCATCTGCCGGAATGAGCAGCGTGGGCGGTTCGCCCTTGGCGGACTTGTAGCGCTCGAAGCGATAGGAGCCGAGGCCGTAGCCGAGCGCGAGCCGGTTGGCCGTCAGCGGCGCCGTTTCGATATGCCATTTGCCCGCCGGCAGCGCTCGCGCCAGCTTGCCGGCCAGGAACGGGGCTTCCGACGGATTGCTGCCGAGGCCGAAGAGCGCGCCGCCGAGATGGCCGTCGGCGGACGGGATCAACAGCACCGCGCCGGAATCGGCCGTGAAGCCTGCCTTGCGCGCCCAGTCCAAAGCGATCGGGTCGATCGTCCCCGTCTCGATATGCGCCGGCGTGACGGCGAAGATCGGCAGGGTCTTGCCGGCGCTGGTGTTGAACGGCGACGGCCGCTCGATGAACTGATAGGGGGCCATGAAAGTCCTCGGCTGACAGAGATGGAATCGCGCCATTAACGCTCTGTTAGGGTTAACAGATTATTGCTGGAGTGAAAGTTGCGCCGGTGTTGTCTGAAGTTCAGGTGCGCGAATGCATGCTGGGGACACACATGGCCAAATATACGACCTCATCCTCGAAACACGCCCGTTTCTTGCAGGGCGCGGCAATCGCGCTGGTGGCGCTTGCCCTTGCCGGCTGCGCCAACCAGCCGAAGAAGGAACTGACGACGGGGTCGATCTCCAGAACGTCGAAACCGGTGCAGTCCATGACCGCGACCGAGCTTTCGGCCGCTGCCGAAAGCATCGGCCAGGCCTACGAGAAGAACCCCAAAGACCGCGAAGCGGGGCTCAACTACGCCAATCTCTTGCGCATGACCGGCCGCAACGAACAGGCGCTTGCGGTGATGCAGCAGGTCGCGATCAACCATCCGTCCGACCGCGAAGTGCTCGGCGCCTACGGCAAGGCCCAGGCCGCCGCCGGCCAGCTCGAGCAGGCGCTTGCGACGATCGGCCGGGCGCAGACGCCCGACCGTCCGGACTGGAAGCTGAAATCGGCCGAGGGCGCGATCCTCGACCAGCTGGGCCGCGCCCAGGAAGCACGGCTGCGCTACCGCGAGGCCCTCGAGCTCAAGCCGAACGAGCCGTCGGTGCTCTCCAATCTCGGCATGTCATACCTTTTGACCAAGGACCTTCGCACCGCCGAAACCTATCTCAAGTCTGCGGCAAGCCAGCCCGGCGCCGATAGCAGCGTGCGGCAGAACCTTGCGCTCGCCGTCGGCCTTCAGGGCCGCTTCCAGGAAGCAGAGACGATCGCCCGCCAGGAGCTTTCCAGCGAGCAGGCCGAAGCGAACGTCGCCTATCTGCGCTCGATGCTGTCGCAGCAGGGCGCATGGAAAGAGCTCGCCAAAGCCGACGACAAGAAGGTCGCCAACTAAAGGCGAACCGCATTCTTCGGAGACGCCCTTGCCGCCTCCAGGCTTCCGATCTACTGCCTAAACAGTCCGCGAGGCGCGCCGCACACATTCGCGCGGCATGCCTGTCTACGGCTGCGCACAGGCAATCCTCTGACGATGATTGAGCGCTGCCGGCGGCGCGCCGCTGCCTAGAACTTGTCGGCGACCTGGATGCCCGCCGGTCCAAGAATGACCGCGACCAGTACCGGCAGGAAGAACAGGATCATCGGCACGGTAAGCTTCGGCGGCAGGGCGGCCGCCTTCTTCTCGGCTGCGGTCATGCGCTGGTCGCGGCTTTCCTGTGCAAGCACGCGCAGGGCCTGGGCGATCGGCGTGCCGTAGCGGTCCGCCTGGATCAGCGCCTGGACCACGGATTTGACCTCATCGAGGCCGGTGCGCTGACCGAGATTTTCAAGCGCAACCCGGCGCTCGGGCAGGAACGACAGTTCCGCCGTCGTCAGCACCAACTCTTCCGCAAGCTGCTGCGACTGCGACGCCACTTCGTCGGCGACGCGGCGCATGCCCAGTTCCATCGACACGCCCGATTCGACGCAGATCAGCAGAAGGTCAAGCGCGTCCGGCCAGGCCCGGCGTATAGACGCCTGGCGCTTGGAGATCGCATTGGTCACGATGATGTTCGGCGCGTAGAAGCCCAGATAGGCGAAGCCGATCGCGAAGAACAGCCGCACCATGAACGGTTTGTCGACAAAGTTGCCGAGGACGAAGATGTAGACGAGCGCGATGAGCAGGAACAGGAAGGGCAGGCAGAAGCGCGCGAACAGGAAGGTGTTGAGCGCGTTCTGCGAGCGGAAGCCGGCCATTTTCAGCCGGTTGACGGTGTTGTCGTCGACAAGCGCGGAGCGCAGATTGAGGCGTTCGACGATCTGCCGGATGGAGGCGTTGTTCTGCCCGCGCAGGCTTGCCCTGCCGTTCTGTACCTCGGCGGCAAGCCGCGCGCGTTCGCGCGCCCGGATCTGCTCGCGCTCAGTGGCAACGGACTTCATCCGCTTGCCGAGGTCACCGCGATCGAACAGCGGCACGATCAGCGAATAGAAGGTCGCGAGCACGGCGAGCGAAACCAGGACGGCGATGACGACGTTCGGATCGGTCAGGGTCTTGATCAGGTTCGTGCTCATCGACGCGCCCCTCAGATGTCGAAGTTGATCATGTTGCGCATCACCCAGATGCCGATGCTCATCCAGAACAGGCCGGCACCGATGATCAGATGACCGCGCGGGTCGGTGAAAAGCACCATCATGTAGGCGGGCGATGTCAGGTAGACCAAGAGCGCGACGATGAACGGCAGGGCGCCGATGATGCAAGCCGAGGCCTTGGCTTCCATCGACATGGCGCTGACCTTTGCCCGCATTTTCTTGCGCTCACGCAGGACCTTGGACAGGTTGCCGAGGGCTTCCGATAGGTTACCGCCCGCCTGCGCCTGGATGGCGATCACGATGGCGAAGAAATTCACCTCCGGCAGAGGAATGCTGTTGACCATGCGGGCGCAGGCCTCGGTCACGCTCAGGCCCACCTGCTGGGATTCGACCACGCGGCGAAACTCGGTCTTGACCGGCTCCTGACCGTCGGCGGCGATGAGACGCAACGCGTCGTTCAAGGGAAGGCCCGACTTGATCGAGCGGACCATGACCTCGAGCGCGTTCGGGAACTCCTCGAGAAACTTCTTGCAGCGCCGCTTGATCAGGTAGCCGATGAACCAGCGCGGCAGGCCGAGACCGGCCACCAGGCCAAAGCCGGCGGCAATGGCAAGCCCGGCCCCCGCCATCAACACGACAAGAAAAGCAAAGAAGCCGAAAAGTGCACTGAACAGATAGAAGCGCCCGATGGAGATCGACAGGTCCGCCTGTGTCAGACGCACCTTCATCGAAGGAGCAGTCTTGGCCGAGCGCTCCTGCTGTTTCTTTTCCAGCTCCTTCAGCGAATCCTGGACGGATTTTCGCCGTTTCGACAATTCGCTCACGCGGTCGCGCGCAGCCTTCATCTTGGCGCGGTCGGTTTCCGCTGCGCTGATCTTGCGCACGCGGCCTTCCGCCTTCTTTTCGCTTTCGATGCGCGAGAACAGCAGGCCGTAGGCAAGCGCCGCCGCCGATATGGCGACGAGGGCCGCGAGTGCCAGAACGGTGATGTCTATCCCGAACATCCCAGCTCCTAGCCCTTGTCCATCGCGTCGAGGGTCGCTGCCAGGCGCTTGTCCTCGTTGAAGTAACGGGCACGATCCCAGAAATGCGGCCGGCCGATGCCGGTCGACATGTGGCGGCCGATAATCCGTCCGCCGGCGTCTTCACCGTCAATCTCGTAGCGCATCAGGTCCTGGGTGATGATCACGTCGCCTTCCATGCCCACCACCTCGGTGATGTGGGTGATGCGGCGGGACCCGTCGCGAAGGCGGGACGCCTGGATGATCACGTCCACCGATCCGGCGATGATCTCGCGCACGGTCTTTGCCGGCAGCGTATAGCCGCCCAAAGCGATCATCGACTCCATACGACTCAGGCATTCGCGCGGCGTGTTGGCGTGGATCGTCCCCATCGAACCGTCATGGCCGGTGTTCATCGCCTGCAGCAGGTCGAAGACTTCCGGGCCGCGCACTTCGCCGACGATGATGCGTTCGGGGCGCATGCGCAGGCAGTTCTTGATGAGATCGCGCATGGTGATCTCGCCTTCGCCTTCGATATTCGGCGGGCGGGTTTCGAGGCGCACGACATGCGGCTGCTGCAACTGCAATTCGGCCGTGTCTTCGCAGGTGATCACCCGCTCATCCGTGTCGATGTAGCGCGTCAGGCAATTGAGCAGCGTCGTCTTGCCCGAACCCGTGCCGCCCGAAATGACGATGTTGCAGCGGACGCGGCCGATGATCTGCAGGAGAACAGAGCCCTCTTGCGTGATCGAACCGAAGCGGACCAACTGTTCGAGCGTCAGCTTGTCCTTCTTGAACTTGCGGATGGTCAGCGCCGTGCCGTCGATGGCGAGCGGCGGGGCGATGACGTTGACGCGGGACCCATCCGGCAGGCGCGCGTCGCAGATCGGGCTCGATTCATCGACGCGACGGCCGACCTGGCCGACGATGCGCTGGCAGATCGACAGAAGCTGCGCGTTGTCGCGAAACCGGATTTCCGATTCCTGCACCTTGCCGGAAACTTCGATGAAGGTCTGGCCGGCACCATTGACCATGATGTCGGCGATGTCGTCGCGGGCAAGCAGCGGCTCGAGCGGACCGTAGCCCAGAACGTCGTTGCAGATATCGTCGAGCAGTTCCTCCTGCTCGGAGATCGACATCGCGAAATTCTTGATCGTGATGATGTCGTTGACGATATCGCGGATTTCCTCGCGCGCGCTCTCCGTATCGAGCTTGGCGAGCTGCGACAGGTCGATCGTGTCGATCAGCGCGGAAAAGACCTGCGATTTGGTGTCGTAATAGTCTTCCGTTCGCGCCTGCCGCCGCCTTGCCGGCGGGGCGGGCGTCGGCAATCTCGCGCCAGCGGAGGGTGTATCGGCGAGAACCGGAACGGCGCGCTCGACCACCGGCGCTTGCACCGCAGCCACGATCGGCGGCGGGGCGGAAACCGGGGTGCCGCCGCCTTTACCGAAGCCTTCGTTTCCGCGCTTGCCAAACATCTGGGTAATCCTACGTTCCTATTTTCTGCCGAGCGCTGCGAGCATCTTGCCAAGGCCGCCGCGCCGCGCCTTCTTCATCGTCACGCGGCCGGTCAGGAGATGTGCGAGCTGCGAGAAGGTTTCGGCGGCCGGCGCTTTCTTGTCGATTTCGGCAATCATCCGCCCGCTGTTCGAAGCGTTTCCGAACAAGGCCGCGTCGAAGGGAATGATGGCTGCCGCTTCGATTTCCAGCGAATCGCAGAACTCGTTGGCGGCAATCTCCGGCCGCTTCGGCATGCCGACCTGGTTCAGCACCAGATGGGGCGGCTTGTCGTTCGGGCGTAGCCTCTTCATGGCATCGAGCAGGTTCTTGGTGTTGCGCAGGCTGGCAAGGTCGGGGATCGCCGTGATCACCACCTCGTCGGCTTCGCCGAGCACGGAGCGCGTCCAGTCCGTCCACAGATGCGGGATGTCGAGAACGGAAACCGGAGCGCTACGCTGAAGGATCTCGAGGATCGGGTGGAAAGCTCCGGTCTCGAAATCATAGGCGCGGTCGAGCATCGACGGTGCGGCAAGCAGCGACAGGTGCTCGGAGCATTTGGTCAGCAGGCGATCGAGGAACACCTCGTCCAGGCGCTCCGGCGCAAAAACCGCTTCGGCAATGCCCTGCGGCGGATCCTGGTCGAAATCGATGTTGGCCGTGCCGTAGGGCAAGTCGAGATCGGCGAGAATGGTCTCGGTCGAAAACAGGCTGGAGATGCCCCAGGCGCAATTGTGCGCAATCACGGACGATCCGCAGCCGCCCTTCGCACCGATAAAGGCGATGCTTCGCCCCAAGGGTTCGGCATCCGGGTCGACGAAGATCGCCGACACGGCCGTGAGAATATCCGGCATCGATACCGGCGCGACCATGTATTCGGAAATGCCGTTGCGGATGAGTTCGCGGTAGAGCCCGATATCGTTGTGCTTGCCAACGAGGATCACCTTGGTGCTGGGGTCGCAAACCTCAGCCAGCGGCGCCAGTTCCGTCAGCAGCGACCGCGGCTCCGTCGCCGTCTCGAGAATGATCAGGTTGGGCGTCGGTACTGTCGCAAACATGTTCGCGGCGGCGTCGATGCTGCCGCTGTTGATGCGCAGGCTCACCTTCGCCATGCGTCGATCCTGCCCGCAGCGCTCCATCAGCCGCAACATCGCGTTGCTTTCGCAAAACGCGTGGATCGAAATCCGCGGCAGCGGCCGAACCTGCTCCAGATCGCTCGTGCGCGCATCGAAGGACGGGTCGTCCCCCTCGGCGCCAGTTTCGATCCTGTAATCGATGGTACTCATCTTTTCATCCAGCCGATATCAGTTGAAGGTGATGACCGTGCCGTCCTTCTTCTCGGTTCCACGCCAGTCCGAGATCACCTTGCCGCGCTGCACCGCGTCGATCGGCGACGTTTGACGCGGCCCGAGAAGGTCCGTCGGATTGGCGATCTGAGCCGCCAGGTTTGATTGCGTGGCGCAACCGAAGTTGTAGTAGTTCTTGTTTTCCATGGTGTTGAGGTTCAGGTCCTCCGGCCAGGTGCCGCAAGGTCCCGTCTGCGCCGTGATCGCCACATAGCTCAGACGAATGGGCGCGGCATCGCCGTAGGGTCCGGCGTCATAGCTCGTCTCCAGCAACCTTTTGGGCGGCACACCGGCGCTCGCCAGCACGCCGCGGATCTCCCGGCGCATCGCCTGGGCTGCGTGGCTGTTGGCGGCCCCCCGCGGCATCATGATCTGCACGACCCCGCTTGCGGAATTGCGATAGTCGGCTGCAAAGCCGGCGATGACATCGCGCGTGCCCTGGGTAAGACGGCGATCGCCCGAGGCAATCGGGATGTCGATGACCCGCTCCCCTTCGGCAAGCACGATCGGATGCCGGGTGCGGTAGTCGTCGGGTATGGAGCCGGTCGCCAGATTGTCCCGCGTGCCGCAACCGGCAAGCAGGGCACCGGCCAGCACCAGGACGGCTGCCCGGCTCGTGCGACGGATGAATGTTCCTGACGGACCTGAGGACATGGCGTTCGGCCTTTCGGAATTCGCGTGACTAACGGTTCGAAGCGTCATGACCCAGCCTATTTGTAGATGAAGCCAACGTTGCCGTGGTAACGGCCTGCCGGAGCGACTGCCTCCGGACGGCCGTAGATGCGGTTCACGCGACCGAGGAAGTAGCTGTCGAGGTCGTTGGCCGGATTGAAGTTGTCGTCAGGCCGGGAGATCGCGCTTCTGGCAACCGGACGGACCAGATAGGGCGTGGCGATGATGACCAGTTCGGTCTCGTTCCGCGCGAAGTCCTTGCTGCGGAACAGCGTGCCGAGGACCGGGATCTTTGAAGCGCCCGGCAGGCCGGACATCGCCTGGCGAATGTTGTCCTGAACCAGGCCGGCGATCACGATCGAGCCGCCGGACGGGAGCTCGACGCTGGTCGATGCTTCGCGCTTGCGGATACCGAGGAAGGTATTGCCCGGAATGTCGGTATAGCTGTTACCGGTAACGACGGATCCCTCGTAGGTTGGCTCCGAAACGTTCGTCTCGATTTTCAGGCTGATGCGCCCCGGACCGAGCACGACCGGTTTGAAATTCAGACGGATGCCATATTCGACATCGTTGACTTCACGTTCGACCTTTCTCTTGGGTTGCTTCGTTACCGGATCGTCTTCTTCCGATACCTCTTGCGTTCCCGCCAATCGAAACGTGCCGCCGACATAGAACTTCGCTTCTTGCCCCGAAATGGCGGTCAGGCTCGGTTCGGCCAGCGTCCGCATCACGCCGGCCTGCTCCATCGCATTTATGTAGCTGGAGATCGCCGTGCTGCCGATCGACCCGTTGACCACTGCGTTGACACCGACACCGATCGCATCGCCGAGATTGGCCGGGTTACGGAAGGCAATCCCGCTTCGCCCGTCGCTGACACGACCATTAAAGCCAAGTTGTTTCAGAACCTGGCGGCTGACCTCGGCCACGGTAACTTTAAGATTTACCTGGTCGTCGCCGTCGATTGTTAGAAGGTTGACGATCTGCGACACCTGCCGGTCTTCGGCGAAGATATCGGCGTCGCCGTTGTTGCCCTGGGCCGTGATGTTGCGCGTGGTCGCTTCACCGCCCTGGAGGAAGGCCTTGGCAAGGTCGACGGCGCGGGTGGAATCGAGCGGCGTGCGCACGGTACCGGTCAGCACGATGTTGTCCGAGACGATCTCGACATTGATATCGGCATCCGGAATGAAGCGGCGCAGGTTGGACTGAAGGTTGGACACATCGCGCTCGACCTCGATGTCGAGGGAGACGATCTCCTCACCGTTGGGACCGAAGACGAAGATGTTGGTCTGGCCGACGGACTTGCCGAACAGGTAGATGCGCCGCGAGGTGCGGGTCACGGCGTCGGCGAGCGACGGGTCGGCGACGAGGATATCATGCGCGTCCGCTGGCAAGTCGACGACCACGGCCTTGTTCAAACCGAGGCTGACCTTCTTCTTCACGCCCGGGCCGCTTTCGACGATGCGGACGACCGAGGACGCGCCGGCAAAGGCTTCCGTCGGCGCCGGCAGATACATGCCGGTAACCGCCAGGCAGAATGATAGGCCGGCTGCGACAGACGCCCGAAATTTGTTTCCGCTCCGCTTCACCTTTTGCCCCGTGCTCACCTGGTTCCTGCCCGTGTCTGTCATTGCTGCGTCTGGCCGACCGTGCCATCGCCCTTGACGATGGAGCCGGACTTGATGACCTGAATGTTCGGTTGGCCGTCGCCGCTCAGCAGATAGTCTGCTGCATCCGTGTCAGGCTCCTGTGCGTCGGCGACGCTTCGAAGCGCCAGCGAAATGCGTTCCGCCATCTGCTGTGCGACCGTCATCACCTTCGACTGGTCAGGCGTAAGTTCCAGCGTGGCCGTGGTTCCGACCACCGCCTTGGTGCCGTCATCCTTTTCCTCGACCTGCTGGTCGATCGCGAGCACACGCACATTGCTGAGCACGGTTTCGGTCAGATAGAGTTCGCCGTCACCTTTGCGCACCATGATCACGTCGACGCGGTCGTTCGGCAGGATGAAGCCGCCGGCACCGGTGGCGACCGTGATTTCGGTCGCGACGGCGCGCTTACCCGCTGGGAGCAGCGAGGACATGATGCGGCTGGACGAATCGGCCACCTTTTCGTGACGAACGGGTTCGCCGTTGAAGATCGGCAGGCGGACGACCGCGCCGGTCAGATCGTCGATCGCAGTCGGCTGGTTTTCTTCCGTGATGATGCCATCGACCACGCCGTCCTTCGGCCAGGCCATCCATTGGATGCTGTCACCGCCCAGTCGCGATCCGACGGGCAGGCTCTTGCTGGCGACCAGCACGTTGACGGTGGGGGCACGCTCGACGACCGGTTCAGCCATCTGCGGCGCAGGCGCGCCTGTCAGCCTCATCGCCAAAAGACCGGCCATCGCAGCCGAGAGAACGGCCACTGCCAGTATGATGATGCGAACCGGTTTCATGATTGTTTCCGAGCCCCGAAAAAATGCCAGGGTCAGATTGATCAGGAATTGGTGTAATTATGGTTAACGGATTACTTATGAGCGCAGTTAACGAAAGTTGACCAGCCGGGCGCGTGACCTTTCAGGACAGCCGCGCGAAGGCCGCCTCCATCAGCGGCGACGAGGGATAGGCGGCAAAGCCCCCAAGCGCGATCGCGATCCCGTAGGGAACTTTCTTGGCGGTGAGCAGCAGCTGCGGGAAAGGAATGCCGCTCGCAAGGATCGTATGCTCCTGCCGGCGCAACAAAAGCACCGCGAGCGTCAACAGCCCACCGAAGATCGAGACATAGAGCAGGAAGGCCGTCAACGACGGCGTCAGTCCGAACCAGATGGCGCTGGCCGTCAGCAGCTTCGCGTCTCCGCCCCCCATCACGTTCGTCGCAAACAGGGCAAAACATGCGGCAAAGACTGCGGCGGCTGCGAGCAGATGCAGGCCGATTTCCGTAAGCCCTATGCCAGACATCGGCGCCACCAGGAAGAAGGCGCCAAGCAGGATCACCGAAACACGGTTCGGGATCGTCATCGTCAGCAGGTCAGAAAACGCCGCGAATCCCAGACAAAAGGGAAAAACCACGAAAATGGCGGCTTCAATCACGCTTCCTGCCTCCAAAATGAGAGCAAACAATCTGCGATGCCTGCTGGCTTCCAGATAACAATAGAGCCGCCTTTTGGGGGCGGCTCTATCGCAGGTTCTTGCGAAACCTGTTTCGTCAGAGCTTGCCGGCCGTGGTCGTCGTGATCTTGCCACCGATCCCATTGAACGTGGAATCGAGCGAGTTCCCGAGCGTGGTCGCACCAGCAATCAGGGCGACGGAAATGAGAGCCGCGATCAGGCCATACTCAATGGCAGTCGCGCCGGCTTCATCCCGTAGCAGGCGGCGGAAAATCTTCGTCATGCGAATTTCCCCTCGCTTGCGTTTAGCCGATTAGAGCTTGCCCGACGTGGTGCTGGTCAGCTTGCCACCGAGGCCGTTGAACGTGCTGTTCAGCGAGTTGCCGAGGGTGCTGGCACCAGCGATCAGGGCAACCGAGATGAGGGCTGCGATCAGGCCGTATTCGATGGCGGTCGCGCCGGACTCGTCCTTCATCAGACGGGCAAAAATCTTCTTCATGATGATTCTCCTACTTCACGTTTGTTGTTCAGCACTTCCGCCAACTGTTGCCGTTGATCGGATGAACCCCAAACTAGTCCTGGCGCATTGCCATCGACTTAAAGAAGGCGGTTACCTGAAGGTTAACGAAGCGTCCCTGATTTTTGGGTAAACGAACAGAAAACGACGAGGCCTCCGCAAAGCCTCGACGGGGCCGACTTAACGGTTCATTCACCAAGACAAGGGAGTATGGCGTGAACACCACCTAGGGACCCGCCATGACCACGCCATTCGCGACCGGCCGAGCCGCCATATTCGCATTCGCGATCGCTGCCCTTGCTCCATCGGTTGCCGCCGCGGCCGAGAGCGACATGATGCGCGTGTATATGGATCACGCGCGCGTACTGAAGCTCGATCGCCCTGTCAGCAAGGTCATTATCGGCAATGCCGAGGTTGCGGACGCAACGGTTGCCGACGCCCGTACGATCGTGATCACCGGCCGCAACTTCGGGACGACCAACCTGGTCATCCTCGATCAGGACGGAAACGCGATCGTCGACGAGCGCATCCTGGTGTCGATCGACGAAGGCAACACCGTGCGCGTCTACAAACAGACGTCCCGCACCGTGCTCTCCTGCACACCAAATTGCGAGCGTCACGCCGAACGTAAAACCGCAGGTAGCACCAATTGATTTTTATGGGTTCTAGGCCGGTGATTCGTTAAAATACACATCACCCCTGAGAACGAAATATCAATGGTTGCTCCATAATCTGCCGCCCGTCTGGCGTAACATGATGGGACGGCGCAATGAACATCGAGCAGGGCACAGGGCGGCCGAGCGGGGCCGAAAAAAGGCGAAAAGGCATCTTCAGCCGCTTCCTTCGCAACCGCAAAGGCACGACGAGCATCGAGTTCGCCATTCTCGCGCTCCCCTTCTTCGTGGTGATCTTCGCGTCGCTCGAAACCTTCGCCGCCTTCTACGGCGACCAGCTCCTTGCGAATGCGACGGAGACGATGGCGCGCAAGGTCCGCACCGGTCAGATCACCTTCCAGCAGGGAAAACAGACCGACATGAGCGAGGCGCAGTTCCGCCAGGCGTTCTGTGAAGAGATCTCGGTGCTGATGAAATGCTCGGCGACCGAAGCCGGCCAACCCTCGCAATTCTATCTGGACGTCAGAGCGGTCGCCGATCTCAGCAAGTTTCCCGTGCTGATCCCGCGCAAGACCGATTCCACCGACATCGACACGACCGGTTTCAAGTTTGCCCCTGGCGGTCCCGGCTCGTTCAACGTGCTTCGCGCCTATTATCGCTGGAGCGTCTTCACGGACCTCGTCAGGCCGTTCATCACCAACCTGCGGCCAGCTGGTTCAAGCATGCCGAAGGACTATCTCATGGTGGCGACCGCCACCTTCCGAAACGAGAGCGAGTGAGGCGCCCTGCGATGTCGTATTCCGCGTTAGAGATTCTGCGCTTCAAGCCGATCACCAAAACTCTTGGCGCGCTGCGGCGCGACAAGAGCGGCGTCGGTGCGGTCGAATTCGCGATGGTCGCCCCGCTTTTGGTGGTGGCTTATCTCGGCGCCTTCGAACTTTCGGTCGGCTTTACCGTTGCCGGCAAGACCGCGCGCGCCGCAAGCGCTACGGCCGACGTCGTCGCGCAGCAGACGGAGGTCAACAAGGCCTTCCTCACCAATGTGTCGAACATCGCAAAGAGCATCCTGGCGCCCTACGGGAACACCAACTACACGCTGAAGATCAGCGGCATCGCGGTCACGAACACCAATGAGGGCACGATCCTGTGGTCGCGCGATCAGGCAGGCGCCACGCCCTATGCCGTCAATACGAAGGTTTCGCTGCCCGCCCAGTTCGCAGCGACCAACTCCTTCGTCATTCGCACGGAACTGACCGTACCGCATGAACTCCTGCTCTACGCGCCAAGCCTTCAGGCGACCGCAAAGACCATCGATCTCTCCAAGACGGCCTACTTCCACGCACGCCTCTCCCAGCCGATAAAATGCTCGGATTGCTGATCGGACGGGTGTCCGACGCAATTGCATTGAACAACAAGCGGCGCTATCCCTTCGAGATTGCGCAGGTGCCCAAGAGGCGCGCCTGCGCTTTTCCGTAGGTTTCGGGCCGCAAACGCTGCGCGCCCGCTGTCAGGTGCATCATGGCGCGTGCCTTTCTATTCGTTCTCGATTCCTTTGGCATAGGTGGGGCGCCTGACGCCGAAGCCTTCGGCGATCTCGGTGCCAATACGCTTAGCCATATCGCCGAGTTCTGCGCTATCGGCGCTGCCGACCGGCCAGGCTTGCGTGAAGGCCCGCTCAGCCTGCCGAACATGTCCGCGCTTGGTCTGATCCACGCGGCAAAACTTGCGACCGGCACCGTTCCCCAGGGCATGCCTGTGCCCAATCGCGTCTATGGCGCCTATGGCGCGGCAAGCGAGGTATCGCGCGGCAAGGACACGCCCTCCGGTCATTGGGAAATCGCCGGAACACCGGTCATGTTCGACTGGGGCTACTTCTCCGCCGAAGGCGACGCCTTTCCGCCGGAGCTCGTCGAAGCGATCTGCCGCGAGGCCAACATTCCCGGCATTCTCGGCAACTGCCACGCCTCCGGCACCGATATCATCGCCCGCCACGGCGAGGAGCATATGCGCAGCGGCAAGCCGATCTGCTACACTTCGTCGGACTCGGTCTTCCAGATCGCGGCGCACGAGCAAAGCTTCGGCCTCGACCGGCTGCTCGAGCTTTGCCTGATCGTTCGCCGCCTGCTCGACGACTACAATATCGGCCGCGTCATCGCCCGCCCCTTCGTCGGCACGAGCCCGCAGACCTTTGTGCGCACCGGCAACCGCCGCGACTTCTCGGTGCTGCCGCCCGAGCCGACGATCCTCGACCGGCTTGTGGAGGCCGAGCGCACGGTTCACGCGATCGGCAAGATCGGCGACATCTTCGCCCACCAGGGGGTGACGAAGCTGACCAAGGCCGACGGCAACATGGCGCTCTTCGATGCCAGCCTCGCGGCCATCGACGAGGCCGAGGACGGCAGCCTGGTCTTCACCAATTTCGTCGATTTCGACATGCTCTACGGCCATCGCCGCGACGTTGCCGGCTATGCGGCGGCGCTCGAGGCCTTCGACGCACGCCTGCCCGATCTCGACCGGCGCCTGCAGCCGGGCGACATCGTCATCCTGACGGCCGACCATGGCTGCGATCCGACCTGGCGCGGCACCGACCATACGCGCGAGCGCGTGCCGGTGCTGATGTTCGGGCCGTCACTGCGCAGCCGCTCGCTCGGCATTGCCAACACCTTCACGCATATCGGCGAAACCGTCGCCAAGCATCTCGGCATCGCGCCGGGCCACCATGGGAGAAGCCTCATTTGACCGCACACCTGAAGAAGGCGGAGCTGCATTGCCACATCGAGGGCGCGACGCCGCCCGAACTGGCTCTGGCCCAGGCCGAGAAATACGGCGTAGACACCAGTGCAATCATCCGCGACAAGGCCTATCTCTGGGAAGACTTCACCAGCTTCGTGAAGTGCTACGATGCCATCGCCTCGCTGTTCAAGACCGAGGAAGACTACGCGCTGCTCGCGGAAGCCTACCTGACGGAACTCGCCGAAGCGGGCACGATCTATAGCGAGATCATCGTTTCGCCTGATCACGGCAAGACGATCGGCCTGGGTGCCCATGCCTATCTCGAAGGCCTTGCGGCCGGCATGGAAGCGGCCCGGCAGAAGACCGGCATCGAATCGCGCATGCTGATCACCGGCATCCGCCATCTCGGCCCGGAATCGGTGATCAAGACAGCCGAGTTCGCCGCCAAGCGCGAGCACAAGCTCGTCACCGGCTTCAACCTCGCCGGCGAGGAACGCATGCACAAGGTCGCCGACTTCGCGCGCGCCTTCGATATCGTGCGTGATGCCGGCCTCGGGCTGACGATCCATGCCGGCGAACTCTCCGGCGCTTTCAGCGTGCGCGACGCGCTCGACCATGTGCGCCCGTCGCGCATCAGCCACGGCGTGCGGGCGATCGAAGACGCGGATCTGGTGCGGCGCCTGGCGGACGCCGGCGTGGTGCTCGAGGTTTGCCCCGGCTCCAACATCTCGCTTCAGGTCTTCCCGGATTTCGCGTCGCATCCGCTGCGGGCACTGCACGAGGCCGGCGTGCGCGTGACGCTCAACTCCGACGATCCGCCGTTTTTCCACACGTCGCTCGCCCAGGAATACGACATCGCCTCCGCGGTGATGGGCTTCAGCGACGCTGAGATCAAAGGCATGACCAGGACCGCGATCGAAGCCGCCTTCGTCGACGAGCCGACGCGTAAGCTGCTGTTGGCGCGGATCTAGGGCACAGGTCACGATTTGCCGGCTGGGGATGACGGTCTCCCGCCGGCCAATACCCTTGCGGCGACGACGCATTCCATGGAAAAAGGACGGATACAAAAATCCGGAAAGGTGAGCCATGAACGGCGTTACAGTGATCGATCATCCGCTTGTGCAACACAAGCTGACCATCATGCGCAAGAAGGAGACCTCGACTGCGGGTTTCCGCCGGCTTCTTCGGGAAATTTCGACGCTGCTCTGCTACGAGGTGACGCGCGATCTCGAACTGACGATGGAGCGCATCGAAACGCCGCTGCAGGAAATCGACTCGCCGGTCCTCGAAGGCAAGAAGCTTGTCTTCGCCTCGATCCTGCGGGCCGGCAACGGGCTGCTCGAAGGCATGCTCGAACTGGTGCCTTCCGCCCGCGTCTCCCATATCGGCGTCTATCGCGACCATGAGACGCTCGAAGCGGTGGAATACTACTTCAAGGCACCCGAGAGCCTGTCAGAGCGCCTGATCATCGTCGTCGATCCGATGCTTGCCACCGGCAACTCGTCGATCGCCGCGATCGACAAGCTGAAGGAACGTGGCGCCAAGAACATGCGCTTCCTCTGCCTGCTCGCCGCGCCCGAAGGCATCCGCAACTTCCAGAGCGCGCACCCGGACGTGCCGATCTTCACGGCCTCGATCGACAGCCACCTGAACGAACTCGGCTACATCATGCCCGGTCTGGGTGACGCCGGCGACCGCATGTACGGCACCAAGTGATTTGCCGCTCCTTAACCAGGATCTGAAATCGATCAAAAAACCGCCGGATCCCGGCGGTTTTTTTTATGCCCTCTTAGGCGTCATCCGTTCTACTTGAACGAGCATTTCTGTTCGATCGAGAGGTGATGTCCATGCTCGTCCGTCTGCTTACATTGGCCGGTGTGGCCGCGCTTGCGGCGATGCTGGTGCCTCACTTCGCGACGAGCGTCCTGACACAGGCCGACAGCAACTCGGCCGTCGAAACGACGCCTGCCGCGCCGGCAATGACAGCGAAATACGCCTCTGGACGCAGCGTCGTGCTCGACGCGGACGGAAGGGGACACTTCTTCGGCACGTTTCGCATCAACGGCCGCACGGAACGCGGGCTGGTCGACACGGGCGCAAGCGCCATTGCCATCAACATTTCAACCGCGCGCCGGCTCGGCATCTCACCGAGCTCGCTCTCGTTTGCCTCCCGCGTCAGCACCGCCAACGGGGTCATCGAAGCGGCTCCGACCATGCTAAACCGGATCGAGATTGGCGGTATCGTGGTGCGCGACGTGCAGGCGCTTGTGCTGCCGGACAAGGCGCTTTCCGGCACGCTGATCGGCATGACGTTCCTCAACCGATTGTCGTCCTTCCGCGTGGAGGACGGCGCCCTGCATCTCGTCAGGTGATCTTGGCAAGGATCGGAGACCTCGTCTCCGGCTCGACGTCGTCGATCGTGTAGAGTTCCAACAGGCGTCGCCGGGCCGCTTCCGCAGCCCCCTGGTCTGCCGCGTGAACGAAGGCGATCAGATCGCCCTTCTCGACCCGCGTTCCAAGCGGCTTCAGGGCGTCGAAACCGACGCGATGATCGATCCTGTCGTCCGGATGCGAACGGCCGCCGCCGAGGGCGATCACGGCCATGCCCAGTTCCCGCGTCTCGCAGGCAGCCAGATAGCCGGATTGCTCGGTCTCGACCGGCAGGATGACCGGCGCACGGCCGAGATAGGCGACCGAGCGCTCGATGAAATCCGCCGGTCCACCCAGCGCATGGACCATCTTCCCGAAGCGTTCCAGCGCTTCTCCGCTGCCAAGCACCTTGCGCGCCAAGGCTTCGCCCTGTTCGGCATCGCCGGCAACACCGCCCGCCAGCAGCATTTCGGCGGCAAAGGCGAGCACGACCGTTTCAAGCCGTGTTCCCTTCTTCTCGCCCCGCAGGAAAGACAGGCAGTTGTCGATCTCCAGCGCATTGCCGGCCGCGTCTGCCAGCGGTTCGTTCATGTCGGTTAGAAGTGCGCAGGTGCGCACGCCGGCGCCGTTTGCGACATCGACCAGCGAGCGTGCCAGGATCTCGGCCTCGCGCGTATCGCTCATGAAGGAGCCGTTGCCGAGCTTGACGTCGAGCACCAGCGACTGAAGGCCGGCCGCGAGCTTCTTCGACAGGATCGAGGCCGTGATCAGAGGTACCGAATCGACGGTCGCGGTGACGTCGCGGATCGCATAGAGGCGCTTGTCGGCAGGCGCGAGATTGGCGGTCTGGCCGATGATGGCGCAACCGATCTCGTCGACCGTGCGGCGGAAAACCGCCGCCGACGGCTGGATATCATAGCCGGGTATGGATTCGAGCTTGTCGAGCGTGCCGCCGGTGTGCCCGAGGCCACGCCCTGATATCATCGGCACGGCAAGCCCACAGGCAGCAACGATCGGCGCCAGCATCAGCGAGACGTTGTCGCCGACACCGCCGGTCGAATGCTTGTCGGCAATCGGGCGTGAAATGCCACTCCAGTCGAGTGTTTCGCCGCTATCGCGCATCGCCAATGTCAGCGCGACGGTCTCCTCACGGCTCATGCCGGAGAACCAGATCGCCATAGCGAAGGCGGCGACCTGCCCTTCGGAGATCGAACCATCCGACAGGCCGCGAATGAAATCCGCGATCTCGGCCGGGGCGAGGTGCTCGCCGTTGCGCTTGCGCCTGATGGTTTCCTGCGGAAGCATCGTCACCCGCGCACCGCGTCGGCCGCGATCATGTCCGCGAGGATTGCGGCCAGCCGCTTGCCCCCGACCGGCGCCATGTCCTTGGTCTCGTGATGGCTGATCTCGCCACCGGTCATGCCTGCACCGAAATTGGTGATCACAGAGGCGGCAACGACGCGGAGGCCGAAGAAGCGTGCGAGGATGACTTCCGGAACCGTGGACATGCCGACGGCATCGGCGCCGAGGATGCGCGCCATACGGATCTCCGCCGGCGTTTCGAAGCTCGGGCCGGAAAACCACATATAGACGCCGGCGAGAAGCGGAATGCCGAGGCGTTCGGCGCTGTCCTGCATTCGCCCCGCAAGCTCGGCATCATAGGCATTGGTCATGCCGACGAAGCGATCGTCGCTTTCGACGCCGATCAACGGGTTGAAGCCCGAATAGTTGATGTGATCGGAGATCCGCATCACCGATCCCGGCGGCAGATCCTCGCGCAGCGATCCGGCGGAATTGGTCAGCACGAGGCATTCGATGCCGAGCGCCTTCAGGGTCTCCAGTGGGCCGCGCATCGCATTGGCGTCGCCCTGTTCGTAGTAGTGAACCCGGCCGGAGAGCATGACAACGGGCACGCCCGAGAGCGTTCCGGCCACGAGCTCGCCGGCATGACCGGAGACGCTGCTGACCGGGAAGCCGGGGATTTCGGCGTAGGAGAGGCGCAACGTCTCGTCCAAAGCCTCGACCAGCGAACCGAGGCCGGAGCCGAGCACGATGCCATAGCGCGGAGAAAGGTCGCCGAGCCGGGCCTTCAACAGTTCAGCGGCCGCGGTCATCCCAGGATCTCGGTCTCGAAGCTGTGCGGAAGGAGATCGGATAGCGCCAAGGTCTTCTTCACCCCGGTCTCGTCACAGAGGAAGATGCGTGTGCTAGCACCGGAAAATTCCGCCAGCCGCTGACGGCAGCCACCGCAAGGCGGGCAGAGCGCCAGCTTCTCGGCGATCACGGCCACTTCCAGGATCTTGCGCTGGCCGGCCATGACCATATGGCTGATCGCAGTGGTCTCGGCACACCATCCCTCGGGGAACGACAGGTTCTCGATGTTGGCGCCGGTGTAGATCTTGCCGTCTTCGGCGCGGATCGCCGCGCCGACCGGAAATTTCGAGTAGGGCGCATGCGCCTTGGCCATTGCGTCGCGCGCGGCTTCGAACAGTTCCTTTTCCATGGTTCTAGCGCTCCTTCACATAGGGGACGCCGCCGGCCTTCGGCGGAATGGCCTTGCCGATGAAGCCGGCAAGCAGGATCACGGTGAGGATGTAGGGCAGCGCCTGCATCAGCTGCACCGGCACCTGGCCGATCAGCGGCAGCGGATTGCCCTGCAGGCGGATGGCGAGCGCATCGAGGAAGCCGAAGAGCAGGCAGGCAAGCATGATGTTGAACGGCCGCCACTTGGCGAAGATCAGCGCTGCCAGCGCGATATAGCCCTTGCCGGCGGTCATGCCCTTGACGAAGCCGGCGGTCATCGCCAGCGACAGATAGGCGCCGGCAAAGCCGCAGAGAATGCCGCAGCAGATGACGGCGCGATAGCGCATCCAGATCACCGAGATGCCGGCGGTGTCGACCGCGCCCGGGTTCTCGCCGACCGCGCGCAGGCGCAGGCCGAAACGGGTGCGGTAGAGGATCCACCAGCTGATCGGCACCATGGCGAAGGCGACATAGGTCAGGATGAAATGCCCGGAAAGCAGGTCCGAATAGATCGGGCCGAGGATCGGGATTTCCCGGATGCTGTCGGCATAGGGGAAGGTGATCGTCTGGAAGCGCGCGCCTTCGCCGAGCGCCGGCGTGCGGCCACCCTGGCGGAACCAGGCCTCACCGAGAATGACGGTCGAGCCGGCGACGATGAAGTTGATGGCGACGCCAGAGACGATCTGGTTGCCGCGCTGGGTGATCGAGGCATAACCGTGCACCAGCGACAGCGCGATCGAGATCAGGATGGCGGCGAGCAGCCCCATCCAGACGGATTGGGTGACGGCAGCAACAGCGCCGGCGGCAAAGGCGGCCCCAAGCATCTTGCCTTCAAGGCCGATGTCGAAGATGCCGGCGCGCTCGGTAAAGAGCCCTGCCAGCGCTGCGAAGATCAGCGGGACGGATACGCGGATGGTGGACTCGAGGAGCACCACGATGACGTGGAAGAAATCCATGGCTTCAAGCTCCCTTGGTCTGTGCCACGACGGCCGCACGGCGGCTCTGCATCGCAAACAGCCGGGCAATTGCCGGCCTGAACATGTTTTCGAGTGCACCGGCAAAGAGAATGACGAGGCCCTGGATGATGACGATCATGTCGCGCGAGATCGACGGCATTTCGAAGGAGATCTCGGCCCCGCCCTGGTAGAGCATGCCGAAGAGAATGGCCGCCGGGATGATGCCGGCCGGATGCGAGCGGCCCATCAGCGCCACGGCGATGCCGACGAAGCCTGCGCCCTGCACGAAGTCGAGCTGCATGCGCCCCTGTTCGCCCATGATCGGATTGAGCGCCATCATGCCGGCAAGCGCACCTGAGATCATCATGGTGATGACGGTAATGCGGCTCTCGCTCATGCCGGCGTAACGTGCGGCCGAAGGGCTGTGGCCCATGGTGCGCATCTCATAGCCGAGCTTGGTACGCCAGATCAAAAGCCAGACGCAGAAGGCGGCGACCAGCGCCAGCAGGAACGAGACGTTGAACGGCGCCGTGCCGATATCGAGGCCAAAGATCGCGAGCAGCCAATCGAGCTTGGGCAGTTGCCCCCCTTCGGCGAAGGTGCGCGTCTGCGGCGACATGGAGCCAAGCGGCTTCAGCACGCGCGTGAGCAGGTAGACCATCAGGCTCGAGGCGATGAAGTTGAACATGATCGTCGTGATGACGATGTGGCTGCCGCGCTTGGCCTGCAGCCAGCCCGGCAGGAAGGCCCAGGCGGCGCCGAAGAAGGCCGATCCGAGGATCGCCAGCGGGAAGACGACGAACCACGGCATCGTCTGGTCGAGCCAGAGGCAGGCGAGCGCCACGCCGATGCCGCCGACATAGGCCTGGCCTTCGCCGCCGATGTTGAAGAGGCCGGCATGGAAAGCGACCGCGACGGCAAGACCGGTGAAGATGAAGGTGGTGGCGTAGTACAGCGTGAAGCCGAGATATTCGCCGCGGCCGAAGGCGCCGTTGATCAGGTGATAGGCCGCCTCCAGCGGGTTTTCACCGACGAGCAGCACGACGAGACCGGCGACGAGGAAGGCAACGGCGAGGTTGACCAGCGGGACGAGGCCGTATTCGACCCAGCCCGGAAGCTTAGCATAGGGGGTGCTCATTCTGCGGCCTCCTTGCGGCCTTCAACGCCGGCCATCAGCAGGCCGAGTTCGCCCTCGGTCGCATCCGGATCGCGCTCGCCGACGACACGGCCGGCAAACATGACGAGAATACGGTCCGACAGGGCGCGGATTTCATCGAGTTCGACGGAGACCAAAAGGACAGCCATGCCCTGGTCGCGCATCTCGATGATCCGTCGATGGATGAATTCGATGGCACCGACATCGACGCCGCGCGTCGGCTGGCCGATGATCAGCACATCGGGCCCGCGCTCCATTTCGCGCGCCAGCACGATCTTCTGCTGGTTGCCGCCGGAGAAGTTAGCGGTCTTCAACCGCGGGTTCGGCGGGCGGATGTCGTATTCGGCAATGCGCTGCTCGGCGTCCTTGCGGATCGCATCGACGTTCAGGAAGACGCCGTTGAGGTAACGCTTGTCGTGATGGTAGCCGAGGATCGCGTTTTCGCATTCCTCGAACTTCAGGACGAGGCCGACGTGATGGCGGTCTTCCGGCACGTGGGCGAGACCACGGTTGCGCAGTTCGGAAGGGTCGGCGCGGCCGGTAACATCGATCGGCTTGCCGTTCAGAAGCACGGAGCCCGATACGGCCCGGCGGATACCGGAGATCGCTTCGAGCAGTTCGGACTGGCCGTTGCCGGCAACGCCGGCGATGCCGACGATCTCGCCCGCCCTCAGGTCGAAGGAGACGTTGTCGACCATGGTGACGCCGCGGCCGTCCTTGACCGTCAGCCCCTCGACGGCGAGCTTCACCTCGCCGGGCTTGGCTTCGCCCTTTTCGACACGCAGAAGCACGCGACGGCCGACCATGAGTTCAGCGAGTTCTTCCACCGAGGTCTCGGAAGTCGTGCGCGTCGCGACCATCTCGCCGCGGCGCATGACCGACACCTCGTCGGTGATCGCCATGATCTCGCGCAGCTTGTGGGTGATGAGGATGACGGTCTTGCCCTGGTTCTTCAGCTGTTCGAGCACCCGGAAGAGGTGGTCGGCCTCGGCCGGCGTCAAGACGCCGGTCGGCTCGTCTAGGATAAGGATGTCGGCCCGGCGATAAAGCGCCTTCAGGATCTCGACGCGCTGCTGCAGACCAACGGGCAGTTCTTCGATGATGGCATCCGGATCGACTTCCAGCGCGTATTCGCGCTCCAGCCGCTTCAATTCCACGCGCGCCTTGGCGATACCCTTGTTAAGGATCTGGCTGTCCTCGGCGCCGAGCATGATGTTTTCCAGCACCGTGAAATTCTCGACCAGCATGAAGTGCTGGTGGACCATGCCGATGCCGGCGGCGATCGCCGCATTCGGGTCGCGGATAGCGACCGGCTTGTCATCTACGAGGATTTCACCGCTATCCGCCTGATAGAAGCCGTAGAGGATCGACATCAGGGTCGATTTTCCCGCACCGTTCTCGCCAATGATGCCGTGGATCGTCCCTTTGCGGACTTTTAGATTGATGTTCTTGTTGGCGTGGACCGGACCGAAACTCTTGTCGATCCCACGCAGTTCGATGGCAATATTGTCCATATTGGCCTTGCGATCCCCAAACTGGCCCGCTTCGGCATTCTTCCCAGAAACCGTGCCGGCGATTTTTTTACCATTTGGTCTAAGTTTATCATCGATTTTTCGGGGCGAAAGCCCTCAACCGCGATCTCCTTATACTCTCATCAGATCGCTGGTGAGAGTCCAGCGTGAATATACACAGGCACTTGGACGCGAAAAACCGGCGACAACGGGTGCCGCCGGTCCTTCGTCTTGGGAGTTATGGTGGTTCTCAGGCGGCTCGCACGGGCCGAAGCAACCTGAGGGCATTCATCGTGACGAGAACGGTTGCGCCGGTGTCGGCGAGGATCGCCGGCCAAAGGCCGGTGACGCCGATGATCGTCGTCACCAGGAAGACGGCCTTCAGGCCAAGCGCAATCGTGATGTTCTGTACGATGTTGCGCATCGTCGAGCGGGAGAGCCGTATCATCGCCGCAACGTCGCCCACGCGGCCGTGCAAGACCGCCGCGTCCGCCGTTTCCAGCGCCACATCGGTGCCACCGCCCATGGCGATACCGATATCGGCCGCGGCCAGTGCTGGCGCGTCGTTGATGCCGTCGCCGATCTTGGCGACGTTGAAGCCCTCCGCCTTCAATTCGCGCACGATGCGTTGCTTGTCCTCGGGCAGCAGTTCAGCGCGGACCTCCATGCCGAACTGGCGGCCGATCGCTTCGGCCGTGCGGCGGTTGTCGCCGGTCAGCATGACGACGCGCAGGCCGGCATCGGTGAGCGCCTTCACGCCCGCGGCCGCATCCGGCCGGGGCTCGTCGCGCATGGCGATGGCGCCGGCAATTACGCCACCGGCCACCAGCACCGAAACGGTCTTGCCTTCATCGTTGAGAGCGGCGACGCGCGCTTTTTCGTCGGGCGTCATCGGCGTGCGCTCGGCGGCGGCCTTCGGCGAACCGAAGAAGAGTGCTGCGCCTTCGACGGTGCCTTCCAACCCCTTGCCGCCGACCGCATTGACGGTGGCGATAGTGGGGATCGCAACGCCATCGGCCGTGCTGCGTTCCAGGATGGCCCGGGCGAGCGGGTGGCTTGATCCCTGCTCCAGCGCTGCTGCAAGGCGCAGGACGTCGGCCTCCGAACGGCCGAAGCCGACGATATCCGTCACCTTCGGTTTGCCTTCGGTCAGCGTTCCGGTCTTGTCGAAAGCGGCGGCCGTGACCTTGCCGACATTCTCAAGCACGGCGCCACCCTTCATCAGCAAGCCGCGACGGGCGCCGGCCGAAAGGCTGGCGGCGATCGCTGCCGGCGTCGAGATGACCAGCGCGCAGGGGCAACCGATCAAGAGGATGGCAAGCCCCTTGTAGATCCACTCATCCCAGGAGCCGCCCCAGAGAAGCGGCGGCAGCACGGCAACAAGCGCCGCCACGACAACGACACCCGGCGTGTAGTAACGCGAGAAGCGATCAATGAAGCGCTCGGTCGGCGCCTTGCTTTCCTGGGCTTCCTCCACCATGCGGACGATGCGCGCGATGGTGTTGTCGGCAGCGGCGGCCGTGACCCGCACGCGGAGTGCGCCGGAACCATTGACGGTGCCGGCAACGACAGTGTCGTCGACTTCCTTGCGCACGGGCGTGCTTTCGCCGGTCACCGGCGCTTCGTCGACGGCGCTTTCGCCGGAGAGAATGACGCCATCGGCCGGAATGCGGTCGCCGGGGCGAACGAGAATGACGGCGGCGACGCTCAACGTCTCGGCGGGAACCTCATCCAGCCGCCCGTCGCGCTCGACGAAGGCGGACTTCGGAACGAGGGCCGTCAGCGACTGGATGCTGGCGCGCGCCTTGCCGGCGGCCACGCCTTCCAGCAGTTCACCGACCAGGAAGAGCAGGACGACCATCGCCGCCTCCTCGGTCGCACCGATGAAGACCGCGCCGATCGCAGCGATCGTCATCAACATCTCGATCGAAAACGGCGTGCCCATGGTTGCGGCGACAAAGGCGCGCCGCGCGATCGGCAACAGACCGACGAGCATGGCCAGCGTAAAGATCCAGGGCTCGGTCACCGGGATCGTCTTGCCGACCGCATAGGCAGCAATCAGCGCCAGGCCGCTGGCGATCGTCAGCTTGCCCTTGCCCGACTTCCACCAGGGACCGCTCGTCGGGCCGTGGTCATGACCATGAAGCCCCATCGCGACTGCGGCTGCCTCGCCCTTCTGGCTGGCGTTGCCTTCGTGATGATGGGCGTGCTCATCGTGTCGATGATCATGGTCATGGGCATGATTATGCTTGTGACCGTGATCATGATCATGACTGTGGCCGCCGTGGTCATGGGCATGATCGTGCTCATGATTGTGATCGTGCCCGGAGCAGACATGGGCCGTCTTCCGCTCCTGCGCCTGGCCTGCCTGGATCGGATGCAAACGATAGCCGAGCTTTCCGACCCTGCTCACGATCGATGTCGAAAGATCGTTCTCGTCGGCAAACTTGACCGACATGGTGCCCGCCGACACAGAGACCGATACGTCCTCGACGCCCGAAAGCCGACGCACCGCCGTATCGATCTTGGACGCGCAGGACGCGCAATCCATGCCTTCGACGCGATAACGGGCTTCCCGAATAGTGCTCGCCATAACCTGCTCCTTGCAAATTCTGAAGCAAGGCTACGACCTATAGCAACTAGAGCTACAAGGCCAAATTGCTGCGTGATTGCAGATTTTTTGGCGAATTATCGCGACAGGAAGCGGATGACCCAGTCGGCAATGCCCCGATAGGGCGGTTTCACCAGGTCGCTCGGCGCCGGATCGAGTTTCCTCAGCACCGGCATCGCCTTGGAGAAGGTCAGGAAGCCGTCGCGCCCGTGATAGTGCCCCATGCCGCTGGCGCCAACGCCGCCGAAAGGCAGGTCGTTGCAGCCGAACTGGTAGAGCGTGTCGTTGACGCAGACGCCGCCGGCGACGATGCGCGACAGGACGGCTTCGATTTCGGCCTTGTCGCGGCTGAAGCAATAAAGTGCCAATGGGCGGTCGCGATCGTACACATAGGCGATGGCCTCCTCGATGGAGGCGTAACTGACGAGGGGAAGGATCGGCCCAAAAATCTCTTCGCCCATGACAGCGCTGTCGCGGTCCGGATCAAGCACGAGCGTCGGCATGAGGAGGCGTTGCCGCGCGACCACGTCCATTGCCCCGTCGAGAAGGGAAATCACCGGATGGCCGCGCCCCTCGGCATCCGCAATCAGCCGCTTCAGGCGCTCGTACTGGGTGTCGTTGATGATCGACGTGTAATCGTCGAGACGGCGTTTCGACCGATAGCGCGCGGCAATCTCCCGCTTCAGCAGTTCCATTAAAGCATCCCGCTTGCTCTCATGGATCAGCACATAGTCGGGCGCGATGCAGGTCTGGCCGGCGTTGAAGAGCTTGCCGGTTGCAATCCGGGCGGCGGCCTTGGCGAGGTCCGCGTGCTCGCCGACGATCGCCGGCGACTTGCCGCCGAGTTCCAGCGTGACGGGCGTCAGGTTCTGCGCCGCCGCTGCCATCACCTTGCGGCCGACGGCAGTCGAGCCGGTGAAAAAAAGGTGATCGAAGGGCAGCGCCGAGAACGCCGCCGAAAGTTCAGCCGGCCCCAAGGCGACCGCCACCCGCGTCTCGGGAAAGACGTCGGCAAGCAGCGAACGAAGGAATTCCGCGGTGCGCGGCGTGTGTTCCGACGGCTTCAGAAACACGTGGTTGCCGGCGGCAATCGCCGCCACCAGCGGCGCCAGCGCCAGATTGACCGGATAGTTCCACGGCGAAATGATGCCGACGACGCCGAGCGGCACGTACCGCACCTCGGCCTTCGCCGGCCACAGCTTCCAGCCGGCCTTGCGACGCTCCGGCCGAACCCAATGTTTGAGCTTTGCCAGCGTGTGGTCGATTTCAGAAAGCACGACGCCACCTTCGCCAAGCAAGGTCTCATGCCGGGCGCGATGGCCAAAGTCCTGATCAATTGCCTCGCACATCTCCTCCATGCGGGCGCGCAGGCGATCCCTGAGCCGGCTCAGGTCCGCACTGCGTTGCTCGACGGACGGCCGTTCATCGCGCCAGGCCGCGCGCAGTCCGTCGAAAGTGGCACGGAGGTGTGAAGTATTGTCAGTGGCTGTGGTCATCGGTCGAGCGGGCAAAAAACCATTGGGCGGCATAATAGGTGCCGAGCACCCAGAGCGCGTTGAAAGGGATTGCGAAGCGGAAACGGCCATAGGCAAGAATGCTGTCGCTGATCAGGAACAACAGGCCGCCATAGGCGGCGAACCGTGCTGCCGTCGCCCGAGGCGCTCCCGAAAGCTGCCGTGCGCGGGAGATGGCCTGGGCCGCCATGACACCGAGCGCCAGTGCATAGACGATGACGGGAATGCGCATCTCCGGCGGGAGCGAGGTCCAGAGCCCGCCGACGACGGCGAGCGCGACGAGTGCAAAGGCGGCGAAGATGCCTTTGCTATCGGCAAATCTGGCGTCGCGGGTGAGCGCATAGATGTAGGCGCAATGGGTCAGCAGGAAGCAAACGAGGCCGGCGAGGAAATAATCACCCGGCAGCATCAGGAAGACATCGCCGGCTGCCGCAAAGACAAGGCCGATCGCGACGGCCCAGACATAGGCACTGGATGTTTGGGAGATCGTTCGCAACACCACTACGAGAAGCAGCAGGGTCGCCGTCGGCTTGGTCAGATAATGCAGCCAGCGCCAGGGAGAATCGTCGGAAGCGGCAAGCAGGCTGCCGAGGATCGCCAAAGCGGCACAGACGAAAAAGAGCGCGTAGACGGGTCGGTTTCGTTGAACGTCCAAGGTCTCCTGATAACTCATGCCGCGCCACTCCCGCCTAAAGCCGCGTTTCGACTCTGTTCCAGTCACGGCGATAGTTTCTATTTTTGCGCGATTGTCCAGCGGGGCGCACGGGCATCTCAAGCAACGACCACACTCCTGACGGACTATTGCCGACATCGCTCCGCTGGTGACACGTCCGAAGTGCGCCCGGATTGCCCTTTCGCCGGCGGCTGGCTCATAGTGCGTTTCATGAGCGCCAACTTCGCCAACAGGCCGCGGCCAAGGTCGCCCCCCGAACTCTTGCTGCTGCATGCATTGCCGCTCGACGGTTCCATGTGGGCGGAACAGATGCATCTGCTTCCAGGCGCAACCCATGCCCCGACTCTCTATTCTTCGGGAGAGACGATCGACGTATGGGCGCGGGCGGCACTCGAACCACTGACCGGCGGCAATATCATCGTTGTCGGCTGTTCCGTCAGCGGATCATGCGCCCTCGAAATTGCGACCATCGCGCCGGAACGGGTCTCTGCCCTGGTGCTGATCGGCACGAAGGCAAAGCATCATCCCGATCCGACTTTCCATGCCTCCGCACTTAGACTGATTGGCGAGGAAGGCCTGGAGGTCGCCTGGGAATCCTATTGGGCGCCTTTGTTTTCCCGCGCCACCAGCGCCGCGACCATCAACCGGGCGAAAGAAATGGCGTTACGATCCTCGGCGGCGGAGATCGCAAGGGGTGTCACCGTATTTCACACGCGGCCAAGCCGGGATCACTGCCTCACGACGTTTCCGGGCCCGATCACGATTGTGTCCGGGGCGGACGATGTCGCTCCGGGGCCGAGGGCGAGTACCTCACAGGCAGCAAGCACCGTTAACGGCCGAGTGCACGTCCTGCCGGCTTGCGGCCATTATGTTCCGCTGGAGCGACCGTTGGCGCTGAATGCCATCCTGCGCGATGTCATTGCGTCACAGGACCGAGCCTGAGCGGGCCTCTCGTTCTTTCAGGGCTGGTGGAAACCGTTAGAACGCCCAAAAGCCCGCCGGATTTCTCCTGGCGGGCTTTAGGTTATGAGATTTGGTTGCGGGGGCAGGATTTGAACCTGCGGCCTTCAGGTTATGAGCCTGACGAGCTACCGGGCTGCTCCACCCCGCGCCATCGCGGTAAATCCCTTTGGGATTTATCCGCTCATTGCGGGTTTTGCCGAAGGCAAAATCCCGTTTAACCGGTCCGGGTTTTGCGTGCGCAAAATCCCGTTGGTTTGTCTGATCTTACTTACGCAAAAAGGCCGCTTGTTGGCGGCCCTTGTGTTTCGGCAGGGCCGAAGAGTGTGTCGAGAAGATTTCCGGCGTTTTATCTTGCGTTTTGCAGACCTGGCAGCGACCTACTCTCCCGCGTCTTAAGACGAAGTACCATCGGCGCTGGGGCGTTTCACGGCCGTGTTCGGAATGGGAACGGGTGCAGCCACCCCGCCAGAACCACCAGGTCGGCAAAGCGCAAGATTTGAGCTTGCGGGCTCAAACCGGATGAGAAGCTGGTGAGTTCGGGTTTAAGCGAACTCGTTTTGTTTTGAACACGTCGTTCATCTCGGCGAATGCTTTGCAATCGCCTTGTGATGAACACAAGCAATGGGAACGATCAAGCCAATCGAACGATTAGTACTGGTAAGCTTCATGCGTTGCCGCACTTCCACACCCAGCCTATCAACGTGGTCGTCTTCCACGGTTCTCAAGGGAATACTCGTTTTCAGGTTGGTTTCCCGCTTAGATGCCTTCAGCGGTTATCCATTCCATATATAGCTACCCTGCTATGCCCTTGGCAGGACAACAGGTCCACCAGAGATATGTCCATCCCGGTCCTCTCGTACTAGGGACAGATCCTGTCAATATTCCTACACCCACGGCAGATAGGGACCGAACTGTCTCACGACGTTCTGAACCCAGCTCACGTACCGCTTTAATTGGCGAACAGCCAAACCCTTGGGACCTGCTCCAGCCCCAGGATGCGATGAGCCGACATCGAGGTGCCAAACAACCCCGTCGATATGGACTCTTGGGGGTCATCAGCCTGTTATCCCCGGCGTACCTTTTATCCGTTGAGCGATGGCCCTTCCACGCGGGACCACCGGATCACTATGACCGACTTTCGTCTCTGCTCGACTTGTCAGTCTCGCAGTCAGGCGGGCTTATGCCATTGCACTCGACGACCGATTTCCGACCGGTCTGAGCCCACCATCGCGCGCCTCCGTTACTCTTTCGGAGGCGACCGCCCCAGTCAAACTACCCACCATACACTGTCCCGGATCCGGATAACGGACCGCGGTTAGACATCCATGACGATAAGGGTGGTATTTCAAGGATGGCTCCACAAGAACTGGCGTCCCTGCTTCAAAGCCTACCACCTATCCTACACATGCCGACACGAATGCCAGTGTAAAGCTATAGTAAAGGTGCACGGGGTCTTTCCGTCTGACCGCAGGAACCCCGCATCTTCACGGGGAATTCAATTTCACTGAGTCTATGCTGGAGACAGCGGGGAAGTCGTTACGCCATTCGTGCAGGTCGGAACTTACCCGACAAGGAATTTCGCTACCTTAGGACCGTTATAGTTACGGCCGCCGTTTACTGGGGCTTCGATTCAGAGCTTGCACCCCTCCTCTTAACCTTCCAGCACCGGGCAGGCGTCAGACCCTATACGTCGTCTTGCGACTTCGCAGAGCCCTGTGTTTTTGATAAACAGTCGCTACCCCCTGGTCTGTGCCACCCCATCTGACTTGCGTCAAAAAGGGTCACGCTTCTTCCGAAGTTACGCGTGCAATTTGCCGAGTTCCTTCAGCATAGTTCTCTCAAGCGCCTTGGTATACTCTACCTGACCACCTGTGTCGGTTTCGGGTACGGTCTATACGGTGGAGCTATTTCCTGGAACCGCGTCCCCGCCCAGACAATCCAATAAGTCTGAACAAGTTAAGCAATCCGTCACTACCACCAGGCCCACGAATATTAACGTGGTTCCCATCGACTACGCGTGTCCGCCTCGTCTTAGGGGCCGGCTAACCCTGCTCAGATTAACTTTAAGCAGGAACCCTTGGTCTTTCGGCGAGAGGGTCTCTCACCCTCTTTATCGTTACTCATGTCAACATTCGCACTTCCGATACCTCCAGGACCCCTCACGGGTATCCCTTCACAGGCTTACGGAACGCTCCGCTACCACACGTCTTGCGACGTATCCTCAGCTTCGGTGCATGGCTTTAGCCCCGTTACATTTTCGGCGCAAAGACCCTTATTTAGACCAGTGAGCTGTTACGCTTTCTTTAAATGATGGCTGCTTCTAAGCCAACATCCTGGTTGTTTTGGGATCCTCACATCCTTTCCCACTTAGCCATGACTTGGGGACCTTAGCTGGAGGTCAGGGTTGTTGCCCTTTTCACGACGGACGTTAGCACCCGCCGTGTGTCTGCCGACTAGTACTCCTCGGTATTCGGAGTTTGGTTAGGATCAGTAAGACGGTGAGTCCCCATAGCCCATCCAGTGCTCTACCCCCGAGGGTATTCGGTCGACGCTCTACCTAAATAGATTTCGCGGAGAACCAGCTATTTCCGAGTTTGATTGGCCTTTCACCCCTAACCACAAGTCATCCCAATCTATTGCAACAGATGCGGGTTCGGTCCTCCAGTTGGTGTTACCCAACCTTCAACCTGCTCATGGCTAGATCACTCGGTTTCGGGTCTAATGCGACGAACTGAACGCCCTGTTCAGACTCGCTTTCGCTGCGCCTTCACCTATCGGCTTAAGCTTGCTCGTCACACTAAGTCGTTGACCCATTATACAAAAGGTACGCTGTCACCCTTGCGGGCTCCAACTGTTTGTAGGCATCCGGTTTCAGGTTCTATTTCACTCCCCTTGTCGGGGTGCTTTTCACCTTTCCCTCACGGTACTTGTTCGCTATCGGTCATGCACGAGTACTTAGGCTTGGAGAGTGGTCTCCCCATGTTCAGACAGGATTTCACGTGTCCCGCCTTACTCAAGGACAATGAGTGTTCTACGTGTAAGGGGCTATCACCCTCTACGGCCGACCTTTCCATGTCGTTCCACTTTATTCCTCATTGCCACTGGCCTGGTCCGCGTTCGCTCGCCACTACTTGCGGAGTCTCGGTTGATGTCCTTTCCTGCAGGTACTTAGATGTTTCAGTTCCCTGCGTTCGCTTCTTACCCCTATGTATTCAGGATAAGATACCTTTAAACAATACTTGGAAACCTAAGCCGTACTTGCGCACGACTTAAATTTTCCAAGCATTTAAGGTGGGTTCCCCCATTCGGAGATCCATGGATCAAAGCTTATTCGCAGCTCCCCACGGCTTATCGCAGCGTATCACGTCCTTCATCGCCTGTGCATGCCAAGGCATCCACCAAATGCCCTTTTGACACTTGATCGTTCTCATTGCCAATGCTCATCCATTAGCCGCCGTCCCGAAGGGACGCGGCAGATAGGGTTACCTTTTACAACCCAATCCTTCTGAGATGCCATCGACG